>JAHCIJ010000001.1 GCA_026129255.1 Anaerolineales bacterium | reverse complement strand
CGCGGACACATTGCCCGGCGAGCTTGCGCTGGACCTGCTGTCTGTCGCCTGGCTGGAGCAGAATGGCGCTACGGGCGTGACGGATCTTTCCTCCGGGAATATGGTGTCTCTGCAGATCGCGCAGATCCCGCCGGGCGGTAGTGTGATAGTTACCTACTCGGCCACCATTCAAAGCGGCGCGCAGCCGGGGCAGACGATCGACAATACGGGCTCTGTCACCTGGACTTCGCTGTTGGGCAATCCCAGCGGGGAGCGCGATGGCAGTGATGGCAGCGGTGGCCTGAACGACTATGCCACATCCGACGATGCCACTTTTGACATTGACACGGGCAGCTTCACCAAAGCCTTGGATGCCACCTCCGCCGCCCACACCCTCGGCAACGATGTCACCATCGGCGAAGTGGCTACCTATGCCTTCACCGTCACCCTACCGGAAGGCACCACTACTTCGCTGAGCATCGAAGACGTTTTGCCCGCCGGGTTGGCCTACGTTGATCCCAGCCTAAGCCTGGATGTGGTTGGCTTCAACGGTGCCATCAATGCCGCCAGCCTGAGCCTGTCGTGTGCCGCTGACTGCGGCAGCAGCGGCAGTGGTGACACGATCACGATTGAGATCGCTGACCCCATCACGGTGGCCGGCGACAATGACCCGACCAATAACAGCTTCATTCTGCGTATCCAGGTGTTGGTGCTCAATGTGGCTGGCAATCAGAACACCCTCACCCTGAGCAACAATGCCAATTTGCAGGTGGCTGGCGGCCCGGCGCAACCCACCGCGCCGGTCACGGTTACCGTGGTCGAGCCGGAGCTGCAGGTGGTCAAGAGCGTCAACAATCCCACGCCGGGGCTCTCGCAGGTCGTCACCTTCACGCTGGAGCTCAGCCATCTGCCTACCAGCAGTGCGATCGGTATGGATTTGGTCCTGACCGACAATGTGCCCGCCGAGCTGCAGGTGGATCCGATTTCGCTGGCATTCACTTCCACGCCGCTCAATTGTGCAGTTGGGGTGGATACCAGCAACAGCAGCAGCAACACGATTGATGTACGCGTGGATGAACTGCCGCTGGGTTGTGTGCTGCAAGTCACCTTTGATGCCGAGGTGCTGTTCCCGCCGCTGAACCTGGGCGACACCGTGACCAATGATGCCACGGTGACCTGGACCTCGCTGCCCGGAGCAGACCCGAACGAGCGCAATGGCGGGGGCGGCGTCGACGATTACCGCGCCGACGACAGCTTGGACTTGCTGATCACGGGTATCGACCTCGCCATCGTCAAGGATGATGGCGGCGTCACTGTGCAACCGGGCGACAACATCACTTACACGTTGAACTACACCAACCTAGGCAATGGCCCGGCCACCAACGTGGTCATCAGCGATGTGGTGCCGGTGAACACTACTTTCAATGCTGTGTTGAGCCCGGTGGGTTGGACTTGTCTGCCCAACAACCTGGCAGGCAGCACGTGCACCTACACAACCATCCCGTTGCTCAACCCGGGCGACAGCGGTTCGATTACCTTTGTGCTCACGCTCAACAATCCGTTCCCGGCTGGTGTCACGCACGTCACCAACACCGCCACCATCACTGATGATGGCACGCATGGCGATGACGAGAATCCGACGGATAACACCAGCACGGTGGATACGCCGCTAGTGGCCGACATTGACTTGGAGATCACCAAGGATGACGGGCTCACCATTGTGGCGCCGGGCAGCGTGCTCACCTACACGCTCACCATCAGCAACGTGGGCAACAAGGGTTCCACCAATGTGGAGGTTATCGACACGCTGCCAGCGGATGTGACCTTCCTTTCGGCCAGCGATGGCGGCAGCGAATTGGCTGGCGTAGTTACCTGGCCGCTGTTCGACCTGCCCGCTGGTGACACGGTGACGCGCACGCTCACCGTGCAGGTCAATGACCCCATCCCCGTGGGTGTGACGCAGATCACCAACTCGGTTGAAGTGGACGATGACGGCACCAATGGCGTTGACCCGACCCCGGCCAACAACGTGGACGATGATACTGACCAGTTGGTCACGCTGCAGAATGGCAATCTCACCAAGGTGGTGACTGCCACCAACCAGCTGTTCACCACCGACCCGGATGTAGCCATTGGCGAGATCGTCAGCTACGAAGCTACGCTCACCATCCCGCCGGGCCGCTTGGACGATATGTTCGTGATCGACACCCTGTCCAAGGGTTTGGCCTTCTTGAATTGCACGGACGTGGTCGCCTCCAACGTGACGCTTACCACCACGGTGGTGGGCGGTTTCGGGGCGATCTGCGGCCTGGCCGTCTTTGAAGAGACGCCAGCGGGCAGCCCAGACCCGCAAGATGAGGGGCGCCGCATGGTGCTGGACTTTGAGGAGGTCAACAATCTTGGCCTCACCAATGAAACCATCACCATTCGTTACGATGTGGTGGTATTGAACATCGAGTCCAACGTGAGCGGTGTGCCGCTGGACAACGACCTTTCCTGGGAATGGCGCGGCGGCGTGCTGGACACCTCTGCGAATGACATCATCATTGTTGAGCCTCAGCTGGCTCTGGCTATGTCGGTCAGCTCTGATGTGGTCATGCCGGGCGAGATCCTTACCTTCCGTTTGGTGGTCAACCATTCGGCCAATAGCTTGAGCGACACCTTCAACGCTGTGCTCACGGACACCCTGCCGGTGGGGCTGAACTACATCCCAGGCAGCATCCGGCACGTCTCTGGCCAGGTCCCCACGCTGATGGCGCAGACTGGCCCATTCACCCTCGAGATCACCTGGGATGACTTCCTGAATGATGGCACCAACTCGGTGATCGAATTCCAGGTGCGCGCCGGCAATGTTGTGCCCGGCATGTCCCTGGTCAATGAGGCCCTGGTGGCCTGGAGCAGCCTGCCTGGCCCGGTGAGCCTGCCGCAGTCGCCCTACAACGCATTCTCGAACGAGCGCTCCTACTTGCCGGGCGACCCGCTCAACCCGTATGCGACTGCAGCCAGCCTGGCGATCACTGTGCCAGAGCTGCCGCAAACCGGCTTTGCTCCTGGGCGAGTCACCGCCATTCCGGAGCTGGCCGCGCCGCCATATCAGGAGCTCGGCGGCCTGCGTTTGGAGATCCCGCGGCTCAACGTGGCCACATCGATCGTCGGTGTGCCGCTGCAGGGCGGGGAGTGGGATGTCACCTGGCTCAATCAGGAGGTCGGCTATCTGGAGGGCACGGCTTACCCGACCCTGACCGGCAACTCGGTGCTGACCGCGCACGTGTACCTGCCCAACGGGCTCCCCGGGCCGTTTGTGGACCTGCACACGCTGACCTGGGGTGACCGTGTGGTCGTGTACTCCGAAGGATACAAGTACACCTACGAGGTACGCCGGGTCGAGCGCACGAAGCCGGAGGACATCTCCATGCTGCAGCCTGAAAGGGACTTTGCCTGGCTCACCTTGCTGACCTGCCAGGGGTACGACGAGAGAACCGACACCTACCAGTGGCGTGTGGCCGCCAGGGCGGTGCTGATGAGCATCGAACCGGCGCCGTAAAGCTGCCAGAGCTTGAGATATAACCAAAACCTGCGAAAGCAGGTTTTGGTCTTTTAGGGGCTTGTTCGCAAGAAAGTCCCATTTTTTCTGAGCCGCCCTCAGGGCGGCTGCACCTTGCCGTTGGGGACGGAGTGGCGTAGCCTGAGTGAAACCAAGTTTGGCTGTCTGCGTATAGCTTTCTGAAGCCAACGATGAGGAGATCCATTGCAGCCGGATGAACAGAAGTGGCTGCGCCTGGCCCAGCAGGGCGATGCGCAGGCGTTTTCACAATTGGTGGAGTTGTATGCCCGGCCGGTGCATAACTTGTGTTATCGCATGCTGGGCAACACCCAGGATGCAGAGGATGCCGCGCAGGAAGCCTTCCTGCGCGCCTTCCGGGCCATCGGGCGCTATGACCCCAAGCGCAAGTTTGCCAGCTGGCTGCTGAGCATCGCCGCCAACTACTGCATCGACCAGCACCGGCGTGCACGGCTGAACACGATCTCCCTTGAGGATTCGCCCGAGGCCAGCCTGGGTGATAAGGCTGCCGGACCCGCGGCGCGGCTGGTGCAGCGGGAAACGCAGGATGAGTTGCAAACTTTGCTGGCGCGCTTGGACCCACGTGACCGGGCCGCCATCATTCTGTATTACTGGAATGAGCTCTCTTACGAAGAGATTGCTGCGCAGCTCTCTCTTTCGGAGAGCGCCCTCAAGAGCAGGCTGCACCGCGCTCGGCGCAGCCTGGCGCAGGCCTGGGAACACAGCCAGCAGCAACCTGGCGAAAGAAGGAGCAAGCAGCATGAAGAAGCCACACTTTGACTCAGAGTCTCTACCCGCCGGTTGGCCGGCGCTGGAACAACGCCTACGCTCGGCCGAGATGGTTGCGCCGCGTGCGGGCTTCGCCCGCCGCTGGCTGGCGCGTGCCGCTGGCATGCCTGCGGCCTACAAGCCGGGTGTGCTGGCCTGGCTTGGCTTAGCAGGCGGTGCAGTGTTGAGCCTCAGCCTGCTGGCGGCGCTGGTGTCCTTGTGGCTTCCGCTAGCGCAGTTGCAGCCTGGTGCGCTACTGACCGAGGTGGTGCGCTTCACCACCGATCTTGCCATCACCCTGCGGGTGTTGCTGACCACGCTGAGCAGCATTTTGTCTGAAATTCCTCCTAGTCTGTGGCTGCTGACAAGCACCAGTGCACTGGCGGGCTTGTTCCTGGCGGCGATGGCGGTGGATAAAGTGAACGTACTGAAGGAGAAACGATAATGAAACTTTCTAAATGGATGGCCGCGGGCCTGCTGGCTCTGATGGTCTTGCTGGCCCTGCCGGGTATCGCCTATGCGGCCCCGGCGGAACTGCCAGCCTTCGATGAAGTTGTGTTTGGGCGTGATTTCACGCTGGCCTCCGGGCGCACCATCAACGGTGACCTGGTGGTGCTGGGTGGCTCGCTGACGATGGAAGGGGACAGCACGGTCACTGGGCAAGCCGTAGTGATCGGTGGCGATGCCACCATCTATGGCCATGTGCGTGGTGACCTGGTTGTGGTGGGCGGCACTGCCTACCTGCAAGAGACGGCCGTCATCAATGGCGATCTCATCGCCCCTGGAGGCAATATCCAAGCGCTGACAGGCTCGCGCGTGGATGGCACCCAGGTGGACGATATGCGCCTCCCTTGGGGTGACGGGCAGTGGCGTGACCGCGGCTACAACTATGACTACGATTACAACTACACTCCCAGTGGTGGCGTAGTGGGCCAGGTTGCCCGCGGCATTGGGGGCGACTTTGTGTGGCTGTTGTTCCGCTCGGTCGCCATGGCTACGGTGGCCTTGCTGGCAGTGCTCTTCGCCCAGCAGCCCATGCGCCGTGTGGCGGATGCCGTCATTAGCCAACCGGCGATGGCTGGCGGGTATGGCCTGCTGGCCGTCATCCTGGCCGGGGCGGCCATCATCGGCCTCAGCCTGACGCTGATCCTGATCCCGGTGGCGATACTGGTGCCCTTCGTGCTGGTGACAGCGTGGGCCTTCGGCTGGATAAGCCTGGGCCAAGAGGTGGGCCACCGCCTGGCGGAAGCGTTCAAGGCCACCTGGTCTCCCGCGTTGGAGGCCAGCCTGGGCACTTTTGCGCTCACCTTCGCCACCGGTATCGTCAGCTTCTTGCCGTGCGTCGGTTGGCTGCTAGGCGCCATCGTGGGCCTGGCGGGGTTGGGCGCGGTGATCCTGAGCCGCTTCGGCAGCCAGGACTACACCGGCCCAGCCAGCGCGGCCGTGCAGCCGCTTGCACCGGCTCCGGCGCTGCCGGCCCCGCGCAAGCGTGCGGCGGCCAAGAAGACGCCCGCCAAGAAGACGACACGCGGTCGCTAGGCCGCCTGTGCAAACAAAAAAGACCCGCCATTGGCGGGTCTTTTTTTGTTGTCATGTGCCGCATGTTATACTCTGTTTGATTCTGCACGCTCCCCATTTTTTGATCGACATGCAACCTTCTGCAACTACCTGGGTTAAGTTAATTGACGCCGCTCTGGACGGGCGCTGGCGTGGCTGAGTGGACTGACGAGAAGATCCTCGCCAAGGCCACCCAGGGCGATAGTGAGGCGTTTGGCATGCTGTATGACAAGTATGCCGGGCGTATCTATAACTATATCTACTATCGCACCGGCAGCCCGCAAGACGCAGAAGATTTGACCTCGCGGGTCTTCTTCCGGGCGATGCGGCACATTACCAGCTACACCGACCGCGGCGTGCCGTTTTCCGCTTGGCTGTATCGCATTGCGCACAACCTGGTGGCCAACTGGCACCGCGACAGCAGCCGCCGGCAGGAAGTGGAGCTGGAAGACGGCTACCGGGCCAGCAAGAGCGAGGAGTACCCGGAAGCGGTGCTGATGGAAACTGAGGAGCAGAACGCGCTGATGAAGCTCATCCGCGATCTGCCGGAGGAGCGCCAGCAGTTGCTCATCCTCAAGTTTACGCAGCACATGTCCAATGCCGAGATCGGGCAGATCATGGATCGCACCGAAGGGGCGATCAAGAGTTTGTATCACCGCACGCTGCTCTCGCTGCGTGAGGAGATCCGTAAGGGTGCCTCTGGCCATTTTTCGCTGGAAGATTTTGGCGAATTGCCAGACGAGGAGTAATAGCAGGTATGAGCGGGATCATTTGGCCCTGGGAGCGCAAGAAAGTGCAGCGCGAGCTGGACTCGGTGGAGGATATGCTCGAGAGCATGTTCAAGCCGGTGGACGCGCGGCCAACCTTCACTACCGAGCTGCGCAAGAAGCTGGTGGGCAGACGCGGGCCGCTGGCCAAGGCCAGCCTCACCACGCTGGAGCTGGTGCTGCTCATCGGTGGGGCCATTGCCGGCGTGCTGGTGTTCTTTTTCACCGTGGTGCGCAGTGTCCTGCGCCTGGTGACAGGGCAGCGTGACAAGCCCAAGGCGGGGGATAAGCCTGAGGGCAAGATCAAGACGAAAAAGAGAGCCGCGTAAGCGGCTCTCTTTTTTGTGGGCATGTTGTGCATCCCCGAGCGCAGCGAGGATCCTCGTGGGGTCTGAGCTAGTGAAGCGTGAGTTTGGAAGACGAGCCTTGACGGATTCCTCACTGGTGCGGCTTCGGCGGTCTGGTGGTGCCGGATAAACCGTTCGGAATGACAAAGGTAACTGTCGTTCAAGCCTGTCATTGCGAGGCAGGCGGCATGAGAATGCCGCCAACGAAGCAATCCCCAAGATGATTTGCGAATGAGCCTGGGGATTGCTTCGTCCGTTTGGAGATTGCATTGCATGCAATCTCCAATACTCCTCGCAATGACGGGTTTTGGGGCTTGGGATGGTCTAAAGGTTTCGCCCTCGCTCAATTTGTCTGAATGACAAAGGAATACGGTAGGGGCAGGATTACTCCCGCCCTACTTTGGCTTGGGATGACGGCCAGGTAGCACAGTCATTCCGAGGCGGGGTGCTTAGCTCAGGACGGTATTGGATAACTGCCAGCCGAGGAATCCTTTAGGGCAAGAGGAGTCTTGCCAGGCCAAAAAGGATTCTAGGCTGCAGCGTAGCGCGGTCGCAATGACGAGCGTTGCCTGTCATTGCGAGGCAGGCGGCATGAGAATGCCGCCAACGAAGCAATCCCCAAGATGATTTGCGAATGAGCCTGGGGATTGCTTCGTCCGTTTGGAGATTGCATCACATGCAATCTCCAATACTCCTCGCAATGACGGACGGTCTTGGGGCTTGCTATGGCCTAAAGGTTTCCCTCGCTCAATTTGTCTGAATGACAAAGGAATACGGTACGGGCAGGATTACTCCCGCCCCTACTTTGGCTTGGGATGGCGGCCAGGTAGCACAGTCATTCCGAAGGCGGGTGCTTAGCTCAGGATGGTATTGGATAACTGCCAGCCGAGAATCCTTTAGGGCAAGAGGAGCCTTGCCACGCCAAAAAGGATTCTGCGCTACAACGTAGCGCGGTCGCAATGACGGGTTTGGGGCTTGGGATGGTCTAAAGGTTTCGCCCTCGCTACACTCGGAATGACAAAGGAGCCAGGTAGGGGCGGGGTTACCCCGCCCTCTACGAAAGCGGCATTGGTAGAAGGGCTAGAAACCTTCGCCCGGAAACAGCATACCGATCACTTGGCGAGCCTCGGCTATAAGGTCAATGTCCTCAGGGAAGAAAGAGTCCTCTTCCAGATTCGGGCGCAGCTTGGGCATGCGCAGATGCTCCAGCAGCAGACGCAGCTCGGCCTGTGTATCATCTTGCGCCAGCATGTGGCGGAAGTGCTCGATGACCGAGTTAGTGTCCAAATTCACGCCGGCCTCGCCTAGGTGCGCCTTGATGGCCCAGCCCGCAGCGCGGCGGGCACACACGCGCGCCATGCCCTCGTTGCCGCGGGCGCGGGCCGCATCCGCCGTGGCCAGCTCCTTGCGAACCGTATCCTGCCAGCTCATGCTTATGAAGCAGCAAACTTGGTAATGATGCGCGCCACGTGCTGTGTGGCCTTAACGTATAAGTCCTCGCGGATGTTCTCGTTGGGCGCATGCACGCGGCCACCGGGGTAGCCGAGCCCCGCCGTCACCACGGGCAGCTTCAGGTGGTGCAAGAAGGCATGGTTGGGGCCAGAGCCACCGCTCATGGGGACGCGGATCATCTCCTCGCCGTAGACCTCGGCGGCCGAGTGCACCACCATGGCGAGGAACGGATCGTTCGGGTCGGTGCGGCCCGGCGGCTCGCTGCCCAGCTCGGTCACTTGCACATCGCTGAAGCCTTCGGCGTCCAGGAAAGCACGCAAGCCCTTCATTACGTCGGCCGGCGTCTGATCTGGCACCAAGCGGAAGTCCACTTTGGCGCTTGCTTTGGCGGGCAGCACGGTTTTGCTGCCCGGGCCTTGGTAACCCGCCGTCAGGCCGCAGATCGTCATGGTTGGCTCGAGGAACTCTTGCAGGGCCAGGTCTGGATTGCCTTCCGTGCCGCGCAGGAATTCTTTTACACCATAGCGCTCTTTGTAGTCATCGCCTTCATAGGGCAGGGCGGCGGCCAGCTGGCGGTCGAGCTCGCTGGGCGGCACGACTTTGTCATAGTGGCCGGGGATGCGGATGCGCCCATCCGGCCCCTTGAGGCTGTTGAGCGCCCAGATCAGCCGCCAGGCGGCATTGGGGAAGATCGAGCCGCCCAGCCCGGAATGTACATCCGTGGTGAGCAGCTCGACTGTGAACTCAACATAGCACAGACCGCGCATGCCCATGTATTGCACGGGTTTGTCGTTGGCGTCCACATAGCCAAATTCCCACACGCAGGCGTCCGCAGCCAGCTTCTGAGCATGCTTCTCCACGAAGGCGGGCATGTGCAGGCTGCCGATCTCTTCTTCGCCCTCGACGACGAATTTGATATTGCAGGGCAGCTCGCCATCCTGGGCCAGCAGGCTGTCGAGCGCATACAGGCGGCTGACGAAGTGCCCCTTATCGTCGCTCACGCCGCGCGCATACATCTTGCCGTCTATGCGTGTAGCCTCAAAGGGCGGCGTGTCCCACAGTTCGAGCGGCTCGGCAGGCTGCACGTCATAGTGGTTGTAGAACAGCAGGGTCTTGTCTGTGTTGCGGCCCTTGCGCTCGGCGTACACCACCGGTGCGCCGCCGGTCTGCATCACCTCGGTGGTGAAGCCGCGCTTGGCCAGCATGGCCTGCACCAACTCGACGGCTTCATGGATGCCCAGACCCTGGGCGGCGACGCTGGGGACGGCGCACAGGGCGGCGAGCTCGTCCAGGCTGGCATCGAGGTTGTCATTCACATATTGATCTACTTGCTTATAGTCAGCCATTGCTACTCCTTCAGTTTTCATCCACAGATGAACACGGATACTTCACTTCAATCTCACCACAAAGACACAAAGAGCACAAAGTTAAATCCTTCTTAAGTTTACTCTTGGTGTCCTCCGTGACTTTGTGGTTAAGTAGTTTGCAGTTTTTCATCGACAGATGAACACGGGTACTTCACTTCAATCTCATCACAAGACACAAAGAACACAAAGCTAAATCTTCTTAAGTTTACTCTTGGTGTACTCCGTGACTTTGTGGTTAAGTAGTTTGCAGTTTTTCATCCACAGATGAACACGGGTACTTCACTTCAATCTCATCACAAGGCACAAAGAGCACAAAGTTAAATCCTTCTTATGGTTTCTCTTTTGTGTCCTTCGTGTCTTTGTGGTTAGGCAGTTGCATCTTTACTCAGAAAAATACGGCAGCGCAAACATCCCTGCCCCCGCGGCGGCGAAGGCAAACATCTTGAGTACTTGCCCCAGCCAGCAGAACAACAGGAACTTGGCCAGCGGCATACGCAGTGCTCCCGCGGCGATGCCGCTCAGGTCTACCACCGGGTTGGGCACCGCTGCCAGCGCGAATACCGTCAGCGGGCCGTTGCGCTGCATCCAGCCCACCATGCGCTGGTAAGCGGCCGTGTTCTCGATGGCGGCCTGGCCGCTGAAGCCTGCCAGGTAGCCGGTGAGCTCGCCGAGGGCCGCGCCGCTGCCCGCCGCCAGGGCTACGCCGAGCGGCGGCAGGTGCGCGCCCATGGAGAACACGATCAGCGCGGCCGGCGCGGGCAGGAACACCGTAGCGTACGAGATGAGCGTGATGAGAAACAGGCCCGGGTAGCCCAGGGCCTGTAATCTTTCAGTGTATTCACGCGGCAGGAAGAAGATCGCCAGGCTCACGCCGACGACCAACACCAGCGCCAGGGCGCGCCACAGCTTGAGGGTGCCGGGGCGCGCTTGCATACTAGCTCTCCTGGATGGTGATGGAAACCAGCTGCCCGGCGGGGCCGCCGCGGCTGGGGTCGCGCTCCGGGATGGCCATGAGCACGTCTTCGCCCTCGATCACTTCGCCGAACACGGCGTGGCGGTCATCCAGGTGCGGGGTGGGGCCGTGGGTGATGAAGAACTGCGAGCCGTTGGTGTTCGGCCCGGCGTTAGCCATGGAGAGGATGCCGCGCTTGTTATGGCGCAGGCCGGGGTGGAACTCATCGGCGAACTTATAGCCGGGGCCGCCCATCCCGCTGCCGGTCGGGTCGCCGCCCTGCACCATGAAGTTGCCGATCACGCGGTGGAAAGTGGTGCCATCGTAGTAGCCCTGGCGCGCCAAGAACACGAAGTTGTTGACGGTGTTAGGCACTTCGGCGGCAAAGAGCTTGAGGACAATATCGCCCTTGTCAGTGGTGATGGTGGCGGTGTAGCTCTTGGCGGGGTTAATTTCCATCGCCGGGGCTTGGTTCCATTGTTTGGACATGTGCAGAAATTCCTTTCGGGCTAGTTGGACAATTCTTTCTTGTACTCGCGCAAGCGCGCTTCGATACGCGCCAGCACAAACTCCAATGCAACTTTGTTGAAGCCGCCATACGGGATGATCAGGTCGGCATAACGCTTGGACGGTTCGACGAACTCCAGGTGCATGGGGCGCACGGTGGCGAAGTATTGCTGGATCACGCTCTCGGTGCTGCGGCCACGCTCGCTGATGTCGCGCTGCAGTCGGCGGATGAAGCGCAGATCGGCGTCCGTATCCACAAAGAGCTTGACGTCGCAAATCTCGCGCAACTCGGGCTCCACATACAGTAGGATGCCTTCGACCAGCACGATCGGGCGCGGCTCCACCGTTTGGCTTTCTGTACGGCGCGTGTGCGTGGTGAAGTCGTAGCTGGGCACTTCAACACTGTGGCCGTCTTTGAGCTGGCGGATGTGCTCCACCATCAGCTCGCTTTCCAGCGAGTTGGGGTGGTCAAAGTTGGTGGTCTTGCGCTGCGCCGGGGCCAGGCTGCTGAGGTCTTTGTAGTACGAGTCGTGCTGGATGTAGGCCACGCTGCCCGGGGTGGCACGCTGGACGATGGCTTGGGCTACCGTGGTTTTACCGGAGCCGGAGCCGCCGGCCACACCGATGACGAGAGGAACGGGCATGAAACTCATTATAAAGGATGGCGCATGTGATTGCTGTTTTTGATTTGAGATTTTGGAGTGGCTGGTTGATAATCAGGTGGCATGAAGAGCTACAGTCAGGAGGCCTATCGCCAGTTGTTCGTACGCTTGTTGGCGCGTGCCATGCAACATGGCCAGCAAGACCCGCAGGCCGCTTTGCACTGGCTGGAGCGCAAGTACAAACTGGCCCTGGCCATGCTGTTCACGCGGCACAAGCTGGAGCTGGCGGACGCCTATATGGATGTGCGCCAGCACATTCAGGGGCGGGTGGATGGAACTGAGGGCTGATGGTGGAGGAGAGGAAGAGAGCCACCGATGGGACTCGAACCCATGACCCGTCGCTTACGAAGCGACTGCTCTACCAACTGAGCTACGGTGGCGTACGCAAGCTTCGCTTGCGTTTGGCGTTGCCAAAATCAGGCAACGCCACGGAGGACCTGCGTCCAATGTTTGGCGTACGCAAGCTTCGCTTGCGTTTGGCGTTGCCAAAATCAGGCAACGCCACGGAGGACCTGCGTCCAATGTTTGGCGTGCGCAAGCTTCGCTTGCGTGGGCGAACCTTCGGTTCGCTACTGCTTGAATGCGCAGCCTTTGGCTGCGCGGGGCGTACGCAACCTTCGGTTGCGTTTGGCGTTGCCAAAACCGGGCAACGCCATCAGGACTTGCGTCCACTAGTGCCTTGCCAGAAGCAGGCAAGGCCACGCTTGTTTTGCAAACCTTATGCTTGGTGTCTGACTCGGCTACTTTTGACAACACCAGCAATTTTGTAACGAACGAAGGCAGATTATAACTGTTCATCCCACGCTTGCAACTATGACTCAACAAGATACGCAGCCTTTGCGCATTGCTATGCTCACTTACCATGCCAGCCCGCTGGCGTCTTTGGGCAGCGCCAAGAGCGGCGGTATGAACGTCTACGTGGGCGAGCTCAGCCGCCAGCTGGCCGCCCGCGGTCACACGGTGGATGTGTTCACGCGCGGGCCGCACGCTGTGCGTCCGCTGGCCGAGCGCGCCCGTGTGGTCTTGCTGCCCGCCGGGCCAGACGAGGAGATGGCGGTGCAAGACCTGGCCGCCTACATCCCGGAGTTTTTGGCGGGGGTACGCGTTTTTGCTGCCCAAGCGGGACACGCCTACGATGTGGTGCATGCCCACTATTGGCTCTCTGGCCTGGTCGGGATGCACCTCAAGCAGGAGTGGGGCGCGCCGCAGGTGCTGATGTTCCACACCCTGGGCCTGGTCAAGAATCGCATTGCCGCCCTCGGCGTGCAGGAGAGCGCTGCCCGCATCCGCGGTGAGCTGCGTGCCATGCACGCAGCTGACGCCGTGGTGGCCGCCACGCCCGCCGAGCGGGCCGAGCTGCAATGGCTGTATGAGTTGCGCAGCGATAAAGTGCATGTCATTCCGCCTGGTGTGGATCTGGAGCGCTTTCAACCGCAGGATAAGGCCGCGGCCTGCAAACTGCTGGGTTGGGATTGCCACGAGCACCATTTGCTCTTTGTTGGCCGTATCGAGGCGTTGAAGGGCATTGATACGCTGATCCGCAGTCTGCACTTTGTGCGCGACCAGGCGCCAGACATGCCGGTGCGTGTGCACATCGTGGGCGGTGATTTAGAGGGCAGCCAGCGCGCCCTGGACAGCGAGCTGGCCCGCCTGAGGGCGGTGACTCGCGGGCTGGGCTTGCAAGACCAGGTGGATTTTCTTGGCAGCCGCAGCCAGGACACACTGCCGCTGTACTATGCGGCCGCCGATGCGCTGGTCATGCCTTCGTACTCCGAGTCGTTCGGCATGGTGGCGCTGGAAGCCATGGCCTGCGGGCGTCCTGTCATTGCGTCCAGTGTGGGCGGGCTGCGCTATCTGGTGCAGGACGGGGCAACCGGCTACCACGTGCGCGAGGGTGATGCGCCCCAACTGGCGGCGCGCATCCTGGCGCTGCTTGGCGATGATGGCGCGCTGCAGCGCATGGGGACGGCAGCGCGTGCCGAGGCACAGCGCTATTCATGGGGCAGGGCAGCCGCTGAGGTGGAAGGCGTGTATTCGCGCTTGCTGAAGCGGCTGATGGCTTGATGATTAACTGATTAATCGATTAGTTGATTAGTCGATTAGTCGGTTAATCGATTAATCCCCATTTGTCTTTGCGAGAGCGGCCTAGCCGCTCGAAGCAATCCCCAACTCGGCAGACAAAGCTCGCGTGGAGATTGCTTCGTCGACTGCGCTCGCAAAGACGGAATTTACATAGTGGCAGCGTGTGGGATGGATTTCGACTGGTTGTAGCAAGTCACTCCAGGTTTTGTAGGGGAGGGTCTTAGACCCTCCCCTACGTCTTCTGTGTCGAAGCACTGACCAACGAAGCTAATCCAATTGGGAATTGCCAGACGGTGCCCGGTGCCAGGTGGTCGTCGATGTCTGCTGAAAGCCGATGCCCTGATACAAGGCCGCGGCGGCCTCGGTCTGATATGAAACTTTGATGCGCTGCGCCCCCTTGCGAGCCAGGCGCTCGATCCCGGCGGCCAACATCACGCGGGCCAACCCTTGCCGCTGAAATTCATCTTCTACTCTCACAGGTTCAACAAGCCCAACTTTGGTCACTGGATCGAACCAGTACAGCGAATAGGCGGCGAGGCGGCCGTCAGCCGCCTCGATCGCCAGATCGAGCGCTGGGTCATAGAGCGTGCACTCCGCCAGGCGCTGCGCCACGTCAGCGCCGTTGCGCTGGCGCATGGGATGCGGCGTGTGTGGGCGCAGGCTGCAGTCAGCCAACACGAAACCGCCCGGGGGCGACGATACGGCGGGCCGGGCGGATGCATCCATCCAAGCCGTGCAGTCTTGCCCGCCGGGGACGAGGCCAGAGCTCACCGCCAGCCCGCGCAAGATTGCGTCATCGTCACTTACTGGGATCTCGAAGCCGCCTGTCGCATGCTGGGCAGCGTGCTCCAGCGCCCGCTGCCAGACGGTGCCAGGGTCAGGCGCGCCGCTGTGTGGCACCACGAGCAGGTCGCACTGCCAGGGCTCATCCCCGCCACCCGTCAGCAGCACGCCGGTCACGGGGCCATCCTCATCGATCCAGAAGAGCTTCTCAACCTCGTCAGACTGTCGCAGCTTGCGCCACCACCACTGCACATCGGCAGCTTCCCATACACCAGCCAGCGGATCAGCCAGGCGGGCGCGCTGCAGCAACATGGTTGCCAGCGCTTGCGCCTCAAGACCCTTGGCTCTGACTTCTCGCATGGTTACCTCAGTGCAGGTTTATAGCTCAAATAAAAAATCACCCCAACGGGTGATTTTTGATGGTGGGCGCGGGGGGACTCGAACCCTCGACCTCACGGATGTGAACCGTGCGCTCTAACCAGCTGAGCTACGCGCCCGAAGAAGCGGCATTATAGCACCGTGCCACTCTCTCGGCAAGAAGTGACTGCTGTTTGACCATGCAGCGCGGCCTGCGGCTTGAAGTCAAGTACACGCAATTTGGGGGCGTGTGAATAAAGATCCTTCGCTGGACTGCTTCTGCAATCTGATGATGTTGTAATAACCCGCTCAGGATGACACGTAGAGAGTCTAAGTGGGTGACCAGCAGATTAAACGATTAACTGATTTTGCTTTTGATCTACGGGATGAACAGAAAGTCCCACGGGTTCACTTTGCCATACAAGCCGCTATACAGCTCAAAGTGCAAGTGAGGGCCGCTGGAGTTACCGGTGCTGCCCAGGCCGCCGATCACAGTACCCTGCGACACGCTTTGACCACAGCCCACGGAGTAGCTCAACAAATGAGCATAGGCGGACTGCCAGCCCGTGCCGTGGTCGATCACTACCAGGTTGCCGTAGCCAGTGTTGGACCAGCCGGCGTACACCACCACACCACCGTCGGTGGCATAGATGGCGTTGCCCTCGGCGCCGGCGATGTCGATGCCGTTGTGCAGCGGCGGCGTGTAGTCATAGCCGGAGAGGTAGGTAGCCACACTGGGCCAGCGGAAGGTGCCGTTGCCTACGGCGCCCTCGTAGATGGCGCCACACGCGCCGGGGCCGTAGTAGGCCGCCGTGGCGGCGTTCTGGCGCGTGATGACCGGCGGACCCCAGTCACGCAGCAAGCGTGAACCGTTGGGGATGATGAGTTGAAAGCCATCCGGAATGTTGGGGTTGTCCGGGTCGGTCTCGTAGGGATCCAGATCGTTGCCCGGCCATTCAATGATGTCGTTGATGGTCACGTTGGTGCTATAGCTGGCATTCTCGGCGATGGCGTACAGGCTCTCGCCTGTGCGATAGGTGACCAGCATGCCATCCACGGGCGGGATGTTGAGCACCTGCCCGGGCTTGATCTCGTTGGGGTTGTCATTCAGCAGCTCAAAGTTGAACCACAGAATGCTCTCCGGCTTCACGCCGTAGAGATCCGCCAGGCCGAACAAGGTATCGCCACGTTCCACCGTGTGCTGCATGATGTTTACGCGGGCGCGGCTCGGGATGATGGTGTCTATCGAAACCAGGCGGGAGATGCCCTCAAAGTCAGCCTCTGAGCCATAGGATGGCATGAGGGCGCTGGCCGGGCCGCCGGTGGCGGCGTCGATGGTGCCTTGCGCCATCGACATGGCCGTGGCGCGGAAGTCTTCCTGTTGGCCGGCTTGCATACCCGCCGCCACCGTGTTCATGAGCAGCACCACGCCCAAGGCCACCACAGCGATGAGTGCGATGGTGCCGTAGCGGCGCAGCCGCGCGGGCACACGCGCCAGCAGGCCGGAGGGCGCAGGTGCTGCGGCATCGGGTGGGCTGGGCTGCGCTACAGGATCACCTGCGGCGCCGTCTACTTGCGGAGTTTGGGTCTCGGGGGCTTTGGCTTTGTTCGGCATAACTACACCGTGGGAATCTTATCATTGCTACTGCGTACTGAATTAAGTAGGTATGAGAGCTTGTCTAGGGCACAAACACGCCGCTGAGACTCTCGGCGGCATCTGTGGCCGTCATCTCCTGCTTGAGCACGGCGACAACAGCTTCGCTGAGAGCCACCCCCCAGCGCTCCAGAGTTTCCTGGTCGGGCAGGGGGCGGGCATTGTTGACCAGCTGGCTGGCCAGCGCCTGGTTGCTGTCCGGCGCCCAGGCGGCCAGCGAACTTGGCCGCGGCGGCAGCATCGAGGCCGCCGCGCTGTACTGGGCCAAAAACTCTGGCGTGGAGAGGAACTCGATCAGCTCACTGGCCAGGGCGGCGCGCTCAGGGTTTTGCGTCGTCACGCCCCACACCCAGCCGCGCACCAGCGTGAACGGCTGGCCGTTTTGGGTGGGCAGCGCGGCGCCGCTGATCTCGGTCTGGCGGTTGGCGAACACCTGGCTGGTCCAGGCTGTCACCATCGGCAGGCGACCCTCGCTAAAGGCTTGCCAGGTTTGCTCGTTGCTCTGGTACTGCGTGAGCCAGAAGGGGAACACATTGCGCGCTTGCCCAGTGGCATAGAAATCGAACACTTCCAACAGGTTGCGATCGGTGATGGCGGGTTCATTGGCGCCAGTGGGCAGCGACATGAGTTGCAGTAGGGTGAAGCGCGCCTGTGGGTCAGCGGCAGCGAAACCCAGGGCAATGCGCGTATCCATCAAGCGCACCCAAGTGGGCGGCACTTGCGAGATGGCGGTGGTGCGATGAGCGGCCACCAGGCCATCGGCCACGAAGGGCAGGCCATAGCGCTGCTCGTCTACGGTGGCCAGGGCCACGGCGAACGGATACCAGTCGTTGCTGCCCAGTTCGCTGCTAAGGCGCTCTTGCGCGTGCAAGACGCCCGCGGCAGCCGCCTGCGGCAGCAAGCCGACGGGGATCAGGCTGACATCCGGCAGGGCCAGCGGAGCGGCGTTTTGAGCGCGCTTGAGCGATTCCAGCAGGCCGCCGGCGCCGCTCTCCTCTTTGATGCGCGTGTGGATGATCACTTGGGGATGCTGGCCGGTGAACTCCTCCAGGCGGTTTTGCAGCATGCTGGCCGCCAGGCTGCCGCTGCTGGGGTCAAACTGCGGGGGCAGCCACAGCGTCAGCGTGAGGGCGCGGTCAATGTTGGGGGTGGGCTGGGCAGTGCTGATGATAGCGGCAGAGGAGCTGGTGGCGTTGGGCGTCTCGACCAGGCTGGCGGTCAGACCCGCACAGCCAGCCAGACACAACGCCAGCAGGGCGGTGAGCAACAACCGGTAGGTTGGTTTCTTCATTGCTTAAATTGTATCCGTTTAGGGCGTTGGCGTTTCGCTGGGGGTAGGCGTTTCTGTCGGCGGGGCCGGGGTGTCTGTGGGCGTAAAACTAGGCGTGAAGGTGGCCGAGGGGGTAAAGGTCAGCGTCCACGTGGGCGTCGGGCTGGGTGATGGTGTGATGGTGCTGGTCTCGGTGGCGGTGGGCGTGCTGGTGTGCGTTTCCGTGGCGCTGGGCGTGATGCTAGGCTCGCCGGTGGCGGTGGCCGTGGGGCTGGGCGTCTGGCTCAGGCGCACATTGGCGGCAACGTAGCCCGCCAGGTAGCACGGCAAGGTGAGCAAGACAATGCCCGCCAATATATAGCGCAGGCGTTGGCGCTTTACCGGGTCTTTTTGGTTGAACAGCATAACCTGCAGATAATAACACCCCATCGCAACCACTGCCCAGATACATACTACGAGAACATTCGTTCTTGAAAATTGTTTGTGGATATGCTATAGTCTTCGGGCTGTTGGCGAAGCTCTATGGAGATTTGCTTGCAGCAAATGTGTTTAAGGCGCAGTGCGAAGCAAGATGGCCTGTGCCAATAAGAGCAAAAAGGGAACCATGTCTACTGAGTATTTGACCAAGCAAGGCTTCAAGAAGCTGCAAGACGAGCTGGACACGTTGCGAAACGTGCGGCGCAAAGAGATCGCTGAGCGCCTGCGTGAAGCGGCAGAGAACAGCTTGGGCGAGTTTGTTGAAGACCCTGAATTTGAGGCCGCCAAGAATGAGCAATCGTTCGTGGAGGGCCGCATCAAAGAACTGGAGATCCTGCTGGCCAACGCCACGCTGATCGAGGAGCACCGCGGCCGCAAAAAGGGCGGTGTGATCGAGATCGGCAGCAAGGTCACCATCCAGCAAGGCCGCCGCAAACCGGAAGAGTACATGATCGTGGGGGCGGCCGAGGCCAACCCGCGCGAAGGCAAGATCAGCCATGAGAGCCCGCTGGGCAGCGCCTTGATCGGCAAGAAGGAAGGCGACAAGGCAGATATCAACGCGCCGTCTGGCGCCTTCTCGGTGAAGATCACCAAGGTTGTCTAGCACCATACGCAATCAAAGAGAGGCCCGGCGGCGTGCTACGCACAGCTCCCGGGCCTCTTTTTATGTTTTAATCGCTGGAGTCGATGATGAGTGAAGAGCAACAATTTACAGAGCTAGAACGTCTGCGGCTGGCCAAGCTGGAGGCGTTGCGCCAGCAGGGCAATGACCCGTTCCCGCCGCGCGTTGAGCGCAGCCACACCACCGCGGCGGCGATTGCTGCCTTTGAAGCGGGCGGCGAGCAGCCACTGCTAGCAACTATTGTAGGGCGCATCCGCTCCATGCGTCTGATGGGCAAGCTGGCCTTCGCCCATGTGGAAGATGGCCATGGCCGCCTGCAGCTGTTCCTGCGTGCCGATGATCTCGGCGCAGAGAACCTGCAACATTTCAAGGATTATTACGACCTAGGCGATTTTGTCGAAGCGCAGGGTGAGATGTTCCGCACCAAAGCGGGCGAGGTCTCGCTCAATGTGAAGGCCCTGCGCATGATCGCCAAGGCGCTCACGCCGCTGCCCGCCGCCAAGGATGAAATCGTAGACGGCGAGGTGGTGCGCCACGCCACCCTGGCGGACCCGGAGACGCGTTACCGCCAGCGCTACGCGGACCTGGCGGTGAACCCTCAGGTGCGTGAGGTCTTCAAGATGCGGGCGGGCATCCTGCGCTCGCTGCGTGAGTTTTTGGACCAGCACGATTTTCTCGAAGTCGAAACCCCAGTGCTGCAGCCGGTGTACGGCGGCGCCGCCGCACGCCCGTTCGTCACGCATCACAACCAGCTCAAGCAGGACTTGTACTTGCGTATCTCGTTCGAGCTGTATCTCAAGCGCCTGCTAGTGGGTGGGCTGGAGCGCGTGTATGAAATTGGGCGCGACTTCCGCAATGAAGGCGTAGACCGCACGCACAACCCCGAGTTCACCATGTTGGAGTTCTACATGGCCTACGCCGACTACCGGCGCGTGATGGAATTCACCGAGGAGATGCTGCGTTACGTGGGCCGCCAAGTGCTGGGCGGCAGCAAGCTGAGCTACCAGGGGCATGAGATCGACCTGGGCAACGCCTGGCCGCGTATCACCATTGCCGATGCGGTGCACGAGTTCGCCGGTATTGACATCAGCAAGTATCCCGACGTGAATAGCCTGGCGGCGGTAATGAAGGACAAAGGCTACAAAGTGCGCGTAGGCGGCAGCCGCGGCAAGTTGATCGAAGACCTGGTGGGGGACCATGTCGAGCCGCGCCTGATCCAGCCCACGTTCCTGTACGACTATCCGCGCGAGGTCTCGCCACTGGCCAAGAGCCAGCCGGGCGACCCGAGCACAGTGGAGCGCTTTGAGGGCTACATGGGCGGCTTCGAGATCTGCAACGCCTTCAGTGAGCTCAACGACCCGCTGGATCAGCAGGCGCGCTTCGAGGAGATGGGCCGCAGCCTGAAAGCCGGTGACGAAGACTTGCACCCCATGGATGAGGACTACCTGCGCGCCATGCGCTACGGCATGCCGCCCAACGGCGGCTTTGGCATGGGCATTGATCGCATCACCATGCTATTCACCGACCAGCCCAACATCCGCGAAGTGATCTTGTTCCCGCACCTGCGCCGGCGCGAAGACGAGTAGTGGCGGCGAAGAAGCAGCCCGCCAGCAGTTTCCTGGCACAGCTGTCAAACCCGGCACGCAGTGCGCTGGAGCATACGGGCATCACGATACTCAGGTGGTTGGCCAAGTACAGCGAGAAGGAAATTCTCGCTCTGCATGGTATAGGGCCAGCATCGTTGCCTACGCTGCGCAAGGTGTTGAAGGACGCCGGGCTGGCGTTTCGAAAGTAATCCTCAACCTCGTACAGCAATCATAGGGGCGGGTCTCAGACCCGCCCGCTGAAAGTGGCACTGATTAGAGTCGCTCTAAGACCGACCCTACATAGCCCACGGACTAGCGCAGCCTTGTCATTGCGAGCGAAGCGAAGCAATCTTGGTTTTGTGGGCAGATTGCTTCGGTCGGCCGTATTGAAATGCGACCTCGCTCGCAATGACAGATTGACTTTGGTCGGATGGGCATCGTGTACTGACAAAGCTTTCAGTATCCGTTGTCATTGCGAGCGCACAAGCCGCTTGCGGCTTGTGCGCGTGGCAATCTGGGTTGGCTGATGATGCATAAACCCAGATTGCTTCAGTCGGCCGCACTGACACACGGCTTTCTCTCGCAATGACAGGATGCATTTTGACTGCGGCGTACATCCTGAGCGAGTCTGAGCGGCAGCGATAGCTGCTGCTCAGACTCCCGCGAGGGACCCTCATCGTGCTTGTTTGAAGCCGGGGCTGGTGTTCTGTGCGAACTCAGCAGGGATCCCTCGCTACGCTCGGGATGCACGAGGTTGTCGGCGCGCTGGAGCGGGCCGGTCTAAGACCGGCCCCTACATAGCCCATTGATTAGCACAAGGCCTGGCCCCTGCACAGCCCCATTGATTAGCATAGCTTGTCATTGCGAGCGAAGCGAAGCAAATCTTGTTTTTTGTGGGTAAGTTACTTCGGCCAGCCGCATTGACATGCGGCTCTCTCGCAATGACAGGCTGTAGTGCACTCACGAAGCCCCAAGTCATTCCGACCGAGTAAAACGAGGGAGGAATCCTTTAGGACAAGTGAAGTCCTCCTGGTGACTTAAAGGATTCTTAGCCTGAGGCTCCCTCGCACCAGCGCCGCTTTTGCTGCTCGTTCGGAATGACAACCGAATGACGGTGTGGAATTGTGTCAGGCGCGCCAGCAACCCTGCTTCTCTGCTATAATTGCACCTTAGCCTGCGGAACTACACGCTTCCCCTCGCTCCCAGAAAGCTGCCGGATGATGCAAGGCAGCAGCGAGCGCCAGCTTTCCACTCCGCCGCACTGCGTAGCAGCGCAAAGAGGCCACGGGTTCGCCCGATAACGCGAGCAATAAGGTTTGCGCCGGAATGCACGGCGCGGACGAATGCAGGTGGCACCACGGCGCCCCCGTCCTGCAAAAGGATGGGGCGTTTTTTGTTAAGGAGCGAGCATGTTAGACATCAATCTCATTCGTGAAGATCCGCAGCTGGTCAAGGCCAGCCTGGTGAAACGCAACATGGACCCGGCGCTGGTAGATACCGCCGCCGGGCTGGATGCGCGCCGCCGCGAGCTGCTGGTGCAGGTGGAGGCGCTCAAGGCCGAGCGCAATGCCGTCTCCAAAGAGATCAGTACCATGCAAGACAAGGCCGCCAAAGACGCGCGTATTGCAGATATGCGTGCTGTTGGTGACAAAATCGGCGCGCTCGATGCAGAATTGGCTGCAGTGGATGCCGATTTTGAAGCAGCCATCTCTGTCATCCCCAATATTGTCGAGGACAAGGTGCCGGCCGGCGGCGAGGAGAACAACATCGTCGCCAAGGAGTGGGGCGACAAGCCCACCTTTGACTTTGAGGCCAAGCCGCACTGGGAGCTGGGCGAGCAGCTCGGCATCATTGATTTTGAGGCCGGCGTGCGCGTCACCGGCAGCCGCTTCTACGTGCTCAGCGGCGCCGGTGCCCGCTTGCAGCGCGCCCTGATCGCCTGGATGCTGGATCTGCACACCCGCCAGGGCTATACCGAGAAATACACGCCCTTCATGGTCAAGGGCGCCACACTGTACGGCGCCGGGCAGCTGCCCAAGTTCAAGGACAATCTCTACAAGGATGCCGAGGAAGACCTGTACATGATTCCTACGGCCGAAGTGCCGCTGACCGGCCTGCACATGGGCGAGATCCTGGCCGAGGAGCAGCTGCCGCTGCGCTACACGGCCTATTCGCCGTGCTTCCGCCGCGAGAAGATGAGCGCCGGGCGCGATGTGCGCGGCATCAAGCGCGGCCACCAGTTCGACAAAGTGGAAATGTACAAGTTCACCACTCCGGAGCAATCCGAGGCAGAATTTGAGCAGATGGTGGCGGATGCCGAGGCCACCTGCCAGGCGCTGGGCCTGCCGTACCGCCTGCTGCTCAAGGCGGCTGGCGACACCAGCGAGTCGGCCCATATCAGCTACGACATCGAGATCTGGGCAGCCGGGTGCAACGAATGGCTCGAAGTTTCGTCTATATCTCGTGTAGGAGACTTTCAAGCCCGCCGGGCGGCGATCAAGTACCGCCCCGGCGGCGGAGAAGGGCAGCCGCTTCTTGCACACCATCAACGGCTCCGGCCTGGGGTTGCCGCGCACCCTGATCGGCGTGCTGGAGAATTACCAGCAGGCGGATGGCTCGGTGATCGTGCCCGAAGTGCTGCGCCCCTGGATGGGCGGTGTTGAAAAACTCGCCGCAGGCGAGTAGCTCTCCGTGGGCGAGCAGGTCTCCGCAGGAGGTTAAGTGACCGAATTCTCTGAAATACTGACGCGCTTCTTCCAGATCGGCCTGCCATTCATCCTGATGTTGGTGGGCTTGTTTGGCTTGATCATCCCCATCTTTCCGGGCGGGGTCATCATCTGGATCGGAGCGTTGTTTTACGGCTTGGCTGTCGGGTTCACCACTTGGGGCTGGGTATTCTTCGGCATCATCACCTTATTGATGGTGGCGTGCTCACTAGTTGACAACGTGCTTATGGGTAAGGAAGCCCTGCGCAGCGGCGCCTCGTGGTGGAGCCTGTTCTGGGCCGCCACGGCGGGCGTGCTGGGCACGCTGTTCGTTCCGCCGTTTGGCGGCCTGATCGCTGCGCCGGTTGGCCTGGCGGTCTCCGAATGGTGGCGTCACCGTGACTGGAGCAAAGCCTTAAAGACCACGCGCGGCCTGGTGACTGGCTGGGGTTGGTCGTTCCTGGCGCGCTTTGGTATTGGCATCGTAATGATGGTGGTGTGGGGCCTGTGGGTGTGGAGCAACGCCGCCTAGCCAGCTTGCTACGCAGCCTGCTGCTCGCGCTACTCGGCTGCGTGCTGCTGGCGGCCTGCGCTCCGGCGCCAGATAGCGGCAACCCTGTGCAGACGGCGATCGCCGCCACGCTTACGGCGCGCCCGTTCAGCACACCGCCTACGCCCACCGAGCTGCCAGCCATCCCCACGCCCACCTTTGCGCCGGGCGACCGGCCGCATGGCAAGATCGTCTATGTGTGTCAGTACAGCAAGCGCTCGGGCCGCAACCAGATCTGCCTCATCCATGCCGATGGCAGCGGCCAGCGTGTGTTGACCCAGGGCGGAAGCTACGATGACTTCTTCCCTTCCATCACGCCGGATGGTGAGTACGTGTTGTTTGCCTCAGACCGCACCGGGCGCTATCAGGTCTACGAGTACGAGCTGGCGACTGACCAGCTCACCCAACTCACCGAGTTCACCGACATTAGCGCGTTTGCGCCCACGGCCTCGCCGGACGGACGCTGGGTCGTGTTCTACGCTACGCAGGACGGTACGCAGTACCCGGCCAGCCACAGCATCTGGGTCATGCGCCGCGACGGCAGCAACCCGGTGCGCCTGGGCCAGCGGCCCGGCGGCGGTTGGGACCCGGTGTGGTCGCCTGACAGCAGCCAGATCCAGTTCGCCTCCGAGGTCAATGGTTTCCCGCAGTTGTTTGCCATGAACGCGGATGGCTCAGGCGTGCGCCAGGTCACGCGGCTGAGCGGCGTGCGCGGCCGCAACGACTGGTCGGTACACGGCCTGCTGGCTACCTACCTGGGCTCCTCATGGGATCGCAATATTTATGTATTCGATACGCAGGGCGAGAATGTGGTGCAGCTCACCGATGGGGGCAACAATCTGGCGCCCAGCTTCTCGCCGGATGGTGAGTGGATCACGTTCATGTCGTACCGCGATAATGTGCGCCAGGACCTGGGCTGCGAAATTTACATCATGCGCGTGGACGGCAGCGACCCGCGCCGCCTGACCGAGAACGACATTTGTGATTGGCAGCCGCGCTGGGGGCCGTAGATTTTAGTACCAGCTAGCTGCTCGGAAATTGGCTGGTGCTTACTTCAATCGCATAATCAATTAATCAAAATCAATCAGAAGCGATTAGATTGATGGTTGTAGGGGGCGGTCTCAGACCGGGCCCACTCCAGCATCCGAACAACTCGTGCATCCCGAGCGCAGCCAGGGATCCCAGCTGAGTTCGCGCAGAATACCCGCCCCGACTGCGCACATCCTGTCATTTGCGAGAGAGGTCGCATGCCAAATGCGACCGGCCGAAGCAATCTGCCCCACAAAACCAAGATTGCTTCGCTGCGCTCGCAATGACAACCGTGGATCATGTAGGAGCCGGTCTGAGACTGGCCCGTCTAAGCGATTAAAGGATGTGCTTTTGATTGCAGTGATTAATTATCCTCAAACTGCATGTGCAACTTGCCAGCATCGTCATAGGTGTATAGCGCCCATAACGGCTTACCATCGGGCGGCACGGCCAGCACCTTGGGCAGCAGAGTGGGGATATCCTCCACCATTTTTAGATCACTCAGCTCGCTCACCTTGACCCATTGCAGCGTGCCTTCATCAGACTGGCGCAATTCGCTATCCTGTGGGGCCGGGCCGCAGAACACGCTCATGTGGATGCCGACAGCAGGGTCGCCGGTATCGATCGCCACGTTTGCGCATAGCCACAAGCGTGATGGGCGCAAGCCGGCCTCTTCTTCGATCTCACGGTAGGCGGCGGCTAGCACGCTTTCGCTGCGCTCCACGTGGCCGCCCAGGCCGTTGTACAGGCCAGGGAACACGGGGCGATCATCGGCGCGCTTCATCAGCAGCACTTCATCCCCACGCGTGAGGAACACGAGTACACGCGGGATGAACTGGTAGCGGGTTTTGTTGAAGGATTGGGGGTTATTGGTCATAGAGTCCACAGATGAACGCAGATAGCAAAAACGATGAATAGGATAAGTAATACTAATTTGTAATTGCCTATCCGTGTTTATCGATTTCTAGCATCTGCGTTCATCTGTGTAAAAAATTCTTAGTCAGAGAGATCCTTGACCTCTTCTTGCTCGGCTTCTTTGCCGAAGTAGAAGCTGCGGTCAGGTGCCACTTTGGCGGGCTGCACAGTCTGCTCTACAAAGCGGCGCGTGCCAGCCAGCGCCAGCAGCTCGAACAGCAAGCTGAACTGGGCTTCCCACGCATCGGTGATCTGCGCCTTGTCCTGCGGACCCAGGTCCCAGAAAGCTTGCTTGAAGGGGCCAATGGCGCGCTTGCGATTCTCGTAGAGGAACTGCTCGTCCGTGTGGTTCGCTTTGCGGTCTACTGCAAAATGCTCGTTGACGTAAGCGTACACCGCGCTGAGTACCGGCTTGGGCAGGCGGTCGTACAGCATGTTCTGGAAATTCGTAGCCAGGTGCACCTCGCAGGCTTCGGCCTCCACAAACTTGCCGAAGGCATCTTGCGGCAGGGTGCTGGCGCCGTGCTGTACCGCGCCGCCGTAGCCGTAGCTGCGTGCCACGCGGCTGAGCTGCAGCAGGGTATCGAAGTCTACCTTGACCTGCGCCACCGTGCCATCCGGCAGTACCACGCCACCGTGGGACGTGCCGGTTTGGATGCTGATCTTGCTCAGTCCCACAAGGTTGCCGTCTTTGGCAGCCAGGGCCTCGTTGTAGCCATCCACATAGGCGCGCAGCTCCTCCTCGGTGGAATTCTGGCTGCCCACTTCGCCGATCTCACCGCCGACCGAGACGGTCACCCCGGCGGGCTCGTGCTGACGGATGAACTGCGTGAAGTGCGCCGAGAGCTCGGCGTTCATGTACTGCTGGGCGCGCTCGCCATCAAGATGGATATCCACCAGGGTGGAGGTATCCACGTCAATATTGTAGAAACCGGCTTGCAGAGCTTCGGCGGTCAGCTCTTCTACGGCGCTGATCTCTTTGTCCGGGTCTTGCTTGTAGCGCGAGAGCGAGATCTGGAAATGGTCGCCCTGGATGAAGACCGGCCCACGGTAGCCCTCGGCCACGGCGGCGCCGAGGATGTTGGCGGCGTACTCAGCGGGGCGCTGGGCGGTGTAGCCGATCTCGGAGCGGGCGATCTCGAAGATAAAGGCGCTGGCGTCTATGCGCTTGGCGACGCGGAACACGGCGCGAGCCGCATCAAAGGCCAGCACGCGTAGGTTCATGGCGGGCACGGTGAAGCTGGGGGGTACCTCGCCGCGGCCACGCGCCAGGTACAGGTCGTGAATGCTGGCCGGGATGGCGCCGAGCTCAAGGGCGATCAGGCGCACCAGGTAGCGTGCCCAGGCCTGCTCGGTCTCGCTGCCCAGGCCAGCCAGGTGCACCAGCTCGCCGATGCGGCTGCGAATAGCAGCTTCGTCTGTGATGTGAACGGCGCCGTCACGGTACTCTGCGGCGGTGCCAAGGATGGAAAGTAGGGTAGAGGGGGCTTCAGCAGTCATGGTGAGATGATTTTACTATAGGCCCGGTACTCTCGTCATTGCGTGGCCACGGTGCGGCGTAGTAGCGCAGCCCTCGCAAAGACGGGCAGCGAAGGAGCCGCCATTAGGCGACAGAAATTGTTTATAAAATGCATATGCTAAGTGTCGTATAATCGGGCAGATGTACGTTAACCGTGCAGAGTGAGGTTAAACATGAGCGATTTGTTCGACCAAGTGACGTCAGATCAAGACCCCTTTCGTATGCTGGCTAGCAAGCTACCCGGCTTTTCAGGCTATATTGAGCGCGAGAACCGCCGTGCGGCGGATAAGATCCTGCGCGAGACCCTGGCCGACAAGTTTGAGGCCATCCGCAAGCAGCTGAGCTACGTTCAGAAAGACCTGGCCGCGGCCCAGGAACTGAGCTACCTCGACGATCTGGAAGGGGCTGCCACGAAGCTGCAAACCTTCATCGACAAGGTGCGTACTGCCGCTTATGGCAACAGCAGCTTCTTTGAGGCTATCAAGATCAACGAAGATGAGTTGGCCCGCCTCTACGAGTATGACCTGGGGCTGTTGGCCCACGCTGATGATATTGAGCGCGGCGTGCAAAACGTGGCCGCCTCGCTAGGCACGGACGGCATGGATGCCGCTGTGCGCCATGTGGTCACGCAGAGCCGTGACCTGGTGGCCGCGTTTGACCAACGCAGCGAAGCGATCACCGCCCAGGATGAATAAAGCGACCTCAAAGAGGAGAATAGACCATGGCTCGCATTTTTGACGTAATTGAATACCCCAATGAGATGAAGGAAGAGATCGTGCATCGTTTCCCTGAGAGCGGTGCGGGCGACTTCCGTATCGGTTCACAGGTGATCGTGCGCGAATCGCAGAGCGCCGTCTTCTTCCGTGACGGTAAGGCGCTGGACGTCTTCAAGCCCGGCCGCCACACGATCGCCACGGCCAATGTGCCGCTGCTGGTCGACCTGATCGGCAAGGCTTTCAGCGATCGCAGCCCCTTTACGGCTGAGGTCTACTTCGTCTCCCGCCGCGAGTTCCTTGATCGCAAGTGGGGCACTCCGCAGCCTATCGTGATGCAGACCCCCGGCGTTGGCCTGGGCTGGCTGCTGCTGCAGGGTTTTGGCACCTATGCCTATTCCGTAGAAGACCCGCAGCAGTTCGTGACCCAGGTGGTCGGTACGCAGGGCACCTACGACACTGTGGATATTGAGAATGATCTGCGCTCGCGTTTGCTGCGCAGCTTCTCTGACCTGTTGGGTGAGATGAAGGGCAAGTACACCACTGTCCAGGACATTATCGGCAACCAGGAAGAGATCGGCGCCGCAGTGCGCGCCAAAGCACAGGACGACTTTGAAGCGCGCGGTTTGGCGCTCAAGGCTTTCGTCATTGCCAACATGACCCCCTCTGCCACCACGGCTGAGGCGCTACGCAGCATGGGTCTGCTGGACTCCGCCACTTACACGCAGCTGCAGGCAGCTGACGCCATGCGCGAGGCGGCCAACAACCCCAGCGGCGGTGCAGGCCTGACGGCTGGCATCGGCGCCGGTGTGGGTATTGGTCAAGTGATGAGTGAGGCGCTGAAGGGCGCTGGCACTACAGCGGCGGCCGCCGCGGCCGCCATGCCGGACGTGATGACGCCAGCGGAAGCCGCCAACATCCTCAAGGTGGCCGAAGCCGACATCGTGTCCGCCATCGAAGCCAAGGAGCTGGCCGCTCGCAAGGTGGGCGAGAGCTACCGCATTAGCAAGGCCGCCATGGAGAAGTTCCTCGGCGGATAGTTTGGCAATTCGCAATTGGTAAGTAAAAGGCCGCAGCGAAAGCTGCGGCCTTTTTTGTTGAGGGTCCAACCTTGCGAAGGTTCAAAACCTTCGCAAGGTAGCTGTTATTTTCTCTCCACAAACCTTGCTTCCTCCGCGGCTATTTCGCCGCGTTCACGCCACAGATGCGAAAGGCGATACGCGCGGTGATAACCAATAGTTTTATAGCTAATAACTAGAACTAAGAACTAATAACTGATAACAATCTGCTTTCATCTGTCTTCAAAACATCTGTGTTTATCTGTGGATTACTTCCTCTCCACAAACCTTGCTTCCTCCGCGGTCACCTCGCCGCGCTCGCGCCACTGAAAGCGGTGCGCGTACTTGTTGGGCTTGCCCTCCACTACGTCCGCCGTCACGCCGCCGATCAGCGGCGTGAACTTGAAGGCGTGGCCACTGCCGCCGGCGCTCACCACCAGGCCGGGGCGTTCAGGATCACGGTCGATCCAGAAGTCCCCGTCGAACGTATCGCTATAGAAGCACAAGCGCTCAAAGATACGCTCGGCGTTAGCCAGCCCGGGCAGCGACTCGCCCAGGAATTTGCGGAACATGGCTTCAGTCCCCTCCGGCATAATGCGCGGCAAGGTAGGGTCCATCGGCCAACCGGGGCCATGGTTGGCTAGCTTGAGCGTGCCATCCGCCTGGGCAGGGAAGCCGTACCAGCCGGTCTTGCCAACGTCTGCCGTCCACACGGGGAACAGCGGCGGCTGGTAACTGGCCAGCTCGGCAGCGGGTACGCGGAAATGCATCACTGGCTGGGCTGTGGACCAGATCACATCTTGCAGCCAAGGCAGCAGCGTACTGGTCCAGGTGCCCGCGCACACCACCACCGTATCGGCGAAGTGCTCGCTGCCGTCGGCTGTTCGTACGCCTTTGACAATGCTGCCATCCTGGATAAGCTCAGTGAAGCGCGCTCCCTCAATGATCTGCACACCGGCGGCACGGGCGCGGGCAGCCAGCAGCGTCACCACGCGGCCGCTAGGCGACCAACCGCCCTGCGGGTTGAGGTAGCCGTCCGGGTACAGGCTGGCGTTCCAGGCAGGGTAGCGCTTGCCGATCTCGTCTGAGGTCAGACGTTCGATGGCGTGGCCGCGTTTGAGCAGCAGCTGGTAGCTTTCGTACTCAAAGTCGCCTGGTCCCATGCCATCCAGCGTGAAGTACAGCACGCCGGTCTCGTGGAACATGGTTTCGCCAAGCTCGCTGTTCCAGTTGCGCCACAGCGCCAGCGACTCCTCCATCATCTCCATGTAGAACTCATCGCGGCCATAGTCCATGCGGATGACCTTGCTGATGTCGGTAGAAGCCGCGTCCGGATGCGGCACCGGGCCAGGCTCCAGCAGGGTCACTGCATGGCCGCGGGCGCGCAACTCCAGAGCGGTGTTGACACCGAAGGTGCCGCCGCCGACGATGAGGATGTGGGATGTATTCATTATGGATGGATTTTAATCAAAAAACCAAACCCGGTCACTTAGTCAGTTGGTCAGCTAGTCGACTAACTGACTAATCGACCTATTTCTCTAGCTGTGGGATCTTCTCACCAGCGCGTATCGCCACGCTCAGTCGGTTCTCCGCCGGGGGGATAGGGCAATTCCACATCTCGTTATATGCGCAATAGGGGTTGTAGGCCAGGTTGAAGTCGATCAGGAACTTGCCGTCATCCAGCTGCTCCGGGTCCAGGTAGCGGCCGGCGCCATAGGTTTCGGCGCCTGCCAACGAGTCGACGAACAGCAGGAAGTATCCATGCGGGCTGGAGAACAGCGTGAGCTCGGCGGTCTGGCCCTCTACCTCAAACGAGAAGCGCCCATAGTGCTGATAGGTCTTCACATCCCCCGTGGAAGTTGGCATATCGACGAAGTCTTGCACTTCAAAGGACTGGATCTCGACCTCGAGACGCAGCGCCGGGTTCTCGGGGAAGTAGCTCAGCGCAGTGAAATGCTCGCGCTGCTCAGGCGTGAGCGGGGACTGGGAACTGGTGGCGAAGAAGGCGTCTTTGCCTGCGCGGAAGTCTTGTAGCTCGCTCATTAGGCACTCCCTTGAGTCTTGGTTCCTACAGCAGCAAGTATCTATACGATAGATGTAATTGTTCCCTTGCTTAGCATGATCGAGGACAAGCGCTAACGTACGGGTTTCTGAAAGCTGATCAGCAACGACCCTGAAAATTCACGCACTAGCGGCAGGCTTTCGAGCACGCTCCCGATCGTCTCAGTCAACTTGATCAGTGGGGCAGGGATGAGCGGGTGCAGCCAATCAAAGGGAGTGATGTGGATATTTACGAAGCCGTGTTTTTGCAATAGTTTGGCTAACTGCCAGCGCACAAACGCAGTCTCATCGGGGGACACTTGCGGAAGTAACTTGCGCATGAAGGTGCGCTCGGCAAAGATCTGCGGGTTGAGCATATTAGGCTCCGCAAAGGCAAATGTGCCGCCGGGCTTGAGCAGAGCATAGCTCTTGGCTAAAGCGGGTTCAACCTCCAGGTGATGCAGTACGGAAGACCCAATTATCGAGTCGTAAAGTTCTTCTCCTGGCAGATCCTCAAAGCGGGCACAGATGAATTTCACGCTAGGGTTGTCCCTCTGAGCAACCTCCAGGAGATCAGGCGAAATGTCATTCGCGGTGATCTGTGCTCCAGTAGCGGCAAAAACCTGTGTGAAGTTTCCCGTACCGCAACCTAGCTCCAGGACGGTCTTGCCTTCCCTAAGCCTGACAGCATTGATGATCTTGGCAGCGCGTTTCTCAGCACGTTTTCGTCCGGCGGGAGTACCCCAGCCCCAAGCATCTTCTGCACCTAAGCTGAGAAGTCGCTTTCCGTGTTCAATTTCGTGTACAGAGCGGCTCGTGGTCATTGGTTTCTGTAATTTTGGCTTATGACGAAATTAAGCAACAAATTTCATGTTCAGCATTGCCGCTATTGTAATACGTAGCAGCATCACGCCGTGGCGCCAGCGTTGAATGTTGGTTTGTCCGTATACGCGTTCGCGGTAGCGAATGGGCAGGTCAACAATACGCAGGTTGAGCTTGGTCGCGCCGAAGAGCAGGTCAAAATCACCGAAAGGGTCAACTTTGCTGAAGAGGGAATATTCTTGCTTGAGCAGCTCAAAGTCCTCGCGATACAGCACCTTGGTGCCGCACAAGGTGTCCTTCACGGTTTGCCCCAGCAGCCACGAGAAGATCATGCTGAATGCTTTGTTGCCGATCAGGTTGGCAGTACGCATGGCGTTCTGTTCCATCGGGTAGACCAGCCGCGTGCCATTGATGAACTCGCCTTTATTGGCGGCGATGGCATCATAAAAACGGCGCAGATCCTCAGGCGGGACCGAAAGATCAGAGTCCAGGATCATCAGGATGTCGTTGCTGGCTGCGGCAAAACCCTGCCACGAGGCATTCGCCTTGCCGATGCCGGTCTGCTTCAATAGCTGGGATTTGATGTGCGGATGCCTCTGGATCTCCTGCTCGATCACTTCGTAGGTATTGTCCTTCGAGTGGCCCTCAACAAAGATGAGCTCAGTCTGGCTGCCCAAGGCTGGCACGCGTGCAAAGATCTCGGCGATGTTACCGGCTTCATTGCGAGCCGGAATGATGACTGAAACGCTAGGCGGGAAACTTACACCTATGCGCGGGCCGCTATCGAGTGGCCGCGCTGCGATGTAGTTGGTGAGCGCAAAGATGTTGAAGAAGGGCAGTTTGACAAGGAAACTGTTCAGGAAGCCGGACAGCGGCGGAATGTGCAAAGGCAGGAGTATCTCCGCGCTACTTTTGACTGGTTCATAGCTAGCAAGGCCAAGCAGATTGATCGTATCTTCTTTGGTGAACCAATTTTGTGTCAGCAATCGGTTCTTTAGCTTAAGTGCTTCTGCTATCGAGAGGGGCAGCTGCCACAAGCGACTGTAGGAATTGATGATGATGCGTGTGCGCGTGTGGCAAAGGGAGTGCAAACGTTCTAGCAGCAGTTGCACATCCCAGACATCATTCAGCAAGTCTGAGAGGATGATTACGTCAAAGGTCCCCCGGATGGGCAAACTGTGGACATCCGTCTGAATCCAGTGTAACTGCGGATGACATTCGCGAGCGGCTTGTACCGCAGCATAGCTGAAATCTACACCCACACCGAAACTTGGGCTGAGCGAGGCAAGCAACTTGCCATCTCCGCAGCCTAACTCGAGTACACGTTGTCCCTTGGGTACCAGTGCCTGGTAATGGCGCGCTAGCTGGCGGTGATAGTGCAAGGCTAGCCGGGGTTTCCGACTAGCCTTGTTGTATAGCGCATCCCAGAAGTTGCGTCTGGTTTGTGTGTACGCCAGCATTTTGCTTTAGCTAAACAGCCCCATCACATACGGCGTAGCGAGGTTCAAGATCAGGCCGAGGGTGAAGTATTCGCCAGCCTTGCGGTTGAAAAGCATAGCCCAGCTCACGTACCACAGCGGCCATACCGTCCAGCCAGCAGGCGCCTTGGCGGGCTTGGGTTCAGAATATGCCTTCCAGGTTTGGCGCAGGCGTGGGATGGCCAGGAAGGTCAGCAGTACCCAGGGGCCGGTGTACTTTAGGGCTACCATTGCCACGATCAGGATGTAGAAGATGATGAAGGTGACCTTGTTCAGCTTGAGCGAGCGCTCCTCGCCCAGCAGCACGGGTACCGAGTTTACGCCGACCTTCTTGTCGGGCTTGATCTTGTCGATGTGCTTACCGATCAGCACGGAGGCTACGATCAGGCCGTAGGGCAGGGTGAGGGTCCAGATGGCAGGGTTGATCGTGCCCGCCGCCGCGTAGGCGGTGCCACCGATCATCAGCGGCCCCCACACTACGAGAGCGGTCAGCTCGCCCAGACCAGCGCGCTTCAGCACGCTGGTGTACAGGAGGCTGAGCAGCAGACCAGCCACGGCAAAGGCGACGATGGTGATGCCGCGCTGGCTAAACAGGTAGAGCATGATGGCTAGGTCAACCACATTCAGGATGGCGGCGGCCACCAGCAGCCCCTTGGGCGTGGTCAGGCCGCCCAGGATGGGGTGCACACTGTACTGGGCACGCGGATAGTCTTCGGTGTCCACGCCCTGGCGCACGTCAAAGTAATCATTCAGCAGGTTGTTGGAGGCGTGCGCAACGACGACACCGATAACGGCCAGGATGCCCAGCAGCCAGTTTACGTTGCTCACGCCAACTTGCTCAGCAGCGATGAGCAAACCCAACATGCCAGAGGTGAAGGACATGGAGAACACGCAGGCACGTGCGATCACCAGCCAGCGAGTAACGCCGTCAGCGATCTCAAGTTGAGGGATGTTGCAGCCATTCAGCACTGTTTGCCAGCGTTTGAACAATGGGATGGGGTGGGTTTTGGTGCCCTTCTGGGCAGCAGCTCGGGTGGTCATAAGTCTCCTTGTATAACCAGTAACCTGATTAGAAATTGATGTTGGCTATTCGTGAATTATATAGCAAATGGGTCTAGTTGCGCTTGCGCAGCGAAGAATACAGAAGCCAGACACCGCCAGCAATGAGCAGCAACGGCCCCATGACCGACCAGCTTTGTTCTGTTCCCAAGGCTAGCATCGTGCCAAACACCAGCAGTGGGATGGCAGGGTAGATCGCCCAGGCGAGCTGCTGGCCTTGTGCTTTCACAGTAGAGAGCAGCAGGAAAGTGAGGCCTAGGCCGATGAAGAGCACACCAGCTGGCTCAAACGGCAGCTGCTCCGGCGTGCTCTCGAAATACGAGACTGCCGCCAGCGAGAGCGTGACGCCGCTGGGGATGATGGCCCACCACAACTCACGGTTGATCAGGAAAACTGAAGCAAAGCCCAGGCTCAGTGCCCCCAGGAAGATGGGGCCGCCAATGCGCTCACTCATGTCTGGGGCAAATACGCCCACCAGGGCGGAGATGGCTAAGCCGGAGAGAAAGAAGCCCACCATGGCTGCCCACCACCGGCTGGGGTTGGCGAAGAACATGGAGAACAATGAAATCGCAGCAATGATGAACAAAGCTGCCGGCACCAGGCCGCGGGCCGAGGCGGGGATGATGCCGAACTGTTCTAACACCAAGTACACGCCGAACAGGATCAGCAGTACGCCAAGCAAATTGCGATGATCTTTGAACATAATCCCTCACTGGCAAGAGTTTGATTCACATTATACGCTGGGCGCGCAGGCTCATAGCACGCGGCCGAATGCAAAATAGGTTGGTACGTGTAGCCGCCGTGTGCCCGCGGCGCTGGCCGCCGCGTCCTGCGCCAGCCAGCGCTCCAACTGCTCGGGCGGTACGCGCCCGCTGAGGTCTGCGCGCAGGGTGCTGGCCTCTGCGGCAGCCGCTTGTGCCGCGCTAGCGCCTATTGCTAGACCGCCTGTTTGCAGCAGCCCGGCGTCTACCAACTGCAGACCGGCCGCGGCGAACAGCGCCGCTAGCTGTCCCCCGATGCTGGTGTGTGCGCCGCGCGCTTGCAGCGCCGCTGTCTGGGCGTGGCCCAGCGCCGCCAGCTCGGTTGGCTCATCCTCGCGCTGGCTGTAGTCCGGCTCGGCCAGCGCCAGCACGGCGCCGCCTGGGCGCACCACGCGGCACATCTCCGCCAGGCCGCGGGCTGGGTCTGCCAGCCACAGCAGCACAAAATGGCAATAGGCAATATCAAAATACGCGTCTGGGTAGGGCAAGCGGTGCGCATCGCTCGCGGCGAGCACCGCCTGCGGCGCGTGCTGCCGCGCTAGCTGCAGGGCAGCCCGGTCAATGTCCAGCCCGTGCAGACAGCGTACAGGCAGCCGCAGGCCGTTCAGCACCGCTCCTGTGCCGCAGCCGACCTCGAGCACGCGCCGGGCATTGGGTAGCCCGGCCGCCGTCAGCAGGTGGCGCCGCGCCGGCGCGGTCCAAGAGGCTTGCTGGGTGTAGCGGGCATGGGTTTGGGATAAATCCATCAGGGAATTATAGAACGCTCAATGACCAGCTGACTAAGCGACCAAGTGACTGTCATCTGGTCGCTTAGTCAGCTGGTCGATTAAGTGATTTATCGCGTATACTCTTATCTATGGCCCTCGATACTCGCAGTGTCAATAAGCTCTGGCAGGGAGTGCGCAGCGACACCGCCAACTTCCTCTCCGCTTTCTCTCAACCTGAAAAGCCGCGTATCGGCTTGCACACCTACGACATTGCGATGGCGCATGGCCGCAGCATGCGTATCCACCTGCGCTTTGAGCCCAGTGGCAATGGTGTGCTCTTTATTGATGTGACCGATGTGGTGCATCTCAACCACACCGCCGCGCTGATGGCCAAGATGGCCCTCGATGGCGTGCCGCGTGCCCAAGCCCGCGCCCGCATCGGCGGCTGGCACCCGGATGTGCCGTTGGCGCAGATCGAACGCGAGCTGCAGCAGATCTATGACATGGTGGAGGGCTTTGCCCATCCGGATGGCGATTGCCCGACCTGTGAGTTGTCTGACACCTTGGAAATGTCGCCCATGTTCAGCGTCGAGGTCAATGCGCCGTACAAAGTTGACATCGCCCTGACCTACGGCTGCAACAACGAATGCCCGCATTGCTATAACGAGGCCAATCGCCTCGAGATGCCGTCGCTGCCGCTCACGGAGTGGTATGCCGTGCTTGACCGCCTGGCTGAGCTAGGCGTACCGCATCTGATCCTGACCGGCGGCGAGGCGACCTTGCACCCAGACCTGCCACAGGTCATCCGCTATGCGGACCAACTCGGCATGGTCGTCGGCCTCAACACCAATGGCCGCCATATTGCGCATCAGGACTATATGCAGCAGTTGGCCGATGCGGGTTTGAACCACGTGCAGTTCACGCTCGACTCCAGCCGCGCCGAAGTCCACAACGCCATGATGGGTGCCAAGGCATGGCATCAGACTGTGCAGGGCATTGAGAACGCGGTGGCCAGCCGTGTGCACGTCATTACCAACACCACGCTGATGCGCGCCAACATGGGCCATGTGGAAGAGATCATCGAGTTCCTATACTCGCTGGGTATCCGTACCTTCGCCATGAACGGCATGATCTACTCCGGTGGCGGTTTTGCCCATCCCAACGCTATCGACGAAAAAGAGATGCCCGCCTTGCTGGTGCGCGTGCGCGACAAAGCCAACGAAATGGGCATGCGCTTCCTGTGGTACACGCCCACTGAGTATTGCCGCATGTCGCCGGTGGAGCTTGAAATTGGCGCCAAGCGCTGCAACGCCGGCGAGTACTCGCTGTGCATTGAGCCCAACGGCGATGTGCTGCCGTGCCAGTCGTACTATGTTTCGGCGGGCAACATTCTGCACGACCCATGGGAACAGATTTGGGACGGCGAGCTGTTCCGCAGCTTCCGCTACCGCGAGCAAGATCCCAAGGGCTACGGCCTGCCTGAGAAGTGTTGGACCTGCCCTGACCTGCCGCTGTGCGGCGGCGGCTGCCGTATCGAGCGCGAAGCGCGTGACGGCGTACGCATCTCCGAGGGCAGCGGCGGCGGTTGCTCCGGCTGCAGTGGTAGCTGTGGCACCGGCGCCTCAGCCCACCAGGTCAAGGGACACTCCCACACCGCGGGCTACATTCCCACCGGCGGCTTCACCCCATCGCCCAGCACCACGCGCACCAAGACGCGTGCCAGCGGCAACTTTGACATGATCGGGCTGGAAGATATTGGCGTGATGGGGAAGTAAGCGCCGCCTAATAGCGATTGCTAGCTCGGTGCCACTCCGTCGTTTAGTCTCTTAGTCTGATAGTCAACGCTGACTAGATGACTAAGTGACCAATGGGCGGCATTACATCCTCCGTCACTTATAATCTCTCCTGATGCTCGTCACCTTCGAAGCCAATAGCATCCTGCGCATAGCCACAGTCGCCGTGTTCACGGCGTTGCTGTGGCTATTGTTCTTTCAACTAGGCCGCGGGCAGGGCAAGCTGCTTTTCGCCGCCCTGGCGGCCGGGCTGCTGGCATTGTTCGCCGTCTCGCCGCTGGCGCAGGTAGTGGCCTTCGTGCCGTTGGTTGGCTTGCTGGCATGGGCGGCCTGGCGGCGCAGACAGGTCGCCGCGTACCAGCCCGCCGTGGCGCGCATTGAAGGCGGAGGGGTCAAGCGCGGGCTCACGCCGCCTGAGGCTGCTGTGCTGCTGGGGCGGCCGATCAACATCACGCTCACGCTGCTCCTGTTTGAGTTGCTGCGCAAAGGCATCCTACGCCAAACGGGTGGCGAACCCTTCACGGTGGAAGTGGCTGAAGCCTTTCGTACGCACGGGCTGGGGCTGACCGCCCAGGAGCGCGGCGAGCGCCGCCGCCTTGCCGCCCAGGCCATCAATGCATCGCTGCACAAGTTTGAAGAGCCGTTCCTCGAGATCATCGAGAGCAATCCAAACATCCCCGTGCGCCAACTCGACCTGGGCGTAGCAATACAGCCGCTGGTGCGCTATGTGGCCGGCCGGGCGGGGGGATACAGCCTCGATGAGACGCGTGCCTACTACAAGCTCATCATTGACCGTGCCCCCAAGGAAGCGCGCAGCGATGGGTCGCTGACCTTTGACCGCGAGCGTATCTTCAACCGTAACCTGGGCTGGGTGCTGCTGGGCGAGAACGAAGACTTCGTCGCCGTGCTTGACCAGGCCGACTATTCCTATGTGCCGCTGTGGTTGCGCCAGCAGCCGGTGGATCTCGGCAGCCGCACCTTTGCCCGCTGGGCACGCGCCGTCTACGCTGAGCTGGACGGCGTGGTGGACGAAGACGACGTCAAGCTGGAATTGGGCGACGAAAATGATGCCGTAACCGCGGCACTGCTGAGCGATATTCGCAGGACTACGTTTTATGGATAATCAGTCTGTCATTGCGGAGGAGCACCCGAACGGCACCTGCCGTTCGAGGCGGACGAAGCAATCTGGGTTTGGTTTTTAGCATACTTAATCGACTGCTTGGGGATTGCTTCGTCGGCTGCACTATGTGCAGCACTCCTCGCAATGACAAGCACTTTGGGGCGATGTAATAACCCTTGTTCTAATCTAGATTACTTACGGAATTACGCTTTAAGTGACACCAGTTTGTCATTGCGAGGTAGGCGGCATGTTAATGCCGCCAACGAAGCAATCTCCAAGCTGAGTTGTAGATTACGCTGAAGGTTGCTGCGTTCAGGACTAACTCAGCTACCCCAAATCGCGTCCCACGCATCGCGTACAAAGTTCCCCAGCACCTTGTTCGTGCCTTGGCCGGGCAGCACGTCGCCATCTGGCTCTACGTAGAGCCAGGCCTTGCCTGCGCCCTGGGGCGTCTCTTTGCCCGCGGCGGCCGCCAGCTCCAGTGATACGGGATTGAGCGCCGAATACGGCACGGGAAGGTCCCACACCAGCGGCAGGTTCAGCGCGCCGGCATGGTCGCGGGCGGCGTGCAGCGCCTCGCTCAGCGAGGTGTCTGCTTCGCTGAGCGAGAGGGCGCGGATGCCGCTGCCGGAGAGCTTGTCGATCAGCGCGTCTGCCTGGGCGGCGTTGTCCTTGGTCAACGTTAAATGAGCGGCGATGAAGATGTCATCGTTGAGCACTTCACGCCAGTAGGCGAAGCTGGCCAGCGAGTCCCAGGTCTGCGTGCCGCTGGGTTGCAGCACGATCATGGCATGGTCCAAGCCTGCATCCAGTAAGGTCTTGAGATAGCGCGTGTCGGTGAGCTTGTGGCCGTCGGTCACCAGGCCGGTCACTAGGCCGCGGTCTTCGGCGTGGGCCAGCAACTCGGCCAGATCCTCACGCAAAGTCGGCTCGCCGCCAGTGAAGGTGATGTGCGGGATGCCGGCGTTGTAGGCTTTGTCGATGACTTGCTTCCACTCGTCGGTGCTTAGCTCGCGGTCTACACGCTTATTCGGCGCAGCATCCGCGGGGGCGCCTTCGGGCAGCTTATAGGTCAGCGCAATGTCCAGGCGGTACGGCGCGGTTAGGTCCTCATAGGGCGTAGCGCGGTCGACATCCAAATAAGTCACCGGGTCGAGGTCCGGCGTTTCGATCAGAGTCTGGATCGTCTTGGCGAACTCGGCGTAATCGTCCGTGGCGTGTTTTTTGTCGGTGCGGTAGCGCTTGGCGATCTGCTCGGCCACCTGTTCGGGCGGCGTGAGGCGGATGAAGTGCCAGGCCATCTCGGTGGCGGTGTGGTTGAGGTGCAGCACGGTGCTGGCGTTGATCACCAGCAGGCCTTCGCCATTCGGCTCTACGCGCAGGTGCAGGCGGTAGTGGTGCGGATGGCTGGCGGGCGAGGTGTACGAGAACAGCCCGGGTTCAAGCGGCTGGGCTTTTTCGCCGCCGCGTAGTTTGTCGAGAAAACCCATCAGCGGCCTCCACCAGCACAGGCGCAGGCGCAGCCTGCGCAGGCACACGCACACGATGAGCCGCCGCCGCTGAAACCACCGCCTCCGCTACTGCTGCTGGGCGGCGGGGGCGGGTTAGTGACCTTGGTCACGCCGCCGGTGAAATCGGACAGGTTGCCGATCAGGCCGCCGGCAAAGTTCTGCACACCGCCCACCATCGAGGCGGCAAAGTCGCCGCCGGGCAGGGTGGGCAGGGATGCGCCGCCGGTTGTTTTCGTGGGGGCGCCGCTGCCTTTGCTCACGCTGGGCGTGCCGCCGCCGGAGGTGCGATAGACGGGGTTGTAGCCGCCATACCAGCGTGGCAAGTACACCGGCCCGCTGGAGAACACGTCCCGCGTGCGGCGGTCGTAGTTCTGGTCCAGCATGGTCCACTCCAGGTTCTCTTCGTAGGCCGCGCTCTTGATCTGCGGTGTATCTGCCGCTTCTACGGCTTTCCATGCGTCTGCGGTGATCTTCTTGTAGAACTCCACCGTCTCACGCTTGCTGAAGCCGCGCATCTTGTTGGCCACGCGGCGCACCAGGCCGATCATCATCTGCTGCAGTGCGCGGCGGCGTTTGGGCGTGCCATCTTCGGCGAAGGCGTTCAGGAATTCATTCTCGTATTCGTGCAAGCCGGTGGCTTGCTTGGTGATGCGCGCTACGTCGAGCGGATCGCGCTTCACCACCTCGGCAGCGCCCTTCTTGACCACCGAGAACAAGATCATTGAGAGGATCTTGTCCATCGGCTGCTCCAGCAACACAGCCGCCTCCGGCGCCGTCAGGCCGCGCTTGATGCCGTGGCCCTCCACCGAGATCTTGGGCGGAAGGTACTTGAGCTTGCGGCTGCGCTCCGCGCGCACCGCCCACACCACAATGATCCCGAAGAAACCCGCGAAGCACAGGCACACCAGCAGGGTGATGACCACTTCGGGGTCAATGCCGTAGCGCTGCCAGAAACTGGGCGTGGTCACGCTGTCGCTGGGTACGTAGCGCCGCGGGAAGGATGCGCCGAACAAGTAATCTTCGCTGGCGCTGGCATTCGTATTGCGCCAGGTGTACGTAATACGGCCCGAGTTGTCCACGCCGGTGGCGGGCGTCTCGGGGAAGCCGGAGTGCCCAGCAGTGTGCCAGCGGGGCTCGCTGGGCTGCACACCCGGCGGCAGATGGAACACCACGGTCATGTCGCTGCGCCCGTTCACAAACTCAGAGCCGAAGTAATTCGGCATGAACAGCGCACTGGCGTACCCGTCGTCCTGGTTGTCTACATACAGCACATTGCGGATGTTGGCTGCCGTCATGCGCACGGTGCCCGTGTTGCCGGGTTGGATGGCATTACCACCCAGACCGAGCTCCACGCCGCTGTCTACATACGGTGAATAGGCAATATGCGTGATCGGCCGCCCATCGATGGAGGCGCTGATGTTGGAGATCGTATAAAAGTCGTTGGGCAGGCCTACATCCACATAATCGATCGGGTCGGCATAGCTCTCGTTGCGGAAAGTGATCTCATACGTGACCGTGAGCGTGCCGTTGGTCTCCCAGTACACATCTACGCGCTGGTAAGGCACCTGGAAGGCATAGGTCTGAGCATAGGCCACCCCAAGCGGCACGAGCGCCACCAGGGCAACAAGGATGAGCAGCAGTATTCGGTGTCGTAGTTTCATCGGTCAACCCTGTCACTTGGTCGATTGGTCAATCGTGAATCACGTACAGTGTATGTCCGCCTACCACTTTGGTGCCTCTTCGATCTGGTAGACCGCACCGCAGAACGGGCAGGTGACGTTCACCGCACCGCCCACCAAGGCCACATTTTTGTCGCTGAGCGCGCCGCCGCACTGCTGACAGAGGAACTTCTCTAGCTTAACGTCGCCGGTCAGATCCACGTTATAGGTGACCTTCTGCTCGCCCGGGGCGGTGAGTTTTTGGTTGGCGTACCACATCAGCGCAAAGCCAATGCCCACCGTGATTCCGCCGATCAGCAGCCAGCTGGGCTGGCCTTGGTCACTAAACGCGCCCCAGATAAAGAGCACGCCAAAGAAAATCAGGATCCAGGAAGCAATTTTTGCGATTGATTTCATGTGTGTGCGCTCCTAAGAAGTAAGTTTAGCCGATTTTTGGACGGCTGTAGTCTAAAGACTGAGAGACCCTTCCACAGATGAACACAGATTCTAAAACGGATAAAGCTGATTTTGTTCGTGTTTTATCGTCTTTGCATCTGTGTTTATCTGTGGAAATTTCTCCCCGAAACCTCTTGCCAACCCCGCCGTATATAATCGGATGGACACTTGTCCGTCCCTTTGTTGATGAGGAGGCACAGATGCCAGACGAAATTGCATACAAGATCTACGGCGATGATTTGCAGTTGCTCGAGATCGAGCTGGACCCCGGTGAAGCCGTGCGCGGCGAAGCCGGCACGATGACCTATATGGAAGCCGGTATTGAGATGCAGACCGGCGTCGGCGGCATCTTCAAGGGGCTCAAACGCATGTTCACCGGCGAGAGCTTTTTTATCTCCACCTTCTCCAATATCAGTCAAGACGTCTCGCATGTGGCCTTTGCTGCGCCATATCCGGGCAGCATCCTGCCGCTTAATCTGAGCGCAGAGGGCGGGAAGTTTATCTGCCAGAAGGATTCGTTCCTGTGCGCCGATCCCAGCGTCGAGATCGAGATCGCCTTCACCAAGCGGCTGGGCGCCGGCCTCTTCGGCGGCGAAGGGTTCATCCTCCAGCGCCTGGAGGGCAGCGGTATGGCCTGGGTGCACGCGGGTGGCACGCTGATCGAGAAGACTCTGGCGGCGGGTGAGACCCTGCAAGTGGACACCGGCTGCCTGGTGGCCTTTGCGCCCACGGTGGACTATGATATCAAGATGATGCGCGGCTTCACCAACGCTCTGTTCGCCGGTGAGGGTCTGTTCCTGGCCCAGCTCACTGGCCCCGGCAAGGTGTATTTGCAGAGCCTGCCGCTCTCGCGTCTGGCCGACCGCATCCTGGCCGGCGCCAAGCGCAACAAGGGCAAAGCCGGTGGTGTAGCGGGCGATGTGATCGGTGGCCTGTTTGGCGGCTAGCCTAGGGGATGGAGTAGAATCAAACGAGCGGAGTAACCATGGCTAAGACATTCAACCCACGTATCTATAAGATCACTTTCTCCAGCGTGTACCCCATGTACGTGCAGAAGGCTGAGAAGAAGGGCCGCACCAAGGCTGAGGTTGACAAGATCATCCATTGGCTGACTGGTTACAACAAAAAGCAGATGGACGCGCAGATCAAGCGTGAGACCACCTTCGAAACCTTCTTTGCAGAAGCTCCAGACATGAATCCAGCTCGTGAGTTGATCACGGGCGTGGTGTGCGGTGTGCGCCTTGAAGAGATCGAAGACCCGCTGATGAAAGAGATGCGCTACTTGGATAAGCTGGTGGATGAGCTGGCCAAGGGCAAAGCAATGGAGAAGATCTTGCGCCAGCCCGCTGAGGCTGTGAGCTAGGAGCAAAAAGAGCCGCCGAAAAGCGGCTCTTTTATTTAGCTAGGCAACACGCCCTGCAAGGGGTCCTTCACGGAGTTTATGCTGAGCAGAGCGAAGTACTCAGGACGCACGATAGTGGGTGAGGTGGGCGGTCGCACCCCATATCGTCTTTGCGAGCGATACGCTGCTGCGCAGCGTGAGCGAAGCAATCCCCAACCTGGTTTGCAAATAGACTTGGGGATTGCTTCGGGGCTGAAAGTTGCATGAAGATGCAACTTTCAGCGCTCCTCGCAAAGACGGCATACTGAGTAGCCAGGACTACCAGCGCAATTGTCAGCTCAAGTAAAAGCGCAAAGCGGTGTGCTGACCAACCGACCAAATGACCAATAGACGAATCGATCAATCGATCCATTGATTAATCAATTAATCGATTCCCGCTTTTCCACCGCCACCCATTTCCTATCATCCACACCCGTGTACTCCGACTGCGGGCGGATGATGCGACCCTCGGCGCGTTGCTCGAAGCAGTGCGCCAGCCAGCCACCCACGCGGCTCACCGCGAAAGTAGGCGTGAACAGCGGGATGGGGAAGTCGAGCCCGTGCAGCAACAGGGCGGTATAGAATTCCACGTTGGTTTGTAAATTTCGGCCGGGCTTGTATTCTTCCAGCAGGCGGATGGCAGTCTTCTCCACATCCTGCACCAGGTTGTACAAGGCCATGTCGCCGTCGGCTTCGTAGAATTCACGCGCCGCCTTGGAGAGCACATCGGCGCGTGGGTCACGCACTTTGTAGACGCGGTGGCCGAAGCCCATCAGCAGCTCGCCCGCGCCCAGCTTTTGGCGCAGCACCGGCTCGGCATTCTCCGCCGTGCCGATCTCGAAGACCATGTCCAGCGCCGGGCCGGGCGCGCCGCCGTGCAGCGGCCCCTTGAGCGCACCGATGGCACCGACGATGGCCGAGACGAAGTCCGTGCCAGTGGACATGATCACGCGTGCCGTGAAGGTGGAGGCATTCGAGCCGTGGTCGATTACGGTGTTGAGGTAAGTTTCCAGACCACGCACGCGCGCTGCACTGGGGGCCGCGCCCTCCAGCATATACAAGTAGTTGGCGGCGTGCCCCAAACTGGCGTCGGGAGCGATCGGCTGCTTGCCGTTGGCTAGCCGCCAGGCCGCCGCCACGATGGTGGGGAAGGTGGCCAGCAAGCGCTTGGCCAGCGAGTCGTCCGTACCCTCTGCTGGCGCGTCCAGGCCCAGCGTGCCGGTGGCCATACGTAGCGCGTCCATCAGATCCAGCTCAGAGCTAGCGCTGGCCTCGAGTAGCGCCAGCGTCGCCTTTGGCAGGCTGCGCAGCTCGGCCAGAGAGGCGGTGAAGGCTTGCAGTTCGCTGGCGCTGGGCAAGCGGTCGTGCCACAGCAGGTAGACCATTTCTTCGAAGCTGGCGCGGCTGGCGATCTCTTCCAGCTTGAAACCAGCGATGACCAGCTCGCCGGCTTCGCCATCCACCTTACTCTTATTGGTCTGCACAGCAACAATACCTTGCAAACCCGGAACATAGTTAGACATTAGGGAAGCTCCTGAAAGATAAAACCCGGTAGTGTGCGTGTATTCTAGCGCACTTGACCAGTAGACCAATCGACCAATTGACAGTCGGTTGGTCACTTAGTCGATTGGTCGCGTGACTTACAATCAGGGCCGCATGCAAAACCTCTCCCTGTCGCGCCTCCTCGCCATCGCCTCCTTCGGCTTTGCGCTCACGCTGTTCAGCAACACGCTCGACCCGGCGCTGTATGGCTTCAAGGTATTGCAACTGGCGCCAGACAATCCCAATACGCTGTTGGGCTTCAGCACCGCGGCGGGCTCGCTGTTGGTGCTGCTGATGGGGCCGTTGGTAGGTCTGCTGTCCGACCGCACGCGTTCACCACTCGGGCGCCGCTTGCCCTACTTCATCGTCGGTGTGCCGTTGATGGCGGCAGGCTTGCTGCTGGTGGGGCTGGCGCCGGCGGTGTGGGTCTTCGTGCTTGGCGTGCTGCTGTGGCGCTTTGGTGACAATATCATCTTTGCGCCCTGGGAGGCGCTGTATGCTGACCGCGTGCCCGCCGCTCAGCGCGGCCTGGCCTCCGGCCTGAAGTCACTCACCGAGATCCTGGCGGTGCTGGTGGGCCGCCTGGTGGCCGGCGAGCTGCTCTCCCGCCAGCCCGAGCTGGGTGATGGTGCAGTTTTCGCTGCCATGGCCGTGCCGGTGCTCGGCCTGCTGCTGGCGCTGCTGTTCACCTGGCTGGGCATGCGTAATGAGCCGTATGAGCAAGGCGAACCCGTGCGCGAGCCGCTGTTCAAAACTTACATAGACAGCTTCCGTTTCGATTGGCGCGCTCAGCACGCCTTCCGCTGGTGGTTTGCCAACCGCTTCCTGTTCTGGGTCGGCTTCGTGATCTTGAGCCAGTTCCTGCTGCTGTTCGTGGTGGGGGTAGTCGGCCTGCCCGAGGCGGACGCGCAGCGCTACCTGGCGCGCCTCTCCATCGTGCTGGGCGGCGCCATCCTGGCCGTGGCTGTGCCCTCCGGCCGCCTGGCCGACCGTGTGGGCCGTGCGCCCGTGGTGATCGCCGCCTGCCTGATGGCCGCGGCGGGCACGCTGTTGGTGCTGGTGGTGCGTGATCTCAACTGGCTGATGGTGGCCGCCGGGCTGATTGGCTGCGGCGCGGGCATTTACCTCTCGGCCAACTTTGCTCAACTCACCGACATCGTGCCCAAGCCGGAGGCAGGGCGCTACATTGGCCTGGCCGGTATTGCTGGCGCAGCGGGCGGCACGGTGGCGCGCCTGCTGGGCGGCCTGCTGATCGATCCGCTTAATCAGCTCACCCCGGCAGGCACCTTAGGCTACTTAACCTTGTATGCCTTGGCCGCGCTGTTGTTCCTGGCTGCGGCCTGGGTGGCGAGCTTCACTAGAGTTGAAGCTGCCTAACTTTGCATACTGTAGTGCAGCAGATACGAAAATGCCCTTTCTGTAAGAAAGGGCATTTTGATTTTCTTGGTCAAGAGAGCTACCACCCAGGCGTGTTGCAGCTATCCACATCGCCAGAGGCCAACCCATCTTGCAAAGCTTCCAGGCGCTGCTGGGATGAGCCGTGCGTCCACGCATCCGGCACGACGTAGCCTTGGGTTTGCTGCTGAATGCGATCATCACCCACGGAAACCGCAGCATCCAGCGCTTGGATGATGTCTTCACGCGTAAGACGTGCGATATAGCCCGTTTGGGTGGCGTGGTGCAGCCAGATGCCAGCCAGGCAGTCTGCTTGCAGCTCCACAAACACGATCTCGCTATCGGGGCCGGTGTCCCGGATCATGCCGGAGGTGTTCAGCACGCCAAAAAGATTCTGGACATGGTGGCCGTACTCATGTGCAATGATGTAGGCCATGGCGAGTGGGCCGCCACGCGCCCCCAGGCGCGTGCGGATGGTCTCAAAGAAGGATAGATCTACATAGACCATGCGGTCACGCGGGCAGTAGAACGGGCCGGATGCGCTAGAGGCGAATCCGCAAGCGGCTTGTGTGGAGCCAGAGAAAAGTACCGTCTGGGCTGGCACATAGCGCATGCCAAAGTTGGTGAACTCATCCGTCCAGAAAGCCTGGATGCTGTTCACAAAACCAACCAGCTGGCAATCCTGGCGCTGGTTGGCGTCGGCGCCGGTTTGGCACTCAGAGGTCAGCTCCGAGGCATTCTGCGAGTAGCCATCCGTATAGGCTGGGCCAGAGGATGTGTCGCCCAACAATGCCGATGGGTCAACACCCAGGAACATGGAAACCAGCAGTACAAGCAGGCCAAGTCCGCCACCTACCACCACCGTGCGGCCCGTGCTGCGGCCGGTACTGCGCCCGCGCCGGTCCTGCACTTGCGAAGGGTCTAGGCGTTTTTGATCATTAAATGACATGTAGTTCTCCGTTACTTATATCCGTTACAAATCCAATGTGGCCGCATTCTAGCCGAATTTGTTGTTGTCGCAAGGATTGTTGAAGTGCTAAAACCGCTGCTGACTTTAATCCGATGAGGCGGCCAGGTCGTAACGCCATACGTTAAAGGTGATCTTGTTGCCCTTGGGGTACTCGCCCGGTTCCGGGCCAAGCAGTTTGAAGCCCGCCTTGCGACATACGCCGTTGGAGGCCAGATTCTCAACGGTGGGATAGGCAAACAGATAGCGGCGGCTGCCCTCGGTGCGCAACCGCGCAATGACCTCGCGCGTGGCTTGCGAAGCCAAGCCATGCCCTTGCCAGGCGGGCAGCACGGCCCAGCCTGTTTCCCAGGCAGGCTCACCTTCGTACTCGTGCTCCCAATAGCCGATCGTACCCACGGCTTGCTGCTCGGCTCCCGCCAGGATGACGAACATGCGGTTCTCGCCTTTTTCTTGCAACGCTACATAGCGCTGGTGACGTTGGCTGAGTTTCTCCGGGGATTCTGGGCCGCCCAGAAACTGCGTCATCTCAGGCACGCCCAACGTGGCCCGCAGAAGCTCAAAATCGCCATCGCCGTAGGGTCGGAGGGTAATCGCAGTCTTAGCGCCCATGCTTAACTCCAAAAATAGTCGGCTAGTCGCTTGGTCGTCTAGTCCGCTGATACTGACTGGAAGACCAAGCGACGGGTAGACGGAGCCTAGCAGGCTATTGCTCCGCTAACGCCTGCTGCGCCGCCAGCAAGCCGGGCAGGCCGGTCAGTCCGCCGCCGGGGTGCCCGCCCGCGCCGCAGATGTACAAGCCCTGCGGCGCATGGCCACCGAGGCGGTGACCTACGCTGCCGGAGATCGGGCGCTGCAACAGCAACTGGTCAAGCCCCATTTGGCCGTGCATTTCGCTGCCGCCCGCCAGGCCGTAGTCGCGCTCGTAATCCAGCGGCGTAAGGATGTGGCGCTGCTCCACAAGTGTGTTCAGGTTGGGGGCGTACTCGGCTAGCGTATCCATCACCAGGTCGCCTAGGCGCTCGCGCTCAGCATCCCAGTCACTCTCCGCTAGTGCGTAAGGCGCATAGCGCACGGTGACCGAGAGGGTGTGTTTGCGCGCTGGCGCCAGCGTGCTGTCCAGTAGGCTGGGGATGCGTGCGATCAGCACCGGCTTGGCAGACAGGCGGCCGTGCTTGGCGTCATCGTAGGCCTGCTCGGCGTAATCCAGGCTGGGGCTGATGATGATGTCGCCCTGCAAACGCTCCGGCTGCCCGATGGCCGCCAGGAACTGCGGCGCGCCGCTGAGCGCAAAATGCACCGTGGCCGTGCTGCCGCGCAGCTTGAGGCTGCGCATGCGGCGATAGCTACGCGGCTCCAGTTGTGCCGGGCCGAGCAGTTTTAGATATGTAGTGTGTGGGTCAGCATTCGAGAGCACCTGACGCGATGTGAGCTGCTCGCCGTTCTCGAGCTCGACGCCGTGCACGCGGCCATTGCTGGCCAGGATGCGTGCCACGCCGGAGCCGGTGCGGATCTCGGTGCCGTGCTCCTGTGCCTCGGCGGCCAGCCCGGCGCTGACCGCGCCCACGCCGCCCACTACGGCGCGCTGTTGCAGTCCGCCCATGTGCTGGTACAGCAGCATGAAGGCCGTGCCGCTGGCACGCGGGCCTTGCATCACGCCCGTGGTGGCATAGGCTGCGTACAGTCCTTTGATGGCATCGCTTTCAAAGTGCTCATTGAGCCAGGTGGCCGCGCCCATCGGCAGCACGCGCATAAAGTCCATCATGTCGCGCCCACCCAGGCGGCGCAGGTCCAGCGCCAGCCGCGCCCACGCCAGCAACAAACGCGCGGGGTTCTCGGTCAGACTGGGCGGGCGCAGCTGCGCCATCTTGGCGAGCACGCCCGCAAAGCGCTCCAGTTGGCGGGCGTACTCCCAGTACGAGCGCGCATCGTTGGCGGAGTGGGTGGCCAACTCCATGGCGGTGCGCTCTGTGCTGCGCCAAATCGTGACGGCGCTTTCATCGAGCTGCGGCGCGAAAGACATCACCTCGGACTGCATGAAGCTGGGCGGGTGTTTGCGAAACAGCGAGAACACATCCGGCGGCAGCAGGTTGGCATTCGGTGCGCCGGTATTGAAACGGAAGCCCGGGATCAACTCTTCGGTGCTGGCTGCGCCGCCCAGTTGGGCGCGGCGTTCCAGCACCAGCACGCGGCGGCCAGCCCGCGCCAGCACCAGTGCCGAGACCAGGCCATTGTGCCCACCGCCGATGATGATCGCGTCGTACATTTGCTGAGTGCCCATTATTGCAACACCTTGCCCGCGTCTTTGAGGATCTCGATGGCCGCCAGGCGCCCGGGCGCGCCGGTGATGCCGCCGCCAGGGTGCGTGCCAGAGCCGCACTGGTAGTAGTTGGCAATCGGGGTGCGGTACTGCGCCCAGCCTGGCGCCGGGCGCAGGAAGAATAGCTGCGACAGGCTCAGCTCGCCCTGGAAGATGTTGCCACCGCTCATGCCAATGGTCTGCTCAATATCCCACGGCGAAAGCACCTGGCGGTGCAAGATCATGTTCTTCAAGTTGGGCATGTACTCGCTCAGCGTGTTCACCACCGCATCACCAAAGGCTTCGCGCTGGCTGTTCCAATCACCTTCGGCCAATTGGTAGGGGGCGTACTGCACAAAGCACGACATGACGTGCTTGCCCGGCGGAGCCATGCCCGGGTCAATTGCCGACGGCAGGATGATGTCAATATATGGCTTCTTGGCAAAGCGGCCGTACTTGGCTTCGTCGTAGGCGCGCTCGATATAGTTCACACTGGGGCTGATGGAAATTGCGCCGCGCATGTGCTCGCCGTAACCGGGCAGGCAGCTCAACTCCGGCATACCATCCAGCGCCAGGTTCACCTTGCCAGAAGAACCGTACGAATCAAATTTGCTCACACGCTGCACTAGATCACTGGGCAGCTCGTTCTGGTCCACCAGCTTGAGGAAGGTCAGCTTGGGGTCGAGGCTGGAGATGATGCGCTTGGCATAGATCTCTTCGCCGTTCTCTAGCGCCACGCCCACAGCGCGCCCGTTGCGTGTAATGACATGCGCCACGCGCGCCTCGGTGCGCAGTTCGGCGCCGAGGGCGCGCGCCGAGCTGGCAATCGCTTCGGCCACACCGCCCGTGCCGCCGCGGGCAAAACCCCAGGCGCGGAACACGCCATCGATCTCGCCCATGTAATGGTGCAGCAGCACATAGGCGCTGCCCGGCGAGCGCGGGCCGAGGAAAGTGCCGATGATGCCGCTGGCGGATAGCGTGGCGATGAGCGGGTCGGTTTCGAACCATTCCTCAAGGAAATCGGCCGAGCTCATTGTCATCAGCTTGGCCAGCGTATAGATGTTCTCCTCGCCCAGGCTGAGAAAGTGCTTGCCCAGCTTGAGCAAGGCCATCAGCTCACGCGGATGGAACGAGGTCGGATCGGGCGGGCGGATACCGAGGATGTACTTGACCGCCTTGGCCATGTGATACATAGCGTAGCTGTACTCGCGGTAGGCCTCCGCATCGCGTGTCGAAAACTGGCTGATGCTGCGGAAAGTGGCCGCCGAGTCAGGCCCGCGGTAAATGTAGCGGCCATCCGGCAGCGGAGTAATTGTTGATTCAAGCGGCAGCATGGTCAGCCCGTGGCGCACCAGTTGCAGCTCACGGATGATCTCGGGCCGCATCAAGCTCACCACATAGGAGAACACGCTGAACTTGAAACCTGGATAGATCTCTTCGCTCACCGTGGCGCCGCCCAGTACATGGCGCTGCTCCAGCACCAGCGTTTTCAGCCCGGCACGCGAGAGATAGGCGGCGTTGACCAAGCCGTTGTGCCCACCACCGATCACGATGGCATCGTACTGTGCTTGCTTAGCCATTGGGCAGCGCTCGTTTCTGCGGCGGGTTGTAGAAGGGCATCTTGCTTACCGTGGCGCCGGCACGCTTGCGCTCATATTCAACGGTGATCTCGAATTCAAGCAGGCCGCCGGGCTCGGCGTATTCGCTGCGCACGGTGGCCAGGGCAATGTATTTCTTGAGGATGGGCGAGAACACCATACTGGTGGCCTGACCTACGTGCTCGCCGCTCGCGCCAGCATACACCGGCACGGCCGTGCGGCTGGCGCGGCCCGCTACCTGTGGCGGCAGATTGGCTTCGCCAAACAGCCGCTCCAGGTCATGCCAGTCCACTTCGAGGCCGACAAGACTGCGTGCTGATTGTCTTTGCGAGCGATGCGCAGCTTCGCTGCGCGAGCGAAGCAATCCCCGATTCTGAGTTGGGGTTTGCTTCGTCGGCTGCACTTTGTGCAGCATTCCTCGCAAAGACGCTTCTTGTTGCAGCGCCTGCTTGCCAATAAAGTCACCCTTGTCCAGGTCTACCGCCCAGCCCAGGCCGATCTCGTACGGGCTGCTCTGCTGCTCCGGGATGCGGGCGTGCAGGGTGCTGCTGTAGTCCACCTCGATCAGCAGCAGGCCGGCTTCCACCCGCAAAATGTCGAGCGCAGCCAGGCCCAGCGGCATGATGCCATAGCCTGCGCCGGCCTCCATCACGCCGTCCCACAGGCTGGCGGCGTGCTCGGCGGCGATCCACAGCTCGTAGCCCAGGTCACCTGTGTAGCCGGTGCGTGTGATCGTGAGTGGAGAGTTGTTGAACTCGGTTTGGAGCAGGTTGTAGTAGCGCAGCGTTCCCAATTTGGGATCGGAGAATAGAGATTGCAGAATGGCGTAGCTGTTCGGCCCTTGCAGAGCCAAAGCGGCCAACTCGGTGGACACATCGCGCAGCTCCACGTCCAGCCCGTAGCCCACGTCCTGCAGCCAGCGCAGGCTGGGGTCAGCCGCGGTGAGGCGGAAGTGGTCTTTGCCCAGCCGTGCCAGCGTGCCATCGTCGATCACCTTGCCGTCCTCGTCGCACCAGGGTGTGTACAGCACCTGGCCTACGCGGCTCTTGGCCACGTTGCGCGTCACCATGCGGTCGAGCAAGCGCTCGGCATCTGCGCCGCGGATCTCGTACTTGTACAGGGGCGAGGCGTCCATCAGCCCGGCGGCGTTGCGCACGGCGTAGTACTCCACCTCGTGGCTGGGGCCGTAGGTGATGGCCGAGAAGTAGCCGGACCAGTCTCGCCACTCTTGCGTGGTGCACAGAGCAGCGGTGCGGCTGTAGAGTGGGGAGGGAATCGGCATGGGCGGATTATAAGTCAGGGCATGGGATTGGTAGCTGGCAACTGTTGTTGAGATTAGAGACTTGAGATTCTGATCGGCCGATTTGTCAGGTGGTCACGCAGTGCCAATCTCTAATCTCTAATCTCCAATCTCCAATGCCTAATCCCTAATCCCTAATCTCTAAACACCAATCCTGCTTGAATTTCTGGCCGAATAAAAAGAGCCCCCGCAAATGCGGAGGCTCTTTTCGTGCGGTCTCGACGGGATTTGAACCCGCGGTCTCTGCCTTGACAGGGCAGCGTGTTGAACCAGGCTACACCACGAGACCGTTAATGGCAGGAGTTTATCACATGGCAGGAAGCATAGTCAAGCAGAACCCGTGGGGCGGTGATACTATTCGTGATGACCATGCAACGAACCCAAAAACTCATCATTGCGGTCTTGGCGTTGTTCTTTGTGGTTTTGTTTGCACTGTTCTGGTTGCCCAATCAGGTTGGTTCAGCAGACATGGGAATGGTGTTGAGCTTTGAGCCTGACGAAGCCTTGCCGTTTCCCTACATGCTGAACATGGTGCGCCCTGCGGATTCGGTAAAGCAGGCCCTGGTACATTTCATCTCTTACGAGTATTACTTTTACGGTTTCCCTCACTTTGCCTGGTCGGCTGTCCTCATGCTGCCGCTGCAGTGGCTGGGGCAAATACAAAACACCCCGCTGGTGATGGCCGTGCTGCGAAACTTTGTCAGCGTGCTGCCCATGCTGGCCGCCATCCTGGTGCTGGTTTACCTGCATACCAAGTTCCGGGATTACCGCGCTCTGGTTCTTTTTGCCTTCCTCGCGATTGTTCCCGGCATTGTGCAAAACAACTTTTGGTGGCACCCTGACAGCCTGGCGATTTTCTTCGCCATGCTGACCTTGTTCTTCCTGGCGCAAGATGACCTGCGTTTTGGGCCAAACTTCTATCTGGCTGCCATGGCCTGCGGCCTCTCGGCGCAGACCAAGACAATTGGCGTGTATTTCTTTCTGGCTATTCTGGTGTATCTCTGGCTGGGCTACCGCCAGCGCAAGCGCTCATGGCTGCATTTGTTGATTGCGGCCCTCGCTTACCTGGGTGTGATGGCGGCGGTGTTCTTTGCCAGCAACCCGATTCTGCTCTACGCGCCGGCGCGTGCCCAGTACATCCGTACGCTTACGATGCAATCTGGCTTTATGGCTGATGGTTTCGAGGTTTTCTATGCCAAAGGCCTGCCAGAGGTTACGCGTATGCTCGCTGAACACTTCGGGGGTTGGCTGCTGCTGGTGGCCTCCACTTTGGCCGCGGTTTGGGCCGCGTTGCGCGGCCCGAACCGGTTATTGCACATCCTGATCCTTGCCTGGGTGCTGCCGCTGGCTGTATATGTCTTCGGCTTCTCGATCGTGAAGTACCAGTATTGGATGCCGGCCGCGCTGCCGCTGCTCTCATGCCTGGCGGTGGCGCTGCCAGCAGACCGCGCCGAAGCCGCCAGATGGTGGCGGGAGCAGCGATCCTGGGCGCTGTTGGCCGGGCTGCTGCTGGCCGTGGGTGTCTACGGCGTTGTGGACTTTGCACAGAACTCTGCGGCCCGTTACCGCGAGCAGCTCACCCGCCAGCAGAATAATTCTTCGCTTGTGTTTTATACCCAGGCTAACGAGGCGCTGACCCCGTTACCAACTGCACGCTACCAAGTGTATGCAGACGTAAATCTGTATATCCCTGAGAGCGCGGGCTGGACCCGCAGCGCCCAATTCGAAACATTGGATCATGAATACATTGGCTCGAATGGCTTCGATATTCTGTTTCTGAGCCAAACGCGCATCTGGGATTATCTCAACGATGACGTCGTAGGGATAGATGCCGAACGGTTTGCCGCCAGCCAGGAGTTTTACCGGGATGCCAACGCGGGCGAGTTGCCGGGCTACTACCTGGTTTATCGCGAAGCGTTTGGGTTGGTTTTCGTTAACGAAGCACTCTACCAGGAGTATTTCGCGCCCTAGGCGCCTGTCATTGCGAGCGAAGCGAAGCAATCTGGTGTAGGCAAAATGTCGCAGGCTGCTTTGCAGCTCGTGTCACTATTACTGACTTTGATGCCAACTGACAGAGTTCTACATCGACTTTGTAGGGGCGTAGGCTGCTACGCAGCCAGCATGCTTCGCCCCTACGCGATTCTGTATTGAGTACATCCCCGGTGGTCAGAGCTCAGCTCCGCCCCACACGCGCGCTACCCAGCTGCCAGCTTCTCAAAGTCCTCTGGGTTCCCCAGCGCAATGCCCACCGCGTCTGCATCGATGCGCTTGAGCAACCCTGCGAGCACGTTGCCTGTGCCCAACTCAATGAACGTGGTCACGCCCGCGGCGCGCAGTGCCTGGATCGTCTCCGTCCAGCGCACGCGTGAGGTCAACTGAGCTTGCAGATCGGCACGCAGGGCGGCCGCATCCGCCAGCGGCGCGGCGCTCACGTTGCCGATCAGCGGCGTGGTTGGGTCGGTGATGTTTGCCGCCGCCACCGCCTCGTTGAAGGCGGCCTGCGCCGTGGCCATCAGCGCCGAGTGGGCGGCGATGCTCACCGGCAGCGGCAAGGCGCGCTTGGCGCCAGCCGCCTTGGCAGCCTCCATGGCGCGCGTCACCGCGCCGGAGTGCCCGCTGATCACTACCTGGCCCGGGCAGTTGTCGTTGGCCACCTGCACCACTTCGTCGGTCGTGCTGGCTTCAGCGCAGATGGCATCCAGTGCCGGAATATCCAAGCCTAAGATCGCCGCCATGCCGCCAGGCGCCTGCGTGCCAGCTTCTTTCATCAGCTCGCCGCGGCGGCGCACCAGGCGCAGCGCGCTGGGGTAGTCCATGGCGCCGGCGGCCACTGCGGCGCTCAGCTCGCCCAGGCTGTGCCCGGCGACGAAAGCGGGCACAAAGTCCGGGTGCAGCGTCTGAAACACACGCAGCGCCGCCACTGAGTGCACCAGCAGGGCAGGCTGCGTGTTCACGGTATCGTTGAGCTCAGCTTCCGGGCCATCCCATGCCAACGATGAGAGTGGGATGTCTAACGCGGCATCCGCCTCTTCGAAGACCTGCTTGGCCTCGGGGTAGGCCGCGGCCAGCTCTTTGCCCATGCCCACTTTTTGGGAGCCCTGGCCGGGGAAGATGAATGCGGTGGTTTTGGGATCGAGTGTCATGGGGAAATTGTAGACGAAAAAACTGGTCACTTAGTCTGTTGGTCAACTAGTCGACCAATAGACTAAGTGACGAAACGACCTGGGCTTAAAAACAAAGACCCGCCAACTGACGGGTCTTTTGATAGCATGCTCGAGCTTACTCGCGCTCGACCTTTACGACCTCGCGGCCCTTGTAGTAGCCGCAGTTAGCGCATACCTGGTGGGGCAGGCGCATCTGGCCGCAGTTGGAGCAGGTGACGGTGTTGCGGGCCTGCAATGCATCATGGGCGCGGCGGCGGTCGCGGCGGCCCTTGGAAGTCTTGCGTTTCGGAAGCGGTGTCATTTCAGTTGTCTCTCAATCGGTTCAATTCACAAAACCGCCTGCGATTAGGCAGGCAGGGACGGAGTATAGCGGGTACTGAAGAGTTTGTCAAACACTTATAGGAGCAAGATTATCCTCTGTCCAGCCCCTCGTCCTCGTAGCTCGCCACGTCGCCGATCGACTCCAGATGCGTGAACACGGTGACGTCGCCGCTCAGGGCGGCGCGCACCGCTGCCTCCACGCGCTCCAGCAGGCGGTGGCCGCGCAGCACCGTCCAGCCGCCCGGCACCAGCACGTGCAGCGAAACGAAGCTGCGCGCCCCGGATTGCCGCGTGCGCAGGGCGTGGTATTGCACGCCCTCGGGCAGTTCGCCCTTGATGGCCGCCCGCACCGCTGCCAGCTGCTCCGGCGGCAGGGCCGCATCCAGCAGCCCGGCGGCCGATTTGCGCACGATCTTGACGCCACTATAAGTAATGTTGGCCGCCACCACCAGCGCGATGATGGGGTCAAGCACCTGCCAGCCGCTCAGCGCCACCAGGCCCACCGCCGCCAGCACGCCGGCCGAGGTCCACACATCCGTCATCAGGTGCTGGGCGTTGGCCTCCAGGCTGGCCGAGTTGTGGCGGCGGGCTGCCCGCAGCAGCACCTGTGCCACGCCTAGATTGATGAGCGAGGCCAGCACGGACACAGCCAGGCCCAGCCCGATCGATTCGAGCGGCTGCGGGTTCAACAAGCCGCGGATGGCGGTGTAGGCAATGCTTACTGCCGCCAGAATGATCAGCACGCCCTCGATCACGCTCGAGAAATACTCGGCCTTGGTGTGGCCGTAGGCGTGCTCTTCGTCGGGCGGCGTGGCCGCCAGGCTGAGCATGCCCAGCGCCAGCACCGCGCCAGCCAGGTTCACCAGCGACTCGAGCGCATCGGACAGCAAGCCGACCGAGCCGGTCACCCAGTAAGCCGCAGCCTTCAGCCCAATGGTCACCACTGCCGCAGCAATGGAGAGCCAGGCGTATTTTGTAAGTCGAGCGCGTTCCATAAACTTCTTCTATGACCTATCGACTAAGTGACCAATCGACTATCTGCTTTAGTCGGCTGGTCTGTTAGTCGCTTGGTCAGCTAATTGTTCCCCACTTGACTTTTCAAATACGCCTCAATAAAACCGTTCAAGCGCCCATCTAGCACCGCCTGGCTGTTGCCTTCTTCGTACTCGGTGCGGTGGTCTTTCACCAACTGGTAGGGGTGTAGCACGTACGAGCGGATTTGGCTGCCCCATTCCGCCTTCTGGTATTCGCCGCGCAGCTGCGCCAACTCCTTGGCCTGCTCCGCTTCCAGCACTTCCAACAAACGCGCCTTCAGCACGCGCATGGCGTTCTCGCGGTTCTGGGCTTGCGAGCGCTCGTTCTGGCAGCTGGCGACGATGCCAGTGGGAATATGCGTGATACGCACGGCAGTGTCATTCTTCTGCACGTTCTGGCCGCCCGCGCCGCCGGAGCGGTAAGTGTCGATGCGCAGATCATTGGGATTAATGTCCAGGTCAACATCTTCCACCTGGGGTAGTACTTCCACCTGCGCAAACGAAGTATGCCGCCGCTTGGCCGAGTCGAACGGGGACAGGCGCACCAAGCGGTGCACGCCCTTCTCGGGGCGCAGGTAGCCGTAGGCGTACGGTCCGCTCACCGAAATGGTCACGCTCTTGATGCCCGCTTCTTCGCCCGGCGTGGAGTCGAGGATCTCGGTCTTGTAGCCTTCTTCCTCGGCCCAGCGTAAGTACATGCGCTGCAGCATGGCGGCCCAGTCTTGCGAGTCCGTGCCGCCGGCGCCGGCGTTGATGCTCAGCAAGGCTTCGCCTTCGTCGTACTGGCCAGAGAGCAGGGTGCGCAGCTCGCGTTGTTCCACTTCGCGCTCCAGGGCGCCAGTTTCGCCTTCCAACTCGCTGCGCAGGCTCTCGTCGCCCAGTTCGGCCAGCTCGCGGCTTTCACGGATGCGGGATTCCAGCGTGCGCCAGCTCTCGATGTGCTCGCGCAGACCGGAGACGCGCTTCATCAGTTGCTGCGCCTGGGTGGGGTTGTCCCACAGGTCCGGCGCAGCGGATTGCTCTTCGAGTGTGGCTAGGTTAGCTTCTTGTTGGGGTAAGTCAAAGACGCTCCAAGAGCGATTGGATGCGAGCTTGAGCGTCAGTTAAGCGGTCGATGATGTCTTGCATGAAGCTAATTATAGCGTTCAGCCATCAGCTTTCAGCGCTCAGCTGCCTACGCCGATTTTGGCTGATAGCTGACTGCTGATAGCTATAATTAACTCATGCCCAAGCAATCAAGCGCACTCTCTCATCTCGACCCCTCCGGCAACGCCCGCATGGTAGACGTTGGTGACAAAGACATCACCGAGCGCACCGCCATAGCGGCGGGCGAGGTACGCATGTTGCCCCAGACGCTGGCGCTGGTGCGCGCTGGGCAACTGAAGAAGGGCAATGTGCTCACCGTGGCGCAGGTAGCCGGTATCCAGGCCGCCAAGCGCACCGCCGAACTGATCCCCTTCTGTCACCCGCTGCCGCTCGAGCACATTGCGCTGGAGTTCGAGCTCGACGATGCGCTGCCCGGCATCCGCATCCGCGCCACGGCGCGCACGCGCGGCAAGACCGGCGTGGAGATGGAAGCGCTCACCGCCGTCTCTGTGGCCGCGCTCACCATCTACGACATGGCCAAGGCCGCCGAGAAGAGCATGCACATCCAAAATATTCGCCTCGTCAGCAAGACGGGTGGGGCGGGTGGGGAGTATAGAGAGGCGGGTGAACAGTGAACAGTGAACAGTGAACAGTGAACAGTGAACAGTGAACAGTGGTAATGATTAAGGTGGCAGTAATCATCAATCATTGCTCACTGATTACTACTCACTACTCACTACTCACTAATCACTAATCACTGCTCACCAATCACTGATTTTTTGCCATGACTGAAAAATGGGAACGCCGCGAGGCCAAGCTTGAAAAGAAGAAACACGGCATGCGCGTGAGCGGACGCAGCATCTTCACCTTGCAGGAAATGCAGCGCAAACGCGCCGAAGCGGCCAAGGCCGAGCCGGCCAAGGTCAAGCTCACCGTGCGCCGCAAGAAGAGCCGCCGATGAATACCGTCACCGTGCTATTCTTCGCCACTTTGCGTGAGAAGGCGGGCGTGCCCCGCTCTAGCCTGCAGCTAGCCACTGGCAGCGATGTGGCTGCTTTCAAGAAGGTGCTCTTCGGCGCCTATCCGCAGTTGGCGCCGCACGCCACTGCCATGCTGGTGGCCGTCAACAAAGAGTACGCCTTCGATGCCGACCTCGTACCGGATGGCGCCGAGATCGCGCTGTTCCCGCCGGTCAGCGGCGGCTCTGCCGACGCTCTGCCGACGCTGTTCACCGTCACCGAAGACGCACTCGACCTCAACGCGATGCTGGCCAGCATCACGCTGCCTAGCACCGGTGCAGCCTGTTTCTTCAGCGGCATGGTGCGTGCTGTGACGCAAGGTGACGTTGCACATGCAACCCAGCACCTCGTCTACGAAGCCTATATCCCCATGGCCGAGGCCAAGATGGCCCAGGTGGCCGCCGAGATCCGCTCGCGCTGGCCTGCCGTCGAAGGTATCGCCATCGCCCAGCGCATCGGCACGCTGCAGCCCGGCACGCCCACCGTGCTCATCGCCTGCACCGCCGCCCACCGCGACAGCGGCGTCTTCGAGGCCGCCCGTTATGGTATCGACCGCCTCAAAGAGATCGTGCCCATTTGGAAAAAAGAGGTCGGTCCTAATGGCGAAGAGTGGGTTGAAGGGCAATACATTCCAAGTCAGAGCGATTAGCATAAGCAGTCCACTGGTCAGAACCAGTCGACTAGTCGACCAATGGACTAATAGACTAGCCAATAGCCAATAACGAATTACCATTCACCTCCCACTATGACGATTTACACCTGCACCAACTGCCACCGCCCGTATCCAGACACCGGCACACCGCACCGCTGCTTGCATTGCGGTGGCGTCTTCAGCCTGCGGGGTGAGCTTGCCTATACGCCGCCAGACTCCGCTCAGCCCGGGCTGTGGCGCTACCGCGCCAGCTTTGGGCTGCCAGACTCGGCCGAGGCCATCCATCTCGGCGAAGGTAACACGCCCTTGGTAGCAGGCGCCGCCTTCGGCAAGCGGCTGGCCTTCAAGCTGGAGTATCTCAATCCCACCGGCTCCTACAAAGACCGCGGCTCGGCGCCGCTGCTCAGCTTCCTGCGCACCCGCGGCGTAACTTCCGCCATCGAAGATTCCTCCGGCAACGCCGGCGCCTCCTTCGCCGCCTATGCCGCCCGCGCCGCCATCGCTGCGCGCGTCTTCGTGCCAGACTCAGCCTCCGGCCCCAAGCGCGCCCAGATCGAAGCCTACGGTGCCGAGCTGGTCAGCATCCTCGGCCCGCGTTCGGAAGCCGCCCTCGCCGTCCAGCGCGCCGCCGAGGGCGGCGAAACCTATGCCAGCCACGCCTACATGCCCTTCGGGCTGCCGGGCATCGCCACCATCGCCTATGAGCTCTACGAGCAGCTCGGTAACCAGGCGCCGGGCTGCGTGATCGCCCCGGTGGGCCACGGCAGCCTGCTGCTCGGCATCGCGCGCGGCTTCGCCGCCCTCCAAGCCGCCGGGCTCATTCAACGCCTGCCCGTGCTCATCGGCGTGCAAGCGCGTGCCTGCGCGCCGCTGTGGGCGCTCAGCACGCAAGGCCCCGCGGGCCTGGCCTGGGTCACCGAGGGCCAAACCCTGGCCGAAGGCGTGCGCGTGCACCAGCCTGTGCGCGGCGATGAGTTGCTGCGCGCCGTGCAGGCCAGCGGCGGCCAGTTCCTCGCCGTAGACGAAGGCGAGATCCAACCCGCCCGCGACGCACTGGCTCGTGCAGGGTTATTTGTAGAGCCAACCTCTGCGATTGTGTGGGCAGGGTTGGGGCAGCTATCCACCTTGGCAAACTTTGCCGATCTCCCTGGCCCGATCGCACTGATTCTCAGCGGGTCTGGTTTGAAAGCGCCGTAAGAGAGGAATTGAGGTATCACATGGAAAAAGTCGTCATCACGGGTTTGGGCACGGTCAACCCCTTGGGCAACACCGTAGAGCAGACGTGGAAAAATGTCACCAACGGGGTGTCTGGCGTAGGCCCGATCACCTGCTTTGATGCGTCCGACTTTTTGGTCAAGATCGCCTGCGAAGTCAAAGACTTCGATGCCAGCCAATACATGGATGTGCGCGAAACCCGCCGCCGTGATCGCTACCAGCTCTTCGGCGCGGGTGCCGCCGCCCAGGCCATGCACAGCTCCGGCCTGGAGATCACCGAGAGCAACGCGCCGCGCGTCGGCAGCATCATCTCTGCCGCCATCGGCGGCATTGGCGCGTTGGAATCCGGTGTGCTCGATATCGCCGCCGGCGGCCCGCGCCGCGTCAGCCCCTTCCTCATCCCCATGCTCATGCCCAACGGCGCCGCTGGCCTGGCCAGCATTGATCACGGCCCCAAGGGGCCGGCGCTCTCGGTGGCCTCGGCCTGTGCCTCCGGCCAGGATGGTATCGGCATGGCCTGGACGCTGATCCGTGCCGGCGTCATCGATGCCGCGTTTGCTGGCGCCGCCGAAGCCACCATCACCAGCATCGCCGTGGCCTCCTTTGACCGCATGCAAGCCATGTCGCGGAAATCCCCCGGCGAAGCTACGCCGCGCCCCTTCGATAAGAACCGTGATGGTTTTGTGATGGGCGAGGGCGCTGCCGTCTTCATGCTCGAGAGCGAGAGCCACGCCAAGCAGCGCGGCGCCAACATCATCGCCGAGCTGGCCGGCTACGCCTCCTCGGCCGATGCCAGCCACATCACCGCGCCGTCTCCCACGGGTGCGGGTGGGGCACAGGCCATCAAGGACGCGCTCAAGATCGCCGGCGTTAATCCAGACGAAGTTGGCTACATCAGCGCCCACGGCACCGGCACGCCGCTCAATGATGCTTCGGAAACCGCCGCCATCAAGACGGCCTTCGGCCAGCAGGCCTACAACATCCCCATCTCGTCCACCAAGTCGATGACCGGGCACATGATGGGCGCCACCGGTGCGCTCGAGACCATGTTCTGCGCACTTGCCATCCGTGACGGCATGCTGCCGCCCACCATCAACTACGAAGAGCCGGATCCGGAGTGCGATCTGGATTACATCCCCAACAAGGCCCGTGAATCCAAGATCAAGGTGGCCATCACCAATGCCTTCGGCTTTGGCGGCCACAATGCCGTCCTCGTTTTGCGAAAATACGAATAAAATACTCTCTTGTTAGGAACTAGCGGATCGCCAGCCACCCACAGCAACTATGCTGGGTGGCTAGCGTTCCTTCAGTTCCGGGAAGGATGGCTTGGGTATGTCCGATAACCCAACGCGGGCCGCCTCGGAGCGGGGCCTGGAACGGGAGACTCCACAGAGTTTTGCTGCGCGCTTGGCGTTGCCCATACGGGATACGCGCCTGATTGTGCGTGCCCTCACGCACCGCTCGTACCTCAACGAAAATCCGGATGCGCTGGAGGATAACGAGCGTCTGGAATTCCTGGGGGATGCCGTGCTCGATTTTGTTGTGGGGGCTTGGCTGTATCAGAACTTCCCTGAAATGAACGAAGGTGAGATGACCCGCCTGCGCTCCAGCTTAGTAAGCACCGAGCGCCTGGGGGAGTTTGGTCGCCAGATCGAGATCAACCGTGCTTTGCGTATCGGCCACGGTGAAGAAGAGGGTGGCGGCCGCACACGCACTTCCATGCTGTGCAACGCCTTTGAGGCGCTGGTCGGCGCGCTGTACCTGGATGGCGGTATCCCTGCCGTGCAGCATTTTGTCACGCCCATGCTCAACGGCGCCATGCTGCGCATCCGTGCCAGCGAGGAAGACCGTGACCCCAAGAGCCAGCTGCAGGAGTGGGCTCAAGCGCGCGGCTATGGCGTACCGCACTATGACATCATCGCCGAGCACGGCCCAGACCACAGCAAAGACTTCGTGGTCGAGGTGCAGGTGGGGGGCCGCACCTTGGGGCAAGGCGAAGGCCGCAGCAAGCAAGCCGCGAGTAAAATTGCCGCCCGTGCTGCACTGCAACGCATTGAGACAGAAGAGATGGATCGCTAAAACCGCGTGAAAACATTACGACTAAAGTCCTTGGAACTTAACGGCTATAAGACCTTCGCCAGCGCGCAGAAGTTCGAGTTTGCCGCACCCATCACCGCCGTGGTCGGCCCCAACGGTTCTGGCAAATCCAACATTGCCGACTCGTTACGCTGGGTGCTCGGCGAGCAATCCTACGCCTTGCTGCGCGGCCGCAAGACCGAAGACATGATCTTCGCCGGTTCGGAGTCGCGCTCCAAATCCGGCATGGCCAGCGTCACGATCACCTTTGACAACAGCGAGGGCTGGCTGCCGGTGGACTTTGCCGAGGTAGCCGTCACCCGCCGCGCCTACCAAGACGGGCAGAACGAGTACCTCATCAATAATCAGAAAGTGCGCCTCAAAGACGTCAGCGAGCTGCTGGCCGCCTCCGGCCTGTCTGAGCGCACCTACACCGTCATCGGCCAGGGCTTGGTGGATGCCGCCCTGACCCTGAAGTCTGACGAGCGCCGCCGCCTCTTCGAAGAGGCGGCGGGTATCGGCCTCTACCGTGACCGCAAGGAGCAATCCCTGCGCCGCTTGGAGACCACCCTGCGCAACCTTGAACGCGTGGAAGATATCCTTTCCGAGCTCAAGCCGCGCTTGCGCAGCCTGCAGCGCCAGGCCGAGCGCGCCGAGGAATTTGCCACCCTGCGTGCCGATCTGCGCAACACTCTGCGGGAGTGGTACGGCTATCACTGGAACCGCTCGCAGGCCGATATTCGTGAACTGCGCCAGGATGCCGACTTGCATGAGCAAAATCTGGTGCAGGCGCGCCAGAAGCAATCGCAAAACAACGAAGAAGTGACCATGCTGCGCACGCGCACGCAGGAGCTGCGTGTGCAGCTGAACGAGTGGCACCGCAAACTGGCCGAGCTGCACGCTGGCCGCCAGGGCGCCAGCCGTGACCTTGCCGTGGCCGATGAGCGCGAGCGTGCCCTTGGGGAGCGCCGTATAGCGCTCGAAGAGGAGCGCCAGCGCGTCGAAAGCGAGCTGGCTGGCCTGCAGGCGCGCTTGCAAGAGTCCGAGCAAGACGCTGCTCGCTATGAAGAAGAGGGCGCCGAGGCGCAGAAGAAGCTGGACGAGGCTCGCGCCGAGTTGCAGAGCAAGCAGGGCGCCCAGCATGAGAAGGAAGCCCGTACGCGTGCCGCCCGTGAGCGCGTCGTCGAGCTGCAGGCCCAGCAAGCCAATTCCCGCGCCCAGCGCGAGATGCTGGTCTCCAGCCTGGAGCGCAAGAAGGCTGAGTTGGCCGAGCTGGCCGGTACGATCGGCAAAGTGCAAGGCGACATTGCCGAACTGGCCCAGGCCACCGAGAAACTCGGCGCCAAAGTCACCGAAACTGAGCAGCGCGCCGCGGAGCAAAAGAAACTGGTCGAAGACGCCGCTGCCGAAGTTTCTCGCTTGCAAGAGCAGCACAAGCAGCGTGAGGCCAGCCGCGCCCAGCTGCAGACACGCCAGGCCCGCCTGGCCGCTGAGATCCGCGGCCTCGAAGAGGCCAACGCCGCTGGTTATGCCGAGGGCGCCAAGCTGCTGCTGCAAACTGCCAAGGAATGGGGGCTGCAGCCTGCCAAGAGCACGCTTGGCCGCGAATTGCGTGTAGCCACACAGTACGAAGCGGCCATCGCCGCCGCCCTGGGTGCCTACATCGATGGCGTGATCGTGGATGAGGCTGAAGACGCCCTCCGCTTACTGGAGGGCGCCGACACCTCGGCTGCGCTCCTGCCGCTCAGTGGCTTGCGTGCCGCGGCGCGCCTTAGCGCGCAACCCGGCAACGGCCTGGTGGGTGTGGCGGCCGATCTTGTAGACGTAGCCGGTGAGCTGCGCCCCGTCGTGGATCTGCTGCTGGGGCGCGTGTTGGTGGCCGAGAGTCGCCAGGCCGCCCGCGGCCTGCTGGCCGAGCATGCCGATGCGGCCCAGGTCGTCACGCTGCGTGGCGAGGTCTTCCATCGTGCCGGCATCATTGAAGTGCGTGCCGCCAAGTCCGCCGCCGCGCTGGCGCGCCCGCGTCAGGAGCGTGAGCTGCGCGCTGAACTGGAACAGGCGGCCGCGCAACTGGCCGAGCTGGAGAGCGAACTGGCCAAGCTGGCAGAGCGTGCCGACGAAGGCGAGCTGGCGCGCCAGGCCGCCGTGCATGAGCTGGAAACCGCCCAGGCCGCAGTGGACCTCGGCCGCCGCGAAGTCCAAGGCCAGGAGATGGAGGCCAGCCAGCTGCAACGCCAGCTGGATTGGTTCATGACCCAGCAGCGCACCTTACAAGGCGAGCAGGCCACCGGCGAAGAAACGATTGCCACCCTCAGGACCAAAGAAGCTACGATTGCCACGCAGATGGCCGCCGCCGAAGCGGAGTTCGAAAGCGAAATGGCCATCGCCGTAGAAGAGCCTGCCGAGGAGCTGCATGCCCAGGTCGCTCACTGGGAAATGCGCCTGGCCGTTGGCCAGCGTGCTCAGCAGGAGGCCCAGCGCCGCGTGGCCGAGCGCCAGCAGCAGCTGCAGCGCGCCGAGAGCCAGCTCAGCTCGCACCACGAGCGCGTGCAGGAACTTGAAGCGCTGGTGCAATCCATCCGCAATGAGCGCCAAGAGCTCAGCCAGCAAGAGGGCCAGGTAGGGCAGGAGATCGAGACCCTGCAGACCCAGATCGAGCCCACCGAGACCGAGCTGGCCGCCGCCGATGCCGCCCTGGCCGAAGCGCAGACCAACGAGACGAGCTCGCTGCAGGGGCTGAGCGCCGCCGAGCGCAACCACACCCAGGCGCAGATCTCGCTGGCCCGCCAGCAGGAATCTCTGGAGACCTTGCGCGGCCGCATCGAAGATGACTTCGGCCTGGTGAATTTCCAATACGATGAAATTGTCTCCGGACCCACGCCGCTGCCGCTGGGCGAGCTGGTCGAAAAATTGCCCACAGTCGAGGTATTGGCGCCTGAGCTGGAAGAGACGCTCAAGCAGCAGCGTAACCAAATTCGCCGCCTGGGCGCCGTCAACCCCGAAGCCCAAAAAGAGTACGTCGAGATCAAGGAGCGCGTCGAGAGCATGGAAGCGCAGGTGACCGACTTGCGTTCCGCCGAGGTCGATCTCAAGCAGGTCATCGCTGAGCTGGATGTGATGATGGAGAAAGAGTTCCAGGTCACCTTTGAGCGCGTCGCCGCCGAGTTCAAGATCATCTTCGCCCGCTTGTTCAACGGCGGCTCCGCCAGCCTGCTGCTCACTGAAGGCGGCGAAGGCGGCCAGACCGGTATTGACATTGAAGCGCGGCTGCCCGGCAAGCGCACGCAGCGTCTGGCGCTGCTCTCCGGCGGCGAGCGCAGCCTCACCGCCGCCGCGCTGGTCTTTGCGCTGCTCAAGGCTTCGCCCACGCCGTTCTGCGTCATGGATGAGGTCGACGCCATGCTGGATGAAGCCAACGTAGGCCGCTTCACTGAGGTGCTCCGCGAGCTCAGCCAGGAGACCCAGTTCGTGGTCATCACCCACAACCGCAACACGGTGCAGGTGGCCGATGTGATCTATGGCATCACGATGGGGCGTGACACCGCCAGCCAGGTGATCAGTCTGCGTCTCGACCAGGTGGATGAGCGTTACTCGCGCTAGCACAACGCGCTAGCACAACGCCCACGGATTGCATGCAACCACGCGGCGCAGCCTGCGTATAGATTCAGATGGGCGCTTTCGCTCAAGTGTTTAGATACGAGGTGAGACATGTTTAACACATCTGGGCGGCCGCTGCGCCGCTCCCGTACCGACCGTGTATTTGCCGGAGTGTGTGGCGGCCTGGGAGCCTTCTTCGGCATCAGTACCTTTTGGTTCCGCCTGGCGTTCATCATCGCCTTCCTGCCGGGCGGCGTGCCGGGCCTGCTGCTGTATGTGCTCGGCTGGCTGATCATCCCCGCAGAGTAGTACTCCGTAGCAAACAAAAAAGAGCCGCTGCGTCCCCATGGATGCAGCGGCTCTTTTGCGTTTACTTTTTGCTTACAGGATCGGCAAGCCAGGCTTGTCTGGCGTGGCTGCCTTCCAGCGCTCGCCGATGATCTCCCACGTGTAGGTTTCACGCAGGCCAGCCAGGTATTCGTCCAGCGCCAGGTACACGCGCTGCTGGAAGTCTTCTGTGCTCACCGGCATATCCTGATGACCCAGCACCTGGATAACATGCCAGCCGAAGTCAGTCTGCACCGGCTCGCTCACATCGCCCACCTTGAGGGCAAAGGCGGCCTCAGCAAACGGCGCCACCATACGGGCTTGGTGGAACCAGCCCAGGTCACCGCCGATGTTGCGGTTGGCTGTGTCCATGGAAACGTCCATGGCGATGGCAGCCCAGTCTTCGCCATTGCCCAGGCGATCAAGCACATCCTGGGCCTCAGCTTCCGTAGCTACCAGAATATGGCGCGCCCACACCTGCTCTTCGGTACGCGGCACATCCTGCTCCATCTGCTTGCGGAACGCATCGCGCAGCAGGCCGGCATAGATCGCCTCGCGGATGGCCTGCTCGCTCACCTGGGCGTCTGCCGTCTGGCTGGCCAGGTACTCGTCCAGCAGCAGGCGGTAGCCCTCCTCGGTCACGGGGGTGGCCGTGGGGATGGGGGCGCTGGTGGGCAGCGGGGCGGCTGTTGCAGTCGCCGTAGGCACCGCGGTGGCTTCGCCCTCTTCTGCTTCCGCCGTGGGCGCGATGCCCAACATGTCCATTTGCAGTGCGGTGTAGGTGGGGGTTACGTAAGGCGTGTTGGTGGGGGCGGCGGTCGGCGTGCCCTGCGGGAAGTACCCGAAGAACGACTGCAGTTCGCGCTCCACGTCGGCTTCGCTGACCGTGATGCCGCGCTCGGCGGCGGCCAGCTTGAGCAGCTCATCGTCGATCAGCTCGTTCAGCGTGGTCTCGCCCGTCACCAGCGGCGTCAGCTCTTGTTGGATGCCCAGCAGCTGTACGTACAGCTGCTGCTGAAAGCTGGGATCCACCACCAGACTTTGCATTTGGTAGTACTGGATAAAGGTGTTCACCAGACGAATTCGGTTCAGGCGCACGCGCTGCTGGTACTGCGAGCCAGTGATCTCCACACCTTCGACCTCTGCCACCGTCTGGTTGGGGATGATGTACTTCTCCCGCACAATGGAGAAACCCACCAGGCCGATCACCAGTAGCACCACCAGGATGGTGCCATAGGTCAGCAGACGGCTGTAGAAGCGGTCACGCTCTGCGCCGATCAGGTTCTTGGGAGTCAGATTGAATGATTTCTTGTCCATACTGCTGTACTTTCTGCGAGTAAGGGTGATGCGGCGCAGGAATGTGCCGCACTAAAAAGGGAACTCGTCTTCGTCCCCTTGGGGATACAGGTCATCCTGGAAGGGCGTTTCAGCATCCAGTTTTTCGCGACGCTCGCTGAGCATCAGGATCTCACGCGCCACTACTTCCACCACACTGCGCGGATTGCCTTGCTCATCCTGCCAACGGCGGGTCTTGAGGCGGCCCTCAACGTAGACTTGCTGGCCCTTCTTGAGATACTGGTTGGCAAATTCGGCCAGGCCAGCCCAGGCGATCACTTTGAACCATTCGGTCTCTGTGCGCTTTTCACCCTCGGCCGTGGTCCAGCTTTGGCTGCTGGCCAGGCTGAAGCTGGCTACCGCCCGGTTTCCGGGCGTGTAGCGCAACTCCGGGTCTCGGCCGAGGTGGCCGATGAGCATCACTTTGTTGAGGCCGCGGCTCATAGTGCCTGCGAGGGGGTTTAGGCCTCGTCCACCGCCACGATGAGGAAGCGCATCACGGATTCTTGCAGGCGGAACTGGCGCTCCAGCTCGGCGCAGGAGGCAGGGTCCAGTGCAACGTGCAGCAGCACATACTGGCCCTCGGCCTGCTTCTTGATGGGGTAGGCCAGCTTGCGCTTGCCCCACACATCGGTCTTCTCGATCTTGCCGCCAACATTGGCGATCCAGCCCTGCACCTGCTCGTTCAACGCCTTAAAGGCATCGCCGTCCAGGTCGGGGTGGGCAATAAACGTCACTTCATACGTGCGCATCAAAACTCCTTCTCACGGGCAAGCCCTTGGCTGCGCGGCCAAGAGCGAGTTAATAAGCGAGGAATTTTAGCATAAATGCAGGTGATAAGCGGGCAGGGAGCAGGCGGAGGGCACTCTAAAACTCGCTCAAACATGCCGCTTGTCATCCCGAACGAGACCGCTAGGCCGAGGAGGGATCCTTTAGGTGGTTTTAAAAAGATACTTATCTTTGCTGTGGCCTAAAGGATCCCTCGCTACGCTCGGGATGACACTAAGTTGGGTTGTGCCGGCTGCAGCTTGTCATTGCGAGGAGTGCGCAGCTTCGCTGCGCCGACGAAGCAATCTGACCAGCGTGCACCAATGTGAGCCAAGTATCAAACTCCGCACACCTGATAGACCATTCCGTCATCCCGAACGAGGCCGTAGGCCGAGGAGGGATCCTTTAGGTGGTTTCAAAAAGATACTTATCTTTGCTGTGGCCTAAAGGATCCCTCGCTGCGCTCGGGATGACACTAGGCATGGCATACGTATGCTCACAACGTAGGGGCGGGTCTCAGACCCGCCCAAGCATTACCCTATGCACACAAAAAAAGGCAGCCGCATATTGCGGCTGCCTTTTCTATTTACTTATCTCTGCGTCTAGCTAATCAGCCCGATCAGGAAATTGAGCGCATTCCAGTACATGTTGTACGCCCAATCGCTCCAGCTGGAGCTGGGCAGCACGGGCGGGAACACGTTCAAGCCTTCTTCAGGCTGGTCCACCCGCAGACCGGCCCCGCTCACATCCCACAGGATGTCTGAGCCCGGCACGCCCAGTTGCGCCAGGAACGGATCCGGCTGCTGGCCGTTGTTGCTCAGCTGGTTGCCGTGGATGTAGATGTTCTCCGGGCGGTCGCCCACATCGATCTCGTCCTTGTCAAAGGCGATCGTCAGGCTGAAGATGCCGATACCGCCGGTGTTGTTGTCCTTCACAATGTTATTGTAGACCTCAACATTGTCAGAGGCGATCAAGGCGATGCCGGTACCGGGCGGCATGATCGCCGCCGCGGTGCCTTCCTTGGCAAAGTTGCTGTGATTGTTAGCCTCGATCAGGTTGTCATACACAACGGTGTTGAGCGAAACGCGCGAGGTCAGATGCGGCAGCAACACCACCAGGATGCCACAGGTATTGTTGTAGGCATGGTTGCCGTACAGCTCCGAGTTGACCGTGTTCTCCGCCTCAATGCCCAGCACGTTGCCGTGCACCACATTGTGGCGGATGACCACGTTTTCGCTCTGCCCGGCATAGATGCCCGCATCGTCTGCGCCCGTCACCTCGCTATATTCGATCAGCACACCGGTGCTCTGTACAGGGTACAGGCCGTAGGTTCCGGTCTTCTCGGCGTAGATGTGGTGCATGTGCACGTTGGTCACGCCTTCCACGATCACGCCGTTGTCAGTGTAGTTCTTCACCGTCAGGTAGCCGATCTCAAAGTTGTTGCCCGAGGCGATCACTGCTTCGGTGAGCTTATCCTGGCCATCCAGGATCGGGTTCTCGCCGGCGTCATTGGGCACGCCCAGGATGGTGATGTCGTTCAGGTCCACTACCACGCGTTCGTGATACACGCCGTATGGGATCAGCACCGTGTCGCCGGCGCGGGCACGGTCCACCGCAGCCTGGATGGTTTCGCCAGCCTGCACTACGATCTGTTCGCCGCTGCCGCTGCCCACGGTTTCACCGCTAGGATTGGCGTTGGTTTCAGCCGCGGTCTCGCGCTCGATGTTGCGCATCGGCGAGACCACCGGCAAGCCCGAAGGCACTTCGCTAGGGATCTGCGGCAGGTTGCTCTCATCGGTCAGGCTGTACAGGAACGCTATCAGGTCAGCCTTCTCCTGCGCGGTCAGCTCAAACGAGCGGATGAGCGGGTCAACGCCTTGCACGCCGTCAGCGCGCCCGCCGCCACCTGCATAGAAGTCAATGACTTCTTCGAGACTGGAGAAGATGCCGTTGTGCATGTAAGGCGCGCTGAGCACAATGTTGCGCAAGGTCGGCACCTTGAAGGCGCTGTCCGGCGCATCGCCCACGGCCGAGCGGCCGGGGTCGTGCTCCTGGCCCTCCAGGTCGGCCACGCCCGTGATGCGGAAGGTGTCATTGGCGAAGGTGGGCGCGCTGTGGCACTCGAAGCAGCGCGTCGCCGCCGAGCGGAACAAGGCAAAGCCGCGGCGCTGGCTGGCGGTCAGTGCGTCCAGCTGCCCGGCGGCGTAAGCATCAAACGGGCTGTCATTGCTGATCAGCGTGCGCTCGAATGCCGCCAGGGCGCGCTGCACATTGAGCGTGCTGATAGGCTCGCCGGGGAAAGCGTCTTCGAACAGCTCTACATAGCCGGGGATGGCCGCCAGCTCTGCTTCCAGGGCGGCGCGGTCGCTCACTTGCATTTCATTGGGGTGTTCCAGCGGCACCAGCACTTGGTCTTCCAGCGTTTCGGCGCGGCCATCCCAAAAGAAGTGTGCGTTGTAGGCCACGTTCCACAGGCTCAGCGCGTTGCGCTGCACTTCGCCCTCCACGCCTTGGGCCAGTTGCATACCATCAGAAAAGCCCAGGTCGGGGTGGTGGCAGCTGGCGCAGCTCATCTCATTGTTGTCTGACAACACAGGGTCAAAGAACAGCAAGCGGCCCAGCTCAACTTTTTCCGGGGTCTGGGGATTGTCCACCGGAGAGTTGAGCTCCGGGAAGGCGCGCAACAGGCCGGTGGTGGAAGGCTGCACCGAGCTAGCACCTGCGCCGTACACGCTGGGCAGCTCATCGCGTGGCACCGGCGTAAAGGCCGCCACGGCCAGGGCGATCACCAGCACACCGAGCAGCACGCCCAGAATGCGTAAGATCCAGGTCAGGATGGTTTTCATCAGCGTTATCTCTCCTCTTAGGTACTACAAACTGCATGCTGCAAAAAACTGTACCCGCACATGGGGTTATGTGCGGGTACGTAGTACAACACAGAATAGTTACTTGAGTGTCAGCATGAACGCAATAATGGCGTCCATCTGCTCACCGGTCAGCGTGGTGCCCCAGGTACTGGGCATCAGGTTGTCGAAGCCAGGCACCAGGTAGGCGCCGGGGTCAAGGATCGACTCGATCAGATAGTCGTGTGCGCTCATGCCCTCGATACGCGTCTCGGCGCGGGTGGCGATGCCCGCCATCGAGGGGCCGACGATGGACGTATCGCCAACGATGCTGTGGCAGGCGCCGCAGTATTGGCTGAAGGCGCGCTTGCCTTGCTCCTCCTGCGCGCTGAGCTCCGCGGTAGGTTCCGCCACTTGCGAGGTGTCCGGCGGCGTACTGCACGCCGCCAGCAGCAAGGCAAGCGTTACCAGGTGAGTAATTCTTCTATGCGTGTTCGTAAGGCCTCCACACTGGGGATGAGGGTGTTCATCAAAGCGATGTTGTAGGGGATCAATGCGTCCGGCGTGGTCATGCGCGCCACGGGCGCATCCAAATAGGCAAAGGCTTCCTCGGCGACCGTGGCGGCGATCTCGCCGCCGAAGCCGCCGGTGTGCGTATCCTCGTGGGTGATCAGCACGCGGCCGGTCTTGCGCACCGAGGCCAGCACGGCCTCCTTGTCCCATGGGGAGACAGTACGCAGGTCGAGCAACTCCACCTGGCCAGCGAATGGCTCGGCGGCCTCGAGGCAGCGGTGCACCATCTCGCCCCAGGTCACCACGGTGAGCTTGTTGCCCGCCTGCAACACGGCTGCCTTGCCGAAGGGCAGGGCGTATTCGTCGCCCGGGTAGGGGCGGCGTGAGATGGGCGAATCGTACAGGGCACGATGCTCCAGAAAGATCGTGGGGTCTTGGCCGCGGAGCGCAGCGCGCAGCAGGCCGACGGCATCGGCGGCATTGGAGGGCATCGCCACACGCCAGCCCAGGCTGTGCGTGTAGATGGCCTCGCCCGAGACGGAGTGCCACGGGTCGCCAGTTTTCTTGCTGTAGCCAACCGGGATGCGGATCACCATCGGCACGGCGAACTTGCCGTGCGTGCGCCAGCGCACCCAGCCGGTGTCGTTGATCTGCTCGGTGGCGGGGTCGGCGTATTTGCGGAACTGGATCTCGGGCAGGGCGGTCAGCCCGGCCATCGCCATGCCCGCCGCACGGCCGATTATGCCTTCCTCGGAGAGCGAGGTGTCGAAGACGCGTGCCGCGCCGTACTTCTTTTGCAGATCCAGCGTGACGCGGTGCACGCCGCCACGCGGGCCAACATCCTCACCGAAGATGAGCAGGCGTGGGTTTTGCTCCAGCTCTACTTCCATTGTGCGGCGGATGGCTTCAGACATATTGATGCGTGCGCCATCTTCGGCGGCTGCGTTGTCGAAGTTCACCGCAGGCTTGTTGAGCGCTGGGGGCACCTGCGCCCGGTGTTCGCCGCTGGCGAAGAGGTGCAGCGTGCCGGTGTAGCTGGCCGGCTCCGGGTTCTGCTCGGCGGCCGCCAGCTGGGCGCGTACGTCTTTTTCTACATCGGCCTTGAGGCCGTCCCAATCAAACTTTGCGCCCAGGTGCTTGCGCACTGCCAGCAGCGGATCGCGGCTTTGCTCTTCTTTGAGTTGCTTGGCGCTCTTGTAGGCGGTCTGGTCTTCGCCGAAGGTATGACCCGTCAGACGCGGTACGCTCAGCTTGAGCAGCGCCGTGCCCGCACCCGAGCGCACGTAGCTCACCGCATCAGCGATGCGCTCGGCGGTCTCCTTTGGCTCCGTACCGGAGCCGGTGGTGATGCGCAGGTTCTTGAAGGATTTCAAATTGGCGGCAATATCCCCGCCCGGAGTTTGGAAGTGCTTAGGCACCGAGATGCCGTAGCCGTTGTCCTCAATAAAGAACAGCATGGGCAGCTCAAGCGTGGTGGCGATCGTCAACGCCGCCCAGAATCCGTTGGTGGCCACCGAACCGTCGCCGCCCAGCGCCACAGCGATGGCGCCTTTCCAGTCCTTGTCCTTAAGCTCACCTTGGTAGTAGGTCGCCGCCTGCGCCCAGCCCGCCGCAGGCGTGTATTGCGCGCCCACATCGCCGGAGGAGGGCAGTACGGTCACGCCATGCCGCGGCGGCAGGCTGTACACCACGCCCACATCGCGCCCCTCAGACGGCGAGCCGGTGCGCGCCATGTCGGCGGCGAAGGCTTCCTGCGGCGTGAGGCCAGCGACCAGCATGAACGGGCGGCTGCGGTAATACACCGTAGCCGCATCGTGCCCCTGGGTGAGTTGCAGCCCCAGCAGGATCTGCGAGAGCTCGTGCCCCTTGGAGGAGAACTGGTAGGTCACCTTGCCCGCTGGCGCTAGCTCCTGCTCCTCTATCTCATCGATCGTACGCGAGGTGAGCAGCAGCCGGGCAACCTGCTCCCAGTCCACGCTGGGAGCAGCGGCCTTCTTGGTGGTCTTGGCTTTGGTGGTTTTAGTCGTCTTCTTCGTGGGCATTCGGTTCCCAATCCTCAGCTAGGTCTTGCCACTTGGGGTTGAGTGCGTTGATGAGAGCAACCTTCTTTTCTCTTCTGTACGCTTTAACTTGCTTTTCACGAGCAATAGCTTCAAGCGCTGTTGCATGCTCCTCATAATAAACCAGTTTGGTAGTGTCGTACTTTTGAGTGAAGCCAACCTGAGCTTTGGATTTATGCTGTGCTATTCGACCTTCTAGGTTGCTGGTTACGCCGGTGTATATAGTACGTGTGCGATTTGCTAGGATATATACGTAGTATGGCATAGGTAAGCACGTCATTCCGAGGCGGCATTTCAGATGCTACTAAGACTGCCATGCAGAGAGCCGAGGAATCCTTTAGGGCAATAAAAGTCCAGCTTGTACTTGGAATGCCCTAAAGGATTCCTCGCCATTCGCTTCGCTCAGGCTCGGAATGACGGGATGGTTGAGAAATCTACGTCATTCCGAGGCGGTGTAATGAGCTCACCCTTCAACGCAGACTTTACAGCCGAGGAATCCTTAGGACAAGAAAAGCCTATCTGGTCTTTGAAACAGCCCTTACTCCGTAAACTCCAACTCAAAGTCGAGGGTCTCGTTCCAGTTGTCATCGCGGCGCAGCTCGATCTCCTGGAACAACTCCTCTTGTTTGGCCGCAATACGGTAGCGGCGCACCAGCTCCAGCATCGCCAGGAAGGTCACCACCACATGCAAGCGGTCAGGCGTGCCGGAGACCAGCTCGCGGAACGTCGTCATAGTCTTGTGGCGCAGCACATCGGCGATAGCCTTGATCTTCTCGCGGATCGTCACCCGCGGCGCAGCCACCACTGTGCGCAGGGGCGCACGGGCATCCGCCCGCGTATGCACCTTCATCGCCGCGCGGAACACGTCTTCGGCGGTCATGCCGCTTAGGTCCAGGCGGCCTTCCACTTTGGGCGGCGGCGCCATGCGCAGGTAGCTGCGCAACGCCGTATCCTGGCGCAGGGTCAGCAGGCTGGCCAGCTCCTTGAAGCGCTTGTAGAGCAGCAGCTGCTGCACCAGCGCCTCGCCGGGGTCTTCTTCGTCTGGCTGGCGCACGACGGGGCGGGGCAGCAGCGCCTCAGACTTGATCTGCATCAGGCGTGCCGCCACCACCAAGAACTCAGACACGCGCTCGGCTTTGAGTTCTTGCAGCGTGCGCATGTAGCCCAGGAACTGGTCCGTCACCTGCGCCAGCGCCAGCTTGGTAATATCCAGCTCGGCGCGCTCAATCAACTGCAGCAGCAGGTCCAGCGGGCCTTGGTAGACCGGCGTGTCTACGGTATACGGTTGGGGGGCATCTCGATGCAAAAGGGAAACCACGCGGGCATTATACTCCTGCGCTACCTGCGCACTCCGATCGCTCTGCATAGCAGCGCATGTGTCGCCCTGAGTGCAGCAAAGGGCATCTGAGCAGCCTTTGCACAAGCCAGCCCTGTTGGATACAACGCATCTCCTTAAGGGCATTGCAAGCGCCAGCTTGGGGAAGACGGTAAGATTGTCATGCCTTGGCGCATCTATGACGTAGAACCCAACCATGGAGCAAGAATGATCAACGAACCTGTACACGTAACCGATGAAGCCTTTGAGAAGGCTGTCTTGCAATCTGAAACACCCGTAGTGGTGGACTTTTGGGCGCCGTGGTGTGGCCCCTGCCGCGCCGTAGCCCCCATCTTGGACAAGTTTGCCCAGGAGTATGCCGGCAAAGTAGTCATCGCCAAAGTCAACACCGACGAGAACCCCCAGTGGGCCGGCCAGTTTGATGTGCGCGGCATCCCCACCATGCTCTTCGTCGCCGGCGGCAAGTTGGTGCACCGCCAGGTCGGTGCGTTGCCCGAGCCCATGCTGCGCGAGCTCTTCGACCAATTCGTCGATGTAGCCTCCAAACCCGCAGCAGACGTAAACTAGCACTGAGCACAGAACTAAAAAGGACCGAGCGAAAGCTCGGTCTTTTTTGTTCTGCTTCCAATTATGATAGACTGGCGAGCAAAGGTGAGGTGAATGAGTAAAAGCGAATCCCCATTGAAGGGATTTAGACCATTGGATGGCTCTTCAGGAGCAGGGAAGGGGCATGAGCCTCGGCCCGAGCCTAAAGCGAATCCGCCCAAGAAGCTCACAGACCGCAAGCCTGCTCCACGTCCGCAAAGAAGGCAGCCCTTCTCAGCAGCCGAGTTTTGCTCTGAGTGCGGGTTTGAGCTATCTTCTGCTACTAATTTTTGCGTTAACTGTGGGGAGCCTATCGAGCCTAGCGGGCAGATCAGTGAGCCTCTGGATGCGCCCCAGCTTCGTAATAGGCCAGAACCATTTCCAATTGCATCTGCAAATAAAACGCATCACAGCGCCAGAAATGTCCGCTCGCTTAAGAATGAATTTGGTGTTGAAGTTATCAGCTTTTCTACGATATTTACTCTGCAGGGCAGCAAAGCAGACCTTGCCAGGAATGCCCTCATCTCCCAGATAGTCAAACGCAATATCCCCGGTGCTGAAACCACTCTGATCGAAAATGGGGACAGACAGTATTTTGTAGTAAGTAAAAAAATGAAACCCGATGCAGTTCTAAGCTCCGTGCGAGCCAGCGAAATTGCTAGCACTCTGATTTGCCTGGAGTCGTATGGCAATGATCTTTTGCTGGAGGTCAAGCATTACGAACTTTCTCCCAGACAAACTGGCCGCTCCAGTGGCCTTGGTGCTTTTGTCTTCGCTATTGGGTTGCTTTTCTTCTGGACAGGCATTGGCTTGGTGGCGCTGATTGCTGGTTTTGGAATGCTGAGAGGCAAGTCGCCATTTAATGATGACAGCCCTGAGCGCGAGAAAAGCAAGCTTTTGTTCCAGGCAGTGATGGGCTCTTTGGAATTTGCATTAAGCAAGGCAGATGTTGAGTTGGATCCTTCTGCGATTGGTGAGTTTTGATAACTAGGCTAAGGAGAGTTGTATGAGCCAAAACGATGGGTCTCCGCTTAAGGGATTTCGACCACTAGGTGGTGAGAAGCAAGAAAGTAGCGGAGCAAAGGAGCGCGAGAGCAGGCGTGCAACTGTAACTCCCACGGCTGCAGAGCCGAGGGCTGCCGCCACGGCATTCTGCCCCAATTGTGGGGAAAAGCTCAAAAGATCTGCTAATTTTTGCCCTGAGTGTGGCGCTCATCTAGCGGAGACTCCCGCAGCACGCCCAGCTCAGCGTAGCCGCGATCAGTATGCGGATAACGAACCAGCGGTTCAGCATCCGCCGCTGGTGTCCGCGCAGGCTGCTTCCGATTTCTGGGGCAGTCTGACGCGCGGTTTTAAGGCTAGCACGAGTGGCGCCCTGGGCGTTTTGATTTGCTTTTTCTTGCCATGGGTCACTGTTGCCTGTGGTCAAAGTAGCCTGAGTCTTAATGGGGCAGATTTGGCAAGCGGTTTTTCGTTCATGGGGCAGCCTGTTGAAGGTGGCCCGGCTTTATGGCTGGTGCTTCTGGCGGCATTGGGTGCTATTTATCTTGCCTACCGGTTTTTCAGCGGAGACAATAGCGAACAGGTAAAAGTTTTGGGGCCAGTTGGTTTGGGTTTGGTGGGTTTGTTGGCTATGTACTCTCGTTATGACTTCTTTCAGGAGTTGGTAGGCAGCCGTGATGCAGGATTTACGGTCAATTTTGAATTAGGGCTTTGGGGTACGCTTCTGGGATTGATTGCAATTGTCGCTGGTGGTGCGCTAAACAAGCTGGAATGATTCTTTGCTCGTTGCATCCTCTTTTGCAACTTACTAAGGAGATTGAATTACAAGGTCCCAAAAGTAATAAGTAGGCGTGTCGTTTGGCGCAGAGGCCCACATGACCAGCGAAGTTATCCCACTCTGCAAGCGTGTGTCTCTAAATGTGTACACGACTGTGTGGTTGATAACGATATGGTATTGTGAGCCATAGGCAAGCACGCCAATTTGATTTGGCTGAGTGTTATAAATATCGGCTGTATAGGTCCAAGGCTTTATCGTTTCCCAGGTATCGCCAACCAGTGCAAACACCTGGTAGCTAGAGTCTTGGCATACAGCAAGCAGGTAATAACCCGCTTCATTTTCTCTAAAGCTGATGCCATAGCAGGCTGTTTCTGGCTGTCCGTATTCCTGCCAGGCCCATACGTAAAAGTAGAAGGTCTCCAGTTCATCTTGTGGCCAGGGATAATCCCTGAAATAGACCCCTGAAGGTGATGATTGGGTCACTTGCCAATAAAGTGCCTGGTTTGAAAGCCCGCCCGTAGCCCGCCAATCACTGTCACTGTAGCCTAGTTCGCCAAGTATCCAGTGATTATTGTTTGACGCAAAGTCATCGTAAAGGACAAAGGGCCATTGCTCCGCCTGCGCCAGCTGAGGGGACTGCCGAGCCTGCGGAGACGGCGTGGCCGTACTGGGAATCCGCGTGGATGTGGGGGCCGCTGTTCGCGTTGGCATTGGTTGAGCCACGGTAGCTGCGGGGGCGGGGGCAGGGACGCTAGGCTGTCTACCTGGATTCGAAATGAGGTATAGCCAAAAGAGGATCAGGACAAGGACTCCTGCCCACAGCCATATACTTTGATCCATGCCAGGGCGTGGCTCGTCTTCTACTGGTCTCTCGGTGCGTTTCGCATACTTGCGGGCCGGTCGAGATGGCTGTTTTGCTTTTTTGACTGGGGACTTGGTTTCACTCTGTAAACGCCTTACATTTTTTGCAAGCTCATAGCCTACATTGCCCGTTGGATGAATTTTGTAAGCACGCTCATAGTGGGCGCGGGCTGCGCTCGCTCGTCCTTGCTTTTCTTCTTCGGCGGCAAGCTTCATGAGCGCACGCGTTAGTGGAAGGTTGCCCCTGAGCGGCGCGAAAGCATAGATTTCCTCGGCAAGCGCTACAACCTCATGCAGCTTGCCTGCCTGCATCAGAGTCTCAACCTGATTTAAGCTTCGCTCAGTCTGTTCCTTCTCGCTGATAATGAGGGCTTTTTGCCATTCTTCTGCTGTTGGGCAGCCCCTAAGGGTTTTGCTTTTCCAAGCTTTTTCGAATAGACCCGCAATTTCATCTCCCCATTTTTCCTGCAGTGTACGATGCATCAAGCTAAAGCGCTTGCCCTCTATTTGCATATCCTTGGGGCTAAAGTACTGCTCTCCATAAGCGGCTTCCCGCACAGCGGCATCGCACCAACACAGCATTTCGCCCAGCAGCACCGCGGATGCAAAGCGGTCCGCCTCGGGCGACCAGACCCCTTTGCTGACGCTGAGGTGTGCGTATCCTTCAGAACCAGCAGGCTTCCGTTTTGGTTCGCCTAGCCCTTCTGCATACACCTCTTCTAAATCAACTAGGGCAACTTGGTTTCCTCTTTGCACCATGACGTTGGGACCAGAAAGATCGCAATGCGCCATGCCTCTGGTCTCCAGCTTGGCGAGCAGGCCAGCCAGCCCTTTGGCTAGCTCGAGGCTTTCTTTTGAGTTCAATGGCTCGCGTGTGAGAATGATTTCTTGCCAAGTTTTGCCATTTACCCAGGGCATCACTTGGGCATAAATGAGGTCAGGTTCCTTTTTAAGAAGCTCGGCGTGCGAGCTGGGCGCCAGCATCATTCTCTGGGCGGCTTGTAAACCAGGCGTCTTGGCAAGCGTATTGAGTATTTTTAGCTCAGTTGCGGTCCATTGGCGGCGGAAGGCGAGTGTAAACACCTTCAGAGCTTTGAGTTCTCGGCTAGTAGTGGAGCGAATTTGGTATACAGTGGCGCGGCGCCCGGTTTGTCCATAAGGCATCCCCTGCGCAGTGGGGTGTTCCTGAATGGTGAACTTCTCTCCATCGATCAGTAGCGAATCCTTAATTTTTGGCCGATATACCATGTTTGTCCCTATGCATTCTGGCTCAGCGCAGAAGTGCGGAGCATATAAGCCCGGTGATCACCCCGAGTACCACTGCAAGGGCCACAAGCCTGGCTTCAAGCCTGTGCCCATTGCTGACAACCTGCTCAGGAAATTGCTCCATAGGTGCTGGGGTTTCCGAGGCTTGCAGCGAGTGGGTTGCACCCTGACCTGCCAGGGAGAAATTGAGTTGGGGAGACCATTCTCCTGGTTCACCTGAGACCCAAGGCCGTATTCGAAATGCACCAGCTAATCCGGGCAGTAGCGAGAATGGCAACCGCCAGCTATCGGTCTTTGTTAACCAGTGGCGGCGGCCATTTTCCGAAGAGTATTCAATTTCATAGTGCTCGCATCCTGGTACGCCCTGCCAGCCCAGGGCAATTTCATTGCTGTCTAGGTGCAGCAATGGTTGGCTGGGTGCGCTGGCACGTTGTGCCCGCGGCTTGGGTACAGAATTCATCACGACTTCCATGAAGCTTATATCGTCACTGCTTGGCTCCTGTGTAGCCTCATGCATCAGCATGTCAATCGCAGAGTCTTGTGGCATAAGGTGAGAGATCGCGTCAAGACGGGAAAAGCCATCTGAGTATGCAAGAATGCGGTCAATTACTCTTAGCGGTAGAACACAAGTATGAAACCGGCCGACCACGCCTTTGTGGGTCGACCAGCGCTCCATGGTTCGAAACGAGTCTTTTGGCAGATACGTATCAGTAACTTCATTCCCTTTTCCCCACAACCTCAACCGCGAATCGCCTCCCCAAGCGAGTTTAAGGTTCCCTTCTTTGAAATCTATCCGGCCACCAATGAAGGTGCTTTCGCTGCCCATGGCGCGCTTCTTTTCCAGCACTTGCGCAACTATCGGCGCTAAGTTTTCAGGGAGTATGTACTCACTTACCCTCTTTTGACTTTCAGCAACAACGCCAGTGAACTTACTGGCTAGATAGACCTGAAGATCCTCGGCTGTGGCAGCCTTCTTGCCTGCGTCCGCCAACCACCCTAGGAGATAGTTGCCAAGAAACATGGCAGCCAAGTCTCCATAAAAGGACTGACTCACCCCATCGCACAGTGCGAATACGACCGTATCCGCGTCGTGAGAAAAGCATAGATAGTCTTGGCCGGGCGCCCCGTTCTTTTGACAATCGGCAGCGCGCGCGTAGGCATATCTTAATTTGAAGCTGGATGAGGTGATCCAGCTTGTTGGCGTCTCAACGTCCTGTGAAACAGCAATGAATGACTTGGACACTGCGCCGGATTATGCAGTAGGAGTGGCGCCAGACATTACGAAGCCCATTTCAATCAGCTCAGCGCTTTGCCCCGGCAAAAGCATTAGCGCATCTTTTTCCAGGCTGTAACCGCTTTCACGCATGATTGTCTGGTAGCTCTCGGGAAGCTTTGAGGACAGCGCGCGCAGTTTTTCTGCATAGGGATTGGACAGCTCACTCCCTGAGGTCACGCCGCGCCATTCTGTTGGGTCGTCAATGTCCTCATCCAGAATGTCGTCTGAGATAAAGATGTTCTCAACCAAGACGCGTCCATCGGCACATGCCATGTCCATAATGCGCCTGACGATAGGCTCGGGGTCATCATCTGTATATTCCCCATCGGTCATGTGGCAGACTAAGGGCGCTGGGCTATCGCCTATGTGTGGAAGCTCTTGCTTGAGCAATTTCTCAACTTCCAGAAAGCCCTTAGCTGTGTCAGTGCCCCGGAGCGTGCCTAACTCTGGCATACCCAGGCTAGCAACCTCATCAATAGTCCGGACACCATCGAGGATGTCATAGACATCATCGCTGTAGGCAAAAATGGCAATGCGGTAGCGCGGAGAAACTTGCCCGCCTTTTGTGGAGCGGAAGACCATTTGCTGCAGGGCGGCACTTAGGCAGTCCATGACTATATCGATTCGTGGACGGCCATTTAGTTCATCTTCCATGGATGCACTAACATCAAGTAGGTAGATGATGAGTGCCGGCGTTCGACTTGTCGCCAAAGCTTTATGTGCCATACTCTATTTCCTTCCTATAATGGCTTGTGGCGGGAGTTTATCATGATTTAAAGCGCCGCTTGTGGATGCTCTATAATCCCCGTATGCTGCTTGCCGCCATCGCCCTCGGCCTGCTCTCCGGCCTGGCCGTCAACTACCTCGCCGACGTGCTGCCAGCCCACCGCCGCCTGACGCGGCCCGCCTGGTGGCCGCTGAGCGCACAAGCAGTAGGGGAGTACATCCACTCGCCGCGCAAGTTCGTCGTCCACGTCGTCCTGCTGCTGGCCTGCATCTACATCTTCCAGAATCCTCCGGCGGACTTTTCGCTATATCTGCTCGCCTTTGTCCTCAGCTACTTCGTGCTCGTCACCGTCATCGATATCGAGCATCGTCTGGTCCTGCACCCGGTCAGTATCTTCGGTGCGCTGGCGCTCGGCGCCATCGGCGTCATGCGCCACGAGCCGCTGCCCACGCTGGCAGGTGGGGCAGCCGGCTTTGGTCTCATGCTCGGCCTGTACTTCTCCGGCGAGCTTATCGGCCGCCTGCTGGCGCGCCTGCGCAAACAAGCCTGGCAAGACACAGCCCTCGGCTTTGGCGATGTGATCCTGGCTGGCGTCATCGGCCTGCTGCTCGGCTGGCCCGCCGTGCTGCCGGCGCTGTTCGCGGGTGTGCTGCTGGCCGGGCTGTACAGCCTCGGCCTTGTGCTCATCAGCCTGCTGCGCGGCCGCTATTCCATGTTCGCTTCTATTGCATACGCACCCTTTCTGTGCCTCGGCGCAGTGCTACTGGTGCTGGCGGGCATCTATAATCTAAGCCTGTAACCTATGAGGTGTCTTGATAATGAGTGAAACCACAGAGACCAAGAGCAAAGCCGAAGAGCCCAAGCAGCCTGAAGAGCAGCGCGTCGAAACCCAGCACACGGTCACCATCGCTGGCAAGCCGCTCAAGTACACTGCCATCGCCGGCACCTTCATCCTCAAAGAAGAGGACGATGACAAAGGCGAGCACAAGCCCAAGGCTTCCGTCTTCTACACGGCGTACATTGCAGAGCAGCCAAAAGGCGCCAAGCCTCGCCCGCTGACTTTCTCGTTCAATGGCGGCCCCGGCTCTTCCTCCGTCTGGCTGCACCTCGGCATCCTCGGCCCGCGCCGTGTGAATATGCCACTGGATGACAGCATGCCGCGCCCGCCCTTCGGTTTAGTGGACAACGATTACTCGATCCTTTCCGAGACTGATCTGGTCTTCATCGACCCGGTGACTACCGGCTACAGCCGCCCGGTACCGGGTGAGGCCGCCAAGCAGTTCCACGGCTTCCAAAAGGATCTCGAGACCGTCGCCGAGTTCATCCGCCTGTTCACCAGCCGCCACATGCGCTGGAGCTCGCCCAAGTTCCTCATCGGCGAGAGCTACGGTACTACGCGTGCCGCTGCGCTCTCCGGCCATCTGCAAGACCGCCACGGGATGTCTCTCAACGGCATCATGCTCATCTCCTCCGTGCTGGAGTTTTCAACGCTGCTGTTCAACATCGGCAACGATCTGCCCTACATTCTCTTCCTGCCCACTTACACTGCCACGGCCTGGTATCACAAACAGTTGGGCGCCGGGCTGCAGAAGAACTTGGAGCGCACGCTGAACGAAGTGCGCGCTTTCGCCGCTGGCGAATACGCCAGCGCGCTCATGCAGGGCGATGCGTTGCCCGAGGAGCAGCGCCAGTACTTCGCTACCAAGCTGGCCGCCTATACCGGCCTGTCTGTGGAGTATGTGCAGCGCACCAACCTGCGCATCGAGATCCATCGCTTCACCAAGGAGCTGCTGCGCGCCCAGAGCAAGACGGTGGGGCGGCTCGACTCGCGCTATATCGCCTCAGACCGAGACGATGCCGGCGAGAATTACGAATTCGACCCCAGCTACGCCGCCATCCAGGGCGCCTTCACCGCCGCGCTCAACCAATACGTGCGCGCCGAGCTTGAATTCGAGAGTGATCTACCCTACGAGATCCTGAGCGGCCGCGTCCATCCCTGGAGCTACAAGGAACACGAGAACCAATACCTCAACGTGGCCGAAACGCTACGCCAGGCCATGGTGATTAACCCCGCCCTCAAAGTCTTCGTAGCCAATGGCTACTTCGATCTGGCCACGCCGTTCTTCGCCACCGAGTACACCTTCAACCACTTGCAGTTGCCGCCCGCATTACGCAAGAACATCTCGATGGAATACTATGAAGCCGGTCACATGATGTACATCCACGAGGCTTCGCTCAAAATCCAGCACAAACACCTGACAGATTTCATCAAGAAGTCGCAGTAGGCTTTTCAGCCAACAAAAAAGGCGGGCCATTGGCCCGCCTTTTTTGTTGTATTCGTGCATCCCGAGCGTAGCAGCCGAAGGCTAGGGATCCTTTAGGCCACAGTATTGCCATTGCAGCACTACGAACGCACTGCGCGGCGGCACAAAATTCTTGTCATTGGCGAGGAGGATTGCCGCTTGCGGCAAACGGACGAAGCAATCTGGGTTTGCTTCTTGGCATTCGCATGAGCGGCGTATTCAGCTTTTTTGATCTACTAGCATAAGCTACTAACCTGCTCACTGCTCCCAAATCACTCCTCACTCTACTCCCCCTAAAAACTCCAACACCCGCCGCAGCACTTCCTCCGCTGGCAGCTCATCCGTGCTGATCTCGAAATCGGCATGCTGGCGTGCGTGCGCCAGCCGCGTCTGCTGCTCGGCATAGTCGCGCTCCAGCCACTGCAGCCCGCGTGCCACCGTGTTCGCATACTCGGTGTGCAGATAAAGAAGAATGTCTGGGGGAGAGATCAGCTGCCACATGCGTGGCGTAAACGAATGTTCCTGGGCGATCTGGTTGGCAGGGTAGCCTGCCTCCTGCAAGCCGCGCACCAGGGTGGATTTGCCCGATTTGCATGGGCCAACCACTCCAACGCGCGGCTTGGTACTACTCATGCTCGTATTCTACCCGGGCCAGGCCGGCAGGCTCACGCTCATGCGCCGCACAGTGTCGGTACTGCTGGTGCGCGCCCCTAACACCAGAATGCTGATGTCGTCGCCCGGCCGGTGGCTCTCCAGTTCCAGCGCCTCAGCCATTAGCCCGTCGGCGATCGTCTGCGCGCTCTCGCCCAGCGTTGCCATGCGATTGAAGGCGGTGTGGATGTCCATCGGCTTGCCGTTGCGCTCACCGGCAAACGGCAAGCCGTCGGTGAACACCGCCACCGTCAGCCCCGGCTTGATCTCCAGTTGAGTCAGCACCGGGCGCGTCTCGCGCCGCAAGCCCACCGGGTCGCTGGGCTCATCCAAGCTGGTAATCTCACCATCCTGGAAGACCAGCACGGGCAGCGGATTGTTGCGCGTCACCAGCAGCTTGCGGCTCTCCATCTCGATGGAAACAATATTGAGCGTCGATTGCACCTGGCCGTTGCGGTGCGTGTATAAATAATCCGAAGCCGCCCGCGCCGCCGCGCCATCACGCACACCCTCGGCCAACAGGGTGATCACTTTGCGCACCACCATGGTGGAGATCACCTTAGCGCTCTTGCCGGAGCGCTGGCCATCCGCCAGCACCACGGACATACCGCCGCTGGGGCGCTCCACCACCTCGAGCGTATCGCCGCTTTCGGATACAGCGTACTTATTGATCTTGGCAACACCGATCTGTATTTCCATCGCCGCGGAATTGTAAATCAACTCCCTTAATGTCATTGCGAGGAGTATTGCCGCTTGCGGCAAACGGACGAAGCAATCTGCCCACACTCTTGTCATTCTGACCACGCTGTGTAGCAGCGCAAGAGTGCCGCGCATCTGCCCAATCCGCAATCAGCAGCCACAAATCAGCACTCCCTCCGTCCAATCTTGACATCCGCAATAGGAAACCGTGTCACCCTGAGCGCAGCGAAGGGCATCTCGCCGGCCCCGTTTACAAACCAGCCCTGTTGGAGGCAACGTGCATCCCGAGCGCAGCAGCCGAAGGCTAGGGATCCTCGCAGCCACATTTTTTTTCCTCATCCTTTCTCCTTTCTCCCTTCTCCTTTTCTCTTCCTTGACATCCCACTCCAAATCACGCCTTATCCCCGCCACCTATGGCACACTGCTGCCGAAACCTGTTGCCAGCCGCCTTGCGCTCCACGCCGACCCGGGTCAGCCTTCAGGGCAGGGCCCACCTGTTCGCTCCGGCCGCGTAGAGGCACGCAAAGCGGCTCACCCGGTTTCTGCTTGGCAGCTTTGGCTGCATCTGGGCTAGCCGCGGATAGCCCGGTCTTGAGTAGGTGGGGGAGAAAATGGAAATGATCACTTAGCCAGGCTCAGCCGCCGCAGTGCGCTCTGCAGATCACTTGGCAGCGTATGGCGTGTCATCGAATTTGTAATCAACAGCGGCTCCGCCTGCCACACCAGTACTGTGCTCAACCGTGCATACTGCTTGAGGAAGGAGCTGGCACGCTCGTAGCCCATCGCTGCGAAATAGCCATCGTCTTTCTGCTGAGTATGCTGTAGCAGCGTAGCGGCCGCAGCATGTACGCGGCTCTCGGCCAGCTCGCCATCCGCCGCCAGCCACAGCACATTGATCACGCCTGCCGGCAGTTGCTTCACCTTCTTGGCCATCACTTGCTCAAGGTAGCTGCTGCCAGCCTGCACTCGGCGTACCTCCACATTGAACGTGGTGTGCCCTTTGAATAGCACAGTGAGATCCGGGCCGCGTTGTTTCGCCGCGGCATAGTGCTCGTACTCCACGGCAAAGCGTTGCTCGCCACACAGCAGCGCCGCCGAATGCAGCTCAGCGCGCAGGTCGTCCAGGCTGCCCGCGTGCTTAGCATTGGTCAGCTTGGCACGTATCTTATTGCGATAAGCATGAGCGAACTCGCGGAAGCGGCGTGAGCCACGCAGCCACTCTGCAAATTCGCCGTAGAAGGCTGGCTTGCGCGTGGCAAAGATCTCGGCCAGCAGCGTATCAATCACGCTCATGAGGAGTGCACAGCAGCAGCATCACTTCAGACCCGGCTTGTTCTGTTTGTCTTTGCGAGCGACGCACTACGAGGGAGCGCGAGCGAAGCAATCCCCGGGCAGGCAGTTGCACGCGCTTTTCCTGTACCTCAAAACCGTCCGCCTGCACCAGCTGCGTGAAGCGTCCATCCCAGCTGCCTGCTTCGCCAGTGATGCGGAACAGCCACGCCGCCGCACGCTCCAACAGGCTACCCCCTGTGATCCAGGCCACCGGCAGCAGCACCAGGCGGCTGCCGGGGCACAGCACGCGGCGCATTTCGCTCAGCGTGCTGGCCTGCACTACGTACTCCGTGGGGAAGGTCGCCACCACGCCGTCAAAGGCGTCGACGCGGAAGGGCAGCTTGCGCCCGTCAGCCCGCACCAACAGTGGGGTATGGCCAGCGTTGGCCAGTCGCCGTCCGGCGAGGCGGCCCATCTGGGCGCTGATGTCGATGCCAACTGGGGCATAGCCCGCCATGCGCATAGCCACTTGCAGATGGCCAGGGCCATGACCGAGTTCCAAAATGCGGCCACTGGGCGGCAGTTCGCTCAGCGCGCTGTGGACCCAGCTGCGCCAGTGGCCCAGCGACACCAGCCACGCCACCGCGTCATACGTCCACGCCAGGGGGTGATAGATCAGGTAGAAGAATACGCGTAGCAGCGTCTGCATGCCCAAGATGCTGGCCTATAGCTGCGGCCCCAACTATAGTTGGGGTAAGATCCAAACCGCCAGCGTGAAGTAGATCACCAGCCCCGTGGCATCGATCAGCGTAGACATGAACGGCCCAGAGATGATCGTGGGGTCAATGCCGATCTTGTCCGCCAGCATCGGCACCAGCGCTGCCACCGAGTTGGCCCACACGCAGATAATGCCGATGGTCAGCGCCACGGTCACCGCCAGGTGCCAGTCTACGCCCCACATCAACGCGCGCACATAGCCCACCACGCCCAGCAGCAGGCCCAGTGCTACTCCGGTGCGGAATTCTTTCCACAGCACCCACAGCATCTCGCTGCGCTTCACTTCGCCCAGCGCCATGCCACGGATGATGGTCGCCACCGTTTGCGAGCCAGCATTACCACCCGTGCCGATCAGCAGCGGTACGAAGAAGGCCAGCGAGACCACGGCTTGCAAGGCTTCGTCATAGTGGCGCAACACGGTGCCCGTCAACGTTTCGGCGACGAACAGTGTCAGCAGCCAGGTGAAGCGTGAGCGCACCACCTGCGAGATCTTCTGCGACCAATAGGGTATGTCCAGCAACGGGCCAGGCTCAACACCACCCAGCTGCAGAATATCTTCACCGGCCTCTTCTTTGAGCACATCGATCACGTCGTCCAGTGTGATCACGCCCAACATGTGTCCGCCATCGTCCACCACCGGGATGGCCGAGAGGTTGTTGTTGCTCATCAGGCGCGCCACTTCTTCCTGGTCGGTGCCTGCCGTGACAAAGATCACTTCCGGGTCCATCAAGTCTTCGATGAGCTTCTCCGGTGCGGCCACCACCAGCTCGCGCATGCCCACCACACCGCACAGGCGACGTTCCCGGTCGATGACGAAGACGTAATACGGCACTTCATGGTCTGGGCTTACCTCGCGCAAAAAGTCGATGGCTTGCGAGGCTTTGGTGTGGCGGCGCATGGCAATGTACTCGGTGGTCATGCGGCCACCCGCCGTCTCATCCGGATAAGCCAGCAGGGGGATCACATCTTCGGGATCCTCCATCTGTTGCAGCGCTTCGTTGGCTTGCTCCGGCGGCAGGTCACCCAGGATGTCTGCCACCTGGTCAGGCTGCATCTCATCCAGGATCTCAGACAGCGTCTCCGCCGTGAGATGCTCGGCCGCGTCCACCGCCTGCGCATCGCTCAGGCGGTTAAACAGTTCCGCCACCTCTTCGGGTGGCAGCAGGCTGATGAATTCTTCTTGACGGTCCTCGGGGAGCAGGTTGTAGACCTCCACCTGGTCGCCGAGGTTGAGGCCCTTAAACACTTCGAGTGCCTCAGTGATTTGGTCTTCTCGTAGAAACTCCTGGATACGCTCCAGCTCGAGTTCGAAATCAGGCACTCGGTCGTTCATAGCAACCTCAAAAAAGTAGACTTAATGCCCCAAGACTTGCACCTCAATTCCCTGCGACCTCAACCAATCGATCGAGGATTCGATGATGGCAGAGCTGCCCACCAGCTGTACTTCAAGCCAGCCTTGGGTGGGGTTTACTTCCGCCTGCAAAATGTTCACGGTCAGCCCAGTGAAGTTGCGAATCAATTGATTCACAACCGGGTTGTTCACCGCGGCAGGCGGGTAGATCAGGCGCACGACTTGTTCGGTCATTAGTGCGCTCATTTTACACGCTTTTCAATTGCTGATCTGGATAGGCTGCTGGCCTTTGTGGCCCTCGGCTTCAGCCAGCTGGCCGCAGCCCGCCTGGATATCGATGCCGCGGCGGACACGCACAGTGCATGAGATGCCCTCGGCCTCCAGGATCTGGCGGAACTCCGCCACGCGCTCACGCGTAGAGCGCTTGCCGGCGAAGCCGCGCGTCGGGTTCAGCGGGATCACGTTGACGTGGCAGTTGAGCCCGCGCAGCAACGCCGCCAGCTTGCGTGCTTGCTCCGGCGTGTCGTTGACATCGTTGATCAGCGCCCACTCAAACGTAATGCGCCGTCCGGTCACCTCCACATACTCGCGGCATGCCTGGATCAGATCCTTGATGGGGTAGCGCTGGTTGACCGGCAGCATGCTGGCGCGCAGCTCGTCATCCGCGGCGTGCAGCGAGATGGCCAGCCCCATCTGGTGGCGCTCTTTGGTGTAGCGTTGGATGGCGGGGATCAGGCCGACTGTGGAGATGGTGAAGTGGCGGCTGCCGAGGCCAAAGCCCTTGGGGTCGTTGAGGCGTGCGATCGCCGCCAGGCTGGCCTTGTAATTGTGGAAGGGTTCGCCCATGCCCATCAGCACCACGTTGGTGACGTGCTCACCTTCCGCCTTGAGCTGGCGGGCGAAGTACAGCACTTGCTCCACGATCTCGCCCACGCTCAAGTTGCGGCGGAAGCCCATTTGCCCGGTGGCGCAGAAGACGCAGCCCATCGCGCACCCGGCCTGCGTGCTGATGCACAGCGTGCGGCGGCCCTGGCTGCCGTCGCGATCGTCGTAGCGCATCAGCACGGTTTCGATGGCGTTGCCATCCGGCAGCTTGAAGAGCGTCTTGTGTGTTTGCTTGTCACTGGAGTTGAGCGTGATGCTTGGCTTGAGGTGGGTAAAGCGATAGTGCTCACTGAGCATCGTGCGCAGCTCTTTGGAGAGACTGGTGAATTCTTCGGGCTTGGCCCACAGCTGCTTATACAGCCCATCCCAAATTTGGGCGCCGCGGTACGCAGGTTGCCCCCAGGCGCGTAGTTGCTCAGCCAATTCTTCCTGGCTGAAGTCATAGATATAGGGGCGCTCAGACATGCGTATAGCCTACAGTGTTTAAGGTAAAGCTGCCAGCAAGGTGGCCAGATCGGCGGCGATGTAGTCCGGTGCGGGCTGCCAGGCATACGCTTCGGCTTCGGTGGTGATGCCGCTCAGCACGAGTCCGGTGCGGCAACCGGCCGCCTGCGCGCCAGCGATATCCGTATCGACGCGGTCACCGATCATCATCGTCTCCGCCGGAGTGACGCCGAGCGCATCCATGGCGGCCATGAAGCCTGCCGTGCCGGGCTTGCCGATGATGGTGGGCTGCACGCCGCTGGCCGCCTGCAAAGCGGCCAGGATGCTGCCGGCGCCAGGCACCGGGCCAGCCGGCGAGGGCAGCGTGCGGTCAGGGTTGGTGCCGACGAAGGCGGCGCCTTTGGCGATCAGCAGGGTGGCGGTGCGCAGCTTCTCGTAGCTCAGCTCGCGGTCGAGGCCAGCCACGACGGCCACACAATCGCTCTCGGCGATGGTGAAGCCGCGCTCCTGCACGGCGGTGCGCAAGCCAATTTCGCCGATGACGTAGATGTTGCCGCCCTGCGGAAACTGCTTGTGCAAATAATGCGCGGCGGCGTTGGCCGAGGTGTGGATCTGGTTGGCTTCCACCTCTGCACCGAACTTGCGGAACTTTTCCTGGTACTGCTCCACGGTGAGCGTGGCGTTGTTGGTGACGAAGGCGGCTTTGAGGCCTTTGGCGGCGATGGCGGCCAGGTTGTCAGGCACGCTGCCGATGGCTTCAGTGCCGCGCCACAGCACGCCGTCCATGTCGAGGAGTAGGGCTTTGAGTGCAGTCATGAGGGTTGCTGACTTATACTACTAAACAGTGATTCCGTATCTCTGGATTTCTCTTGCAAGTTCAAGTCCACTCAGCAAGTGAAGTCTACCTTTGCAGCCAGCAGCAAACCTTCTGCACTGTGGTGTGAAGTCACTGGAAGTGACCAATATTCCAGAATGGTTCGGGCCTTTGCTCTCCACGACACCGAACAGGCTTCTTGCTTCAGTGACGCCAACATTGTTGACGTAACGCTTGCACTGTGCCCAAAGGTGTTCGACCCCGCCATGTTCAGCGTTCCGCCAAGCATGCACATCGACTCCGCCGTCCGAGGTCTTTCCAGTATGCTCGGTGTTTGGATACCCCATGTGTTTGATTACTTCTTCGACTTTCTTCTCGAACTCAGACGGCGAGAGTGCAAAGAGACGAGTTCGAATTGAAGAAAGTGTTTTTGTCGCATGAGTAGCTGGATTGGCAAGCGTATGTTCCTGATCGAAGGCATGGATCTCTCCGCTTTCGCTTTGAGTAAGCCCAAGCAAAGTGAGCATTTCTTCTTGCGTTAGTTGTTTCCCCAGATCGTCTGTGGCGAGATCATCTACGACACGCTGAGCCAATAGCCCCTTCTCTTGCAGCTTCCTGTACACATTACCTTCGATAGTGTCAGACATCCAGAACTCATAAACATTTACAGTAGACTCCTGGCCCTTCCGGTGGCTGCGGTCTTCTGCTTGCCTGCTGACGGCAGGATTCCACCATTGGTCAAAATGCACTACATAGCTGGCCTCCGTCAGCGTCAGGCCAGTCCCGCCAGCCCTGACGCTGATAAGGAATATCTTATTGGTTGGATTCTTTTGGAAACTATCAATGTTCTGTTGGCGAACAGTCTTTGACATTTTTCCTGTAAGCATGCTGAACTCTATGTTTCTTTTAGCCAGCAAGTCAGCAATTTTGTCTATGCCATTCTCCAGATACTGCGAGAACACCAAGATTTTTGAATTTGATGCCAATATTTCTTCAAGTATGTCGAGGAGTGCTTCTGTTTTTGGACTGCTAAGTTGCTCCGGCGCAAAATTGCAGATCTGTTTTAGCTTTGCCATCGCTTGCAGGAGATGAAACTTTGTGACTTGCTTCCCCTGCCGCATGATGGCTTGCTGTTCTTGGGCGAGGACTTTGTTGTAAGCGTTCTTTTGTATCGGATCCATTTCCAGCCAGATTTCCTGGCTTTCCTTTGGTGGCAGCTCCCCCTTGAGCACATCTTTTTTGAGCCGCCGCAACATATAAGGGGCAATGAGATTTTTTACAGTGCTTTCATCCAACAGATTCCTGGTTCTCCGGGGAAACTGGTTGGGAAGCAGGAAGCTGAAAATTGCCAATATGTCTTCTATACGATTCTCGACAGGGGTTCCAGTGAGTGCCCAGCGATACTTCCCAGAGATTTTGCGTACGGCTTGGTTGCGCTTGCTTCCAGTGTTCTTTATTGCTTGTGCTTCGTCAAGAAGTATCAAGTCAACTTTAGGGTTCTCTCCTCCTGGGAGTAAGCCACTAATTGTGTCTCTATGCAAGGTGTCATAGGACACAACAAAGATGTGCACCGGCATGCGCCACTGAAAAGCTCTTTCGCCCTGCGTGCCACTGATTACTTGAACACGCACTTCGGGCGCCCAGTCTTTTAGATGCTCTTCCCAGACTTTTAGCACGCTGACCGGGCAGGCAATGATGCCGCTCCGTATTTCCCCCCGCTGCACTAGCACTTTGATGGCCACAGTTGCCATCACGGTTTTCCCAGTACCCATTTCGTCTGCAAGCAAGAAGCCCTTGTTTGCTGTCAGCTGTTCAATTCCTGTGATTTGGTAACCGTGCAAGTTGAAGGGCAATACCGGGATATTCTCTTTTGAGAAGTCAAGAGGTGGAAGAAGCAAAGGGTATAGCAGCTCGAAAAAATTCTTCTGCTTATTCGGCGGCTTTGTTTCTATCTCAATCGGCAGAGCCAATAGTTCTATCTGGTCTTCGCTAAGTGGCGATTTGTCTACTGGTGCGGAGATCTCAAAGTCAAAGTCATGCTCTTCTTCTTTTTCACCATAGGTGCGGCCTTGCAAATGTGCTTTGCCCAGGGCGTTAAACAGATTGCTGCTTATAAAAGTGGTGGATGCAATTAGGTTTTCTGAGATAGTGGCAGAAATCGGGGCTAATAGGTTCTGTGGATTTCTTGGTTGGTCGTAAGCGATTTCTAACGCGCTTACCTTGACATGGATAAGTGGAACAGACAGGGTAGTGTTTCTGGCCGCTAGCGCAGAGCTGAGTAAGCGGCCATGCTTTGATGCCAGTTGAGCAAAGTCAACGCGCGATATCTGCGGTGTTGAAAAGGGTAGCAGAGTGGAGGCTACACTTCTCCGCATTAGACTTCATCTCCTACTTTGTTCTCGTGTGCCAGGGTTATTGCATTGGATACTCGGTCAAACGGTTCAAGTAATCCTTGTTCGCCTAATGTCTTAAGAATATTGGTGGCTCCGCTTATTTCTGAAACAAAGTCAGGATGTGTGGTTACCCCTGAGGTCTTGCCATCCGGCGACGTTTCGACCAGTAGTATGGGGGTTTCTACGATTGGCCGGATGGCCAGGAAAGCGGGCTTGCGGACCAGAATAAGAGATACTTTGGTTGCGAGCTTGTTTAGGAGTTGAACGCCCGATAAATCTTCGCTTATATGCTTGAAAAGCTGCTTTCCATAAAGAAGTCTTTGCAGCTCGGTTGGGCTAATTGCTGAGGTGCAACGGAATTCGAGCGGGTTTGTGCTGATATCGGTGACCAGGCAGCCCCCTCTAAAAGCTCTTCCGTCATCGAATGTTTTGATGTCAAGGTATGCCAAGTAAATTTCTGGATCTTCCATCATCCCACCACCTGTCAAAGAAAATAGAGGAGCGGCATCTTATCTTGATGCCGCTCCTCTAATTGTACGCGCTTTGTTTGAAACAGTTGATGGGGCTATTTTTTGTCGCTCAGCTGCTTGAGCTCACGCGGCTGCAACACCTGGTCCACCAGGCCGTAGTCCACGGCTTCCTGGGCGGTCATGTAGGTGTCGCGATCGGTGTCCTTCTCGATCTCGGCCAGGGTGCGGCCGGTGCGCTCTACGAGGATCTCGTTGAGGCGAGCACGCTGGCGCAGAATTTCCTTGGCCTGGATTTCGATGTCGCTGGCTTGGCCGCCGCCGCCTTGCTGCCACGGCTGGTGCATGTGGATGGTGGCGTTGGGCAGCGCATAACGGTGGCCCTTGGCGCCAGCTGTCAGCAGAATGGTGCCGAACGAGGCGGTGAAGCCCACGGCCACCGTGCTGATCTGGTTGGGGATCATCTGCATCGTGTCGTAGATGCCCATGCCAGCGTAGATGGAACCGCCGGGCGACGAGATGTACATCTGGATGGGGGAGTCCGGATCCTCATTGCTCAGGTAGATCAGTTGGGCCACGGCCAGATTGGCCGTCTGGTCGTCAATCGGAGTGCTGATGAGGATGATGCGGTTCTTGAGCAGCAGCGAGTAAATGTCAAAGGCGCGCTCGCCGCGGCCGGTGGACTCGATCACCATGGGGATGACGGACTGAGGGTTAAAGCCAGGCTGGCCGGTAATGTTGTGCTTATTCATTGTCATTTTCCTTTCCTGTGTCTGCTGCGGGCTGCGTTTCGGCGTTGGCCTCAGCGGTTTCTGCTTGCGTTGCAACTTCAGCCTCGGCGACAGCTTCTTCTTCTGTACTGACGCTGGCTGCTGCGGATTCTTTACGGTGCTCTTCTCCCTTGCCCTGCGCGATAGCGCCTAGGCGGGCGAGGGTGCGGCGGATGATCTCTTCGCTCATGGTGCGGCTTACCAGGCTCTGCACATTGTCACGATTGTTGAGGAACTTGCGCATGTCTTGCGCCGAGACCATTTGCTGCAATTGCGCTAACTGCAGCTGCACGATGCCCTGCATTTCATTCTCAGGCACCTCGATGTTCTCGCTGCGCGAGGCTTCCATAATGACCAACGACTTCTTCAGACGCTCTTCGACGATGGGCTCGACTTCCTTCTCGAGATCGTCCATCGTCATTTGGCGGCTGCCAAGATAGCTTTCCATATCGAGGCCGCGTGACTGCAGATCTGGCTCTATGTCCTCGATGTAGTGGTGCACTTCGTGGTGCAGCATCTGCGGCGGGAACTTGATCTCGCTCTCACCGATCATTTGCGTGACGATCTTGTCCTGGTACTCATCACGCGCCTGGCGGTTCAGGTTCTCTGTGAGCTGGCGCACGATCTCGGTGCGCAGCTCGTCTACGTTTTTGTATTCGCCCAGGCTTTGAGCCAGCGCGTCGTCCAACTCGGGCAGCTCGCGGGCTTTGATCTCTTCCACCTTGAGGGTGAAGTCGGCGGTTTGGCCGCGCAGCTCCTCAAACTTGGAGTCGTCTGCAAAGGTGTGCGGGAAGCTCTTGTCCTCGCCGGGCTTGAGGCCGATCAGTGTGCGTGAGAAACCGGGGAAGGGCCACTCGTTCTTGCCGTCCACATCGGCCTTCTCGACCACCACGGGGTAGCTGCGCTCGGGTAGCAGCTCGCTGTCGCCGTCTTTGGCCTCGCGGCGCAAGGCCTTGAGCAGGATGTACACGATGTCGCCCTCCTGCGCGGGGCGCTCGGCCGGGCTGAGCACGGCGTTCTGCTCACGCAGATTGGTGAAGACCTGCTGAATGTCCTCTTCGCCAGGTTGCTTCTCTTCAAAGGGGATACGGATCTTATCGTAGTCACCCAGTTTTACTTCGGGGGTGAGCGGAACGCGGAACTGGTAGACCGGCGGATTGGCTTCCTCGTCGATCTTCTCCAGCGTGCCAGGGCCGTAGGGCTTCACGCCAGCTTCTTCGATCAGCTTAGGGTAGACATCATCCAGCATGATGTCGATGGCTTCGTCTTTGATGGCCTGCAGACCCACCTGCTTCTCAACAATGTTGTAGGGGGCTTTGCCGGGGCGGAAGCCAGGGATCTTGACCTGCTTGGCGATCTTGCGCGCCGCTTTCTGCTTGGCGCCTTCCATAACATCGGCCTCGATCTCAACCGTGAGCAGCAGTTGATGATCCTCAGAGGTGGTTTGGCTATTGATTTTCAAGAGTGTGCTTCCTTAAAGAATATAGAACGAACGGGCGAGATTATAGCATGTAGGGTTTGGGGCGACTATCAGAGGAGTGTAAGCAAAAACCAGCAAGGAGTGAGGAATTCACTAGTCGCTTAGTCAGCTGGTCGACTAGTCAACTAATCGACCAGCTGACTAGTCGACCCACTACCCATCACTCTTACCGTTCACGGCTTAAGACGTAACAACTTACCCTTACGCTTGACGATGTTCTTGTAATCCCACTGAATGGTTTTGGACTTACGCAGCCAGCGCTTGAGGTCTTTGAGGTTGATGTCGTCTTTGCTCTCGTACCGGGCTACGGCGCTCTTGAACTTCTCTGAATTGCTGGCGAGGCCGGGCTCATCGAACGATTGGCCGCTCCAGAACATGAGTTGCACACCGTGCTTGCGCACCCAGAAGCCCACGATGGGATTGCCATCCAGGAACCACACCGGGCCGCCGTGCCAGACCTTGTTCTCGGCCTTGGGCAGGGCGGCATCGATCTCGGTCGCCAGGGCGCGGCAGATGGCTTTGTTGGCCGCAGCCTGCGCGTTGTTGTAGGCGGTAATTTCTTTAGCGATCATGGCGTGTCCAGGTGGGGAAGGAGGGAGTCGAACCCTCACGCCTTGCGGCACATGATCCTAAGTCATGCTTGTCTGCCAATTCCAACACTTCCCCGAGGATGCAATTATAGCAAGACTTGCTTGCCGACCAATTGACCAGGCGACTAGTCGACTAGGAGACCAGTCGCCTAGTTGATTAGTCGATTGGTCTTTGGTGCATTATTATTGCCAACATGTCTCGTGTTATCAAAACAGAAAATCTTGCCACGGATCGTACGCGTCTGATGAAGGCCATGGCGATCGCCATGCGTGAACTGATCGCCAAGCAAGGCTTTGACGGTCAGGCGCGTGATTTGGCCGCCTTCATGGTCTTTGCGCTCGACGGTGTGACGCAGAGTGTGGAGCGCAGCGTAGGCCCGTGGGAGAAGCGCGGCTACTGGGTGAAAGCTGACCGCTTCCGCATGGATTGGGGCTGGACGGAGCCCACCGCCAAGAAGTTGCGCGCCGCGCTGCTGGAAGATGACATGGGCGCCATCGCCGAGAGCATTGCCAGCCTGGCGCAGCGCTTGCAAGGTGTGGATGTGCCGGTAAAGCACCGCCTGGGAACGCCCTGGGTGGGTGCATGGGAGAAACTGCATGCCGCACAAAGTGCTGGTCGTTGAAGACGACGCCGCCATCCGCGAAGCGCTGAGCTATAACCTGGGGCGCGAAGGCTACCAAGTGGACTCGGTGGCGGATGGCGCCGCGGCCCTGGCCGCCGTGCGCAAGAGCACGCCGGATGTCGTGATCCTGGATCTGATGCTGCCGGGCATGGATGGCTTTGAAGTCACGCGTGCTCTGCGCAAAGATAACAACGTGCCCATTCTGATGCTCACGGCGCGCGATGATGAGATTGATCGTGTGCTTGGCCTGGAGCTGGGTGCGGATGATTACCTGACCAAGCCCTTCTCGATGCGCGAGCTGCTGGCGCGTGTCAAAGCCATGCTGCGCCGGGTCGAGATGGAGCACAGCGGAGCCAAGCCTGCCGCCAGCGAAACGCTGACCAGCGGCAACCTGGTGATCGACACGACGCGCCACGAGGTCACGCTGGACGGTAGCGTGCTTGATCTCAAGCCCAAAGAATACGAGCTGCTCCTGTTCCTGATGCAAAACCGCGGCCGCGCCTACACGCGTGAGCAGCTGCTGGAGCAGGTGTGGGATTGGGAATTTTCTGGTGGCAGCCGCACCGTAGACGTTCACGTGCGCTGGCTGCGCTCACGCATTGAGGCCGACGCGGAGAACCCGCAGCGCATCATTACTGTGCGCGGCGTGGGCTACCGCTTCGAGGGTTAGCTATGCGCGGCATACGCCCAGGCCGCTTGCTGGCTGCGTTGGCCGTCTTTGCTGCGCTCCTGGTTGTTCTTTATTTGCAAATTAGCCCGTTAGTGGTTGAGCCAGAACAGGTGCTGGCGCTCAACCGCGCTTTTCTTTTTGTGACGCTGTTGAGCGCGCTGGCGGCCTGCGTGCTGGCGTGGATCCCACAGCCTGCTCACGACTTTGAAACACGCGCCCAAGAGACGCCCGAACTGCGCCAGCAGCGTGCCTATTTGCATGCCGTGTTGGATGGCAGCCCGGCGGGCATCGTGCTGGTGCGTGATGATGGCGCCGTGATGCTGAGCAACGTGCGCATGCAAAGCCTCTTTGCGCTCAGTGAAGATGAACAGCAGGCCGAGACTCTATCGCACTTGCTGCGCCAGTATCAGTTTATTGAGATGTGGCAGAAGGCTGTACGCAGTGGGGCGGTACAGGTGCTGGTGGCCGAGGTGCCGCAGAGCAAACGCACGCTGCGCGCCAGCGTGCAGCCGCTCGGTGGCGAACTGCGCGGCTACAGCGTGATGGCCTTTGTGGATGTGACCGAGCTGCATCGCTTGGAAACGGTGCGCAAGGATTTTGTCAGCAATGTGTCGCACGAGCTGCGCACGCCGCTGACCTCGCTGCGCCTGCTTACCGAAAGTTTGCGCGGTGGCGCCATCCATGAGCCGGATGCCGCCGATCGCTTTCTGAAGCTGATGGAAACTGAGGTAGACGCCTTGTCCACGCTGGTGACCGAGTTGCTGGAGCTGGCGCGCACGGAGTCACAGAACGTTGAGCTCGTGCTGGCGGCCAGCGATCCGTGTGCGCTGCTGCAGGCTGCCGCTGGGCGGCTGCGTCTGCAAGCCGAGCGCGCCGGGCTGCAGCTGGCCGTGGAGTGCCCGCAGGATTTGCCCACCGTGCTAGCCGATGCGCCGCGCATTGAGCAGGTGCTGGTCAACTTGATCCACAACGCCACCAAGTTCACGCCGCATGGCGGCCGCATCGTGGTGAGCGCGCTGGCCAGAGACGGCCTGGTGGAATTTGCGGTGCAGGATACAGGTATCGGCATCGCCCCCGAGGACCAGGCGCGTATCTTTGAACGCTTCTACAAGACCGACCCGGCGCGCAACCGCAGCGGCACGGGGCTGGGGTTGGCGATCGCCCGCCATGTGGTTGAGTTGCATGGCGGGCACATCGGTGTCAGCAGCGTGCAGGGCGAGGGCAGCCGGTTCTTCTTTACACTGAAGAGAGTGATTAGTGAGCAGTGATTAGTGAGCAGGGGGGTACGACTAATCGGTAATCTGTTAATCAGCAATCAGCAATCAGCAGTCAGCAGTCAACAGTCCCTGCTCACTCTTTACTATTCACTCCTCACTGACTCTCTTAACAATCCCATAACATGCTGCCGCGGGGGGCTTAACGCTAGGTTGATACCATGCCCACGTGTTCAAAACCCTTTCTATGTTCCCTAAGGAGGAACTCTCTATGAATCGCAAGCTGTACCTTGGCCTGTCCGCGCTGGTGATCGCCGGCGTCCTGCTGGCCGCCTGTGGCGCCCCCGCGCCGGTTGCCACCCAGGCTCCGGCCCAGCCCACCTCTGCACCGGCTCAACCCACCGCAGCCCCCACGTTGGATCCCTACAGCCCGCTGGCTGTTTCGGGTGACATCATCACCGCTGGCAGCTCCACCGTGTTCCCGCTGTCTGAGCGCATGGCTGAGCGCTTCAGCGATGAAGGCTTCAGCGGCGGCATCACGATCGACAGCATCGGCTCTGGTGCCGGCATCGAGCGCTTCTGCGTGGCCGGTGACACTGATGTTGCCAACTCCAGCCGCCGCATCCGCGAGTCTGAGATCGCTTCCTGCCAGTCCATCGGCCGTGACCCGATCGAGTTCCGTGTCGGCACCGATGCGCTCTCCATTGTGGTGAGCCAGGCCAATGACTTCATCACCGATGTGAGCACCGAAGAGTTGGCCCTCATCTTTGGCGAGGCCACCAACTGGTCTGACGTGCGCCCCGAGTGGCCCAACGAGCCGATCCAGCGCTTTGTGCCCGGCACCGACTCTGGCACCTTTGACTACTTTGTTGAGCACGTGTACGCCACTGACCCCACGGTAACGCTGGCGGCTGGCAACACGCAGCGCAGCGAAGATGATAACGTGCTGGTGCAAGGTATCCAGGGCAGCCAGTATGCCATTGGCTACTTTGGCTACGCCTACTACGCTGAGAACGCCAGCACGCTGCGTATCTTGAGCCTGGACGGCGTTGAGGCCAATGACGTTACGGTGGAAGATGGCAGCTACGGTTTGGCTCGCCCGTTGTTCCTGTACACCACTGCAGACGTCCTGGCTGCCAAGCCGCAGGTGGCTGCCTTCCTGCACTTCTACCTCACCTATGTGAACGAAGAGATCGTAGACGTAGGTTACTTCCCGGCCAGCGATGCTGCGTTGCAGGCTGCCCGCGAAGCGTTTGACGCTGCAACTGGCAATTAGCTCAGGCTAGGTGCGCTTCTCCTTCTGATCGGGGCGGCCAGGCATTTTTGCTGGCCGCCCCAATCGCCTGAGTTGGGACAGTTATAATGAAATTCCATTTTCAACCTGCAACAACTCCAGTTCCCATGGCTACCCCTCGTACCCCTGCAACCGGTTCCCTAAAACGCAAACCGCGCCTGACGGAGTTGGTTATTCAGAGCTTGCTGTTCTTGTGCGGGTTGCTTTCAATTTTTGTTACCGCCGGAATTATTTATGAGCTGGGCAAAGAGTCCCTGCTCTTCTTTGGCCGCACACAGTGGCAACTTACCAATAAGCCCATCGCCGCCGCCATCTCGCCTGCTGATACTGCCATTGAAGTAGGCGCCGTAGGCACCCCGGCGCAGCCGGGTGACCTACTGCGCATCAACGGAGAGATCGTGCGTCTGGTGACGATCGAGAACGGCGCGTACGTTGTGGAGCGCGGCGTGAACGACACACTACCGGCTGCACATGCTGCAGGCGTTGTGCTGGAAAAGGGCATCGACCCCAGCCTGGCCGAATTTTTCACAGGCACCACCTGGGCCCCGCACGCTGGGCTGTTTGGTGTGCTGCCATTGCTGAACGCTACGCTGATGGTCTCCGGCATCGCCATTTTGGTGGCGCTGCCGCTGGGGCTGGCTACGGCTATTTATCTAAGTGAGTACGCCTCTCCAAAAGCGCGCAACACGCTCAAGCCGGTGCTTGAGGTGCTGGCGGGTGTGCCGACGGTTGTGTACGGCTATTTTGCGCTCACGTTTATGACGCCGCTGCTGCGCACTATTTTTGGGCAGGATGTGGTGCAGATCTACAACACCGCTTCGGCTGGTATCGTAATCGGTATTCTGATCCTTCCGCTGGTCAGCACGATCAGCGAGGATGCGCTCACTGCGGTGCCGCGCTCGCTGCGCGAGGCCGCCTACGGCCTGGGCGCCACGCGCCTGGAGACTGCGGTGCGCATTGTGCTGCCGGCGGCCTTCTCTGGCATTGCCGCGGCGGTCATCATCGCCATCTCACGCGCCATTGGCGAGACGATGGTGGTGGCGCTGGCCGCTGGCGCCGGGCCAGCCTTCACCTTCAATCCGTTCCAGGCCGCCGAGACGATGACCGGGCACATTGTGCGCATCAGCGGCGGCGACCTGAGCTACGACTCGCTGGATTACAACAGCATCTTTGCCATCGGCCTGATGCTTTTCCTGATGACGCTGGTGCTCAACATCTTCAGTCAATACATTGTGCGCCGTTTCCGCGAGGTGTACGAGTGAGTACAAACAATTTGCACTCCAGCAACCTGCCGGGCCGCCATCGCCTGGGGCGCGTGTGGCTGGTGGTATTTCAGGTGGCGCTGGTGGTGGGCGTTGTGGCACTGTGTGCGCTGCTGTTCAACATCCTCAACGGCTCATTTGGGTATGTGGCTGTGCAAGACAAAGTGAACCCGGCCACATTGGCTGTGGACGGCGTACCGCTGGAAGAATTGGATAAGGACACGCTGATCCAAGTGTTGCAGGCCAACATCTCTGCGGGCTTGATGGCGCGCTATGAATTTGATAAGCCCTTTGCGGAGCGCGATGCTGGTGAAGTGTATGACCTCATTCTCGAGCGCGTGGTTGCGCCGGAGTTTGTGGCGCAGTGGTCGCTGTATGAGAGCCTGACCAATGCCGGCGAAGTTCGTGCGACGGCGGCGCAGGAGTATCCTGAGGCGCGGCTGGAGTTCCGCAGTTGGCTCAACTGGCACTTCTTGCGTGCGCCACAGTCCAGCTATCCTGAGATCGCCGGTGTGCGCACCGCCGTGCTGGGCTCGCTGTGGACGATCTCCATTGCGGTGTTGTTCGCTTTTCCGGTGGGGGTGGCGGCGGCGGTGTACCTGCAGGAGTATGCGCCGGACAACCTCATCAATCGCATCATCCAGACCAACATCACCAATCTAGCGGGTGTGCCCTCGATCATCTATGGCATTCTCGGCTTGGCTATTTTTGTGCGCGCCCTGGGTGCGTTTACCAGCGGTATCGCCTTTGGCGTTACCGACCCGGCCACGGCCAACGGGCGCACCATCCTTTCGGCCGGGCTCACGTTGGGCATGCTGGTGCTGCCGCTGATCATTATCAACGCGCAGGAGGCGATCAAGGCCGTGCCGAGCTCGCTGCGCCAGGCCAGCTACGGCCTGGGCGCCACGCGCTGGGAGACGGTGTGGCACCACGTGTTGCCCAATGCGATGGCGGGCATCATGACCGGGACGATCCTGGCCATCTCGCGTGCCATCGGTGAAACGGCACCACTGATCGTGATCGGCGCATCGACGTTTATCCAAGTTGACCCGGAAGGGCCGTTCTCCAAGTTCACCACGCTGCCGATCCAGATCTATCAGTGGACGGCGCGCCCGCAATCGGTGTTCCGCAATCTGGCGGGCGGCGCCAGCCTGGTGCTGCTGGGCTTGCTGCTCACCATGAACGCCACGGCCATTATTTTGCGTAATCGTTATCGCAGGAGCCAATAACGCATGTCTGACACTGCTCAAGCTACCGCCAGCCTCAATGGGGCGGCGATCCTGTCCAAAGACCTCAGCATTTACTACGGCGATTTTCAAGCTGTGCGCGATGTGAACCTGGATATCCAGACCAACCGCATCACTGCCATCATTGGCCCTTCGGGCTGTGGCAAGAGCACAGTGCTGCGCGCCTTCAACCGCATGAACGAGCTGATCCCCAGCGTCAACACCAAGGGCGAAGTGCTGTTCCGCGGCGAGAACATCTATGCCCCAGATGTGGATCCGGTGGAAGTGCGCCGCCGCATCGGCATGGTGTTTCAGAAGCCCAACCCGTTCCCCAAGTCTGTGTACGAGAACGTGGCCTGGGGCGCGCGCATCAATGGCCACAAAGGCAACCTGGATGAGCTGGTGCACAGCAGCCTCAAGGCCGCCGCGCTATGGGACGAGGTCAAAGACAAGCTGGACCAGAGCGGCCTCTCGCTCTCTGGCGGCCAGCAGCAGCGCCTGTGCATTGCGCGCACCATCGCCGTGCGCCCGGACATCATCCTGATGGACGAGCCGTGCTCGGCGCTGGACCCGATCGCCACGCTGCGTATCGAAGAGTTGATGCGCGACCTGGCCAAAGAGTTCACCATCATCATCGTGACGCACAATATGCAGCAGGCGGCGCGCGTCTCTGACCGCACGGCGTTCTTCTCGCTGTCAGAGGACGGCAAGCGCGCTGGGATGCTGATGGAGTACGGCGATACCAAGACGATGTTCACGCGGCCAGAGAAGAAGATCACCGAGGATTACATCACCGGGCGCTTCGGCTAAGCGCACGAGGAAACATGCCGCGCAAACGAGTTCTGTTTCTGTGCACAGGCAACACCTGCCGCTCGCAGATGGCGGAAGCGATTGTGAATGCGCGGCTGGGCGACGGCTGGCAGGCCTTTAGCGCCGGCGTGAACCCGGCCACTGCCATCAACCCGCACACCACCAAGGCGCTGGCCGAGGTGGGCATTGTGCATCTGGGCGAGCCAAAATCGCCGGAGGTGTTCCAGGGCGAGCACTTTGACCTGGTGGTGACGCTGTGCGCCGATGCGGATGAGAATTGCCCGACCTGGTTGGGCTCCGCCGGCGGGCGCAGGCACCTCAGCTTCCCGGACCCGGCGACGGCACGCGGCAGTGAGGAGCAGATCATGCCGATCTACCGCCAGGTGCTTAAGGATATTGGGGCGAAGGTGCCAGACTTGTTGGAGAAGACGGTGGGGGATAGGGAAGCTAGTTAGGGGAGCACAAAACTTAGCGGGGGAGTGCTTTCTTGCAGATGTGCCAACAGGATTCCTAGCCTTCGGCCTACTTCGTTCGGAAGGACAAATTAATGCAGAATTGAGTGTACTTTTTTGGCCTAAAGGATTCCTCGGCTAGCTAGATCTATGTTCCCATGTAGTGCAGAAACCCGCCTTCGGAATGACTTGTTGTTGTGAGCCACAGGCTGCTCGCGGTCTGTGTGCGTGGCAATCTGGTCTTGTGAGAAGCAGTTTGAGCGGGAGCGCATCTCAGAAGCGTCGATTGGTCACTTGGATTCGACCAAGTGACCAATCGACTAAGTGACTAGCTGACTGTTCTTTACGCCAGTTTCAACCACTCATACCCATGTGCGGGCAGCTGCAAGTGCATGCGACCGTCCACCAGCTCGCCAGTGGCGCGGCCGGTGAATAAATTGGGCGGGGGAAAGAAAATATCACGCGGCGGCAGCTCGACCCACAAGTCGATCGGCTCAGCACTGAGATTGTTCAAGATCAGCAACTCTTCGCCCTCAAAGCGGCGGAAGTAAGCCGCCACCTCGGTGGGGTGCGAAGAGTTGGCCCATTCAAAGTCACCCCAGCCGAAAGCGCGGTGGGTTTTGCGCACGGCGATCATGTTCTTGGTCATGTAGTACAGCGAGGCCAGGTCTTGCATCTGATCGTCAACGTTCACGTGGGCTGGGTCGTATGGCGCAGTGCTAATGACGGGGGAGTAAGTCTCTGCGGCACTACTGAAACCGGCGTGTTGAGCGTTGCTCCATTGCATCGGGGTGCGTACGCCGTCTCGGTCTTTGAGCCAGATGTCGTCCCCCATGCCGATCTCATCACCGTAGTACACGATAGGGGAGCCGGGTAGCGTGAACAGCAACGAATTGGCCAGCACGATCTTGTTGAAGTCATTGTCGAGCAGGGGCGCCAGGCGGCGGCGGATGCCTAGGTTGAGGCGCATGCGCGGCTCTGGGGCATATTGCTCCCACATCCACTGGCGTTCCTCTTCGGTCACCATCTCCAGGGTCAGCTCGTCGTGATTGCGCAGGAAGGTGCACCACTGTGCCTGCTGCGGGATCTGCGGCGTGCGCGCCAGGATCTCGCGTATCGGCGCGGTGTCTTGTTTGCGCAGCGCCATAAACAAGCGCGGCATCACCGGGAAGTGAAAGGCCATGTGCATTTCATTGCCATCACCGTCACCAAAGTACTCGCGCACTTCCTCCGGCCACTGGTTGGCCTCAGACAGCAGGATGCTCTCCGGCGCATGCTCGTCGACAAAGCGGCGCACCTTCTTGAGGTACTCGTGCGTCTCCGGCAGGTTCTCGCAGTTGGTGCCCTCGCGTTCGATCAGGTAGGGGATGGCGTCACAGCGAAAGCCGTCGATGCCCATGTCCAGCCAGAACTTGGCTACATCTAGCATGGCTTGCTGTACTTCGGGATTGTCGTAGTTCAGATCGGGCTGCGAGGAATAGAAGCGGTGCCAGAAGTAGCGCTGAGCCTTTTCGTCCCAACTCCAGTTGGACTCTTCGGTGTCGAGAAAGATGATGCGGGCGTCGGCGTACTTGTCTTGCGTGTCACTCCAGACGTAATAGTCGTGCTTGGGGTTGTCTTTACCCTTGCGCGCTTCCTGGAACCAGGCATGCTGGTCTGAGGTGTGGTTGAGCACCAGGTCAGCGATGACGCGGATGCTGCGCTTGTGCGCTTCGTCCACCAGCTCTTTGAAGTCCTGCAGTGTGCCGTAGTCTGGATGGATGTTGTAGAAGTCGGCTACATCGTAGCCATCGTCTTTGAGTGGGGAAGGGAACATGGGCAGCAACCAGATGCAGTTAACGCCCAAGTCTTGCAAATAATCCAACTTTTGGATGACGCCGCGCAGATCGCCGTGGCCATCGCCATTGCTGTCGTTGAAGGCACGGATGTAGAGTTCGTAGAAGATGGCGTCTTTGTACCAAAGGGGAGTTTGCATGCGTAGATTATTCCATGGGTTTGGGGGTAGCGGTGAGTAGTTGCTGGTTGGTCTGTTAGTCAGCTTGTCTGCTAGTCGATTGGTCAGCTGGTCGGGAACCCTTGTCATTCCGACCGAGTGAAACGAGGGAGGAATCCTTTAGGTCATTGAGCGTCAAGCTAGTGCTTGGAGTGACCTAAAGGATTCCTCCTCGCGGCTAACGCCGCTCGTTCGGAATGACGAAGGGCTTGCGCCGACTAATAAAACTAATCGACTACTATCAGGCCAAACGAAGTTTGGCCGCGAAGCGAAGCTTCGCATCACCCCTTGACCGCGCCGGAGAGCAGGCCGCGTACGAAGAAACGCTGGAAGGCGAAGAACACGATCATCGGCAGTAGCATCGAGAGGAAGGCGGATGCCGTCAGCAGATGCCAACCGCCGCCCAACGATTGCACCATACCGTTGATCTGGTAGGTGAGTACCGGCTGGCGGCCGGAGAGGAACACCAGCGCCACCAGCAGATCATTCCAGACCCAGAGGAACTGGAAGATGGCCAGCGAAGCGAGGGCGGGCATGGAGAGCGGCAGCGCCAGGCGCGTGAAGGCGGTCCAGTGGCTTGCGCCGTCCAGATAGGCCGACTCGAACAGGTCACGCGGCAGCGAGCCGATGAAGTTGCGCATCAGGAAGATGGCATACGGCAAGCCAAAGCCGGTGTGGAACAGCCACACACCCAGGAAGCTGCTGCCCAGGCCGATCTGCTGATACAGCTTGGAGATGGGCACCAGGGTCATTTGCAGCGGCACGATCTGCAGACCCACCAGCAGCGCAAACAGCCACATGCGCCCGGGGAAGTGCAGCCACGAGAAGGCGTAGGCGGCCAACGCAGCAAAAATGAGCGGCAGAATGGTGGCCGGGACAGTGACGATGAGCGTGTTGATGAAGGCGCGCGCCATGCCACGGCTGTTGCCTAGATCGGTCACAAAGTCACAGGTTAGGTCATTGGACTGGGTACCCGCTGCGCAGTCTTGCTCGTAGCTGGTGCGGCCGCGGTAGCCGACCAGTGCGTCGACATAGTTGTTGATGGTAAAGCGCGGCCGCTCTTCCACGCCGGCAAAGCCGCGCAGCTCGGTGAGGATGTCGGCCAGCTGCTGCGCATCCGGCCGCTGGTCTTCGGGTACGTGGATGCTGCCATCCGGCAGCGTGTCGTTGAAGGTGGCGGCCAGCTGCACCGAGCGGCGGAACAGGGCTACATAGTCAGGGTTGCTAAAGTCGGCGGCGGCGATGGCATCGCCTTCGGGGCCGTGGCAGCCCGCGCAGAACTCGGTGTACTCCACACCGGCTTTGGGCGGCGAGAAAGCGGTCCACCAGCCGCTGGTATTGGCGTCTTGCACGGGGCGGAACGAGGTGACCAGCAAACCTAGCGTGGGCAGCAGCCACATCACCACCATGGCAATGACAATGAGGTGCAGCGGCAGGCTGGACAGGAAGCGTTTCATGCGTTCGCTCATCGTGTTATCTATGCGCTAGCGCATAGCCTCCTGTTCGCGGAAGCGTTTGATGTTGATGATCATAAAGGGGATGATGGCCAGCACCAACACCATCGCCACGGCCGTGCCGCGGCCGGTCTGCTGGTTCACGTACATCTCTGCATACATGCGGTTGGCGATCACATCCGTGCTGTAGTTGCCGCCGGTCATCACGAAGACGATGTCAAAGATCTTCAGCGTGTTGATGACCATCGTCGTGATCACCACCACCAAGGTGGGCAGAATGACAGGGATGGTGATCTTGCGGAAAGCGGTCCACTCGGTAGCGCCATCCATGCGCGCCGCCTCAAGCAGCTCCGAGGGCACGCTCTTGATGGCGGCGGAGAGGATGACCATGCAGAAGCCGGCCCACATCCAGATGCCCACGATAATGAGCATGAAAGTGTTGAGCGGGATGCGCGTCATGAATGAAATTGGCTCGCCGCCCAGCCAACGCACGATGGCGTTGAGCAAGCCGATCTGGGTGTTGTCTGTGCCAAAGTGATAGACAAACTTCCAGATCACGCCAGCGCCTACGAACGAGATCGCCATGGGCAGGAAGATGATCGACTTGGCGAGCGACTCGTACTTCACTTTGTCGGCCAGTACCGCCATCAGCAGGCCGAGGCTGACCGCGCCAGTGACCAGGCCCAGGATCCATTTCAGATTGTTGCCGAAGGAGGAGATCCAGAAAGTGCGCCAGGCTGTGGCGGCCGTGGTGCTGTCGATCTCGCTGGTGAGGGCGTAGCGATAATTCTCAAAGATGCCCCAACAGGGGCGGCCTTCCACGCATAAAGTGGAAGCCCAGTTGAGGGAGTTTCGGTCCAGCAGGCTTAGGTAGAACGTGTTGAAGGCAGGATAAACGATGTAGACGAAAATGATGATGAGGGCTGGCGCCAGGTAGAGCCATGGCGCCACGCGGCCTTGCCGCATGATGTTGGGTACGCGCTCGCTCACAAGAGTCCTCTCCTCTCACAGTGGTGCCAAGAGCCCCAGGAGTATTACTCCTGGGGCTCTTGGTTGCGTTGCGCTTAGTTGCCTTGGTCAGAGGCCTGGGCAGCAGCCGCCCCGGCCAGCGCCGCATCAATGCTGGATGCGCCGCTCACCACGTCCACAATGGCGCGCCACTCGGCCGAGCCGAAGCTGGGCTGAATGGAGTCACCAATGTCAGGCGTGGCTGCGCTGGCGCCAGCCAGTACATCGGCCAGTGCAGCGTTGATCGGGTCAGCGTAGTTGCCAGCCGAACCGTTGTTGGGCGACAGGCCAAAGCCGCTGGAGGCCCAATGGGCGCCACCAGCCGAGCTGGTCAGGTAAGCGACGATGGCGCGCACACCTGGGCTGTCGTTGAAGGCCATCATCCAGTCTGCACCACCCTGAACGCCATCGGCGCCGGGGAAGTGGAAGAAGCTGAAGTCAGTACCGAACTCGAGCTCAGGGTACTGGTCGGCCACCACGCCGCCAGCAAAGCCGGACTGCTTAACCATCATGGCCTCGGGCGGGTCGCCGAAGGGCTTGATGATGGCGTCCAGGAAGCCGGTGCTCAGCGAGCCTTCGGCGCCACCTACGGCGTAAGCCGGGTCAGAGGCCCAACCGCTGTAGATCTCGTACGCGGCGGCTACGCCGGCGTCATTGTAGGCAATGCTGCCATCCAGGATGCCATTGACGTAGGCGCTGCCTTGCGTGGCCAGCAGGATGTCCTGGATGAAGTCAGAAGCCGTCCAGCCGGTGGCGTCACCGCTTTCAAAGCCCATGGAGAACGGCACGTTGCCATCCGCCACCATCTGGTCCGCCAGGGCGACAAAGTCGTTCCACGTGGTGGGAACGCTGTAGCCATTGGCATCAAAGTTCACCGGGCTGTACCACACGATGGACTTGGGATCCGCCTTCACAGCCACACCCAGCCAGCTGCCACCCGAAGTGGCCATCCAAGCCGGAGCGTAGTTGGAGGCGTCGCCACCGATGCTGTCCAGCGCGATCAGGCTGTCGCTGTAGGAGCCGATCGGGCCAACGGTGGGCCAGAACACCAGGTCCCAGGCGTCACCGGATTCAATGCGGGTCTCCAACAGGGCCTGGTCACGCGAAGACTCAGGCACGATGACAAGCCCACAGCCTTGAACCACGGGAGCAATGGCTGCGTGGAAGGCTTCTTCTTCAGCGCCAGACCACTGGTAGAGGATGGTTACCTCGTCACCGGTCTGGGCGCCGAAGCACTGGTCAGGTTCATCAACGGAGGGAGCATCTGTGTCACCGGTGGACGGTGCACTGGTGGCGGCGGGTGCCTGTGTGGCGGGAGCGGCTGCACCGCCACAGGCGGCCAGCAGCATGGATAGCACGGTGAGTGCTAGAAGATACTTGAAGAGCTTAGACATAAACTTACTTCTCCTTACCGGATAGTTAGTTAATGAACACGCGTCATAGTTGGCGCATCTTCAAATGTGGGTGTTTTTTTTTCGACAGTACCTCCTTTTGCGAAGTCATTCTTGAATAGTGAGATCAGGCCGGCATCGCCATGCTTGAAGAACGGACAACAAGATCGGTTTCGAACAGGTAGCCGGGTGTGTCCAGCTTGCCCCATTTGAGCAAGCGCAGTAAACGTTCACAGGCCATTTGCCCCAGCATGTAGCCGGGCAGGCGTATTGTGGTGAGTGGAGGGTCGTAAAACTCGGCCAGGGCAATGTCATCAAAGCCCACGAAAGCCACATCTTGCGGGATGCACAATCCGGCATTTTTGACCGCCAGCATAGCGCCCAGTGCCACCACATCGCTGGCGACGAATACGGCGGTCGGTGGGGCGGGCAGGGCGAGCAATTCGTTCATGGCGGCCAGGCCACTGCCCGGTGTGTAGTTGCCTTCTTTGATGTAAGCCTCATCCAGTTGGAGGCCAGCTTGTTCGAGCGTGTTCTGGTAGCCGAGCAGGCGCTGCCGGGCGGAGGTGTAGCTCAGGTTGGCGTTAGTGATCATGGCGATGCGTTTGTGGCCCAACTGCACCAGATGGCGCACCGCTTGCTCGGCGCTGCGGGTGGCATCAATATCCACGAAGGGGATCGGGCTGTCCGGTATCTGGCCCAGCAGCATGATGTGCACGCCTTCGTCTACCAGGCGAAGAAGCTCTGGGTCGTCCTGGCGCGGACCAGAAAGGATGATTCCGTCGACATGGTTCTCGCTGACCAGATGGCGATAGCCGCTTGGATCTGCGGGATCAACTTGCTTGAGTAGGACATGGTAGCCGTGCTTCATGGCGGCTTGCTCTATGCCGAACATAACCCGGGTCAGAAAAGCGTCTGCATATACTTGCTCAGGTGACTGGCGCAGCACCAAACCGATGGTGTTGGATTTGCCGCTGGCCAGCTTGCGGCCGGCAGAGTTGGGTGAATAATTGAGCTGCTTGGCGACGTCTCGCACGCGCTGGCGGGTTGCTTCGCTGATCGCAATCCCAGGCAGATTATTAAGGACAACAGAAACAGTAGCCCGGGAAACGCCCGCAGCTTGAGCAACGTCGAGGCTAGTAACTCTGTTATTAGTCAAGGGCTATTAGTCAAGGGCTAAAGCGTGTTAGTTACGCGTGTTAGTAAACTATAAAGAGATTGTTAACACTTGTCAAGCCAGCGACAAGCGAGTGGGAATGTAAAACCTAGCGTTATGGCTGAGTTGGTTTGGTGCGTTGAACCAGCAGCTGATCGATGCGCAGGTTATCCATCTGGCGCACGGTGAAGCTGAGCGTTTTGTAGTGCACCATTTCGCCAACATGGGGGATGTGGCCAAGCTCTGAGAGCACTAAGCCGGCGGCGGTGTTGTAGGCCGCATCGGCTTCGATCTCCACCCCGACCACCTCGCTGAGTTCGTCCACCGGGGTGGCGCCTGCCACCAGCCAGGCACCCTTGCCCAGCGGGCTGACATCGCCGCGGCTGATGTGGTACTCGTCGTTGATCTCGCCCACGATCACTTCCAGCACATCCTCCAGGGTCAGCAGACCCGCCGTGCCGCCGTGCTCATCGAGCACGATGGCCATGTGCGAACGTTCGGTGGTGAGGCGCTTATAGACATCCGGCAGCGTGGCGCTCTCTGGCACCAGGATCACCTGGCGCGCAATGTCACGCAGGCTGGTGGTCTGGTCAGCCCAGATCAGGTCCTTGATATGCGCATAGCCAATTACGTTATCGAGGCTGGATTCATAGATCGGGAAACGGGAGAAACCTGAGCGGGCGGCCTGGTTGAGCGCCTCTTTGGGCGTGATCTCTGCATCCAGCGCGGCGATCTCTGTGCGCGTGGTCATCACATCATGTACCTGGCGATCGCCATAGTCGAATACACCGCTGACGAAGGCTTCTTCACTGCGCAGGAAGATGCCCTCGGCCGTGCCTTGTTGCAGGAGCTGCTCGATCTCTTCGGCACTTGTGCTTGGCGTGCGCGCGTCGCGCGGCAGCAGGCGCAGGATGGCATCTGCGGAGATGGAGAGCAGCTTCACCAGTGGCGAGGCGATCTTCTCGACCCATCTGAGCGGGCGATATAGCCGGATGGCCATGCGCTCCGGGTTGCGCAAAGCGAGCTGCTTGGGAACCAGCTCGCCCAGGATAAGTGTGAGGTAGGTGATGGCCAGCACAAGCAGCAACAAGGACAGCTGCGGGGCATAGGGCCTGAGCCATTCGAAGTGTGCGAACCAGGCCGCCAGGACGGGCGAGATTGAGGCGCCGCCGTAAGCAGAGGCAAGTGAACCGATGAGGCTGATGCCGACTTGTACAGTGGCTAGAATGTGACCAGGCTTTTCCTTGACATGGATCACATCGGCCGCGGCGGCTTCGCCTTGGTCGAGCAGCACTTGCAAGCGGTGCTTGCGAGCGGTAACCAGCGCCAACTCGGAGGCGGCAAAGTAACCATTCACGAGAATAAGGACGAAGATAATAATGATCTCTGTAGTAATCAAGCATGCTCCCACGCAATTAAAATGCGCATAGCCATATCAGCCTATTGTAGAAAAGATAAAATCATTTTACGATAAATAAGGAAAAACAACTTTTCAATGACCAACTGGGAGCGCGTTACCTCGTATCTAGACGCCTTGCTCAATGACCGAGACGAGCAGGGGTGGAAGACGCGCAAGTGGGTGACCGCGGCGCTGCCGTTGGTTGTGTACTTCCCAGTGTTGATCATCGCCCATCGCTACGTTGGCACCATCAGCCTGGTGTTGGCGCTTATCCCCAGCATTTTTTGGGGCCTTTGGCTAGGGCCAAACCCAGGCAGTGCGGCAGCATTTCTGCTCATCAATCCTCACTATCTGATGTTTCTGCTGCTCGGGGAAACGATGGGCACCAGTGGAATCATTGAGCTGTTAATTGCTCATGTAGTCATTGCGACAATAACGTACTTCATTACCAACGGCTTCTACCTGCGCAAAAGTCTGGCTGAACAACTGAATGAATCCAGAAGGGCGGAGGCGCGCTTTAAAGGCTTGTTTGACCATACCGGGGATATGGTTTTCATTATCGATCTCGATCTGCGAATTGTGGACGTGAATGATGTTGGTTTGATCCTGCTGGGCTATCACCGGGACGAACTGCTGGGTAAGTCATACCGTGAGATCGTCTCCCCTGATGAGCATGCAGACCTTGACCGGCGTATTGAAGCCAATGCAGACGGCGCCGCTCGGATGCTGATGTACGAGCGCACGTTTGTACACAAAGATGGAAGCAAAGTCGTGGCTGAGTTGAATGCAGGGCTGATCACAGACCAGCAAGGACGACCAATGCACTACCAGGTTATCTGCCGCGACATCCGTGGCCGCAAAGCGGCCGAAACTGCACTCTATGAGCGTGCTACCCAAGACGCGTTGACCGGCTTATACAATCGCTCCATGTTCTCCGAGATCTTGCCGCGCGCCATCGAGCGTGCCAAGCGCAGCAACCGTAAGATGGGCATAATCTTTATCGACTTGGACGGCTTCAAGAAAGTGAATGACATCCATGGCCACCACACGGGAGACGAGGTGCTGAAGTCTGTAGCGAAACGCTTGGGCTCCACAGTACGCGGCGTCGACGCGGTGGCCAGGCTGGGGGGTGATGAGTTTGCTGTGATCGTGGAGTATCTGGTAGGCCATAGTGACGCTCAGCAGGTGGCCAATGCCATCGAAGCCGTGCTCAGTGAGCCTTATACGATCGAGCAACAGATGATACACATCGGGGCGAGTACAGGCGTGAGCTTGTATCCAGACGATACAACCTCGCCAACGGAGCTGCTCACCACATCCGATATGAGAATGTATAAAGCCAAACGCAAGAAGTACGAGAGCTCAACGACAGTGCCTGGTAGCAAAGCGTCGTCGTCTCATTAGTCCCGCCCATCTTCAAAAACATCATAGAAACCGCGGTCGAGCTCATCATCGCTTAAATGCGCGTAGCGTTGGGTGACTTGGATGTTCTTGTGACGCGCCAGCTCCTGAGCCATTTTGAGGTTGCCGCCAGTGCCACGCAGCACCGTGGTGACAAAGTAGTGACGGAAGCTGTGCGGTGATATGGTGCCGACGGCCTCGGCGCCCAGCGCCAGCGCCACATGGCGGGCAATGATGTTGCGCCCTGTGCTGGGCGTCATGGGCTTGACCTGTTTGGCGCCGGCGCCTTTGTCGTGGCGGGCGAAGAGGGGCAGGCTGCCCAGCTGGCGGCCACTGCCGCCGTCCAGGCTGCTGCGGGCTTTGAGATAGCTGCGGATGGCGCGCATAGCCCGCGTAGAGAAGCGCACAACGGCCTCCCGGTTGCCTTTACCGATCACGATGGCTCTGTTCTCCTGGGTCTGCAGATCGCCACGGCGCAGGTTGCAGGCCTCATGCACACGCAGGCCGGTCTCGCCTAGGGTGAGGATGAAGGCTTTGTCTCGCTTGTTGCGCAGCGCCTCGGTTTCGTCTGCGGCGGGGAGCTGGTCCAGCGTCTCGGCATAGTCGAGCATGCGTTCTATATCTTCGCGCGGGAACTGCGGCAGGCGGGGTCCGGGCCGGCGGCCGCGCTGGCGAATCAGCATGCGTACACGCGGCAGGTTGGGCTCGGCCAGCTGCTCGGCAGCGAGGAACTCGTAAAAGCCAGCGGTGGCCTGCAGCCACAGGCGCTCGGTGGCGGCGGCCTTGTCCTTGGCATAGGCGGCGAAATGGGTCACTGCATCTTCCTTGAGCTCGCTGAGCGGGCTGCTGGCAGCGATTCCTTCGGCGTCCAGACAGCCCAGGAAGGCCTGCATGGACTTCTTGTAGGTTAGAGCCGTGTTCTCTGAGCGGGCCAGTTTGACGCTATCGAGATAGCGGTCTACAGCGTCCTGGATGGTGATTGTTCGAGCCATAAGTCTCCATTATGCATAACGAAGCGGTGCTATGCTGTGAATTCAGAGCGCAGACGCAACAAAGTTTGCAGGCCATTCACATTTTGTAGCAGTACGAACCTCGCTTTTTGAGCGTCCTGGGTAGCCTAGCCAGAGTATACCATTATTTGCGATAATTATACTTATCGAAATCATAGTTAAATATTACTAACCTTTCACTTGCGTGTCAACCCCCTGCTGCGACTTAGTGAATGACAGTGAATGACTTGGTAGCGGGAGAAAATACCCGCGCGCTTAGGTGTATGCCTGCCGCCATAAAAACATAGACAGTAGAGTCGTATAATCGCAATTGCAAGTACTTTAGAGCAACAACTCCCCTACTTACTAGAAGGAAGCTAGATGGAAGAAGCCGCCAAATATGTACTTCTGATGCTGGCTGGTGTGCTGGCCGGCGTGATCAACACGCTGGCCGGTAGCGGGTCACTGCTGACCCTGCCTGCGCTCATCCTTTTTGGATTGCCAGCCAATGTGGCCAATGGCACCAACCGGGTGGGCGTCATTCTGCAGAACATTGTTGCCACGGCGTCCTTCAAGCGCAGCGGCTCGCTGGACCTGCGTGGCGCCCTGCTGCTCAGTATCCCCAGCATCGTGGGCTCGGTCCTGGGGGCGCAGATCGCCGTCAACCTGGACGAGGAGATGATGCAGCGCGTGATCGGCGCGGTGATGGTGCTCATGCTGCTGGTGATGTTGCTGCGCCCCGAGCGCTGGCTGCAGGGTAAGCTGCTGACCCTACCCAGCGGCCCGCTGGCCCTGCGCGACATCGTGAGCCTATTCTTCATCGGTATGTACGGCGGCTTCATCCAGGTGGGCGTGGGCATCTTTGTGCTGGCGGCGTTGGTGCTCTCAGTTGGCTATGACCTGGTGCGCGCCAATGCAGTTAAGGTGCTGATCATCCTCGTGTTCACGCTGAGCTCGTTGCTGGTGTTTGCCAACAATGCCCAGGTGGACTGGGGTGCTGGCATCCTACTGGGCATAGGCAACATGCTGGGCGCCTGGTGGGCGGCACGCATGGCCGCCACCAAAGGCGCGGCTTGGGTGCGCTGGGTAGTGCTGGCCACGGTGGCCGTCTCGGCGGTATATCTGCTGCTACCCCACTGAGCAAGCCGCTGCAGTGGCTGGGCAGCATCTTGCCATGGATGAAGTAATACTTTTCGCCTATAATTTCCGCCCTATGGAATGGCTATCAACCCCCGAAGCTTGGATCGCACTGCTCACACTAACCGCACTGGAGATCGTGCTGGGCATCGACAACCTCGTCTTTATTACAATTCTGGCTACAAAACTCCCCAAAGAGCAGCAACTACGCGCCGAACGGATGGGCCTTGGCCTGGCGATGTTCATGCGTATCGCGCTGCTGCTGTCGATCAATTGGATCGTTGGCCTCACGGCCCCACTGTTCAGCGTGTGGGGCTTTACTATTTCTGGGCGCGATCTCATTCTGCTGGTCGGTGGTCTCTTTCTCATTGCCAAGAGCACCTTTGAAATTCACGACAAGCTGGAAGGCGAAGAGGAGCACACGGCGGAAAGCAAGAACGGCAACAAGGTCAGCTTCTCTGGCGTGGTTGTGCAGATCCTGCTGCTGGATGCTGTTTTCTCGATCGATTCCGTGATCACGGCCGTGGGCCTGGCCGACTCGATCTACATCATGGTCACTGCCGTAGTGATCGCTGTGATCGTGATGGCGCTCACGGTTGGCTACATCAGTGACTTTGTGCAGCGCCACCCCACGGTCAAGATCCTGGCGCTGTCCTTCCTGATCCTGATCGGCTTCTCGTTGGTCGTTGAGGGCCTGCACCAGCACATCCCCAAGGGCTATATCTACTTTGCGATGGGCTTCTCCATCTTTGTGGAGTTCCTGAATTTACGCCTGCGCTCCTCGCGCCAAGCCGAACCGGTCAAGTTGCGCGCCACACCCAAAGCCACTAGCAAGAAGAAAACAGCGGCCCGCTAGTGAAAGCACTCAAGTTTCATTTTGTGCGCAGCATCATCGTGTTGGGGCTGCGTTTGCTGACATCGACCAAGCTTCACAATCTAGACAACATCAACCAGCAAGAAGGCGGCAAAGCAATCGTGGCCGCTAACCACCTGGGCATGCTTGACGCGGCCTATGCTTTCCGCATGGTGAGTCGCACTGACCTGATCATGGTGGTGGCTGAGAAGTACCGCAAGTATGGCTTCTTCCGCTGGCTGGTGAAGACGCTCAACCTGCTGTGGCTGGAACGCTTCGAGGCGGATTTTGGAACGCTCAAAGAAACACTGCGCCGTTTGGACCGCGGCGGCATTTTGTTCATCGCACCGGAAGGCACCCGCAGCAAAACCGAAGCGCTGCAACAGGCCAAGCCCGGCGTCGCCTACCTGGCGGCCAAGAGCGGCGCCCCAGTGATCCCGGTGGCGCTGTGGGGCACTGAAGACCGTGCTGTGCGCGAGAACCTTAAACGCTACAAGCGTTCACCAGTAGTGTTGAGCGTAGGCAAACCCTTCACACTACCTCCCCTGCCGCGAGAGAACCGCGCCGAGTTTCTGGAAGCGCAAACAGATGAGATCATGGCGCAGATCGCTGCCCTGCTGCCTGAGAAATACCGCGGCGTGTACACCCACTCGCCCCGCGTGGCTGAGTTACTTAAGGAAAACAATTAGTTTGTTGCCGCCCTTTGGCGGATATGGCTATACGCATTCAAAGTTCTGTCAAGGGAGTTACCTATCATGAACGTAAACGGCTCCACCATCATCGCTGCTCCGCAGGATAAGGTGTTCCACTATCTCACCAACCCTGAGTTTGTTTCCAAGTGCGCCCCCGGGCTGGAAAGCCTGGAGGTGATCGAAGAAGGCAAAAAGTTTAAGGGTACCGTGTCCGTTGGCTTGGGGAACCTCAAGGTGCGCTTTAGTGGCGACCTCGAGTTCACCGAGATCAGCGCGCCGGACAAGGCCACACTGAAAGCCCACGGCGCCGCACCAGGCAGCGCCGTGGATGCTACCGCGACGATGCTGCTGAGCGACGCAGGCGACGGCACCACAAAGCTTGACTGGAGCGCCGACATCAGCGTATTGGGTACCATTGCTGCACTGGCCTCACGCATGATGGGCAGTGTGACCCACAAGCTGAGCGGCGAATTCTTCGACTGCGCTAAAAAGCAAATCGAAGCCAACTAAACGGAGAGACCTGTGCGCGAACTTCTGCCGGACCTTGAGCACTGGCTTGCCAAGGGCGAGCGGGTGGCGTTGTGCACCGTGATCTCCACTTGGGGCTCGGCCCCGCGCCAAGCTGGCGCGGTGATGGCGGTGAGCGAGAGCGGCGGCCTGGTAGGCTCCGTGAGCGGCGGCTGCGTTGAAGGCGCGGTGCTCACCGCATCCAAACAGATCATCCAATCCGGCAAACCCGAGCTGCTGCACTTTGGCGTGCAAGACGACACTGCCTGGGAAGTAGGCCTGGCCTGCGGCGGCGAGATCGACGTATTCGTGCAGCCGCTGGACCCGGCGCTCTTCGCCGAGTTGCTGCCGCGCTTGGAGGCAGATGAGGGCATGACGCTGAGCACGGTCATCTCGGGCAAAACCCTGGGCAGCCAGACGCTAGCCGATGAGAACGGCGAGCTGATCGCCCAGAACGGCACGGGGCCAGCCACACAAAGCACACGTATCGCCAACCTGGTTGCGCAAGCCGAGGGCGAAGTGTTCCACAACCCGCTGGCGGCCTCCCCTACGTTGCTGATCATTGGCGCATCACACGTCACGGCTGCGCTGGTGAATATAGCGCACCTGATGGAATTCCGCACCATCATCATCGACCCACGCAAAGCCTTTATGAGCGAAGAGCGCTTTGCTCATGCACACAAGCTGGTACCCGTGTGGCCGCAGACCGCTTTTGCAGAACTCGGCCTGACGGCGACGACGGCCGTTGCGTGCCTGAGCCACGACCCTAAGATCGACGAGCCAGCGCTGATGCTGGCGCTACGCAGCGCGGCGTTTTACGTCGGCGCGCTCGGCAGCCGCCGCGTGCAAGCGCAGCGTCGCGAGCGGCTGCTGGCGGCCGGGTTAAGCGAACAGGAGCTGGAGCGGCTGCATGCGCCGATCGGGCTGGCGATCAACGCCAAGACGCCGGAGGAGATCGCGCTCTCGATAATGGGGGAGATTATTAGGGAGTACAGAAGTGAGCAGTGATTAGTGAACAGTAATCAGTGAACAGGAAAACCTGATTACCGATTACTGATCACCGTTCACCGAAGTTGCTATTCCCCACCCAGAATATGCGTCACGACCGTTGACGCCACGCCACCGATCGATTGCATCATGCCCACCTTGGCTTTGCGCACCTGGTTCTTGCCCGCCTGGCCGGTGAGCTGCAGGAACAGCTCGCAGGTTTGATACAGCGCGGAGGCGCCAACCGGGTGGCCGCGCGCCTTCAGGCCACCAAAGGTGGTGATGGGCATTTTGCCCTTGAGGCCGATCTCGTTCTCCTGGGCAAGCTTCCAGCCGCGGCCGGCGGCAGCAAAGCCGGCCGCCTCCAGTTGCAGAGCAGACATGATGGTGAAGGCATCATGTACTTCGAACACGTTCACGTCTTCACGCGTCAGGCCCGCCATACGGTAGGTCTTCTCGGCAGAGATCTGGGCAGCGCGCAGTTGCAGCGGGCTGGGCCGATCCTCCATGCGGAAGTAATCGGTAGCCATGGCAGACCCCAGAATGCGCACCGAGTGCTGGCCGTACTCGCTGGCCTGCTCCGTTGGCACCAGCACCACAGCCGCCGCCCCATCACAGATCGGGGCGCTGTCGTACAGACGCAGAGGGGCATAGATCATGCGAGAGTTGCGCACCGTGGCCACGGATACCGGCTTACGGAACATGGCATAGGGATTGGTCTTGGCGTTCTTATGAGCATTGAGCGAGAAGTTGGTAAAGCCGCCCTTAGGCACTTTATAGCGCTCCATGTACATACGCATCAGCTCTGCGTTGCGGTTGATCATGTTGGCGCCCAGGGGCACTTCTAGTTTCGCATCCAGCGCCTTGGCCAGTGCAGGTACGGCGCTGCTGTCGCTCATTTTCTCGGCGCCCATGGCCACGGCCACGTCCACCTCACCGCTGGCCACCGCCAGGTAGGCGACGCGCAGGGCAGCGGCGCCACCCGCGGTAGCGGCCCCCACGCGCATCGCCTCGATGCCGTGCAGGCCAGCCTCATCGGCGAACAGCGCACCTAGGTGCTTCTGGTTCTGCAGCTCATCAGCCAGCATATTGCCGACAAACAAAGCCTGGATGCGCGTGACCCCTGCGTTGCGCATGGCCTCACGGATGACGCTGGCGGCCATATGGCTGAGCGAATCGGAGTTGGCTTTCACCACCGGCAATTGGGCGATTGCGACAATGCTTACGGATCTCATGGTGCGCCCATGATGACAAAGATTGAGCAATACAGCAAGGGACAAACGCACCTGGCTGGCTGTGACGATAGAGAAGTTTTGCAGTTTGTAGTACGATTAAAGTTCCACTCGTATCCAAACTTTTTTTGAGAATGGTGAACAGATCGCATGAAACCGGCTCCGTTTGAGTACCATGCACCCACCTCTCTGGACGCGGCGCTTGCCCTCAAAGCCGAGCACGGAGACGATGGGAAGCCACTGGCTGGCGGGCAGAGCCTGATCCCAGCCATGAATTTCCGCGTGGCCCAACCCAGCCTGCTGATCGATCTGAACCATATCCCCGAGCTGCGCCACATCACCAAACCCAACGGCTCGGTCCATATAGGCAGCATGACGCTGCAATCCAGCGCCGAGCGAGACAAGCTGATTGCTGAGCATGTGCCCCTGCTGCATGAAGCCATTCCCAATATTGCCCATCCCCAAATTCGCAACCGCGGCACCATCGGAGGCAGCCTGGCGCACGCCGACCCGGCCTCCGAGTTGCCCGTGGTGGCGCTGGCGCTAGGCGCCAGATTTCGCGCCCAAAGTAGCGCAGGCGAGCGCTGGATTGAGGCCAAGGACTTTTTCGCCGGCCTGTTCGCCACTGCTCTGCAGACAGATGAACTGCTGACCGAGATCGCCTTCCCCACCAAGACGGCACGCACCGGCTACTGCTTTACTGAGGTAGCGCGCCGCCACGGCGATTACGCCATGGCGGGATTGGCCGCCATCGTAGAACTGGATGCGAACGACAAGATCGCTGCGGCCAAGTTGGTGTACCTCAACGTGGGCGATGGGCCGGTAGATGCGGCCAGCGCGGCAGCCAGCCTGATCGGCAAGGCGCCTGAGGCCGCCGCATTCAAAGAGGCCGGCCGCATTGCCAGCCAGGAAGACATGCACCCTTTTGGCAACGTGCACGCCACGCCGGAGTATCAGCGCCATCTCTCTGCGGTGCTGACCGAGCGTGCGTTGGCCACCGCCACTCAGCGAGCAAAGGTAGCCTAAGGCATGAGCAACAGCTATCCGATTACTGTCACGATCAATGGCAAGACGATTGAGAAGCAGGTCGAGCCGCGTATGCTGCTGGCCGATTTCATTCGCCACGAAGCCGGGCTGACCGGCACGCACGTGGGCTGCGAGCATGGCGTGTGCGGCGCATGCACGGTGCTGTTTGACGGCAAGCCGGTGCGTAGCTGCATCATGCTGGCTGTGCAAGCCAACGGGCACGAGCTCACCACCGTGGAAGGCCTGGCTCAGAGCGAAGACAACATGCACCCCATCCAGAACGCTTTCTGGGAAGCGCATGGCCTGCAGTGCGGCTTCTGCACGCCTGGCATCTTGATGACGCTAGTGCCATTCCTCGAAGAGAACAAGAACCCCAACGAAGCTGAAGTGCGCGAGGCCATCTCCGGCAATTTGTGTCGTTGCACTGGTTACCAGCACATTGTGGATGCCACGCTGCTGGCGGCGAAGAAGCTCAACGAAGTGGCGGAGTAATGGCAAAGACAAAAGTATCGCCGCAAGCCGTCAACGCGCAGCTGAGCACACGCTTGGATAAATTTGAGCAGCTGTTCGCCAGCCGCGAGCCGCGTGTGCACGCCTTCGTCAGTGAAGAGAACCGCTTCAAACGCCTGCGCAACGAAGCGCGCCGCCTTGCCAATAAGTACGCTAACCCCGAAAAACGTCCACCCCTGTTCGGCCTGCTACTGGGTGCCAAAGATATTTTTCATGTAGATGGTTTTGAGACGCGTGCGGGCAGCCACTTGCCACCGCGCGCTTTGCAGGGCAAGGAAGCGGCGGCGGTCAGCGCGTTGAAACGTGCTGGAGCGCTGGTAGCGGGCAAGACGGTTACTACTGAGTTTGCCTACTTCACCCCTGGGCCAACACGTAACCCGCACAACCCAGACCACACGCCGGGCGGCAGCAGCAGCGGCTCGGCCGCGGCAGTAGCCGCTGGGCTGGTGGATGTGGCGCTGGGCACACAGACGATTGGCTCGGTGATCCGCCCCGCCTCGTTCTGCGGCGTGGTGGGCTACAAGCCCAGCCACGGCCGCATCTCGGCCGAAGGCGTGATCCCGCTGGCACGCTCGCTGGATCATGTGGGCATCTTCGCTCAGAACGTTGAGCTGGTGCATGAGACCGCCAGGGTGTTGCTCAACGAGTACATATCGGCCAGCCTGGCTGAGAAGCCCAGCATCGCCATCCCTGATGGTGAGTACCTGGCGCATGCCTCCAAAGACATGCTGGAGCATCTGGATAACGTAACCGAGCGTTTGCGCCAGACAGGCTATCACGTCAAACGTGTGCGCGCCTTGAATGAATTTGCCAGCATCGTGCAACGCCACGGCCGTATCCTGGCGGCCGAAGCGGCGCAGACACACGCACGCTGGTATGCACGCTATTCGCATCTCTACAGCCCCAAGCTGGCAGAGCTGGTTCGCGAGGGCCTTGCCATCCGCGCCGCTGAACTGGACGACGCGCTGGAGGCTGCCCGCGGGCTGCGCCACGACCTGGGTTCATTGATGAACATTCACGGCTTCCAGTTGTGGCTTGCGCCGTCGGCTGTGGATGCGGCGCCCGCGGGCCTGGCGCGCACCGGGGACCCGGTGATGAACCTGCCCTGGACGCAGGCTGGCATGCCTGCCCTGGGTCTGCCCACCGGCTGGAACACGGCTGGCTTGCCCTTGGGCACCCAGCTGATCGCTGCCTATGGGCAAGACGAGCAACTGCTGGCCTGGGGCGAAGACATCGAAGCCGCCCTGGCAGAGAGCAAGTGAGATGAGCGTAACCAAAAGTGAAGTGCGCCCCGGCGTATATTACGACTCGGTGGTGCTGATGCAATTGCAGCGCAAGCTGGCCGCCCTGCCCGGCGTGGAAGACGCCGGTGTAGTGATGGCCACGCCCGCCAATCTTGAATTGTTGGCCGATAGCGACTTGCTCGAAGCGGCAGGCAAAGCGGCCCGCCCAGAGGATTTGCTGATTGTGGTGCGTGCTGGCAGCGAAGGCGAAGCTAGCGATGCACTGGCGCAGGTAGACGAGCTGCTTAAGCAGCGCAGCAGCGGCGGCGGGAACCAAGCTTTCCGCCCGCGTAGCCTGGCGGCGGGGGTCAAGAACCTGCCTGCCGCCGAGTGGGTGCTGATCTCCGTGCCGGGCCGCTACGCCGCCAAGGTGGCACACGAGGCGCTGGACAATGGCAAGCATGTGTTCCTGTATAGCGATAACGTTGAGCTTGAAGACGAGATTGCCCTCAAGCAACGCGGCGCCGAGCTCGGCCTGCTGGTGATGGGGCCAGATTGTGGCACCGCCATCATCAACGGTGTTGGCCTCGGCTTCGCCAACCGCGTGCGCCGCGGGCCAATCGGCCTGGTGGGCGCCTCCGGCACCGGTTTGCAAGCCGTGACGGTGGGCATCCACAATTATGGCGGCGGCGTGTCGCAAGCCATCGGCACGGGCGGGCGCGATCTCAAGGCTGAGGTTGGCGCGGCCAGCATGCTGCAAGGCCTGCGCTACCTGGCCGCCGACGAGAGTACGCAGGTCATCGTGCTCATCTCCAAGCCGCCCGACGAGGCTACTGCCGCCCACCTGTTGAGCGAAGCGCAGACGGCGGGTAAGCCGGTGGTGGTGTGCTTCATCGGCTTTGCAGCGCCGGCCGAGCAGATCGGCAATGTGCATTTCTCGAACGGGCTCGACTCAGCGGCACGCATTGCCGTAGGGCTGAGCAACGGCGCCATCTCCCCGCCCACAATTGAGCGGCGCGGTGATTATCTGCGCGGCCTGTTCTCCGGCGGCACCTTGGCCTACGAGGCGCTTAACGGGCTGCAGAATTTCCTGCACCCTATATATTCGAATGTGGCTATACGCAGCTCACAGAAAATGGCTGACCCGCTGCACAGTCAGGCACACACCATCATCGACTTGGGCGAAGATGTCTTCACCGTGGGCCGTCTGCACCCGATGATGGAAAACAACCTGCGCCTGCGCCGCCTCAAGCAGGAAGTCGAAGACTCCGAAACTGGCTTGGTGTTGCTGGACGTAGTGCTGGGCGAAGGCTCGCATGCCGACCCGGCTGGCGAGCTGGCCGCGGCCATTGCAAGCCATCGCAAGGCACGTCCAGACATTGAGTTTGTAGCGCTGGTGGTGGGTACAGACGAAGACCCCCAGAACACCGATGAGCAGATCGCCAAGCTGGAAGCGGCAGGCGCGCGCATCTTCCGCGAAACAACGATGGCGGTGGACTACATTGCCGCCCGCTTGGCCGCAGCACCCAGCGCCGCGGGCAAAGCCCTGCGGCCATTCAGCGAGCCGCTGGCCGCCATCAACGTGGGCGTAGAGAGCTTCTTTGACAGCCTGAAGGCACAAGGAGCCGACGCGGTGCAAGTGGATTGGCGCCCGCCTGCGGGTGGCAATGAAGCGCTGGCCAGTATTTTGGAGAAGATGAAAGGTAAGTAATCTAGTGAGAAGTGAGTAGTGAACAGTGAGCAGTACATAGCTTGCTAGCCTGTTCACTGTTCACACATCACTGCTCACTGAATTGGAGTGCAAATGATAGATATAACAAAAGCCAACCAAACCGCCGTCTCCCGCATGATGGAGGCGCGCCCAATCCTTAAAGGCGTTGCGCTGGCCAAGGATGTGATCCCGGACATGAAGCCGAACCTGCTGCTGCATGCCGGCCCGCCGATCGAGTGGGCGCGCATGTCTGGCCCGTTACGCGGCGCGGTCATCGGTGCACTCCTCTTCGAAGGCCTGGCCAAGAACGAACAAGAGGCCGTAGCGTTGGTAGAAAAAGGCGAGATCGAGTTCGCCCCCTGCCACCACCATGACACGGTTGGCCCGATGGCCGGCGTGACTTCATCCTCGATGATGGTCTACATTCTCGAGAACGAGACGCATGGCAATAAGGCCTACTCCAACCTCAACGAAGGCTATGGCAAGGTACTGCGCTATGGCGCGTTCAGCGAAGAAGTGATCGCCAAGCTGCGCTGGATGAACGATAGCATGGGGCCGCTGCTCGCCAAGGCCATCGAGGCCAGCGGCGGCATCGATATCCGCGCCCTGCTCTCCGAGAGTCTGCACATGGGCGACGAGGGCCACAACCGCAACAAGGCCGGCTCGATCATCTACACCGCCAAGCTCGCCCCGTGGATCGCCAAAGTGGCCGCCGACAACGACATGGAGTCTGAGGTGCTCAAGGCGCTGGGTGACAATGCGCTCAGCGTGCTCAACCCCGTCATGGCGGCGTGCAAGGCTATGTCGGCCAGTGCGCACGGGATCGAGGGCAGTACCATGGTGACCACAATGGCGCGCAACGGCACAGACTTCGGCATGCGTGTCAGCGGCCTGGGCGACCAGTGGTTCACCGCCCCTGCCGAGGTGCCGGATGGTTTGTACTTCCCCAGTTTCACCAGTAAGGACGCCAACCCGGACATCGGCGACAGCACCATCACCGAGACGGCCGGCATCGGCGCCTTCGCTATGGCGGCGGCCCCGGCCATCGTCACCTTCGTGAGCGGCACGCCTCAGGATGCGCTCAACGCCACGCTGGAGATGTACGAGATCACCATCGCCGAGCACAGTCACTTCACCATTCCGCAGCTGGAATTCCGCGGCACTCCCACCGGCATCGACATCCGTAAAGTGGTCGAGCTCGGTATCACGCCGCGCGTCAACACTGGCATCGCCCACCGCGAAGCAGGCGTGGGCCAGGTAGGCGCTGGACTGGTGCGCCCGCCGATGAAGATCTTTGAGGATGCGCTGGTGGCGTACGCGGAACGCTATAAACTTTGAAAGAGAGTACGTCATCTGGTCAATTGGTCTGTTGGTCGACCAACAGACCAATTGACCAGATGACTAAGTGACTATCAGACAGCTAAAAAAAACCAAGGAGTGTTATGAAGATCCACGACCTGTCCCAACCCCTAAACCAAGACGCCTCGTTCTGGCCCTTCTACCCCCCGTTTGAGGTCAAGTACATCAAGCGCAAAGCCGAACACGGTGTGAACGCGCAGTACATCATGACCAGCAATCACATGGGCACGCACCTGGATGCACCGCGTCACTTTGTGACCAACGGCAAGACCATCGACCAACTGCCGCTGGACTGGCTGTATGGTGAAGGCGTGATTGTCGACCTGAGCAGCCAACTGGACGACTTGGATGTGTTCACGCCGGAAATGATCGAGAAGACCGCCGAAGTAAAGAATGGCGACATTCTCTTTATCCACACCGGCTGGCACAAGTATTCTTTCTTCAGCCCTGAAGGCGACGAGGAGCGCTACATCCAGCGTCACCCCGGCCCGCACCACAGCATCTGCGAATGGCTGCTGGACAAGAAGATCCACCTGTGGGGCGTGGACATGATCTCCACCGACCACCCTATGAACCTGCCCATCGGCCGCTTCCTCGGCAAGGGCGGTTTGGAGCATTGGGCCAAGGTACGCAAGATCGTGGAGAAGAAGCTGGGCGGCTCTGAGAAGGTGGACGAAATGTTCCCCGCTGAGGCCTACCAACTCACTCACAATGCGCTGTTCCCGCATGACTGCTTCCACGTTGAGAACCTGGGCGGCGAAATTGGCAACCCGGCGCTGCACAACAAGCGCTTGATCCTGGGCGCCTTCCCGTGGAAGTTCCAGGGTGGCGAGGCCGCCTTCTGCCGTGCAGTAGCCTTCACGCAAGAATAGTATGACCACGCGGTACTTCGGCCAACGCATAAAACGCAACGAGGATCCCCGCCTACTCACTGGGCGGGCGCTCTTCGTTGATGATGTAGACCTGCCAGGCATGGCGCACATCGCCTTCGTGCGCAGCCCCTACGCGCACGCTCGCATCAAATCCATTGATGCGAGCGCGGCGCGCGCTTTGCCCGGCGTCATCGCCGTGTACACGGCCGAAGACCTGGGCAGTTTCTGGCGCACCGGTGTACTTAACGTTGGCCTGCCGCCGATCAAGAACGCTTATCTCAACGAACGCCTGCACCCCATCCTGGCCAAGGACAAGGTGCGCCATGTCGGCGAAGTCATCGTGTGCATCGTGGCCGAGACGCGCTACATCGCCGAAGATGCCGCCGGGCTGGTGCTGGTGGATTACGAAGCATTACCGGTGCACATCGACCCGCTGAAGGCGCTGGCCGATGGCGCCGCGCTCATCCATGACGACTTAGAAAACAACATTGCCGCCCATGTAGTGCAGGAAAAAGGCAATTACGAGAAAGCCAAAGCCAAGGCAGACCTCATCATCAAGCGTGAATTCTTCTACGACCGCGGCACCGCCGCCGCCATGGAGAACCGCGGTATCGTGGCCGCTTGGGATGCCAAAGCTGGCAAGCTCACCATGTGGGATACCACACAGGCCCCCGTCATCATCCGCAACGGTATCGCCGGCATGCTGGGTCTCTCGGAGCACCAAGTGCGCCTCATCGCCCCCTTCATCGGCGGAGGCTTTGGGCCGAAGATCCTGATGTTCTATCCAGAGGAGATGCTGCTCCCCTGGATCAGTATGCAGCTCAACATTCCGGTCAAATGGATCGAAGACCGCGCCGAAAATTTCTACTCCACCACGCAAGAGCGCGGCCAGCACCACGAGGCCGAACTCGCCATCATGAAAGACGGCACCATCGTGGGTGTAAAGGATGTGTTCTGGCACGACAATGGCGCCTACGATCCCTACGGCCTGACCGTGCCGATCAACACGCAGTGCACGCTGCTTAACATGTACAAAGTGCCGGACTATTACAGCGAATTCACCGCGGTCTTCACCAACAAGCCCATCGTCAGCCCTTACCGCGGCGCCGGCCGCCAACACGGTGTCTTCGTAATGGAGCGCCTGCTGGACGCGGCCGCCAAAGAGCTGGGCATGGACAAAGTGGCCATCCGCCGCAAGAACCTCATCCCGCCTGATGAGTTTCCCGTCAAGCACGAAATCGTTTACCAGGACTTCAGCGAGCTGACCTACGACAGCGGCAACTATGAGCCCGTGCTGGACAAAGCGCTCAAGATGATTGAGTACGACAAGTTTTACAGCGAGCTCAAACCCGCCGCGGAGAAGGCTGGCAAGAAGCTAGGCCTGGGCATCGTGTGCTATGTGGAAGGCACGGGCATCGGCCCCTATGAAGGCGCACGCATCCAGGTGCAGGCTAATGGCCGCGTCAGCGTGGCCACCGGCATCGGCACGCAGGGCCAGGGCCACTACACCAGCTACGCGCAGATCGTGGCCGAGCAGCTTGGGGTACCCGTGAACCAGATCGACCTGGTGACCGGCGACACGGACCAGTTCCATTGGGGCGTGGGCACTTTCGCCAGCCGCGGTGCGGTGGTGGCGGGCAATGCCATCCACGCTGCCGCCAAGCGTGTGCGCGAGAAGATTATTGCCAAAGCCATCGAAGAATACGAAGGTGAAGTGACCGCTGACAAACTGGAGCTGGTGGATGGCAAAGTGCAGATCCTTGGCGCTCCTGAAACCGCTATCCCGCTCGGCGTGCTTGCGCAGAAGGCGAATCCTATGAGAGGCGCGGTCAAGCCCGGTACGGAGCCCGGCCTGGAAGCTACCGACTACTTCGGCCCCGAGATGGGCACAACCGCCTACGGTGTGCACGCCATGATCGTGGAGGTTGACCCCGACACGATGATGATCGATATCCAGAAATATGCCGTGGTGCACGACTGTGGTGAGGTGATCAACCCGCTCATTCTTGACGGACAAATCCATGGCGGCGTGGCTCAGGGCCTGGGCAATGCCTTCTACGAGCAGCTCGTCTTTGATGACATGGGCCAGATTCTCAACGCTTCGTTCATGGATTATTTGCTCCCGGCCGCGCAAGATGTGCCGCGCATGGACACCGACCACACCACCACCCCATCGCCGCTCAACCCGATGGGAGTGAAGGGCGCAGGTGAAGCCGGAGCGATTCCAGTTGGCCCGCTGGTAGCGCAGGCGTTGGAAGATGCGCTGAACATGCCCGGCTTTGAAATCCGCGAGATTCCGCTCAGCCCGCTGCGTCTGTGGCAACTGGGGCAAGAACACGACGCGGATACGGCGCCCGGGTAAGCTGTGGCAAAAGAGCTCATGCCACCTGCCGCGGCGGTTGCACTGTTGAGTGAGCTGCCCGGGAAAATTACTGAGCTCACTGCCGGCCTGAACGAACGCCAGTTACGCCAGCCAGAACAACCCGGCCAATGGTCTTGTGTGGAAATTCTCGGCCATCTGCGCGCATGTGCCGATGTTTGGGAAGGCATTGTGGCGCGCATGTTGGAAGAGAAACACCCCACCATTCGCTACGTCAGCCCGCGCACATGGATACTGAGCACAGATTACAACACCCAGACATTTGCTGACTCTTTTGCTGCTTTCAAGCTGCAACGCAAGCGCTTGCTGAAAAAACTAGCCGCGCTGAAGCCGGCCCAATGGCAACATGGCGCAACCGTATTGACAGCCACACTCGTGCGCGAGCTCAACGTGCACTACTTCATACACAGCCTGGCCTCCCACGAAAAAAGACACATAGCCCAGTTTGCCAAGACCGTTCGTGCCGTTCAATAATAGACATCCAACGAGGTAACGCCATGCCCCCATCCATTCTCATCACCAATGCACAACTACGCAACAAGCCAGCTGGCGAAACCGTCTCGATCTTGATCCAAGACGGGCGTATTGCTGCCATCGACAATGTGATCAAGGGCAGCGTAGATACAGAGCTGGATGCTGGCGGCAACCTGGTGACCGAGTCCTTCGTCAATGCTCATTTGCATCTCGACAAGGTGTACACGCTGGACCGCATGGACGAGCTGGCCCTGCAGAGTTACCAGGGAGCCGGCATGGGCAAAGCGATGAACGCCATTGAGCTGGCCAGCCGTGTCAAAGCCGAGTACGACGAAAGCTGGGTCTTGCCGAATGTGAGGAAGGCGCTGACGCTGGCCGCCAAGAATGGCAATACGCACATCCGTGCCTTTGCCGATGTGGATAGCAAGGCCAAGCTCATCGGCGTGCAGGCACTAATCAAAGCGCGCGAAGAGTTCAAAGGCATTGTAGATGTGCAGATCGTGGCCTTCCCTCAAGACGGCGTGGGCCGTGAGCCTGGCACCGAAGAGCTCATCCGCGAGGCGATGAGGATGGGCGCTGATGTTGTCGGCGGTATCCCCTGGATCGAGTTCACCGATGCGGATGCACAGCAGCATGTGGACGCCATGTTCGCCATCGCCAAAGAGTTCGACAAGCCTGTCTCCATGCTGGTGGACGATGCTGGCGACGCGGGCCTGCGCACGCTGGAGATGATGGCGCTGGCCGCCATCAAGCAAGGCTGGCAAGGCCGCGTGTTGGCGCACCATGCGCGTGCCATGGCGTTGTATCCCGTACCCTATTTGCAAAAGGTGATCGCCCTGCTCAAGCAGGCGCGCATGTACGTGGTGAGCGACCCGCAAACCGGCCCGCTGCACGCCCGCGTGCGTGAGCTGCTGGAAGAAGGCGCCTATGTGTGCATCGGGCAGGATGACATTTCCGATGCATACTATCCTTACGGCCACAACAACATGCTCGAGGTCGCCTTCCTGGCATCCCACTTGCTGTGGATGACCTCGCGCGCAGAGATGGACACACTCTATAGTCTGGTCACCACTGAGGCGGCCAAAGCCATCGGCCTGCAAGACTTTGAACTCAAGGTGGGCGCGCCTGCAAACCTGGTGGTGCTGGATGTGCCCAATGTGCGTGAGGCGCTGCGCTATCACCGCGCCCCCGTGCACGTGGTCAGCCACGGAGCGCTCATCCAACAATGAGCCCAGACCGCCGTCTGCGAGCGCTCTCGATTGCGCCCGCAGCACAGCACTGGTTAAGCAGCACGCAGGAAGCCCGCGTGCTGTATGCTTTTGAAGCTGTGGTGAACTTGATCAACCAGGACGCACACATCCTCTCTCTGGTGGATGCACGCATCGGCGATGGCCCCTTCTCACTCGTGCTCGAAGAGTTTCCGACCGGCACGCAGGCCACTTCGCGCCTGCTGGTGTTTGAGAACGGGTTGTGGTTAGATGATTGGCTGATCGATGCAGAAGAAGCCTCCGCCTGGCAGCCTGTGCCCGACTGGGCCAGCTTACAGGCGGCGCCAGCATTGATGCAGCACGCAGCTGGAGATATCAGCGCCCTATTGGCCGCTCACGCGCCCGCGGATAGCCTGGCACGTCTGGTGCTGGCCGCTGCGGGTGCCTCGGTCCTGCCCGCGCGCATCCAGCAGCTGGCCGAGCAAAATATCCCCCTGCTGCTGGATGGTATCACCACCCAGGATGCCGACCGTGTGCAGGAGGCCGCCCGCAAGCTGGCCGGGGTCGGTCCCGGCCTCACCCCCGCCGGGGACGACCTGCTGTTGGGTGCCATGTACGGCCTGTGGGCCACGCGATCCGCGGCTGCCGCTGGCGAGCTTGCGGCCCTAATGGCCAACGTAGCCAGCGAGCGCACACATGCCCTCTCCGCCGCCTGGCTGGCGGCGGGCAGCCGCGGCGAAGCCGCCGCACCCTGGCACCAGCTTGTGGATGCTATCACCGCCCAAGACCCAGCCGCCCTGCAAGCCGCGGTCATGCGCATACTGCCCACCGGGCACACCTCCGGGGCCGATGCGCTGGCGGGCTTTGTCGCCGTGTTGCAAGAGGCAGCATGATCTTGGTGACAGGAGCCAGCGGCAAGACCGGCCGTGCGGTGCTGGCCGCTCTGCAGGCAGAAGGCGCGGCGACGCGAGCGCTGGTGCGCCGCGAGCAACCGCTGCCTGCTGACGAAGTGCTGCAAGGCAACATGGCTGACGCGGCGGCGATGGCGGCTGCCTTAGCCGGCGCGGAGGCGGTGTACTTCATTGCGCCTAACATGTTTCCCAACGAGGCTGAGCTAGGGGCAGCATGGATCACAGCGGCCAAGGCGGCTGGCGTGCGGCGCTTCGTATATCACTCGGTGCTGTTTCCGCAGATCGAGGCTATGCCGCACCATTGGCAAAAGCTGCGCGTAGAAGAAGCCCTGATCCAATCTGGGCTGGAATTCACGATCCTGCAGCCCGCCAGCTATATGCAAAATATCCTGCCCTATCTGGATGCCATGCGTGAGCGCGGCGAATACCGCGTGCCTTATTCCCCCCAAGCGCAATTCTCCCCAGTGGACCTGGACGATGTGGCCGCGGTGGCCGCCCGTGTCCTGCTGGAGCCTGGCCACCGCGGCGGGGTCTACGCGCTAGCCGGGCCAGAAACGCTGAGCTCGGCCGAGATAGCCGGGCAAGTAGCCGCGCACATCGGCCGCCCAGTGGCTGCAGTCCAGCAGCCACTGGCGGAGTGGAAGGCAGCCAATACCCGGCTGCCCGCGTACGCACGGGATACCTTGGCTGCTATGTTCACTTACTACGACGCGCACAGCTTCACCGCCAGCAGCTTTATGCTGGCTGGTTTGCTAGGCCGCGCACCTGGGAGTTTTGGGGAGTTTTTGCAACGCGAGCTGGGCTAAGAGACCACAGATGAACACAGATGTCTATCCACCGATAAACACAGATAGAAACATTGATAGGTCCACTGCTCCATCGCCTTTGCGGCCCGGGTGCAACGAGGGCGGAATGACGACCAGCCGTTTTATTCGTGTTCATCCGCAGATAAAAGGCTTGGGGATTGCTTCGTGCGGCTACACCGCCCTCGCAAAGACAAACAGGCTGCGCTTTGCTTTTGCAGCTTGGCCCCTATTTAGTTTTTATCTGTGTCCATAGCAGATAGATCCACTGCTCAATCGTCTTTGCGAGGAGTGCGCAGCGAAGCTGCGCCGACGAAGCAATCTCCGAGCCATAGCGCAAATACACCTGGGGATTGCTTCGGCTGGCTACGCCAGCCTCGCAAAGACAAACGGGCTACGTTTTTTGTTTATAGTAGGTTTTATCTGTGTTCATCTGCGTTCATTTGCGGTAAAAAAATATTGCTCTATCCGTGTTTATCTGTGGAAGATACCCGCAAAAAAAAAAAAAGAGCAGCGCATTGCGCTGCTCTTTTTGGTTCTTCTGAAACTACTGCTTAGCGGCGGCGAGCCGTCTTCTTGGCAGCCTTCTTGGTAGCCGTCTTCTTGCCAGCTGCTTTCTTCACCGCAGTCGACTTGCCAGCGGCGGCCTTGCTCTCGCCCTCAGGGGCAAAGATCAGGAACACAGCGTTGAGCAGGATGCCGAGCACCGCCGCGGTGGCGATGGCGGGCAAACCGCTGGGGAAGATGCCCTGCAGGAACGGGATGGGCAGGAAGCCGCCCTCGTAACCGATGTTGCCACCGATGCCCACCACCATGATGGTGGCGCCAACGGCCAGGTTGCGCGGGTCGAACATGCTCACCTTGTGCTCCTGCATCAGGGCGATGCCCTGCATACCGATCACACCGAACAGGTAGATGGCCAAACCACCGCTGACCGCCAGGGGCACAGCGCTCACCAACGCAGCCAGCTTGCCGACAAAGGCCAGCAGGATGGAGATGGCGCCAGCCGCGATCAAGGCCGGGCCGGAGTAGTTGCGAGTGATCGCCATCAGCGAGTTGTTCTCGCCGTAGTTGGTGCCAGCCGTGGCACCGAGCAAACCGTTGGTGAAGTCGCCCACACCATCCAGGATCAGGTTGAAGCCAACGTGCTTGTCCAGCTCATACTTCTTGGCGCGGCGCTCCTCAGCGAAGCGATCGACATAGAGGCTGATCTGGTACAGGTGCGCCGTGGATTCGGGGATCGTGGCGATCGCCATGATGGCGATGCTGAACACCGCAGTGGCCACGAAGGCGCCACCAAAGGCGGGGAAGGTGAAGTGCGGCATCTGGAAAAGCGGGGCAGCAGCCACACCGGCAAAGCTCACCGAGCCAGCATCTAGCACGGCGGACAGCACGAAGCCGCCCAGCGCGCCGAGCAGCACAGGCAGCATGCCCAGGAAACCACGGTTCTGCAGGTACACCGAGAACAGGATGGTGATCAGCAGCGTACCAAGGGAAACCGCCCAGTTAGCGCCAGCCATGCCCAGAGCGGCAAAAGCCAGACCGAAACCGATGATGGCAGCCACAGAGCCAGTCACCACCGGGGGCAGCACCTTATCCAGTGCGCTCTTGCCTACTGCGCGGATGATGAAACCCAACACGATGTTGAGCAAACCGGTCACGATGATGCCGGCCTGCATGGTGCTGATGACGTTATCCGGAGCGGGCACACCAAAGGCCGGCGCTGCGCCGGTCATAGCGGTGACCACGGCAACGTAAGCCGCAATGTAGCTGAAGCTCGAGCCGTAGTACAGGGGGATGAACTTGCCGATGCCCATCTTGGACAGAATGAGCGCCACAATGGTGGAAACGCCCGAGGCGAACAGCACGGTGTTGACGTGGAAGCCACACAAAGCAGCCACCAAAACGGTGGCCGGGAACATGGTGAGAACGTGCTGGAAGCCCAAAAGAATAAGCTGACCCACGGGCGGGGTCTCGTTAGGCAGATAGCCCATGCGCTGATTAGCAGCCATATACTCTCCTCATAGATAGTGAATAAAAGCGAAAATAACTGGGAACGATCATAGTATGTAACAGGCCCCCAAGCACCTCCTCTTTAATAAAGATGTACAACATACTGAAAGTTTACAACCCGCAAAATATCCAAAAGCTACGCACAAAGTTTATAGAATATTTGACCTATAATAGGGTTATGACCACCACAAATACTGGCCTACTGCATGGAATCCAGGTACTAGACCTCACCCGCGTCCTGGCTGGCCCCTATTGCACGATGCTGCTGGGTGATATGGGTGCGGATGTCATCAAGGTGGAGGCGCCCGGCAAAGGCGACGATACCCGCCAATGGGGCCCCCCGTTCACCCAAGGCGGCATGTCGGCCTATTTCATCTCCGCCAACCGCAATAAGCGCAGCATGACCCTGAACCTCAAGAGCCCGGCTGGGCTGGACATTCTGCGCCAGCTCATCGCCCGGAGCGACGTGCTGGTGGAGAACTTCAAACCGGGCACGCTGGAGCGCATGGGGCTGAGCTACGAAGAGTTGCAAACCCTGCGGCCTGCCCTGATCTACTGCACGATCAGCGGCTACGGCTACAGCGGCCCAGACAGCCACAAGCCGGGTTACGACTTCATCGCCCAGGCGCGCGGCGGCTTGATGAGTATCACAGGCCCAGCAGACGGCGAGCCGGTGCGTGTCGGCTTGGCCATCGCCGACCTGCTGTCTGGCATGTATGCGTGTAACGCGATCACTGCCGCGCTTTTCGCACGTGAACGCCAGAAAACCGGGCAGCGCATCGACATTTCGCTGTTCGATGCGCAGGTCGGTACGCTGTCTTACGTCGCCAGCAACTATCTCATCTCCGGCCAACCGCCTAAGCGCTATGGCAACGGGCACCCTAACATCGTGCCCTACCAGTCTTTCAAAGCCAGCGATGGGTACTTCGCCTTCGCCAGTGGCAACGATGAGCAGTGGAGCAAGTTCTGCGCCGCGGCAGGCCGCCCGGACCTGGCCGAGGACCCGCGCTTTGCCAGCAACCCCAAGCGCGTCGAGAACCGCGAGGCGCTCATTCCCCTGTTGGATGTGCTATTCGCCACCCGCACCGTGGCCGAGTGGCTGGCCGCCTGCGAGCAGGCCGGCGTACCCGCTGGCCCGATCAACACCGTAGACCAGGTATTTACTGACCCGCAGGTGCTGGCGCGCGAGATGGTGTTGCACGGCCAGCTGAGCAACGGCGAGGCCATTGACATGCTCGCCTCGCCCATCAAGGTGCCTACCAGCCCCATGCAGCTGCGCTATCCCCCGCCCGCGCTGGGTGAGCACACGCACGAGATCCTGAGCGGCGAGCTTGGCCTGGCCGACGCAGCCCTCGAAGAATTGAAGACCAGCGGCGCGATCTAATCTTGCGCTTGTGGCTATACGCATATAGCTTATGCACGCTGAGACACCTGCCAACCCGCGCACCATCATCCATCTAGATCTGGATGCGTTCTTCTGTGCGGTTGAAGAGCTGCGTGACCCGAGTCTGCGCGGCAAACCGTTCGCGGTGGGCGGAAGCCCCGAGGGTCGCGGCGTGGTGGCTTCGTGTTCGTATGCGGCGCGGCGCTACGGTGTGCACTCGGCCATGCCGATGGCGCGTGCGCTGCGCCTGTGCCCCGATCTGATCGTGGTGCGCCATCACTTCCGTGATTATGTAGACCTATCGCGCAAAGTGATGGAGCTATTAGGCAGCTACTCGGATCTCGTACAACCCATCTCCATCGATGAAGCCTTTATCGACATCTCGCACCTGCCGCAACCCGGCATCATGTACGCAAAGCAACTGCAAACCCAAATTCGCGATCACCTGCACCTGCCCTCCTCCCTCGGCGTGGCGAGCAACAAGCTGGTAGCGAAGGTGGCCACCAACGTAGGCAAGGCCAACCACGGCAAGAGCGGCGTCTATCCTTACGCCATCCAGGTGGTGCCGCACGGCGAAGAGGCCGCCTTCCTCGCGCCCCTGCCAAGTGACGCGCTGTGGGGCATCGGCCCCAAAACAGCAGAGCGGCTGGCGTCGCTAGGTATGCGCACCGTGGGCGATATTGCGCGCTACCCACTGCACGAGCTGATCCGCCTGCTTGGGCAAACTGGCAGCGCACTGCATTACCGTGCCCAGGGCATTGACGAGAGCCCGGTGCACGTCAGCCACGAAACCAAATCGGTGAGCCACGAAGAAACTTTTGCGCAGGACACGAGCCATGAAGTAGAGCTTTTGCAGATACTCGCCGAGCAAGCCCAATCGATCGCCAGGCAATTGCGCAAGCTGGAGCTGCAGTGCAGCACAGTGGCGATCAAGATCCGCTGGCCAGACTTTAGCAAGATCAGCCGCCAGCTCACTCTGCCCGAGCCCACTGACGACGCCAAGCTGATCGAAGCCGCGGCGCGCACGCTCTTCCACGCTCACTGGAAGCCAGGGCGCAAGGTGCGCTTGCTGGGTGTGCGCGCCAGCAACCTGGCGGCGCCCAGCTTCCAGCCCAAGCTGTGGGACTGGAACCCGAAGGCGTTTGAGAAGCAGGAGAAGCTGGACGCGGCGCTCAAAACTGTGCAAGCACGCTTTGGCGACAACAGCCTGGTGCCTGCCAGCGGTTTGGCCGCCCGCCGCGCCAGCAAGAAGGAAAAGCCAGACCCATGATGCAGCCCGGCACCCACATCGGCACGCTGACCGAGCAAAGTCTGCATGCTGAACTGAAGCGCTGGCTGGCCAAGCCCGGCGATGCCATGGAGCAGCGTGTGGATGGTTACCAGATAGACATTGTGCGCGGCAAGACGCTGATCGAAATTCAGACGGCCAACTTTGGCGCGCTGAAAACCAAGCTGGGCCGTTTGCTGGAGAAGCACAAGGTGGTGCTGGTGCACCCTATCGCGCTGAACAAATGGATCGTGCGCCAAAACAAACGCGGCAAGCAACTCAGCCGCCGCAAGTCACCCAAGCACGGGCGTATCGAAAACCTGTTTGATGAGCTGCTCTACATCCCCCACCTGGCCGCCCATCCCAACTTCTCATGCATGGCAGTGTTCACTCACCAGGAAGAAGTATGGCAGGATGACGGGCATGGCAGTTGGCGGCGCAAGCACTGGAGCATCGCTGACCGCCGTTTGCTAGAGGTGAGCGGCAGCCATCGCTTCCGCAACCTAAAGGACTATCTGCGCCTGATCCCTAAAGAGTTGCAAAGCCCCTTCACGCACAAGCAGTTAGCAGACGCCATGGGTATCCCCGTATGGCAGAGCACGCGCGTGAGTTATTGCTTGCGCAAGATGGGTGCACTGGAAAGCGTGGGCAAACAGGGTCAAGCGTTGTTGCTGGAAAAGGTTGGCATGGTATGAAAAGAGCAGATACGCAGGCTAAGTTGCCGCGCCTAGAACAAAAGGATCCGCTAACCTCCAAACTAGCCGCTCTGATCACTGTGCTCGCGTGGGGTTCAGCTTTTGTAGCCATCCGTGCCGCCAGCAGCAGCGTGCCGCCCGGCGCCCTGGCCTTCGGCCGAGCGCTGGTCAGTACTGTGCTGCTCACACTGGTGGCGCTACTGCGCCCGTTCCCAATGCCCGCACGCGGCGACCTGCTGCGTATTGCGTTCTATGGCATCCTCTGGCAAGGTGTCTACAGCCTGGCGCTCAACGAAGCCTCCCGGCATGTAGACGCGGGCACGGCAGCCATGCTGGTGGGCAGTGGCCCGCTGCTCATCGCGCTGCTGGCGGGCTTCTTCCTGCATGAGGGTTTCCCACGCCGTTTGCTTGCTGGCCTGGCCGTTGCCTTTATGGGCAGCGCTTTGATAGGCTTCACCACATCGCAACGGGGAGAAACTGCAACCTTTGGCCTGTTGCTTCTGATCCTGGCCGTGCTTGCCTACGCTGCAGCGGTTGTCATCCAAAAATCGGTTGTACATCGCGTAGCCGCATTGCAAGTCACCTGGTTAGGCTGCCTGGCCGCTAGCATTGCCCTACTGCCGTTTGCTCCAAGCTTGCTCACATCCCTACACCAAGGAGGTGCAACCGCCGCAGGCTGGGTTGCGTACCTCGGCATTGTGCCTACTGCGCTAGGCTTCGTAACGTGGAGCTATGCACTGAGCCGTACCACGGCCGGACGCACAGGTGCATGGCTCTATCTGGTGCCGGTGGTTGCTGTCATTTTGGGGTGGCTGGTATTGAGTGAAGCACCGAGTGAGTTGGCGCTGGCTGGCGGGGCACTATGCCTGGCGGGAGTGTACTTAGCTCAGCGTTAACGTGTGACTACTTCAACTCACTTGCCTTCGCGTTCAAAACAGGATCAAAAAAATCGGCTTTCGCCGATTTTTTAATTCCAGGGGTGGATGACGGGAATCGAACCCGCAACCACCGCATCCACAATGCGGTGCTCTGCCGATTGAGCTACATCCACCAAGAAACGCTATTTTATCATGTGATATAGCTCGGCTTCAAGTGCCCTGAAGGAAATCCTCGGGGAGCTAGGCCAGCAGCTTCTGCAACTCGGCCGCCAATTCTGCCCGCGGCAGGCTGCGCTGCTCGCCGCTGCGCAGGTCTTTGACGTTCACCGTGTTCTGCGCAACCTCATCCGGCCCCAACACCAGCACCAGCTTGGCGCCGCTGCGATCGGCCTGCTTGAACTGCTTCTGCAGCTTGTCGGCCTGCAGGTGGCTGGTGACATTGAGGCCAGCAGCACGCAGCTCGGCGGCCAGCGAAAATGAGGCGGCCAGACTATCAGCATCGAAGACGGTGATGTAGATAGGCGCTCGTCCGCTGACATCCGGCGCGTGACCCAGCGCCTGCAGCAGCAGGCTGATGACGACGTTGCCCACGGCGAAGCCGACGGCTGGCACCGGCTCGCCGCCCACCGCATTCACCAGGTCATTGTAGCGGCCGCCGCCAAAAATGGCGCGGAACTCGCCGGCGGTGTCCCAGGCCTCGAAGACCGTGCCGGTGTAATAGTCCAGCCCGCGGATGATGTGCGGCGCGTAGCGCACATAGTCGGCCGCGCCTTGTGCTTCCACGGCGGTGAAGAAGCGCTGCAACGTCTCCGACTTTTTCCACAGATCCTGATCGGTGAGCAGCTTCTCGATGCCCAACAGCTGCGCTGCGTCCAAGCCGAGCTCGCTGCCGCGCGCCTGCCAGGCTTCTGCGCTCAGCTTGTCTTTACGGTCGATCAGACCAAAGACTTCACTGCGCAGCGCACCGGAGATGCCCAGCACTTCCAACTCGGCCTGCATCAGCTGGCGGTTGTTGACCAGAATCTGCGCCTCGTTGGCGCCCAGGCCAATAGTTTTGAGGAAGCTGGCGGCAATTGTGGCCAGCTCGGCATCCGCCTCGGGCGAATCCTCGCCCACCATGTCAATGTTCCACTGGAAGAACTCGCGCGTGCGGCCCTTCTGCGGCTTCTCATAGCGCCAGAAGGGGCCAAACGACCACCAGCGCAGCGGATAGGTCAGCTGGCGCTGGCGCGTGGCCACCATGCGTGCCAGGGATGGCGTCAACTCCGGGCGCAGGGTGATGCGCTCACCGCCGCGGTCTTCAAACACATAGGACTGCTTCTCTACCAACTCGGCGCCGGATTTGGCAGCATACAGCTCAAAGCGCTCCAAAAACGGGCCGTCGTACTCCTGATAACCAAAGGATTCGGATACCTGGCGCATCTTGGCATACAGCCAGGAGCGCACGGCCATCTCCTCTGGGTAATAGTCTTGCGTGCCGCGGACGGCTTGGATGATGTTGGGCATGAAGGCATTATATAAGACCGGGAGAATGAAAAACGAGATTTGAGAATAGAGATTTCGGAATCGCCAATCTCTATTCTCTACTTGCCAAACCCATTACAATTTCCCTATGAAACTCATCAGTTGGAACGTCAACGGTTTGCGCGCGCACCTCAAGAAAGATAGCTGGGCATGGATCCATAAGCAGAAACCCGATGTGATCTGTCTGCAAGAGATCAAGAGCAAACCGGAGCAACTGACGGATGCGCAGATGGAGACCTTCAAAGGTTACACGGTAGCCTGGAACCCGGCGGAGCGCCCCGGCTACAGCGGCGTGGCCACGATGGTGTCGAAGAAGAGCAAGGAAGACATCATCGGCTTTGGCGTGCCCAAGTTTGATGTTGAGGGTCGCGTGATCCAAACACGCTTTGATGATTTCACCCTGCTGAATGTGTATTTCCCCAGCGGCACCACCGGCATGGCGCGCGTGGGCTACAAGCTGGAGTTTTACGAAGCGCTGCTCAAGCACATCAAGAAGCTGCACAAAGCCGGCGAGAGCATTGTGCTCACCGGTGACTTCAATACCGCTTTTAACGAGATCGACCTGGCCCGCCCGAAAGAGAATCAGCGCACATCCGGCTTTATGCCGGAAGAGCGCGCCGCACTGGGTAAGTATTTTGACGCCGGACTGGTGGACACCTTCCGCGAGCTGTATCCCGACAAGCAGCAGTTCAGTTGGTGGACGGCGCGCTTTCCCAGCGCCCGCCAGAACAACATCGGCTGGCGGCTGGACTACTTCCTGGTCTCCAAGCCGCTGCTCAAGAAGGTCAAAGACATCACCATCTTTAGCGAGGTTACCGGCTCAGACCACTGCCCGGTCATGCTGGAGCTCAAATAACCAAGACGCCTTAACGCAACGTTAAAGTGACAGGCTTCACAAAGGGCGTATACTGACTGTATGCTCAATACGGAAACAGTCTCTAAACCCTCCCCACTGCCTACTCCACCCATGCTCAGCGGCGGCCTGCCCTACATCGGCCACGCCATTGAGTTTTATCGCGACCCCGAGAATTTCTTCCGCCGCGGCTACAGCAAGCACGGCAACGTCTTTGGCATCAAGCTGCTTGGGCAGCCGATGGCCATTCTGGTTGGCCCGCAAGAGCAATCCTTCTTCTTCAAGAGCACTGACAAGCAGCTCGACATGGAGAAGCCCTACCAATTCCTGGCGGCCATGTTTGGCCGCATCGCCTTCCTTGGCCCACATGACACCTACATGCTGCAACGCCCCATCCTGCACAGCTTGTTCACGCGTGACCAGATGAGCAGCTACTTGCCCATCATGAGCCGCACAGTCAGGCAATGGATGGATACGCTCGACGAAAGCGGTGAGTTCGAGCTCACCGAGGCCATGACGCATCTGGTGAAGGAAGTCGCCGGGCGCTGCTTCCTGGGCGACGAAGTGCACGAGCGCCTGGAAGCTGAAGGCTTCTGGGACCAGTACGACGCGCTGAGCGCGTCGCTGGACCCGCTGCTCTACAATCTGCCGCTGCCTAAATTCAAACGCCGTGACCAAGCCAAGCAGACGATGCGCGCCATCCTGCAGCCGCTGATCGAGGAGCGCCGCGCCAACCCGAAACAAGATGGCTTCCAATACTTCCTGGACCAGCCGGATGGCGCCGGCGTGCCGTTAGCCGATGACATCGTGGCCAGCTTCTTCTCGGCCTTGCTGTTTGCCGGGCACGAGACCACCGCCGGCCAGAGCGCCTGGTCGGTCATCCACTTGATCAACAATCCGGGCTATCTGGCCAGCGTGCGCGAAGAAGTGACGCGCGTGCTGGGTGATAGCTCAGAGGTGAATCACGTGCACATGCGCGAAATCCAGCTGACCACAGCGGCGGTGCAAGAGACCGGCCGCCTGCGCCCCTCGGCCGAGACGCTGATCCGCGAAGTCAAAGAAGACATTGAGCTGGATGGCTACCGCATTCCGGCAGGCTGGTTCGCCATGACCTCGACCGCGGCGGCGCACTTCATCCCTGACTATTTCTCTGACCCGTACAGCTATGACCCGGCGCGCTTCACGGAGAAGGGCGAGGGCCGCGGCTTCGAGTTGCTGACCTTTGGCGGCGGCCTGCACAAGTGCACCGGCATGAACTTTGCCCGCACTGAGATGGCTATCATCGTGGCGCTGCTGTTCCGCGAGTATGACCTGGAACTGGTAACGCCTTTCGACAAGATCGGCGTCAACCGTGGCGGCTCCAGCAAGCCCACCCCGGTGATCGTGAGCTACAAGAAACGGGCTAATGACTGAGCGTATTCAAACGCAAACGATTACCGTAAACGGAGTCAATGTAGCCTGCCATGTTGCTGGTGCAGGCAAGGACACCATTGTCCTGCTGCACGGCGCCGGAGTGGATTCGGCGATGCTCTCCTGGGGCGAAGTAATACCCCTATTGGCCCAGCACTACCGCGTGATCGCGCCGGACCTGCCAGGCTACGGCGCCAGTGATCGCATTGACGGAGAGTATTCGCTACCCTTCTATACAGACATCATCAAGGGAGTGATCGAAGCCTTTGGTGCGGCGCCCGTCATTCTCTGCGGGCTGTCGCTCGGTGGCGGCATCACGCTGAACACGGCCCTCACCTACCCCGAGCTGGCCAAGATCCTGATCCCGGTGGATGCCTGGGGACTGGCCAGCAAGCTGCCCTGGCACCGCTTCACCCACTGGTATACGCGCTCCAAGTTGAACGAAAACATCTATGCCTGGACGGCGAAACCGTGGCTGGTGCGCTGGTCACTGGAGACCAACCTGATCGGCGACAAGACAAAAGTGACCGATGAAATGGTGGCAGGTATTCAAAAGCTAATGCTGGAGCCGGATGCAGGCAAGGCCTTCCTCTCCTTCCAGCGAGCAGAGATCACACCCACTGGCCTCACGCGAGACCTCTCTGCCCGCCTTGGTGAGATCACGCAACCCACACTGCTGGTGCATGGCAGCCGCGATGCAGCCGTGCCGCTGAAGGACGCCATTGCCGCCAATGAGCGCATTCCGGACTGCGAGCTATACGTCATGGAAGGTGGCAAACACTGGCCACAAAAAGAGCGGCCGGAAGAGTTTGCTAACGCAGTCAACGCTTACCTGCAGCGCAGGCTGGGTTAGCTGGCTGGCGGCCCCAGTATCTTCCGGAAACCAACTTAGTTTGCACTGACCTAAAGGATTCCTCCTCAGGCTTCGCCTTCGTCGGAATGACAGGTTGCATGAGGGAATTGTGGCCAACCTGGCCGGGCGCGCTTTTGCTTGCTTGGAAATGAGTCTGCACTACTCTCCTGTGCCCACAAAAAAGAGCGCTACCCTTGCGGGTAGCGCTCTTTTGAACCTCGTAGGCATGCGCAAGCGGCTAGTTGACGTAATCCTTCAGGCGGGAGCGCACGCGCGGGTCACGCAGCTTGCGCAGCGCCTGGGCCTCGATCTGGCGCACACGCTCACGTGTGACGCCCAGCTTGCGGCCGACATCGCTCAGGCTGTGCACCTTGCCATCGTCCAGGCCGAAGCGCAGGCGCAGAATGCGGGCCTCGCGCAGCGGCAGGGTCTCGTCAATGGTGCGGGCCAGGTCCTCTTCCAAGAGGGACTGAGCCGTACTCTCCTCAGGTGACGGAGAGGTCTCGTCTTCGATCAGCTCGCCCAACACGGAATCCTCATCGCTGCCGATGGGGGTCTCGAGCGAGTGCGGCTGGTAGCCTGCGGTGGTGATCAGCTCGATCTCATCCGGGCTGACCTCAAGGGCCTCGGCCAGCTCGGCCAGGGTGGCCTCACGCTTCAGCTCCTGCTTGAGCGTGTTCTTCATGCGCATCATCTTGGCGATCTTGTCGCCCATGTGGGCGGGGATGCGGATGGTGCGCGACTTGTTGGAGATGGCACGCGTGATCGCCTGGCGGATCCACCAGGTGGCATAGGTGCTGAACTTGAAGCCAAGCCGATAGTCGAACTTCTTGGCGGCACGCATCAGGCCGATATTGCCCTCCTGGATCAGATCGATCAGCGGCAGGCCGCGGTTCATGTTCTTCTTGGCAATGCTGATCACCAGGCGGCTATTGGCCAGGATGATGTGCTGGCGGGCATCCCAGCCCACCTGCACGGCCTCCTGCAGCTCGGCGCGCTTAGCGGCGCTGAGACCCTTCTTGGCCAGCTGGAGACGAGCCTTGTTGCCACGCTCCATCTTCTTGGCCAAGTCGACCTCTTCCGCGGCAGTCAGCAACGGGATGCTGGCAGCCTCATTGAAGTACAGGCGCACCAGGTCACCAGTTTCGGCTTCGGCCAGCGGGTCATCCGGCGCATAGATCTTGCTGCGCTCGTTGGCCGGGGCCTCTTCCTCGTAGTCGTCATCCGCGTCTGAGAGCTCCACGCCCTCAGCATCTTCATCCTCCACCAGGGGGATGCCCTCGTTCAGCAGAGCCTCAAAGATCTCTTCCAAGTGCTCAGACTGGCGCTGCTCGCCGGGGACAAGCTGCAGCACATTGTCAATGCTCACAAAGCCCTGCTTGCGCCCCAATCGGATCAGGCGCTCCAGAGCTGCATCTTCACTCAGGGAAACTTCTTCAGTTTCAAAAGCTTCAATCGTATTTGTACTCATTCGATACTATGCCTCCTACTACTCAGAGTTGGCGAATCACTCAAACCTTACACTCCCCTGCCCAGATAACGCAGCAGGCGGGAAAATGACACAAATCCACAGCCCAAACAGAGGGCAACCACAGCCCTGAGAAACTGATATTCAGCTTAGGCTTCTTGGCGTATGTGGGCGAAAATTTGCTACGGAGTCATTCTAGCACGGGGGGTATTAATGAAATGTTTGACGCAGATGAGTGCTAGCTTAGGAACAACGGGAGTTAGAGAGGCGCTAGTGCTCCTGCTGCTGGGCATAGGCGGCTGCCCCGAGCAGCGCCACGCCAGGGTCAAGGATCAGACGCACAGGGAAGCGTTGCAGGTACTCCTCGTAGCCCACTTTGCCGAGAAAGAACTTCATGAAGTCATAGCGCTGCAGAGCAGGCAGGATGCGCGGCGGGATGCCGCCGCCGAGGTACACGCCGCCCGTAGCGCCCAGCCCGAGGGCCAGGTTGCCAGCGGTGGCGCCCAAAATCTCCACAAATAGCTGCAACGTCAGCTGGCAGATCTCGCTACCGGGCGTCTGCGCCAGGGCATGGTTGACTATGATGACGTTGTTGTCGTCGCCCTGAGCGGCCAACTCATCGGCCAGCCAGGCGGGCTCGGCGGCGTGGCCGCTGGCCTTCAGGAAAGCGTACAGGTTGGGCAGCCCCACTCCGGCGCACACGTGTTCAATGGCCACCTGGCCAAGCTGCGGGCGCAGCCAGGCGAGCAACTCTTGCTGCAACGGCGTCTCCGGGGCAAAGCTGGCGTGGCCGCCTTCAGTGGCATAGGCGGTGTAGCGGCCAGCGGCCCAGGTGAGGTAGCCGATGCCGAGCCCGGTGCCGGGGGCGATGACGGCGATGCTGCCACCCGGCTCGGCAATACCCTGTTGCAGCACGTACATCTCGCGCTCAGGCAGCAAGGGTACGGCGTTGGCCAATGCCTTGAGGTCGTTGATGAGCCAGGCAGATCGCCAACCAAATTCAGCGCACAGCTCGCCCGCATCCACTTCCCAATCCAGGTTGATCATGCGCACATGATTGTCGATCACTGGGCCGGCGACGCCAAAGCAGGCAGTCTGGATGTCGAGGCCCGGCTTGCCCTGCAAGTACACGCGCAGGATGGCATGCAAACCGTCGTGCTCGGCATTAAGGTAGGAGCCAAGCATCTGTGGACCTGCGCTCAGGTCAGTCGTGTCAAAGAGTGCGATGTTGGTCTTGGTGGCGCCGAGGTCACCGGCGAGGATGTAGGTTTTGTCAGCCATGGCGCGGGGATTATAATGCGCGCTTCAGGTTCTTTAACCACAGATGAACGCTGATGGACACAGACAACCAGATTAACCACAAAGGCACAAAGCACACAAAGGGGAATCTCCAATCTCTTATCTGTGTTTATCCGCGTTCATCCGCGGTTAAATTGTTCCCATGAATCCCGTTACCCAAAGTCTGCTTAAGCAACTCAACAACCCAGAGATGGATGCATTCGCAGCCGATTGGGACGCGGTGACCGAGTTAGTGATCGAGATCTATCAGCAGAAGTCGCTAACGGTTGAGCAGCAAGCGCGCTTCTTTGAAGCCCAGGAGCGTTTGCAGGCGGCTTACCCGCCGCTGGCCGCCGAGCTGGAGCCTTACTGGCGCGTGGCGCGCATCAAAGGTGAGTTGGTGGTGGGCGATCCGTTTCTGGCGGTGCTGGGCAAAGCATCCGCCAAGGAATTTGTCGAGAATTGGGACGCTATGCGCACCCTGCCCGCGGCGCGTGAAGCGCTAAATATGCTCCTGATGAGGAAGATAGAAGAGCAAGGATGAAGGCGAAAGGATGAAGGATGTGAGTCCGTCATTCCGAAAGAGCGAAAAGCGAGTGAGGAATCCTTTTGGGCACTGTAGACCCATCTAGACTTTGAATGACCTGAAGGCTTCCTCCTCGGTCTGCCCAAAGGCGCAGACCTCGTTCGGAACGACAAGTCTTGCCAAAAATAAAGCCGGGCGCATACGCCCGGCTTTTTAGTGTCACTATTTGCTAAGAGCTAATCGTTATCAGCTATTTTGCTACTCAGTCTCCAAACTTGATACCTTGCGCCAGCGGCAACTCTTTGCCCCAGTTGATGGTGTTGGTCTGGCGGCGCATGTAAGCCCGCCACGAATCAGAGCCGCTCTCGCGGCCGCCACCGGTTTCCTTCTCGCCGCCGAAGGCGCCGCCAATCTCGGCACCTGAAGTGCCGATGTTGACGTTGGCGATGCCGCAGTCGCTGCCACCTGCAGAGAGGAATTGCTCCACGGTCTGCATGCTGTCTGTGAAGATGGCGCTGCTCAGGCCTTGCGGCACATCGTTATGGATGCGCAACGCATCGTCTACATTCTCATAGTCCAGGACATACAACACCGGCGCAAAGGTCTCTTCTTTGACGACGCCACTCTGCTCAGGCATGCGCACGATGGTGGGCTCGACATAGTTGCCATTGCCTTCGATGCGCTTGCCGCCGACAAGCACCTGGCCACCCTCTTGCTGCGCCTGGGCCACCGCCGCTTCCATCTTCTCCACGGCCACATCGGTCACCAGCGGCCCCATCAGGGTGCCTTCGTCCAGTGGGTTGCCGATGCTGACCTGGCCATAGGCCTTGACCAAACGCTGGGTCAGTTCGTCGACCACGCTCTTGTGGGCAATGATGCGGCGCGTGCTGGTGCAGCGCTGGCCCGCCGTGCCGACGGCGCCGAACAAGATGCCGCGCACCGCCAGATCGAGATTGGCGTCTTCGGCCACGATGATGGCGTTGTTGCCGCCCAGCTCCAGCAGGGTCTTACCGAAGCGACCCGCCACCGTCTGGTTGACGTGGCGGCCAACTTTGGTGGAGCCGGTGAACGAGATCAGCGGCAGGCGTGGGTCGTTGATCATCAGCTCGCCCACCTCCTGGCCCGTGCCGATCACCAGGCTAAAGATGCCGCTCAGGCCGTGGTCTGCCATGACGCGGTTGCAAATGTGCTGGGTAGCAATGGCGGTGAGCGGAACCAGCTCAGACGGCTTCCAGATGACCGTGTCGCCGCACACACTGGCCAAGGTGGAGTTCCACGACCACACTGCGATGGGAAAGTTGAAAGCGGAGATGACGCCCACCGGGCCAAGCGGATGCCACTGCTCGTACATGCGGTGGCTGGGGCGCTCGCTGTGCATTGTCAGGCCGTACAGTTGGCGGCTGAGACCGAGGGCGAACTCGCAGATATCGATCATCTCCTGCACTTCGCCCAGGCCCTCGGCGCGGATCTTGCCCATCTCGAGAGTCACCAGCTCGCCCAGCGGCTCCTTAAGCTCGCGCACCGCCTCGCCCAGGTCGCGCACCAGTTGGCCGCGCTTGGGCGCCGGCACATTGCGCCAGGTTTCAAAGGCCGCCTGGGACGCAGCCACCACTTGGTCGTATGAAGCCTTGGTGGCCTGGATGACCTTGGCGATGGGCTCGCCCGTGGCCGGGTTGTAGGAGATCAGCTCCGCGCCAGCTTTGTCTTCGATCCAGTGGTCTGCGCCAAAGGATGCGCCGGGGTTAGTGTCTTGAATATTGAGTTTTTTGAGTAGAGATTTCATAGGGCGAATTTAACCACAATGGTGGGATTTTAACCACAGATGAACACGGATAGAGTCCACTATTCTTTTACCGCAGATAAACGCAGATGGACACAGATAAAAAAACCTAGCTGCAAAGCAAAAACGCAGCCAGTTTGTCTTTGCGAGACTGGCGCAGCCAGCCGAAGCAATCCCGAAGATGATTTTGCAACCTTGCTTGGGGATTGCTTCGTCGTTTAGCGGCTACGCCGCTTCAGGTCCTCGCAATGACGGGGAACTTTATCTGTGTTCATCTGTGGACGAATCAAACTAGCCTGTACTCCACCGTTGGTGTGGTCTTCTCATCGCCACAAGAAGCGTGTACCGGCGCACCCTCGACCCGCTCCACGGTGAGGCTGTGCTCGGCATCCGCAGCCTGCAAGCGCACCGTCCAGCGGTTCTCACCCCCGGGCTGGCTCTCAAGCAGCCGGATGCCTGTGGCCGCAGTGTGGCCAAGCTGCTGGCGCAGCAGCAGTTCAGCGGCCTGGGCTGGCTCCGGCCAGGCGGTGTAGCCACGGCAGTACTGCACAGGCACATTGCCTTCGGCAATGGCCTGTGCGACGGTGGTGGCGTTGTGAGCGCGCAGGCGGCCATAGGAGCGGCCGCTGGGCAGCGCCAGGATGTTAGCAGCGAAGCGGTGGCCGCCATGGTGGCTGCTCTCCCATACGACGGGACCAAATTGGGCATGCAAGGCGTTGTATACGGCGATGCCATGCAGCACGCAGCACGCATCCCGCTGGCCGTTGGTGCACACCAGCAAGATGGGCTCATCTGTGCGTTGCGGCTGATACTGCTCTGCCCTGGCCGCGATCGAGACAAGGTCCAGCCCCAACAACTCCTCATAGCCTGCCAGTTCAAACTTATACAACGCGGGCGCGTCGCCCAGGACTGCGGCAAAGAAGCGCAGACGCGGCGTGCGATCTTTCTGCCGGATGAGCAACAAGCGCGCGCCGGGAGTTTGAGCCAGTTGCATATCCACATGGGCTTTGATGGCAGCATCTACGCTGCTCTGTTCCCAGGCCTTGTGCTCCCAGCGGCCGGAGTACTCAAGCGCAAACCACACTTGCGCTTTGGGCGCCGTGCCGTGCAGGGACTCGTTTAGATTTTCGGATTCAAGCGAGCAGGGAATATTGGTACTGGGAGCGATGGTCATGCAACATATATACACTAAAATTGTGTCGCCCTGAGCGTAGCGAAGGGCAATTGCAGGTGAATTCTTAATTTCGAGATGGCAGAAGCCTACGTCTACATCCTCGGCAACAAGGGCGGCATGTTGTACGTTGGCGTTACTAACAACCTTGAGCGCCGTCTCTACGAGCACAAGACCAAAGCGACTTCGGGCCACGCCAGCAAGTTCTCAATAGATAGGCTTCTGTATTTCGAGAGGTTCAATCATATTGTAGATGCAATTGCGGCTGAGAAGCAGATAAAGGGCTGGACACGGGAGAAGAAACTAGCGCTAATACAGGAGCAAAATCCAAAGTTCAAAGATCTAAGTAAAGGCTGGTTTGACCTATAGAGTGTCTGGCCCAAACTGTTAGCCCTTATGATCAGCTGCATTGGTGCCCTTCGCTACGCTCAGGGCGACACACATTAATAATCCTAAGCGAAGTTTAAACCGAGCGTATTCTTCCAGCGTTATCTGTGTTCATCTGTGAATTATTGCCTGAGCACCTGCTCGATGACATCAAAACCCGGCAGTGCTGCGCGGGCGGCGAAAAAATCCGCCCAACGATCTCCCCCATCAGCCAGACGTTTCATGATGTTGCTCACGGTGAAGCTATCGGCACGCAGCGCGGGGTCATCCACCTCTTCCCACGCCAACGGCGCGGCGAGCGGCGCGCCGAGCTTGGCGCGCAGTGAGTACGGCGCGATGCCCGTTTGGGCATAGCGATTGCGCAGATAGTCCAAAAAGATGCGGCCCTTGCGCTTGTCCTTACGAATCTGCGTGGTGAACTTGGGGTCGCGCCGCTCCAGCGTGGTGCACACCGCCTTGGCGAACAACAACACGGTATCGAAGTTGTGCTGCGGCTGCAGAGGCACAACTACATGCAGGCCGCGGCTGCCGGTAGCCATCACGAAGGACGGCAAGCCCATTTCAGTGAGCATAGTGCGCATGTCCTTGGCACCGCTCACCACCGCGTCCCAGCTATCGTCAGTCGAAGGGTCGAGATCGAAAACGATCTTGTCGGGCTGCTCCAGCAGCGGCGCCTGGCTGGTCCAGATATGGATGACGAACGAGGCCAGCTGCGCCAGATACACCAGCGTGGCGGCGTTGTTGATCATGACTTGCAACTGTGTCTCGGCGGCGCTGGCGCTGGTACGCACTTCGACCAGGCTGACGAACTTGGGGAAGTAATCCGGCGCCTCTTTGTGGAAGAAGCCCTGGGCGCGGATGCCATCGGGGAAGCGTTGCATACTGATAGGCCGGTTCTGCACGTGCGGCAGCATGACTGGCGCGATCTGCTCGTAATAATCAATGACGCGCGACTTGTTTACATCAGGGAAGAGCAGCTTGGCCGGATTGGTGATCTTGATGCGCTGGCCGTCCACCTCGCGCTGCTCGTCGCCCACCGCCTGTGCGGCAGGCGGCACAGCCGCCGGCTCAGCTGCGGCCGGTTCTGCCGCGGCCGGCTGAGCCGCCGTGGCCTCACGGCGCACGCTGGCCGCATCCTTATCAGCGCGCAGGCCGAGAAAGCGCGGGTGGCGAATCTTATTGAGCTTGGTCCACTCACCAAAGCCAACCTGGGCTACCAGCTCAGGGCGCACCCAGCGCACACCCTCCAGCGGCAGCAGATCATCCGGCAGGAAGGGATTGTTGTCACTGGCCAGCGCATCCAACTGCATGCGAATATCGCGAATGGCTTCGTCTGAGAAGCCTGTCCCCACCCCACCCACGAACTGCAACTTATCGCTCGCTTCAGGATAGTAGCCAGCCAGCAGCGCGCCAAAGCCGCGCATACCGCCTTGCGGTTCGGTGTAGCCGCCGATGACAAACTCCTGCTGGCGCACACACTTCCACTTGAGCCAGCTCTTGGAACGGCTGCGCTGGTACATCGCATTGCCATCCTTGGCAATCACGCCTTCCTGGCCGCTGGCATAAGCCTGCTGGAACATCTCCAGCCCCCCGCCCTCCTGATACTCCATGTAGCGCAATGGGTCAGTGTAGTCTGCCAGCCCACGCAACAACTCCTTGCGTTCCAGCTGGCTGAGGCGCGTGGTGTCGTAGCCTTCGTAATACGTGACATCGAATAAATACATAAAAGCTGGCGCCTCGCTGATTACTTGCTGCGAGGGCTTTTGCACATGCATGCGCTTTTGGAGTTGCTCAAAGCTAGGGCGGCCACCATCAAAGGCAACAATTTCTGCATCGGCCACAAAATCACCCCGCCCGTGTTCCTTGAGCGCTGCCACCAGCTCCGGATACTGCTCGGTGATGATGAGCTTGTTGCGCGAGAGCATCTGCACCTGGCCACCCTTGCGATACACGATGGCGCGCTGGCCGTCCAGCTTTGGCTCGTAGATCCAGTTGGTGCGCTCCACCGGGCGCTCTTCGGGCGAAGCCAGCATCGGCTCCAGCCAGCCTGGGAAGCTGGCCGAGGCCAGCTTCTCCAGTGATTCCGGCTGCAGGCGGCGCAAGGCGGCCGGTAGCTGGGCGCGGCTGCCCTCCTCCTCCAGCTCCTCGATGCTCTTGCCGCTCTTGACGGAGAGTGGCAGCTCGTTCACGATGTCGTATTCGGGGTTGGCGAAGGCGTCTTTCATCTTCACCATCAGCCAGTTTTCCTGCTTGCCTTCATAACGCGTACGCACAAAGGCAAACTCGCCTTTGAGCTTCTCGCCCTCAAAGCGCACTTCCACCAGACCCGCCTCCAGCGACTCTTGCATCGTGAAGGGTTTACGTTTAGTGCCGCGGATGTTGGTATAGATGCCCTGGTCCCACAAGATGATCGGCCCGGCGCCATATTCCCCCTTGGGGATCACTCCCTCAAAATCAAGATACTCCATGGGGTGGTCTTCGGTACGCACGGCTAGGCGCTTGACCACAGGGTCATGCGAGGGGCCTTGTGGCACGGCCCACGAAACCAGCACGCCATTGATCTCGAGGCGCACATCGTAGTGCAGCCGCGTGGCGTCGTGCTTTTGGATGCAGAAGCGGGCTTGATGGAGTGCTAACGCAGGCGCGGCATCCGCTGCAGCCGCGGGTTGCGGCTCGCTGGTCTTGCCAAAATCGCGCTTATCGCGATACTCCTGTAAGCTGCTGTGCGGGTCTGCCACGCAACCTGCCCGTGGCTACGCGTCTACGCGGGCTTTGCTGGCTTCAATACTGGCACGCAGCGAGGCCAGCAGATCATCGTCTTTGGTCTGCACCGGGGCCGCGCCCACCACCTCAGGCGTAATCCCCTGCGCCTTTTGCTCGATGATGCGCTTGATCTCCGCCGTGAAGGTGTCTTCGTACTGCTCCGGCTTGAAGGGCTGCGAGAGCTGGTTCACCAGGCTGAGCGCCAGGTCCAGTTCGCCCTCCTTGACCTCATCTGCGCCCGGCAGGTTCAGGCCATCCGACTCGCGCACTTCGGACTGGTAGCGGATCTGGTTGAGGATCAGTGCTTCGCCCTCTGGCTTGATGATTGCCAGGTTCTCTTTGGTGCGCAGGATGAACTTGGCCACCGCCACTTTCTTGGCCTGCTTCAGCGCCTCACGCAGCAAGCTGTACGCGCGGGCGGCATTCTTGTCCGGCCCCAGGTAGTACGGCTTGTCAAAGTAGACGCTATCGATCTCGTCTTCGTTGGCGAACGAAAGGATCTCAATGCTCTGCGTCTTCTTGGGGCTGGCGCTCTTGATGTCCTCATCCTCGATGACGACATACTGGCCGTCTTCGACCTCAAAGCCTTTGACGATTTGGTCGTAGGGCACTTCCTGCCCGTCGGCGGCGGCCACACGCAAATACTTGATGCGTGAGTGGTCGCTCTTGCGCAACTGGTTGAACGATAGCTCATTCTCGCGCGTGGCGGAGAACAGTTTCACTGGGATGTTGATGAGGCCAAAAGCAATGGCGCCGGACCAGATGGCACGTGCGCCGCCGGCGGCCTTTTTGCTCTTTACTTCGGGTGCACTTTCTTCTGTCATGGCGAATGCTCCTTGGAAAATGGGAGTTAGACTAATTCTAGCGCAAGGAAAGTCAATTGGTCGCCCGGTCATTTAGTCGAGTGCCGCTAACCGCGAAGACCATTCGACCAGTTGACCAAGCGACCCGCTTTAGATACCGCTCTATAATGACACCAATGACCTCACCCATCACCTACTTCTACCCTGAGGGGCACGCTGCCCACGCGCAACCTGACCACCCGGAGCGCCCGCAGCGCGTCGAGACCATCCGCCAGGCGCTGGAGCACAGCGGGCTGTGGCAGCTCGGCAGCCAGGCAGCCGCCGAGCCGCTGCCAGAGGGGCTGCTAGGCCGCGTGCACAGCGCCGAGATGCTGCAAGCCATCCAGCAGCACAGCCAGCGCGAGCGCAACCTGGATGCGGACACCTACACGACCAAGCACAGCTGGCCGCTTGCGCAGGCCGCCGCCGAGGGCGCCGCGGCCGTGGCCCGCGCCGTGTGGCGCGGCGAAGCGCAAACAGGGTTTGCGCTCAGCCGCCCACCCGGCCACCACGCCACCCGCACACAGCCCATGGGCTTCTGCCTGCTCAACAACGTAGCCATTGCGGCTGAATATCTGTTGCAGCATGAAGGCGCCCAGCGCCTGGCCATCCTGGATATGGATGTGCACCACGGCAACGGCACACAAGACATCTTCCATGCGCGCAGCGATGTGCTGTTCTGCAACACGCAGCAGCTGCCGCTGTGGCCGGGCACCGGCCGCCTAGAGGAGCACGGTGTGGGCGCGGGCTTGGGCTGCACCGCCAACCTGCCCCTGCCGCCCGGCAGCGGCGACGCAGCCTTCGCCGCCGCCTACGGCGAGCTGTTTCCTAAACTACTGGATGAGTTCAAGCCCGAAATGTTGCTGGTGAGCTTTGGCTTCGATTCGCATTGGAAGGATCCGCTGGCCAATCTGCAAGTGAGTGCAGCAGGCTACGGCCGCGCCGTGGCCACCTTGCGTGCCTGGGCTGAGCAGCACTGCGGCGGCAAGATCGCCCTGGTGCTGGAGGGCGGCTACGACCTGGACGCGGCGGCCGCCTGCGGGCAGGCCGCGGTGCAAGCCCTGCTGGGCCACGAGATCAGCGACGCGCTCGGACCCTCGCCGTATGCCGAGGGCGAGGAGTGGAAGGCAGTTTTAGCTAGAGCGCAGAAAGAATTTAACCGCGGATGAACGCGGATAAACACAGATAAAAGCGGATTTATCCGTGTTCATCTGCGTCTATCTGCGGTTGGATCACTAAAGCAAGGAGTCGATATGGAACTTTCCATCATGATCGAAGGGCAAGACGGGCTCAACTGGCCACGCTGGCAACGCCTGGCCACGGCCGCAGAAGATCTCGGCTTTGCGGGGCTTTATCGCAGCGACCATTACACCAACATGAACCCGCCGGAAAAAGACTCGTTGGAGCTGTGGGTCTCGCTCACCTGGCTGGCCAGCCACACACAGCGCATTCACTTCGGGCCGCTGGTCTCGCCGTTCTCGTTCCGCCACCCTGCCCTCACGGCGCGCATGGCTGCCGCGGTAGGTGACCTCAGCGACGGGCGCCTGGTGCTCGGCCTGGGCGCCGGTTGGCAAGTGCGCGAACACGAGATGTTCGGCCTGCCGCTGCTTGAGCTCCCTGAACGCATGCAGCGCTTTGAAGAAGGGCTTAACGCGGTGAGCCGCCTGCTCACCAGCGACACGCCCGTGGATGTTGATGGCGCGTATTACCAACTCAAGCAAGCCATCCTGCTGCCGCGGCCGCAGCGCCCCGGCGGGCCGCCGATCCTCGTGGGCGGCAACGGGGTGCAGCGTACGCTCAAGCTCGCCGCCAAGTACGCCCGCGAGTGGAACGGCGTTGGCCTGACCCCAGAGACTTACGCCGAGCGCGTGCCGTTGCTGGACGCGTATCTGGCGCAGCAGGGACGCAGTCCCAGCGAAGTAAAACGCAGCGTGATGGTGCGCGGCCTGTTTGGCCGCACGGCTGCCGAGCTGGCCAGCAAACTGGCCGCCACGCCCTTCACGGCCGAGGAGTGGCGCGCCCGCGGAGCGCTGGTGGGCGAAGCGGGCCAGATCATCGAGCAATTGGCGGCGCTGGCCGCGGCCAGCTGCCAGCAGGTGATGCTGCAGTGGATCGATCAAGACGATATTGCCGGGCTGGAAGCGTTGGCCAGTAGCGTGCTGCCGCAGATAGCTACGCTGTGAGGATGAACCATGAAAGTTTCCGAAGCCATACGCAACAAGCGCGCCATCCGTGACTTCACAGACGAGCCGCTGCCAGACGAGGTGGCCACCGCCATCCTGCGCGCCGGCCGCCGCGCCCAATCCTCCAAGAACCGGCAGGCCTGGCGCTTTCTCGCCATCCGCCAGCGCGAGACGCTGCGCCAGCTCAGCAAGCTGGGCCAGTTCGCCGGGCACCTGGCAGGCGCGGCCATGGGCGTGCTGATCCTCACCCCGCCGCCGGACAAGTTCTACGGCGCCTTGTTCGATGCCGGGCAGGCCGCGGCCTACATGCAGCTGGCCGCCACGGAGCTCGGCGTGGGCTCATGCCTGGCCACGATCTACGAAGGTGAGCAGGCGGCAGTCCTGCTAGGCATCCCCGACGACTGGCAGGTGCTGATGGCGATCTCCTTCGGGTATCCGGCCGAAAAGGAAAAACTACGCCTGGCCAAGTTGCTCAAAGGGCGCAAGCATTTTGACGATGTGGTGAAGTGGGAACGGTGGTGAGAAAAAAAGTGGAGATTAGAGATTGGCGTAGGACAAATCTCTAATCTCTAATTACGAACCGCTCTTCTCCTCCATCTTTCGTAAAATCCGCTCGACGGTTTGGGGAGTACGCGAGGTGATTTCCTTGCCATACTGCCGCTCCAGCCAACCGCCGGGGTCGCCCAGCGCAGTCGTATCGGCAACACTGAACAGAGCGCCATTGGCATAGTGCACAAAGCGGAACGGCTTACCCTCGGGCCTGTGCGGCAGCGTAAAGCCCAATCTGGGACGATGCTTGAAGAAAGTCACCAGCAAGTATGACTTGCCGCCGTGCGCAATACCGGCGAACGGGTCGGCGGCCAGCAATTTCGTCAACTCCTTCTGGCTCTTGATGATTGTGGTTGCCTTGAAACCCAACCGGGCGGGCCAGGCAGCTTCCAGTTCACTTTCCCACGCCTTCACATCCGGCGTCTCCGCCTCGAAAATGATGTTGCCGCTGGAGAGCACGGATCGCACGCCGGAAAACCCCAGCGCTCCAAACACACCGCGCAGATCTGCATTCTTCATATTCGGGAAGGCTGGAGCGATCCCGCGCAGCAGTGCAGCGTAGATGGCCACAGGAGCTTAGTCGTAATCTTCTTCGATATGCTTGAGCGCTAACACAAAAGGCTGTGGGGTCAGCTGCATGGTGCCCTTGAACGGATTGTCGAGCTCTTCGATCAGCTGGAACACCATCGCCTGCAGAAAACCGATGACAAAGGCCGAGAACACACCATACAAGGCTACTTCAAACGGCATGATCAAAAATGTGATCAGCGCAAAAGTAGACGCCAGGTAAATAAAGTATTTCAGAAAACGCGGCAGGCGGTTGCGGCTCTCGTTGGTGCGTTCGGTACGCAGTTGGGCCACTTCGCCATAATGCTCCACGATCTGCTCGAAAACGATCGAGTCGTGATCGTCGTCAAAATCCACACTTTGGATGATCTCAGAGATCTTGCGCAACGCCAGGCCGCTCTTGGCATTGCGTTCACCTTGTGCCAGGAAGCGAAACTTGCCCTCGACAATGTGCCCAATGTACTCGCGGATGCCCACTTTGATGCGCTGCGTAAATTCAGGGTCACGGAAATACAAGCTAAGTCTAAAAAGCTGTTCCAATGCCTGCGCTTCTTTACCGATCAGTGCGGAAATGCGGTTGTACTGGCTCCACACTTCGAAGACTACAAAGGCGGCCAGGATACCGTACAGCGTGCCGAAGACGCCCAGGAAGGAACTCAGACCGCCCACGTCAACAATGTAGAGCTCGGTGTGGAGATAGATGCGCGCGTACCAGTAAAGCGCCGCGCATACCAAGGAGAAAGCAAAAGATTTCCAGATCATGTGCATTATTGTAGTCCAGTCACCCGGCCAGACTTGGTGCCGGTGTTTAGCTTTGCCATCGTTTCTCGGATGACAATTTTAGGCAGGCTGGCTGCCTCCTGGGCAAGATAACGGCGAACTGCCTCAGCATGATATGTGGTCATGGAGCGCAAAAGCCAGGAGACAGCCTTAGTGATAAGAGTGGATTTCTCGCGCTCACCCGCGATGCGCCATTTCAATTTGGTGGTATAGTGCCCGCGCCTCCTCCGCTATCGAAAGACAAAATGCCACGGCGCAACCTCGTTCAGCTCTACCGCTCTGAATTCGCTGGATACAACCTCACCAAATTCCGCCAAGACCTGCTGGCTGGCCTCACCGTAGCCGCGGTCGCCCTGCCGCTGGCGCTGGCCTTCGGTGTGGCCTCCGGCGCCACGGCCGCCGCTGGCCTGGTCACCGCCATCCTCGCTGGCCTGGTCATCGGTGCGCTCTCCGGCGCGCCGTACCAGATCAGCGGCCCCACGGGCGCCATGAGCGCCGTGCTGATCGTGCTGGTGAGCCGCTACGGGCTGGATGGCATCTGGGCCGCCGGCCTGCTCTCCGGCGTGCTGCTCTTGCTCATCGGCGTGCTCAAGCTCGGCCGCTTCATCGCCTTCATCCCTTCTTCGGTCATTACCGGCTTCACCTCTGGTATTGCTCTGATCATTTTCATCGGCCAGATCGACAACTTCCTGGGCGTGCACACCGCCGAAAAAGAAACCACGCTGCAGAAGCTGCTGGGTTACTTCCAGGGCGGCTTTACACCCAACTGGCAGGTGATCGCGATTGGGCTGGTGGTCATCGGCCTGATGCTGCTGTGGCCCAAAAAGTGGGACCGCGTCGTGCCTGCTTCACTGCTGGGCATCATCGCCGCCACAGTCGCCGCTGTCGCCACCGGCTGGGAGACGGAGCAGATCGGCGCCATCCCGCAGACTTTGCTGCTGGCACAGCGCTTCAACCCACTCAATTTTGATTGGAACCAGCTGCCTGCGCTGCTGCCGCCCACTATCACCATTACGGCTCTGGGCGCCGTGGAATCCTTGCTGTGTGGCGCCGTTGCCGCAAACATGACCGGCATCCGTTTGCAAGCCAACCAGGAGCTCATCGGCCAGGGCGTGGGCAACATGCTCATCCCATTCTTCGGCGGCGTGCCGGCCACCGCCGCCATCGCGCGCTCCAGCGTGGGCATCAAATCGGGCGGGCAAACGCGCCTCACCAGCATCATCCATGCGCTGGGCTTGCTGCTCTCCATGTTCTTGCTTGCCCCGCTGATGGCACGCATCCCGCTGGCGGCATTGGCGGGCGTGCTGATGGTCACCGCCTGGCGCATGAACGAATGGCACGCCATCCGCTTCATGTTCAGCCATCGCTTCAAGACCGATATCGGCGCGTTCCTCATCACCATGCTGGCCACCATCAGCTTGGACCTTACGCAGGCGATCCTGATCGGCTCTCTGCTGGCTGGGGCGATCTTCCTCAATCGTATTGCCAGCCTGGAAGTAGAGATCAGCCAGGTCGACCCGGAGCGTTTGCGCCAGCGCGGCGTGCAACTGGAGCACCCGTGTGAGCACATGCATGTGGCCTTTGTCACCGGGCCGCTGTTCTTCGCCGCCACGGGCACCTTTGGTGAAGCCTTTGCAGGCTTGAGTAAGACCCACGCGCTCATCCTGTCCATGCGCGGCGTGCCGCTGGTGGATACTGCGGGCCTCGAAGCCATCCGCCGCCTGCACGAAAGTATCCGCGCCCAAGGCGGCACGCTGATGCTGGCGGGCGTGCACAAGAATGTGAAATCGATGCTGGCGCGCGGCGGCCTGTTGGATGAAATAGGCGCGGAATCATTCTTCTGGAGCAGCGATCAGGCCATCATGGCCGCAGAAAAGCTCACCTGCACGTTCTGCGGTGAGCAGTAACTCTACTCGTTGCCCTCAGGAGAGGGCAGGCACGCCGGGCTTGCACATGCCTACCCTCCTGAGGAGGAGCAAGATGCCGCGCTATACAGCGGCAACTACTACAGGCTCTTGATCCAGCAAGCGCATGAATGCACGGAAGATGTCAGATTCCGTGATGATGCCGACCAGCGCACCCTCCTGCACTACTGGCAAGGCCCCGATCTTGTGCTGCAACATCAGGCGGGCGGCCTCAGTGAGCGCCGTGTCCGGCGTGACGGTGAAGGGTTTCTTCGTCATCAGCTTCTCCACGCCCAAACGCTGCAGCAAATACGTGATCTCGTGAATGCTCAGGCCAGTGGCCTCAGACGGCCCGGCCTCGCGCAGGTCACCATAGGTAACGATGCCGACCAGGCGTCCATCTTCCACTACCGGCAGGCGGCGAATGTGCTTCTCACGCATCAGCGCGGTGGCCTCTGGCAATGTGGTGCCGGGTTCAACCGTCACTACATCGGTGGTCATCCAGTCTACAACTTTGTGTGTGTTCATGTCAGCCTCCTCCTTACGCACCTACTTTACGGTGCGGGGCAGAAGGCCAGTAGATACAAATGTCCTGTAAATGTCATAAAAGGAGCGGATTTAGAGGCTGGGAAAGCAAGATTGGAGACAATTTACTGGGTTACCTGGCCCTCCCAGATCGCCGTCATTGCGAGGCGCAGGCTTGCCTGCGCACGAAGCAATCCCCAGGCGAATTTGACAGCGAGGTTGGGAATTGCTTCGTCCGCGCTGCTTTCGCAGCGCAGTCCTCGCAATGACGGTAGAACAAAAAAAAGCCGGGCGCATACTGCGCCCGGCTTTTTTCGATTGGCTAATTGCTGACTGCTGAAAGCTGCCAGCTACATTGCGCAGTGCTTGTCGTAAATGTCCGTCAGGGCACCCCACAAGGCAGCGCTCATCTGCTCACAGGCGTCCAGCGCTTCGGCCTGCTCTGCGGCGCTCAGGCCATTGATGGCGGCCAGCAACTTGGCGGCTTCGTGGTGGTTGGCCGAGTGCACCTCGAAATACGGCTCGGTGCTGGCGGGCAAACTGTAGTGGGCACGCAGGCCCTCCAGCTTGCTCTTGGCCGTCTCGGGCTGCTGGGCCTCAAAGGCGTACAAGGCGCCCAGGGCGGTGGCCGGCTTGGCGAACAGCGCGCCGGATTCGGTCACCAGCTTGCTCACGGCGGGCAGCTCCACGGCGCCAACCTCGGTCTCGAGGCCAGCGGCGAATTCCTGCCACAGCTCAGCGTGCTCGCGCTCTTCCTGCGCGGTCTCAGCGTCGTTCAGCGTCTCCCAGCCAGCTGGCATGGTGGCGATGAATGCGCCGTACTCGCGGGCATAAGTGCGCAGGGCGTCTACCGGCAGCTCGCCGGATTCCCAGGCCTGGTAAAAGGGATGCTTGAGCAGCGCCTTTTTATCAATACGTTGGTTAAGTTGCTCTTGGAGAGTCATTATGGCTCCTTTGGTCAGGCGAATAGTCGTAGTGTATCCAAGTTCAGAATTAATGCAAGCGCTGCACAACGTACTCTGCCAGCTCGCCTAGCGCATCCCGCTCAGCACAGGCTGGCATGGGCAGCAGTGCCTCCTGCGCCAGACGCACATAGCGGTGCGCCTCTTCATGTGCTTGTTGCACCGCCCCGCTCTGGCGAATGTCGCTGATCAGCAATTCCATCTGCTCATCTTCCAGAACTTCACCAGCCAGCAAGACCTGCATACGCTCGTCGTTGGGCTTGCTCTCCAAGTAATACAGCGTTGGCAAGGTGAACAAGCCATGGCGCAGATCGCTGGCGGCCGGTTTGCCCAGGGTGCTCTCATCCGAGGAGAAATCCAGCACATCATCCACCACCTGGAAAGCCATACCCACGCTGTTGCCATAGGTGTTGAGCAGCTCGCCATATTGCGGGAACACGCCCGCCAAGTGAGCGGGGGCCTTTGCGGCCAGCTCAAACATGGAGGCCGTCTTGGCGTAGATGCGCTGGTTGTACTCCTCACGCGTGGGGAAGGTGTTGCGGGTGAACAGCTGGTTGACCTCGCCATTAACGATGATGGAGAGCGTCTTGGCGAACATCTGCATCACTTCGACAGACTCCGCCTGCGAGCCTAACCAGGCTGCCTGCGAAAACAGGAAATCGCCTGCCAGGATGGTAGCGGCTGAGTTCCATAACGCGTTGAGCGTAGGCTCGCCGCGGCGCAGGGTGGCACCGTCGATCAGATCATCGTGCACCAGCGTAGCGGTGTGCAGCATCTCCACCGCGGCGGCCACGGTGACAGCATGCTGGTGCGGGGCATTGAGCATGCCCGCCACCAGCAGGGTTACTGTGGGGCGCACGCGCTTGCCGCCGGAGTTGAGCAACTGCTCCAGGGCATACGCCAGCTCAGGGTGGTAGCCATCCGCCACGCGGCGCATGCGCTCCTCCACCTCTGGCAGCTGCGCTTGCACTTGAGCGTGAAAATCCAGCATGGTCATTGCTGTGCCTCTATACCAAACAAATAACGAGCATTGGCTGTGGTGGCCGCGGCCACTTCGTCTATAGCCACGCCTTTGAGCTCAGCCAGCTTCCCGGCCACCAACTGCACGCGGGCCGGCTCATTGCGCTGGCCGCGCTGCGGATGCGGTGAGAGGAACGGGCTGTCAGTTTCCACCAGGATGCGCTCCAGCGGCGCATGCTGCGCGATGGCTTGCAGCTCTGGCGCGTTCTTGAACGTAAGCGGACCGGTGAAACCCAAAAAGTACCCGGCCGCCAAGGCCTTGTCTGCTACGGCCTGGTCTGCAGAGAACGAGTGCAGCACGCCGGGGCGCTGGGCCAGGGGGTTGTTGCTGGCATGCAGCCCGGCCTGCCATTCAAGCAAAATAGCCAGCAAGTCTTTGCTGGCTTCGCGGTTGTGCAAAATCACCGGCAATTCCATCTCTGCGGCCAATTCTAACTGAGCTTGCAAGACTTTATGCTGCACATCATGCGGCGCATCGTCCCAGTAATAGTCCAATCCAATTTCGCCAATCGCCTGCACTTTAGGCTGGCCCGCCAGCTGGCGCAGTTCGGCGGCGCTGTCAGCGCTCCACTGCGTGCTGCTGTTAGGGTGCACACCCACCGCCGCATACACCGCGGCATGCTGCTGCGCCAAGGCAACCACGCCGTGGGCATTGGCCAGGTCTGTGCTTGGGTTCAGCATCACTTCCACGCCTGCCTCCTGTGCTCGGGCGATCACTTCTGCCCGATCATTGTCAAAGGCGTCAAAGTCTAAATGGCAGTGGGTATCGATCAGCGCCATTTAGGTACTACTTAATGCCAGCGATGCGCAAGCCATCTTGCAGGATGGCTTGCACCTTATCCTCATGCGTGGTTTCGCAATACACACGGATCTTGGGCTCGGTGCCCGAGAAGCGCACCAACAGCCAGCCGCCATCCTCCAGGTTGAACTTGAAGCCATCACTGGCATCCAAGCCGGTCACCTTCAAACCACCGATCGTTTCGGGGTTGGCGTTGAGCACTTCCTGCTCCACTGCGGCGCGGTCGCCCTCGAACAGGCTGTCAATACGGTCGTAGTAGTGCGCGCCCACCTTGGCAAACAGCCACTCGATCAGTTCGGTGGGCTTCTTGTTCAACTTGACCATCAGGTCGAGGATGTACAGACCCGCCAAGATGCCATCGCGCTCGGGCACGTTGCCGCGGAAGGCGTAACCGCCCGACTCTTCGCCGCCGATCATGGCATCCACTTCCATCATCTTAGGCGCCACAAACTTGAAGCCCACACCGGTGTCGTACACCGGCACATCGTAGAGCTTGCCCAGTTTGTTTAGCATGGTTGTGGTGGAGAGCGTCTTGACGATGGGGCCGCGCTCGCCGCGTACCTCAAGCATGTAATAGGCCAGCAGGCCGAAAGCACGCAACTGGTCAATGAACTGGCCCTTCTCATCACCCAGGCCCATGCGGTCCGCATCGCCATCGGTGATCAGCAGCACATCGGCCTGGTTGGCTACGGTAGCCGCCAGGCCCGCATCCACATTGGGCTGGATGGGTTCAGGGCGCTCCATCTCCGGATAGATCGGGTTGCGCTCGTTGTGGATCTCGATCACACGCGTCTTGCCGCCCGCCAGCAGCCGCGGGAACCAGCCCGCGCCATTGCCCCACATGGTGTCTACCATGACGGTGAAGCCAGCATCCTTGATGGGCTGCAGGTCGATGAGCTTATGCAGATGCTCAATATATTTGGGAGCAGCGTCGAAGAGCTCGATCAGACCCTGGGCCTGTGCGTCTTCAAAATCCATACTGCTGACGCCAGCCACCGTGTCCGGGATGGCGGCTTCAATCTCAGCCAGGCCCTCAGGGTCAATGGCGCCGCCGTTCTCGTCGCGCACCTTGAAGCCGTTATCAGTCGGCGGGTTGTGCGAAGCAGTGATGTTGATGGCGCCGCCCGCCTTCTGGGTGAGCACAGCGTAGGCGATCACCGGCGTGGGCGTTGCATCCTGCGTGAGATAGGCCTTGATGCCGTTGCCGGCCAGCACACTGGCCACGGTAGCGGCAAAGTTCTCCGAATGGAAACGTTTGTCGTAGCCCACAACCACGCCCATGGCGGTCTTGTTATGGTTCTTGATGTAGGTCGCATAGCCCTGGGCTGCACGCTGCACAGCATCAAAGGTGTAATCCTTGGCAATAACGCCACGCCACCCGTCGGTTCCAAAGCGGATATCTTCGGCCATTCCACTCATCCCTGCAAATGTGATTTTTTGTACAAGTTGATTATAACAGAACGCCTGCCCAACTCAAAGCGCAGCCAGTATGTCTCATTATAGGCGCTAGCCAGGCTCCCCGGTCTGGCTGTTTCTCGTATACTGGCGGGTATGAGCCCCGCAGCCCGCCGCCAAACCAAAAAGGCCAGTTCACACCGCCCCGCCCGGCGGCAGGCTGCACAAAAGCGGCTGGCGGCCTGGCTGGAACAGCTGCCGCAGCTGGCTGGCCCGGCCTTCTGGCTGATGGTGCTGGCCGTGGTCGCCGTACGCGTCTGGCGGCTGGAGAGCCTGCAGGCCGAGGTATTTGGCGACATCAGCACCGCCACAATCTACGTGCGCGATGTGGTCACTGGCCGCTGGCCGTTCTACATCCCACTCAGTACAGGCCCACTGTTTCATTACCTGGCTGCCCCGGCGGCGTTGGTGATGGGGCTCAACTACCTCAGCCTCAAAGTCAGCTCGGTAGTCATCAGCCTGGGGGCTTTGGCCTTCACCTATGCGCTGGCGCGCCGCCTGGTCAACTCCACCTTCGCCACACTGGCTACTTTCATCGCTGGCATCTCCTTCTGGCTGCTGATCCACAGCCGCCTGGGCAACGTGCCCATCGTGGTGCCGCTGCTGGCCGCCGCGCTGGGCTGGCTGCTGGTGCGCTACATCCAGCAGCCCGAGCGCCGCTGGCTGCAGTGGGCTGCCGTGGTCTCCATCCTCGGGCTGTACACCTACCCCGGCGCCTACATGCTGCCGGCTGCCCTGCTGCTGGCGATGGCCATTCTGCACTTCACTGGGCCACGCGTACCCGCTGGCGATTGGTTGCACGTGCTGGCGCTGCTGCTTCTGCTGGCGCTGCCGTATGCGTGGATCGTTTCGCAGAATGCAGTTGCCTTCACCTCCGAAGGCTATCTGGGCGGCAAGTTTGTGCTCAGCGCGCAGGGCTTGTGGCAGCTGGCGCAAAATGCGCTCAAAGCTTTCGCGGCCTACAACCTCAAGGGCGACAGCATCAGCCGCGTCAATATTGCCTATCGCCCCCATCTGGATGCAGTCAGCGGCATATTGTTCCTGCTGGGTATCTGGTTCTGGCTACGCCAGCCGCGCCGCCGTGAAGGGTTGATCCTGCTCGTGCTGTTCGCCCTATTGCACGTGCCTTCGATGTTGGTGATCGCCAACAATCAGGAAGTGCCCTCCGCCACGCGCACCGTAGGCGCGGCACCGCTGGCATATGTCTTCGTGGCCAGCGGCCTGTGGCAACTGGCCGCCTGGCTGCGCACGCGCTTCAGCCAAGCTGTGACTGTGGCCGCCAGCGCGGTGCTTGTCTTGCTCATCACTGTGCTCAACCTGGTGGGCTACTTCGGCGCATACATCCACGGGCTGCCGTACCAGAACACTCCGATCGCCCGCCACATAACCGACTATGCCAACCTGCTGCCTGAGAACACCCAGGTGTACCTGGTGGGCTGCTGCTGGGAGTCCAGCATGCCGGAGCCGATCAGTATTCAGGACGAGATCGACCGCCCGCAGAATTTCCACAACATCCAGCCGGATGAGCTGAGCTGCAACGCGCTGGAAGCAACGCTGCAAGGCCCGGCTGTGATGGTCTGGAGCTACCGCGAGAGCTTGCCCGCCGCCCAGCTGGAAGCGTGCAGCGAGCGCTTCCCGGCGCAGCTGTACACCAGCCGCGGCGGCCTGCCCATGTTCTACGCTGCACCGGTGCAAGGCCTGCGCGTAGTGCAGCCCAGCGCCGGGCTGGAAGCGCAATGGGTGCAGTGGAACGCACAGGCAGCGTTGGTCTCTTATTCTGCACTGGACAGTGGCCGCATTGAGGATGTGCTGGATGGCAACTTTGATTCGCTGATGCGCGGTGCGGGTGACAACCCGCTGGTGATCGAATTCGAGTTCGCAGAGCCGCCACAACCCCGCCAGCTGGAGCTCACCCTGGCCGGGCTGAACGAGTTTGAAGTGCTGCTGGTGCTGACCTATGCCGATGGCAGCACGCACGACCTGCACGAGGTCTATAGCGGCTTGCCCTCCGATCCTACCGTAGTGCTGGAGTTGCCCAGCGTGGAGAGTGCGCTGAGCAAGCTGCACATCGAGATCAAGGATAGTGCACCCGAGCCAGCCAACGGCTATCACATCCATGTGCGCGAGCTGGTGCTGGAATAAAAACAGGGAGCCGGCCCACAGATAAACGCAGATGCACACAGATAGCGGCAAACAAAAACTTTGTGCCCTTTGTGTCTTTGTGGTTCGGCTTTACACCCCGCTATAATCTCTGGCGATGAACGCGCCCATGCGCCGCTATTTGGATCATGCCGCCACCACGCCGCTCGACCCGCGTGTCTGGCAGGCGATGCAACCCTACTTTGAGGCTGAATTCGGCAACCCGTCTTCGGTGCACGGCTACGGCCAGCGCGCTGAGGCAGCCGTAGAGCATGCGCGCGGCCGCCTGGCCGCCGCCCTGGGCTGCCAGCCCGAGGAGCTGCTGTTCACCTCTGGCGGCACGGAGAGCGACAACCTGGCGCTGCGCGGCGCAGCTCTGGCCGCCCGCCGCCAGCGGGGCGCAAACCGGCTGCTGGTCAGCCCAGTGGAGCACCCCGCCGTGGCGCGCACAGCTGAGCAGCTGGCCAGCGAATTTGGCTTTGAGCTCACCCTGCTGCCGGTAGACGAATACGGCCAGGTACACCCGCACGATGTGGCCCGGCTGCTCACGCCGGACACAGCGCTGGTCTCGGTCATCCTGGCCAACAACGAAGTGGGCACGATCAACTCCATCGCTGAGATCGCCGCCATTTGCCGCGAGCGCTGCGTGCCGCTGCACAGCGATGCGGTGCAAGCTCCAGCCTATCTGCCACTCAACGTAGACGACCTGGGGATCGACTTGCTCAGCCTGGGCGCCCACAAGCTCTACGGACCTAAAGGCACCGGTGTGCTGTATGTGCGCGCCGGTACGCCGCTGCGGGCCACGCAGACCGGCGGCAGCCACGAGAGCGGCCTGCGGGCCGGGACGCACAACGTGCCGTATATCGTCGGCATGGCTGAGGCGTTTGAAATTGCACAAGCCGAAATCAGCCAATCGATTAATCGATTAATCGATTGGCGAGACAACATCATCACGACCATTCTGGAACAAATTCCAGATTCGCGTTTGACGGGCCATCCTACCAACCGGTTGGCGAACCACGCCAGCTTTGTCTTCAAGGGTGTGGACGGCAATGCGCTGCTCATGCTGTTGGACGATGCTGGCTTCGCCTGTTCCTCCGGCTCGGCCTGCAAGACCGGCGACCCGCAGCCCAGCGAAGTCCTGCTGGCGATGGGCATTACGCCGGAGTGGGCCGAAGGCTCGCTGCGCATCACGCTGGGCAAGCACAGCAGCGCAGACGATGTGGACGCACTACTGGCCGCCCTGCCTGCCTTAGTGGAACGTGCCCGCAAGCTGGAAAGAATCCACAGATGAACACAGAAACAAACCCGATAAAGCAGATAGATTCATCTGATTTCATCGCCTTAAGCATCTGTGTTTATCTGTGGACTAAGGATTGCTTTGATGACTAAGCCCAAAGTCGTCGTCGCCATGAGCGGCGGTGTGGACAGCTCAGTGGCTGCCGCACTGCTGCAACAACAGGGCTATGAAGTCATCGGCATGATGCTGCGCCTGTGGAGCGAGCCAGGCCGCGCCGCCAGTAACCGCTGCTGCACGCCGGCGTCCATGAGCGTAGCGCGCCGCGTAGCGGGCCAGCTGGGCATCCCCTTCTATGCCATCAACGCCCAGGAGAGTTTCCGCGAGGTTGTGGTGCAGAGCTTCCTGGATGGCTATGCCAGTGGCGGCACACCCAACCCCTGCCTGGCTTGCAACCGCGAGATCCGCTGGGAGTATTTGCTCAACCGCGCCCTGGCCCTGGGCGCCGACTACATGGCCACCGGCCACTACGTACGCCTCACGCGCAATCCTGGCGAACCGGTGCGCCTGTTTGAAGCCATCGATACGCACAAGGATCAATCCTATGTGTTGCATGTGCTCAACCAGGCCAAGCTGCAGCACGCCCTGTTCCCGCTGGGCGAGCTGACCAAGCCAGAAGTGCGTGCCATTGCCGCCGAGCTTAAGCTGCCTGCGGCCACCTCCAAAGAGAGTATGGACCTGTGCTTCTTGGGTGGGCAGGATTATCGCGACTTCCTGCACCGCCACCAGCCGCAGCTGGCGCAACCCGGCGCCATCGTGGGTGTAAACGGCGAAGCACTCGGCGAGCACAGTGGCCTGGCGCACTACACCATCGGCCAGCGCAAGGGGCTAGGCATCCCGGCCGCCCGCCCGCTGTATGTCATCGCCAAAGACACCGCCCGCAACCAACTCATTGTGGGCTTTGAAGAAGACCTGGGTGGCAGCCAACTGCTGACCGAGCCCATGCAGTGGGTCAGCGGCGCGGCGCCGGCGCAACCGTTTGATGCTGAAGTCAAGATCCGCTACAGCGCCCGCAAGGTGGCCGCCCGCGTTACGCCGCTGGCAGACGGCCGCAGCGCCATTCGCTTCGCCCAGCCCCTGCGTGACATCACGCCCGGTCAGGCGGCGGTCATCTACGTAGATGGCGAGGTACTGGGCGGCGGCTTGATCTCGGCTGCGGCCGTAGTGGAAGACAGAAAACTAAATCGCCCTGCGCCTGAATCAATTACACTCTTGGATATGCACTAAGCTGTCATTCCGACCCGTAGCGTAGCGAAGGGGAGGAATCCTTTAGGGCAGAATAGCACCCCACTTTTTTTGACCTAAAGGATTCCTCAGTCGCTTCGCTCCCTCGGAATGACCTAGAAATTGCAATGACCCTACCTTCATTCGTCCTCGGAGCCACCATTGCCACGCTGCTCGGCGCAGGGTTCCACCTGTGGCGCGGTGGCGGCATGGGGCGCCTGCTGCTATACCTCGGCCTGGCCTGGGCGGGCTTCTGGAGCGGCCACATCCTGGCCCAGCAACTAAACTTCACCCTGTTTCGCCTCGGCCCGCTGTACCTGGGCGCGGCCGTGCTGGCCAGTCTGGTAGCGGTGTTCTTCGGGCACTGGGTCTTCGTCGTGCGGCCACATGAGTAACGAAGACAGCCATGCCCGCGCTGGCGACCTGGCCTACCTGCTCGGCCCGCGCAATCACTCCCTCTCAGTCATCCTCACCCCCGGCGAACGTGTGCAGAGCATGCACGGCGTTATCGCGCACGAAGCGCTGATCGGCCGCGAGTGGGGCTCACAAGTCACCACCCACCTCGGCAAAGTGTTCACGCTGCTGCAACCCGCGCTGGATGATGTGCTACGCGATATGGAACGCGCCAGCCAGGTGGTCTATCCAAAGGACATCGGCTACATTCTGCTCAACATGGGCATCGGGTCGGGCAGCCAGGTCATCGAAGCGGGCACCGGCTCCGGTGCGCTCACCGTGGCGCTGGCGCACAGCGTGGGCCGCGAGGGCCACATTTACAGCTACGAACGCCGCCCCGAGGCGCAGGACATGGCGCGCCGCAACCTGGTGCGCGTGGGATTGGCAGAACGCGTGACTCTGCACCTGCACGACATTGCCGAAGGCTTCCATGAGAGCGGAGTACGCGCCCTGTTCCTCGACCTACCCAATCCCGAAGAGTATTTGGCCCAGGCGCGGGCGGCCCTGCTGCCCGGCGGCTTTCTGGGCAGCATTCTGCCCACCACCAATCAGGTCAATAATTTGCTGGCCGCGCTCAAGGAGCACCACTTCGGCTTTGTAGAAGTGTCTGAGCTGATGCACCGCTATTACAAGCCCGTCCCGGGCCGCCTGCGCCCGGCAGACACTATGGTGGCGCACACCGGCTTCCTCATCTTTGCACGGCGCGTGGCCGAGGGCCAGGACGGAGAAACGCATGGCGGATAATCCTCGCCGCCGCTTCCGCTACGCGCGCCGGCCGCTGGCTGAACGCATGAAGGCCTTCAAGGAACGCAAGCCGCGCGGCCCGCTGGTGGCCGGGCGTTCGCTCAACCCGCGCCAGCAAAAAGAGCTGCGGCGCGCCAATCACCTGCTGGGCATCGGCGATCATATTAATGCCGGTGTGCTCTTTGAAGATATGGCCAACCGCGCCTACGATCGCGACATCCTGTATCCTGCGCCGATGCTGTTCCTGCAAGCGGCGCACGCCTACCTGCTGGGCGAAAAGACCGAAGCCTCACTGCTCGCTGCCCGCCGCGGGCTGGAGTTGCTAGCCAGCCAGGAGCGCTGGGCTGTGCTGCACCACGAGGGACAACGCTATATCGCTGAGCTGCGCGCCGCTCAGCAAGCACAGCCCGCCGAGCAGCTGGCCGCCTGGCTGGCAGACACCACGCCGCAGCCTTTGCCCGCCGCGCCCACCAAGAGCGACACCTGCCCGTACTGTGGCGCGCACGGCAGCCTGGAGCCCTTGGCGGCTGGGCGCGCCCAAAGCTGCCGCTATTGTGGCAGCGTCGTACTCGTCGTCTGATATGGCCAGCATCCCCAACCTCAGCGAAGAAGACATCCAGGCGCGCCTGGCCGCCCGCCTGGCCGACCCCAGCATCGGCGTGATGAACGAGGGCTATGCGGTGCGCGAGCCGCGCCCGGCCGCGGTGCTATTGCCGCTGCTGCGCCAGGACGACGAGTGGCACCTGCTCTATATTCTGCGTTCGGTGCACGAGGGCGATATGCACAGCGGCCAGGTTGCCTTCCCCGGCGGCCGCGTAGAGCCAGACGATGCCAGCGCGGCGCAGGCCGCGCTGCGCGAAGCGCAGGAAGAGATCAACCTGGCGCCAGAGCAGGTGCGTTTGCTTGGAAACTTAGAAGACTTTATTACGATCAGTAGCTACCGCGTGACCCCCGTGGTGGGCGTGATCCCATGGCCGATCAAGCTCGATCCGCAGCCTGGCGAAGTGCAGCGCATCTTCACCATCCCGCTGCCCTGGCTGGCCGACCCGGCCAACCGCGAGGAGCGCGAGCGCACGGCGCCTAACGGCACGCCCGTGCAGGTGGTGTACTTCAGCCACTATGACCGCGAGCTGTTGTGGGGCATCACCGCGCGCATTACGCTCAACTTCTTGCAAGCGCTCGATCTCGCCTAGTCTGGCTAGCCTACTGGCACTATCCCTGTAGCTGCACCATTTCACGCCAGCGGTGGCCGTGCTCGGCAATGAACTTGTCGTTCTCATCTGGCCCCCAGCTGCCCGGTGCGTACTGCGGCAGCTTGCGGCTGGGCTGCTGTTTCCAGGCCTGCAATACGCCATCAATAAATTTCCACGCTTCCAGCACTTCATCACTACGCGTGAACAGCGTAGCATCGCCGTGAATGCAGTCCTGCAGCAGGCGCTCATACGCCTCCGGCGTGCTGGTGCCAAAGGCTTCGGCGTACGAAAAATCCATCTTGACCGACTTGAGCTTGTTGGCCGGCCCGGGCACCTTGGCGCCGAAGGTCAGCGTGATGCCTTCGTCCGGCTGGATGTTGAGCACCAGCCGGTTGGGCGCATCGCCTGCCATGTTCTGTGCGCCGAACAGGGCCAGGGGCACCTGGCGATACTGGATGGCGATCTCGGTGACGCGCTCGGCCAAATGCTTGCCGGAGCGAATGAAGAAGGGCACACCCGCCCAGCGCCAATTGTCGATGGCTACGCGCATCGCCAGGAAAGTTTCTGTCTGCGAATTCTTGGCCACGCCCTCATGGTCTAAATAGGCGTCTACTTTCTTGCCATCCTGTTTACCCGCGGCATACTGGGCGCGCAGCGTGCTATGCAACGCTTCGTCTCCGGTGAGCGGGCGCAGGGCGCGCAGCACCTTGACCTTCTCATCGCGCACGGCATCGGCATTGAACGCCACCGGCGATTCCATAGCGGTGAGGGTGAGCAGCTGCAGGGCGTGGTTCTGCACGATGTCGCGGATCACTCCCGCGCTGTCAAAATAAGCCGCGCGGCCATCTACGCCGATGGTCTCGGCAACCGTGATCTGCACACAATTGACATAGCGGCGGTTCCACAGCGGCTCAAAAATGCCATTGGCAAAGCGGAAGAACAAGATGTTCTGGACGGTCTCTTTGCCAAGGTAATGGTCAATGCGATAGATCTGCTCTTCGTCAAAAACGGTGTGGATCATGGCTTCCAGCTCTTGGGCGGAGGCCAGGTCGTGCCCGTAGGGCTTCTCCACGATGATACGCGTCCAGCCGCTTTCATTGCTGGACAAGCCGCTCTCGCCTAGATTGGAGATGATCGTTTCGTATACGCTGGGTGGCGTAGCCAGGTAGTACAGGCGGTTGTACGCGCCCAGCTCTTCCAGGCGAGTTTTGAGGCGCGCATAGCCCGGCTTCTCACCAAAGTCACCATAGACGTAGTGCATGCGGCCGAGCAAATGAGCCAGCGCGGCTTCGTCTATTGGCTTCAGACGCGCAAACTCCTCTATGGCTACACGCATCTCGTTGCGCAGCTTGTCGTCGGTCCACTCGCGGCGGCCCACACCGATGATGTTGGCGTCCTCGGGCAGCTGGCCGTCTACGGCAAGCTGGTACAGCGCCGGTACCAGCTTGCGGTGCGCTAGGTCGCCTGTGATACCAAAGATGACCAGCGCCGTGGCGCCTGGTTTGCGGCCGTTATAGCCTTTGGCTTGGCCTTTGGCCAGGCCTTTGGCTTGACCTTTGGCCTGGCCTTGGGCTTTGGCAGCGCTCATTCGGCCTTCTTGACAGCGTGCCCGCCGAATTGGTTACGCAGGGCAGCGATGAGCTTGTTGGCATAGCTTTCCGGCTTGCGGCTGGCAAAGCGCTGCATCAGCGAAAGTGTGATTACCGGCGCCGATACATCCTGGTGGATGGCCTCAAAAACGGTCCAGCGTCCTTCGCCAGAATCTTCTACATAACCAGCGATATCTGTGAGCTTGGCGTCAGATTCCAGTGCACGCGCCGTCAGATCCAGCAACCAGGAGCGCACCACCGTACCGTGCCGCCACATCTCGGCGATCTGGTGCACATCCAGCGCAAAGTCCTCTTTGGTGGCCATGAGTTCGAAGCCCTCAGCGTAAGCCTGCATCAGGCCATACTCGATGCCGTTGTGCACCATCTTGACGTAGTGCCCGGCGCCACTGGGGCCGACGCGGCCCCAACCCTTGTCCTGGGCAGGCGCCAGGGACGTGAAAATAGGCTCCAGGCGGCCGACGGCAGCAGCCTCCCCGCCGATCATCAGCCCATAGCCATTCTCCAACCCCCACACACCACCGCTGACGCCGACATCCACAAAGTCGATGCCGTGCTCAGCCAGCTTGGCTGCGCGGCGCATGCTGTCACGAAAATTGGCGTTGCCGCCATCAATGATGGCGTCACCGGCGGATAGCATGCCCGCCAGCGCATCGATGGTGCTCTCGGTGGCCTCGCCAGCGGGCAGCATCAGCCACACGGCGCGCGGCGCCTCGAGCTGCGCCACCGCCTCGGCCAGCGACGTGGCCGGCAGGAGGCCCGCCTCCTGCTGCAGCTGGCGGGTGACCTCCTCGGTGAAGTTGTAGCCCACGACCTCGTGGCCAGCCTTGAGCAAGCGGCGGCTCATGTTGCCGCCCATGCGGCCCAAACCAATCATGACGATTTTCATTGATTGACTCCTAAATAGCATAAACAAGTGATCAGTAATGAGTGATGAGTGAACGGGTAACTACCTGCTCCCTAATCACCAATCACTGCTCACTTCTTCTTTGCCTTCTCAACTCGTTTTAGATGCCCCTGAGCCACTTTACGGATCAATCCCAGAGGCAGCGGTTTATCCAGCGGGAAGCGCAGCGTACCTTTGGAAACCAGGTACGGCTGAATTTGCTTTTCGACTGCAGGGGATAGCTCAGGAATGGGGTAGACAGCTACATGCTTGCTGTGCCCGGCAAAGTACATCAGATACTTGCCGTTCAGTTTAAAAGCGGCAATACGATAGCTTATCGACTCGCTGGCCTCTGGAGCAACCTCACGGATGGTTTTGCGAATGGCCTGGAGTTTTTCCTGGGTGGGTTTGGGAAAGGTCTTGATGTACTCGCTGACAGTCTGCGGGGTCTCAGCCATGGCAACCTCCTCAGGTTACCGCTCTACTATAGCCTAAAAGCTTTCAGCTTAAGCCAAAGGCTAAAGACAAGGCCTAAAAGCCACGCGCACCGATCATCATCGAGACAAAGATCAGTAGCATGACGCACAGCCCTACCCTGGGCACGATGGTGAGTACCTTGACGATGCGCGCCGCTTCGCCAGCGGTGACTTTCTCGGCCATCACCTTGACGCCCGGTTCAATGCGGTGCTCCACGAAGAAATGAAACAGCGCCAGCAGCAAGCCCAGCGCCCCACCGATGGCGATGAACATGCCGCGCGGTGAGCCGAAGTATGCCCCCAGGTTCTGCCAGCCGGTGATGAAGTAATTGAGCGCGGCGCCCGCCGCCAAGGTGGTGAACGCCAGCACCGAGGCAAGCTTGAAAATACGCGGAAAGATACGGCTGACAAAGTCCAGCCGGGCGGTAGGCTGCATGCGTAGGGCACTCGGCACCAGCACGAAGACAATGACGATGACTTCGCCCAGCCAGGCGGCGCCAGCCAGCACATGCATCCAGCGAGCGATAGTGAGCGCACTGATCTCAAACATGGGCAAGATGCTAATTCAAGTGAAGCCTAAAATCTAGCTACCGAGTTGAACATTTTTATACTTTGAAGTTCAGTTCTCGCAGCCGATACCATTGCCATCGCGATCAAGACCAAATGGGTCTGGGGGTAGCACGGTGAAGGGGCCAGAAATGTAGTTAGGCCCATTACCACCTCCCCCTTCGCAATCGTAATCACCAATACCTTGTTGCAGGCAAACCCCAACATACGAGGGATGACAGTTGCCTCCTGATGCTCCGCCACCGCTGCCACTCCCAGTACCACCACCACCGACGCCATCGCCAAAATCACCTAGCATAAAACCAGTAGTGGCCGTTGGCCAACGCGTCTGAGTCGGTTGAAGAGTCGCTGTGTGAGAAGGCCGGGGTGTATTGGTTGCGCTTGGCGGTAATGTATGAGTAGCCGTTTGCACTAAAGGTGTACTGGTGGCATCGGGTACCGAAGTATGCGTATCCGTAGGTTGCGCAACTGCGCCAGGAGTAGCCGTAGACGGTGGCGGCTCACCAAAAATAATTGCCATCGAAAAGCTACAGCAACATGGGATGACAACAAAAACAGCAAAGGCAACTGTAAGCAACTTGCCTAGACAAGACCGGCGCCTAAACCAATTGGCTGAAGCATCCTGAAAAGAGTTTATAGCTCGATAAAAGGACATTTCCCTCCTAACTCTATAGCCCCTTTGGTCAAGCTATTTTTACTTGCGATTGAGGAAACGCGCCACAGCCTGGCGGCGGTACTCGCTATCCCACAAGAACGAGAACAGGCGTCGCTCGGCATGGCGGGCCACCAGCGGGCTGGCGACAGCGAAGCGCAGCAGCCGCTTGGCGGCGTGCACCGCTTCCAGCGGGTGCTGCGAGAGCTCAGCCGCCAGCTCGCGCGCTTTGGCTACGGCCTGGCCGGGCGGACACAGGTGCCCCACCAGGCCCATGGCCTTAGCCTCCGGGGCGCTTAGCACGCGTGCGGTGGTGAGCAGCTCCACCGCGGTGGGATAGCCCACCAGCTGCAGCAGGTAGCGTGCCCCACCCCATGCCGTGGTGATGCCGAGGCGGGCATGTACGAAGCCAATGTCTGCATCTTCGGCCATGATGCGCTGGTCACAGGCCACCGCAATCTCGGCGCCGCCGCCGCGCGCCGGGCCGTTGATGGCGGCGATTGTTGGGCAATGCAGGTCACGCAGCTGGCTGAGCGCTTTGCCCATGATAGTGGCCAGGCGCATGCCGTCTTTACGTTTGGTGTAAGGCGCCAGCGCCTTGAGGTCTCCGCCGGAGACGAAGGTCTCCCCGGCTCCGGTGATGATGAGGGCACGCAGCCGCTTGGTTGCGGCTGCCTGTTTGATGGCGGCGGCAAACGCATCCATGGCCGCCCAGTCCAGCCCGTTGCGTACCTGTGGGCGGTTGACCGTGAGCGTAGCTACGGCGTTGTCATTGAAAGTGAGTTCGATTCCGGTCATCATAGCAATTGGTGGCTTAAACACAATGGGGCGCAAGTGGTTGCGCCCCATTGTCTACATCACTCAGTGTACTGACTAGCTGATTACTGATTCGTGCAATAGCCAGGGTTGACAGTAGCAAATACCCACCTACAACCAGCCACACCGCCACAGGCAGTCGGCGAACCGTACTGAGAACAGTTAACTCCACTTCCACCACCACTGGGGTCATCCCGTGGGATGTCGTCACAGCGCAGGCCGATCGGATCCCAGATCTCGCCAGTGGGGCACACAGGCGTGGCCGTGGGCTGGAACTCACACACAGGCACAGACTGCGTTACCGTCCAACAACCTTCAGAGGTGGTGTTGCCAATGGGCTGGCAAGTCTGCGTGCGCTCGTTGAAGACATAGCCCAGCGCACAGCCGCAACTGGTCTGCACACAGAAACCCAACTCGTAGTCAAAGTATTGGCCGGGGCCGCAACCTTGCGTATTGGTGTTGATGGGGAAACAAGCGGCATAAGCCACATCATAGTAGTAGCCCGGGGCGCACTGGTTGTCCGAGTTGGGTGCAGTGCCTGTGGGGCCGAGCGGCAAGCAGGTCAGCTGGTTCTGGTCATAGTAGTAGCCCACGGGGCAGCCATCCGTGCTTCCGCCACCGGGGTCACAGTAGCTGCTCCCACTGGGGGCGGCATGCGTGAAGCTTTGCAGCCGCGAGGTGCTGCTCTCGCCATCCACACAGGTGCTGCCATCATTGCCAGGGTTGCCTACGCAGCAATTCATGCGGCTGCTGTAGCTGTAGCCGGGTGCACAGCCGCTGCCGGGGCCATCCGTCGGAATACAGGTTTGCTGGCGCTCATCAAAGTAGTAGCCGGGGCCACACATACCTTCGGGCAGGTCCACACATTGCAGGGCGCGTGTGCTGTAGTACTGGCTGGGGCTGCACTGCACGTCAACGTTGCTGTCCGGGTTGTTGGCTGTACGCGTGACCGTCACCGGGTAGCACACGCCGTCGTAGCGGTTGTAGACCGTGCCTTCGGGACAGCCGTTGACATCCAGCGGGTCGCAGGTGCCGGTGAGCGGGTTAAGCACACCACCATCGCCACAGGTTTCGGGGCGACCTTGGATGGGCGAGCAGCACATGATGTTGCGATCATAGAAATAGCCGGGGCCACACAGGCCGCCGCCATCGTCGTTGTTGGGCGGTTGGCAGAAGCCCGTGGCTTCGTCATAGACAAAGGGCTCCGGGCAGAAGGGCTGGCCGTCACCAGGCACGCAGGCTTGGGCATCCGGGCTGTAGGTGGTGCCATCCGGGCAGCCACTCTGGCCATCTGGCACGCACACCATCTGGGCTTGGTCAAAGCTCCAGCCATCCGGGCAGGTGGTCTCGTTCACCACGCACTGGCCAGTCAGCGGGTCATAGGTGCTGCCCTGCGGGCAGTAGGTCTGCCCTGCCGTCTGCAGTGAGGGTGCGGCTGGCGGCGTAAAGCCCTGTAGCCCAGCAGGCTGCGCCTGGGTCTGTGGCTGGTAACCAACCAGCACGGTTTGTGCGGCTTGCACCGCGGGGGCAAAGGCAGCCAACACACCGCCACCTTGCGCCGCGGCAGGTGCCTGCGGTACAGGCGCAGCAAAAGCAGCCAGCACGGCGCCGCCCTGCATGGCTTGCGGGGCTGGGCAGGCAGTGATGGTGGCCAGCGTGCCCTGGGATTGCGCCGTGCCCTGGCAGATCCAGCGGCCGGGGTTTACGACGGAGTCGATACAGGTATAGGGAATGCCATTAACGGTGACTTCATAATCCTCAGCTGAGCGGCCGCCGCCATCAATGGTGAAGGTGATGAAGCCATCACGCGGGCAAGTGAAACCGAGCCACTCCAGATCGGTACCGCTGTCATGCGGCGGTGGAGTGCAGTCGTCATTGGGATTGTCAGGGTCAGTACAAAACGGAATATAAGATGGCTCGCAGAACGGCGCACGCGTGCCGGTGGGTTTATCCAAGCCCACGGGCACACAGCGGAAGCCCACTTCGTTATAGGCGTCTTCAGGATCGAGAGCAAAACGCGCCGCCGAGCGCAGGTTCTCTTCGGCATCCAGGTAGCTGCCGCCGCGCACCACTTTCAGCTCGCCTTCCAGCGGGCCAAGCGGGTTGGTGCCACCGGCGCTGCGGTAATACTGCGGGTCGTACCAGTCAGCCGTCCACTCCCACACGTTACCGGCCAAGTCATTGGCTTCATACACGCTCTCGCCGAGCGGCAGCTGGCCGATCTTTTCAGTGATCGTATCCAGAATACAGTCGCCACCATTGGCGCGGTCACACAGAGGCTTGTCATCGCCCCAGGGGTAGAGCGAAGCGAGTTCGCCGCGGGCGGTCTTCTCCCACTCGGCTTCACTGGGCAGGCGCGCGTTGAGCCAGCCGCAGAAAGCATCAGCCTGGTACCAGTTCACACCCACGATGGGATGGTCTTTGTATTCCGGATCCGCGTAGTGCTGTGAAGCGGTGATCTTCTCGGGGTCTTCTTCGTCTTCGATCTCAATGGGCGGTGTGCACTCACCTGCCTCCACACATTGAGCGTACATATCATTGGTAACTTCATTGCGATAAATGAAGAAGCCATTGAGCAGCACGCGGCGCGCCGGCAATTCATCCTCACGTGCCAGCGTATCCACTTCAGGGTCAGAGCCCATAATAAAAGGCCCGCCGGGCACATACACCAGCAGGTCTTCAAGGGGGATGTCTATGTCTGGGGTCGCCGTGGGCAAAAAGACGGTGGCGTCCGGTGTGCTGCTGCCACCACCACAGGCAGCGAGGCACAGCGCGATACACAGCAAGAGAATGAATTTCAGGGAGTTGGCACGAAAAGTACGCAAGGCGAGGTCTCCTCTGCTTCAGTAAACGCAGTTGTTGAAGATTTGTTACCAGTATATGAAGTATACGACTCTCACAGCGCGGTCTGACCACCGCGCTGTGAGAAATGGGTACTAGCGGAATTCAGCGGCGCGCTGTTCAATCGTAGTAAACAGGTCAGCAATGGCTTTGCTGAAAGCGGCCACGCCCTCCTGCTCCACCTCATCGGTGGCCTGGTCAAGCGAGAGGCCGAGCATTTCCAAATTTGCAAGCTGGAAGCGGGCCGCATCCATGCCGTCTTCAATGGTGAGTTGAGCCGCGGCATGATCCTTGACGCCTTCGAGCGTTTGCGTGGGCACAGTGTTCACCGTATCCTTGCCTACCAGCGTGTCCACATACAGCAGGTCAGGATAGGCCGGGTTCTTGGTGCTGGTGGAGGCCCACAGCGGGCGCTGCACGCGGCCGCCTTTCTGCGCCAGGGCAGCAAAGCGCTCAGTAGAGAATTGCTGCTTGAACAACTGGTAGGCCAGCTTGGCGTTGGCCACGGCAATCTTGCCCTTGAGCGCCTCGGCCTTGGCCGCCAAAGCCGAGCCTGCCCCACCCTGGGCGATGAGCTCATCCAGCCAGCCGTCCACCTTGGTATCAATGCGCGAAACAAAGAATGAGGCCACCGAAGCAATATGCCCGATGGGCAGGTTGTTGGCCACGCGCTCTTCGAGGCCAGCCAGGTAGGCTTCGATGACTTCGCCATAGCGCTGGCACGAGAAGATGAGCGTGATGTTGATGTTGATGCCATGGGCGATGGCGGATTGGATAGCAGGGATACCCTCCTTGGTGGCAGGGATCTTGACCATCAGGTTGGGTCGGTCGACCAGCGCCCACAGCCGCTGCGCCTCGAGCGCGGTCGCCTCTGTGTCGTGCGCCAGGTGCGGATGCACTTCGATGCTGACGTAGCCATCGCCGCCACGGGTGCTGTCATACAGCGAGCGGAACAGGTCACAGGCGGCCTGAATATCCGCCACGGTGAGGGCATCATAGATCTCAGCCGTGGTGTGGCCGGCGCGGGCCAGGTCTGCCAGCTGGCCGTCATAATCCTGCGACTTGCCGATGGCATTATTGAAAATGCTGGGGTTGGAGGTCACGCCGTAAATATCGCCACGGTCGATCATGGCTTTGAGCTCGCCGTTCTCAAGCAGATGGCGCTCAATGTTGTCGTACCACAGGGACTGGCCCAGGGCGTAGAGTTTTTGAGGGTTGGTGGTCATGAGGACTCCTTTACGAATAGCTTGCTTAGTTGTGACCAATCAGTGATTGGTGATTAGTAATTAGGACCTCAACGCCTAATTACTGTTCACTAATTACCGCTTTTTAACAAACTCCACGTTCTTTCCTTTGAACCGCTCTTTCATCACTTCAATCGCTTCTTTGTTGCTGTCCACCAGCAGGAAGCGGCGGCCAAGCTCCAGGGCCGCGGCGCCCGTAGTGCCGCTACCGGCAAAGAAGTCCAACACGAGGTCACCCGGGTTGGAGGAGGCGATGAGGATGCGGCGCAGGATGCCCAGCGGCTTCTGTGTAGGATAGCCAGTTTTTTCCTTGCCTGTGGGGCTCACGATGGTGTGCCACCAGGTATCCGTGGGCAGCTTGCCGCGGGCGGCCTTGGCCTCTCCGGCTAACGACGGAGCCATGTAGGGGATGCGCTCGATATCTTCCACATTGAAGGTGTATTGCTTGTGGTTCTTGGCGTAGAGCAAGATGTTGTCATGCTTGGCGGGCCAACGGTTCTTGGCGCGCCCGCCATAGTCATAGGCCCAGATGATCTCATTCAAGAAGTTCTGGCGGCCAAAGATCTCATCCAGCAGGATCTTGCAATAGTGCACTTCGCGATAGTCCACATGGAAGTAAAAGCTGCCATCCGCCGCCAGCACGCGGTGCGCCTCCCGCAGACGCGGCTCCAGGAAGGCGATGTAGTCACCGAAGGCATCCTGGAAGGCACGGCTGCCCAGCACGGTAGTGCTATAGCGCTGGCCGCCAAAGCCCACCCGGTCGCCATCGGCACTGCGCTCAGTGCGCAGGCGCGTACGCGCTTGGGTCTTACCGGTGTTGAACGGCGGGTCAATGTAGATGAGGTTAACACGCGCATCCGGCAGGCCGCGCAGCACGGCGAGGTTATCGCCATGCACTACGCGGGCCTGGATCACCGGCTTGCGAGCGGCAGACATACTTATTTCTTCTTGACTTTGGGGAGCAATGCACGCGCGTGTTTGAGCACATTGGCCACGCTGAAGCCGAGCTTGCGCATGGCCACATCACCCGGCGCCGAGGCGCCGAAGCGCTCCAGGCTGATCTGCGCCGCGGCCCACTGCTGCCAGCCCTGCGCCACACCCGCTTCTACGGAGAGGCGCGCCGTCACTTCGGGCGGCAGCACCTTGTCACGGTAGCTCTTGGATTGGGCCGCGAACAGCTCCCAGCTGGGGAAGGAGACCAGGCGCACGGTGACGCCGTCTTTGGCCAGCTTGCGACCCGCTTCGATAATCAGCGGCACTTCGGAGCCAGACGCCATTAGGATGATGTCTGGTTTCCTCTTCTTGCCCCAGTCGGCCAATACATAGGCGCCTTTGTGCAATCCCTGGGCCGCGGCGAACTCGCCGCCGCGGTTGCGATCCAGCGTCGGCAGATCCTGGCGTGAGAAGACCAGCGTGGTGGGGTTCTTGCGGTCACGGATGGCGGCGATCCAGGCCTCGCGCGCTTCGTTGGCATCCGCCGGGCGGATGACGCGCAAGTTGGGGATGCTGCGCAGCGCCGCCAAGTGCTCGATCGGCTGGTGCGTCGGGCCGTCTTCGCCTACGCCGATGCTGTCGTGCGTGAACACCCAGATGCTGGGGTGCGGCGAGAGCGCCGAGAGGCGAATGGGTGCGCGCATATAGTCCGAGAACACCAGGAAGGTGGAGCCAAACGGAATAATGCCTGGCGTGGTGCTGAGGCCATTGACCACCGCGCCCATAGCATGCTCACGGATGCCGTAGTGAATGCTGCGGCCCTGCGGCGTGCTGTGCTGAAAGTCGGGCGCGGCATCGATGAAGGTCTTGGTGGAAGGATGCAGGTCGGCCGAGCCACCCAGAAGGTCAGGCAGTACCGCGGCGATGGCGTTAATGACCTTGCCGGAGGATACGCGTGTGGCCATGCCTTTGGCATCCGCCGGGAACTGCGGCAGCGCCGCGTCCCAACCGGCGGGCAGCTCACCCGCCAGCACGCGCGCCAGATCCTTGTACTCTTGTGGATAGGCGGCCTTGTAGGCCTCCAGCTTGGCCTGCCAGGCAGCGGCGTACTCGGCGCCTTGCTCCACTGCACCGCGGAAATGCTCCAGCGCTTCGCCGGGGATGAGGAAGCGCGGCTCGAGCGGCCAGCCGAGGGCACGCTTGGCGGCGTCCAGCTCCTGGTCGCCGGGCGGCTCACCGTGCGCCTTGGCCGTGCCCTGGCGGTTGGGCATGCCGTAGCCGATGGTGGTCTTGACGCAGAGGATGGAGGGCCGCTCGTCCGCCTTGGCGGCGGTCAGCGCCGCGTCCACCGCGGCCACATCATTGCCATTGGCTACACGCAACACCTGCCAGCCATAGGACTCAAAGCGCAGCGCCACATCCTCGGTGAAGGTGAGATGCGTGCTGCCATCAATGGATACGTTGTTGTCGTCGTATAGGAAGATAAGCTTGCCGAGCTGGAGATGCCCTGCCAGCGAGGCTGCCTCGGCTGTGATGCCTTCCATTAAGTCACCGTCTGTGACGATGGCGTAAGAGTAATAGTCAAACAGCTCGTGCCCGGGGCGGTTGAAGCGCGCCGCCAGGTGCGCCTGGCCAATGGCGATGCCCACGGCGTTGGCAAAGCCTTGCCCCAGCGGGCCAGTGCTGACCTCTACGCCGGGCGTGATCCAATATTCTGGATGGCCGGGGGTCTTGCTCTCCCACTGGCGGAAATTCTTGATCTCCTCCAGCGTCAGCGGATAGCCGGTGAGGTGCAGCAGCGAGTACAGCAACATGGAGCCGTGCCCGCCGGAGAGGATGAAGCGATCGCGGTTGGCCCAGGCAGCATCTTTGGGATTGTGGCGTAAATGGCGCGTCCACAAAGCGTACGCCATGGCCGCGGCCCCCATCGGCAGGCCCGGGTGCCCGGAGTTGGCCTTCTGCACAGCGTCTGCGGAGAGAAAGCGAATGGTATTGATGGCGAGTTGTTCGAGGTCTTTCGAAGGGTCCATATCGATGATTGTACTTCACCGCCTTGAGCGGGTCAGCGGCCAGCTATCTTTGCATTGTCATTGCGAGAGAGGTCGCATAGCATGCGTCCGTGCCGCTGCTACGCAGCACTACTCCTCGCAATGACAGGCGGCAATTAGCTAAAAAGCTAACCGCTAATCACTAATCGCTAGATATAGTAAGATTGCATTTACCCTATGGCACGCGAAGACAAAACTCTCTTTCCTGTTTTTGGTGAATGGCGCGGCACGCGCGAAACGCTGCACGCCTATTGCAAAGTAGTGAGCGCCATCCGCGCTGCCTTCACGCCGGAGCAGCCGCGCCACGGCCACCTCAGCCTGCGCGTGTACACCTCGGGCCTCACAACTACGCCCATCTCGTTCCCCGAGGACCCAGCCCAGACCTTTGCGCTGAGCCTGGACCTGCGCAATCACTACCTGATTCTGAGCACCAGCGGCGGCCAAGTGCAACAGATCCGCCTGAGCGAAGGGCTGAGCGGCACGCAGCTGGGCGATGAGCTGGTGGCGCGCCTGGCCGAGCTAGGTGTGCAAGGCAAGGTGAGCAAGAAGAGCTACCACAACGATGGCCGCCGCGACTACGCGCTGGATGATGCCGAGCGCTTCTTCGCTGCCATTACGCGTGCCAACCAAGTGTTTGAGCAGGCTCGCCAACAATTGGGACAAACCTCTGACGTGGTGCAGTTGTGGCCGCGCCAGTTTGATCTGGCATTCACTGCACCGGCCAATGGCGAGGACAAAGGCATCACCTTTGGCTTTGCCACGCAGCCGGGCAATGAATACTTCTACGTCAGCCCGCAGCCCTTTGACAAGGCGCTGACGCAGCAAGCGCTGCCGCCTGGCGCCCGCTGGAACACCGAAGGCTGGAAGGGCGCCATGCTGCCTTATAGTGAAGTGGCCGGGGAAGCCGAAGGCGCCGAGCGGCTGCTGGCCTTCCTGCTGGCCGCCTACCAACTGCAACACCCCACCCTGTAATTCACATGCAGCAGATTATTGCAGTCGGCGCGGGCTACCTGGCGGTGGGCCGCAGCGGGATGCACATGGAGCAGTATCTGATCTCTGCGACTGGCAAGCGCAAGCCGCGTACCTGCTTCCTGCCGACCGCGTCTGCCGACGCGCCTGACTATGTGGCCAGCGTGCAAGCTGCCTTCGGGTATCTCGGCGTCAAGGTCGACCCACTTTATCTGCTAAAGCCCAACACCGCGGATGTGGAGCGCTTTCTTTCGAAATACGACCTGATCTTTGTGGGCGGCGGCAACACGCGCAACATGCTGGCGCTGTGGCGCGCCTGGGGCGTGGACGCAGCATTGCGCAAAGCGTATAACCGCGGCGCAGTGCTGGCGGGCGGCAGCGCTGGCGCTATTTGCTGGTTTGAGCAAGGTCTCACCGACTCGGTGCCGGGCAAGCTGCTGCCGATGGACTGCCTGGGTTGGCTGCCGGGCAGCTGCTGCCCGCACTACGATAGCGAGCCGGGCCGCCGCCCGGCATACCGTAAGCTGGTCGCCACTGGCAAGGTGAAAGCTGGCCTGGCGCTGGATGACCTTGGCGCGGTGCACTACATCAACGGCAAACTGCATGCGGCACTGGCCTTTGGCCGCGGAGCGCGGGTACATCAGGTGCGCCGCGTCAAAGGCAAGTTAAGCGAGGCGTTGCTGCCTACAACCACCGCATAAAAAATGCCCGCCAATATGGCGGGCATTTTTCGTTGCATATGTTGAGCTTTACTTCTTCTCAGCGTCACTCGCGGCCGGAGCTTCGCTCTGAGGGCCTTGTTGTGCGCTCTCGGTCTCAACAGCCGGAGCGGTGGCCACCACCAGCAACTCGTCCCCATCACTGAGCACGGTGACGTTGGCAGGCACTACCAGATCACGCACAAAGATGCCGTCGCCAAAGTTCTCCAAGCGAGATACATCCACCTGGAAATTATCGGGCAGATCCTGCGGCAGCGCTTCCACTTCGACATAGTCCAGGCCGTTCACCAGCAGACCACCCAGGTTGGAGATGACCGGAGCCTTGCCTTCGAGGATCACACGGATCTCGGCGCGCACGGTCTCAGTCAGCGATACAGCCAGGAAATCTACATGGGTCAGCTCGCGCAGGATCGCATCCACCTGGAAATCACGCACGAGGGCGTTGTGCTCCTCACCATCCAGGTCAAGCTGAACCAGCGTGGAGTAATTGATGCGTTTGAACAGTTTGGAGGTATCGCCGCGGTCCAGCGTGATCGCAATCGGTTTGTCCACATTGCTGCCATACAGCACAGCGGGCAACTTTCCTTCGCGGCGCAGTTTGCTTACTTTCTTGCCAACCACATCACGACGAGAAGCCTTCAGAGAAACACGTTCCATCGATTCCATCCTTGGGATGCCTCTCACCAACTCGCAGGCAGGCGCAGCCTGCCAGAGTAAGTTACCAATCATCCCGCTAGATCATCCCGCGAAAAACGTCTCCTGAGGAGACGTTCAGCCGCTGTACGGCTTTCGGAATGTGGGCAGATTTTAGCCCATCCTGCCCTACTCGTCAAACCAGCTGCCACAAAATGGGCACGCTTCTTGCAACATGGGTTTCACTTTGGTCTTTTATCTCGGAGGAAGACATGTACGTACTGAATCAAGCTGACACCCTGCTACTGATGGCGGCTTCCCTGTTTTTCCTGGGCATGTGCACACTGGCCATGGGCCTGTTTGTGCTCGTCACCCGCACGCACAGCAAGGATGTCAAAAAGCTCAGCGCCAATGCTGCCCAACTCATGCAGAAAGGCATTGCCGAAGATGTGGCCCAACTGGTCACCGGTGCGTCCGCGCTGCTGGAAGGTGTGCAGCATCTGGTGAAGACCGCCACGGGCGTGGGCATTTTCCTGACTTCGCTCGGCCTGGCTTTGATGGCGGGCGGCTTCTGGATCGTGTTGCAAGTCAGCTGGACCTAAACCCACACATAAACGGAAGAGTCGCATGAGCTCCTTTATCGCAGACCTCAAGAACAGCCTGCCGCAAAACGAATGGCCGCTGGTGGTGGCCGCCTTGCGCAACGAACCCACGCTGTGGGCTGAGTTGCAAGAGACGGTCTTCGCCGCGCTGGCCCTGGAGGCGGCAGGCAGCCAGCGCACAGCTTGGTCACCGGCCTTCCTCGGCTTGGTGCGTCTTGGGCACACTGGCCTCTACGAAAGTTTGCGCAAGGAGTTGAGCGAAGCCCCGGAGAAATTGCGCTACCAGGCGGCCAGCGCCTATGAGCTGGTAGCCACCCAGGGCGCGGCCAACGCTTCGTTGGAGCAGGCCACGCTGTTGGCGTTGGCGCTGCGCGAGCGCCGCCGCGTGCTTGGCAACTGGGAGCAGCTGGCGCAAGACTTGAGCGTAGCCCCACGCGCCTTCTGGAAGCTAACGCTGAGCGTGCTGTTCGGCTTGCTGCCGCAGCCGCGCGAACTGCTCGCCGCCCTACTGGCCCCCGCGCAGGAGGCCGATGTGCACACGCTGGGTTTGCACGCCCTGGTCAGCAACCCGCTGACCCTGGATGAGCAGAATGAATTGCTGATACACATTGTGGACGAAGCGCCGCTGACCCAATTCCTGGCGGTGCTGCGTCAACTGGCACACATGCACTTGCCCCTGGCCCAACTGGCCGCCGGACATGCATTACATAAACTGGAAACCGATACTGATGAAGCTAACGAGCTGAACCAGATCGAGCGTTTGTTACTGCAAGCCGAAATTCGCCAGCTGAGCGGCCAGCATGAAGAAGCTACACCCTTGCTGCAAAGCGCGTGGAATGCCGCCCAGCGCATTCAGACCGAACTGGCTGGCAAGCTGGCCGAGAACGCCGCGGTAAACAGCGATGCCCAGCTGGCCGGTTTTGAGCCTGCCGCGGCGGCCAAATCCGGTGGCAGCCGCCACCCCGCCGCATTGATCGCCGCAGCGCGCGTATCTCTCAAAAACGGGGATACCGATGAGGCGCAGCGCATGTCGGCTGCCGCCTTGGGCGCCGCGCAAGACAGCCCCATTGGCGAGAACGCCGCATTGATGCGCCAACTGGGCGAGATCTTTGTTGAGCTCAAGCTCATCGAAGCCGCTCGCCAGGCCGCCGAGCTGGCCGTGCAGCACGCGCCCAATGACGCAGAGAGCGCCGCCTTCCTGGCGCGTGTATTGGCGCTGGGCAATGACAGCGAGCGCGCCCTGCAGGCCGCCCACCTGGCCGCGGCCCTGGCGCCGGAGCGCGCCGACCTGCGCCGCTTGCTGGCCACGGCCCTGCAAGAGAACCAGCAAGGCGCAGCCGCTTACGCAGAATGGAAGGCAGTGCTGCAGCAGGATGAGCAGCCCACATTAGATGACCTATACGGCCTGGCACAGGCCGCACTGGATGCCGACGAGATCAGCGAGTGCTTGCAAGCTTGCCAGCGCGTGCTGGCCGTGCAAGCCACCCACGGCGGCGCGCACGCGCTGATGGGCAAAGCCCTGGTAGCGCAAGGCGATGCCAACAGCGCCATCGAGCACTTGCGCCGCGCCACCGAGTTGGCCCCGGCGCAACCCGCCGCCTGGCTGGTGCTGGCCGAGTTGCTGCGCGACAGTGGCGACCTGCAAGCCGCACGTGACACGCTGTTCAACGCACAGCAGTTCACCAAGTCGAACCCAGAATTGCAGCACCTACTGGGTGAGATCTATTTGGCGCTGGAAGAAAACGAGGCTGCGCTGCATGCCTTCGCACGTGCCGCAGAATTATTGGCAGAGCTGCCCACCCATCCGCTGGGACAACACGTGGCGCTGCAACTGGGCACACTGCAACGCAGCCTGGGCCACACCAACCAGGCACGCCACACGTTGCAGCGCGCGGCCCAGCAATACCCGCGCCACGCCGCCCTGCAGCACAAGTTGGCTCAGCTCCTGCTGGAGGCTGGCGAAGCCCGCCCGGCGCTGGCCGCTTTGGCCGTCACGCTGCAAGCCGAGCCTGACAATGGCGAAGCCTTGCTGGATATGGCGCAGGCACAGCTGCTGACCATGGCCGCCGCCGAAGCCGAGGGCACGCTGCGTGCCGCGCTGCAACACAGCGGCGCATCGCCGCGCGCCACGGCCCTGTTGGCCGAGGCGCTGGCGGCGCAGAGCAAGTTTGCCGAAGCCATCCACGAATATGAAGCCGCCCTGCGCTCCGAGTTGGCGCAGCAGGCTGGCTGGAACAAACGCCTGACCCTGGGCAAGGCCCTGGCGCTGGCGGAGCAAGGCGAGCACGAGGAAGCGCTGAGCATCCTCGAGGCGCAAGATGCCAACACGCCGGGCGACCCGGACATATTGCACGCGCTGTGCATGGCCTACAGCCAGGCTGGCCGCAGCGAGGAAGCCTTCCAGATCGCCAGCAAGGTGTATCTGACCGGCAGCAAAGATGAGGAAGCCGTGCTGTGGTTCGCCGAACAGGCTGAATCGCTGGGCAAAGGTAACGAAGCACGCCAGGCACTGCAGAAGGGTATCCGCGAGCACGGCTCTGCCGCTCACATCCTGCGTCTGGCCGAGCTGGAATGGCAAGACGGCACACACGAGAAGGCAGTGGACACGCTGGCCGCGCTGCTGCGCAGCGTGAATAGCCAGGCGCTGGCCAAAGCGGGCCGCTTCTTGCTTGAGCACGGCGCAGCCGCTACCAGCGTCTCGTATTTCAAGCGCGCCATTGAGCTGGACGAGCAACCCGCCCTGCTCGACGCACTAACCGAAGCCTACGAGCACAGCCAACAATGGAACGAAGCGTTGGCTACGGTGGAGAAGAGCCTGGTCAACGAGCCCGGCCAAGCCGCACTGCTGGCGCGCAAAGCCCGCATCCTGCAAGCGGCAGGCCGCCCGCAAGCAGCCCTGGAAGCCCTGGAGCTGGCGATCGAACGCATGCCCGAGGACTTGGGTCTGCTGGCCAACAAAGCGCGCTTGCTGCGCGCCGCTGGCGAGTGGGCGGCTGCGCTCGGCGCGGCGGAAAAAGCCTTCCGCCTGGCGCCCAGCCACCAGCCGCTGTTGCAGTTGGCGGCCGAGATGGCGCTGGCCACGCTGCAACCGGAGCGCGCCCGCGCCCTGTTGGCCGAAGCGACACTCACCGAAGACCCCAGCATGGAGCTGGCCTGCCTGCAGGCTGAGCTGGCGCTGGACAGCAACGAGGAGCTGGCCGCCGCCAAGGCGCTGGCTCCCGCGCTGGAGAGCGATGAGCAACACCCACGCGTGCTGGCGCTGCAGGCGCAATTGGCCACGCGCCGTGGCGACCGCACCCAGGCCGAGCGCGACCTCAATCAAGCACTGGAGCTGAGCAACACGCAAGTGAACGAAGCGCAGGATGCCTTCACCTTTATCAGCATGGCGCGCGCCGCGCTGGGCTTGATGAACTTTGACGCCGCACTGCACCTGCTGCAACTGGCCGTCAAGCTTGTACCGGGTCAGGCGTTGGCGCAGTTTGCGCTGGGCAAAGCCCTGGTACGGCGCGCCGAATGGCAGCAGCTATGCACCGCCAGCCAGGCGCTGGCTGGCGCACCTGGCGCCGAAGCAGCTGCCCCCGAAGCCTACAGCCAAGCGCGCACCGCGCTAACCGCTGCACTGAGCACTGCCCCAGTCGCCGCGGCACGCGCGCAAGTGGAACACTGGTTGGAGCGTGCCGCTCTGCGCTTCGGCCAGGCGGCGGATGCCGCCGCCCTGCCCAACGGTTATCCCAGCAGCGCCGGCGATGCCGCCGCGCTGGTGTACGCCGCCCGCGTCAATGGCGACCTGGGCTCGGCCGAAGCCAACGCCAAAAGCTTCTGGCGCTCGCCAGAAGTGTTGGTGGAGCGAGCCCTGGCCTTCGGCCAGGCCGACCCGGCCAGCGCCCTGAAGTGGATGCTCGGCGCGTTGGAGCAGAATCCGCAAGTAGCGCCCTATCACGCGCTGGCTGCCCGCTTCGCCCAAGACGCCGGTCAGCTGCAGACCGCGCTGGATCACATTCGCCAGGCACTGGCGATCTCGCCGGTGCAGGCGTTGTGGCACAGCTTCGCCGGCAAGCTGCTGCAGCAAGCTGGCGCGCTGGCCGATGCCATCGATTATCTGCAGCACGCCGCTGCCATGCAGCCAAACGAAGCGGAACGCCATTACGAACTCGGCCAGGCCGAATTGGCCGCTGAGCAATATCCCCTGGCGCAAAAGTCGTTTGCACAGGCCGCCAAGCTGCAGCCCGCCGAGGCGCGCTACACGCTGGCGCTGGCGCTGGCTCAAAAATACAGCGGCGAACTGGCGCTGGCCTACGAGACCGCCGCCAGTGCGCACACACTAGCGCCCAGCACCAACGCCGCGCTGGTATTGCAGGCCGAGATCGCCCTGCAAAACAGCGACACGGCCGATGCCAAGCGCTTGGCCGAGGACGCGTTGCGCCTGGCTCCTACCGACAGCAAGGCGCTCAACGTCTATGCAGAATGCCTGCACGCCACCGGCGAAGTGGACGATGCCCTGGCGGTGCTGGAGCGCTCGGAGCAGTATGCGCACGACAAGCTGCCCATCCAACTGCGCCGCGCCCAACTGCTCCCGGCCGAAAAGGGCTTGAGCGAAGTGTTGCGCCTGAGCAAGGCCAACACCGAGCGCCCGGATGTGTACCTGACCTTGTCTGAGATGCTGGCCAAGACCGGCGACACTGAAGACGCCATCCAGGCTGCCCAGCGCGCGGCCAAGAAGGCCGATACGTTGACGCTGCCCGAGCAAGCCCGCCTGCATCTGCACCTGGGCAAGCTGCTCAAGCGCAGCGGCCAACTGGACCAATCCTTGCATCACCTGGATGAGGCGGCCGCCCTGGCCCCGCACTTGAGCGAAGCCCACATTGAGCGCGGCCAGGTGTTCCTCAGCCGCCGCCAGTTCAAGCAGGCCATGCACGCCTTTGAGCTGGCCGCGGCCGCCGCGCCGCACAGCGCACAGCCGCATTTGGAGGCGGCGCTGGCGCTCAAAGAAGTGAAAGACTACGCCGCCGCAGAAGCTGCGCTACGCAAGGCAGCCCACCTGGCGCCGCGCGAGCGCAGCATCCAACGCCAACTGGCGGCGGTGATCGCTCTGAACTTGATCCACCAACCGCAGGAAGTGAGTGCGCAATGAACCAAGACATGAAGAAGCAGATCAACGCCGGGAAACCGGTAGACCGCGCCACAGTGCTGACCCTGCTGCAAGTAGGGCTCAACGCGGGCGAGATGCGCTTTGTGCGCCAGGTAGCCGAGGATTGGCTCAACGCCTATCCGTATGACCTGCATGTAGAGTTGCTGCGCGCCCAGGCGCTCATCAAAGAGGGCAAGCAAGACGTTGCCTTCAAGGTGCTGCGCCGCCTGTGCGAGCTCGACCCGCAGTTTTTGGAAGCACAGGAGCAGCTGGCCAAGCTGGCGCGCCGCGTCAAGCCCGCGCTGGCCGAAGCCGCTCGCGCCGCGGCCATCGTGTTGCGCATGCCCTTCGAAGTGCCGAGCGACATCCAGCCTTGGGCGCAGAGCCTGCTGCGCGCTCAGCACGCCTTCAAGCTGGGCGACCTGGAACAGGCCGAGCTGCACGTGCAGGCCGCTCTGCTGGCCGAGCCGCCATCCCCCCTGCCCGCCCTGCTGCACATTCAGATCGCTCAGGCGCAAGGGCTGAGCTGGCTGGCGATGGAGAATCTGGTTGAGCTATACAGCGGCAGCTGGCCGCATTGCTTGCAACTGCGTTTGCTGCACGCCAACTTCCTGATCGAAAGCGGTCAGGAGAACGCCGCGGTGGATGTACTGCACGACTGCGCCGCCGAAGATGTCAGCGGCCAGGTAGCGCGCCGCGTGTGGGGTGCGGCTCATCGCTTCACTGCGCTTTGGCCTTCTGGGCTGCAGCAAGCCATCACCACGCCTGTTCCGGCCAAAGTAGCTGTCGAGCTCGGCTGGAACCAGATCGATACACTCGCCCTGCCGGCCCCGGCGGACGCCAAAGCGTTGAGCGCGGCAGACATGCTGGAAAGCGTGCACACGCCCATGCTGGACGCCGCGGCCCTCACGACCCGCGAGGTCAAGAAAGATTTTGCCAAGGGCATCAAATATCACGCGCCGCTGCTAAGCGAAGAAGCACACCAACCGATGCTGAACGCCAAGGCGTTGAAGTCTCACAAAGTTAAAGAGCAATTCGCCAAAGCGATCGAAAACGATGGGCTGTACAGCTCTGCAGAGCTGTACAGCACCGCAGGAGAAACTAGCCAGTCTTTTAACTATGGGGTGGACGCTGCTGGTGGGGATGGAATTGAGCTGTCTGCCCCGGATACTGTAGAGGCTAGCGAGGTTTTCAACTCTGAGGTAGGCATTGTTGCAGAGCACGAGGTTGAGCTGCCTACCCCGCATATGTTTGAATTCAGCCCTGAACCGGTTACAGACACTGACGAGCAGATCAACGAGGCGCTGCAACATGCGCTCTCGTCGCTGCCGGAAACCTTGATCGATCTGGAAGAAGTCAACACCGCCACCGCCGAATCTCTGCGCCTGCGTGCGGACGGCCGCTACCCGGCCTACATTCTGCTGAGCTCCAAGGAAAACTTGCTGCGCCAGTACGGGCAGGCAGGCTTTGACACTATCCACGCCAGCCTGCGCGGCGTGGCCGCCGCCACCGATGCGCTGCCCAAATGGGGCGCGTATGTCATCTACGTGGATGACGAGGAGTGCCTGGCCGCCTTCGGCCTGAAGGCAGTGGGCGCCAACGACCCGTGGGCCATCAAGCACCTGCTGGCCGACCTTGACGAGGCGTTGCGCCAGAATGGTGAAATGGTCGGCGCGCTGCTCATCATCGGTGGGCCTAAGATCGTGCCCTTCCATCACCTGCCCAACCCGGTAGATGATGACGACAAAGACGTGCCGTCGGATAACCCTTACGCCAGCCTGGACGAAAATTATTTCGTGCCCACCTGGCCGGCGGGCCGCCTGCCGACCGGCACCGAGAAGGACCCCACCGCCTTGCTCAAGGCGCTGAACCGCATTGAAGCCAGCCGCGAGACGGTGGTGGCGCAACGTGACCCGTTGCGCCAGCTGATCGTCCGCGTGCTGATGATGTTCGGCCTGTGGAAGCCCAAGCGCAGCAGTTTTGGCTACACCGCCCAAGTCTGGCAGCGTGCATCCCACTCCGTGTACCGCACGATCGGTGAGCCGAACCGCTTGAGCCTCAGCCCGCCGACGGAAACCGGCAAGCTGCCCAAAGAAGCCAGCAAAGCGCTGCAAGTGGCCTACTTCAACCTGCACGGTGTGGAAGACGGGCCGGATTGGTATGGCCAACGTGATCCGCTGCTCACCCCCACGGGACCGGACTATCCCGTAGCGCTCAGCCCCAACGATGTGGTCAACCACGGCCGCGCCCCGCAGGTAGTCTTCAGCGAGGCATGCTTTGGCGCCAACGTCTTCAACAAGACAGTGGACAATGCGCTGGCACTGAAATTCCTCGACTCGGGCAGCAAAGCCGTAGTCGGCTCGACGGTGACCTCGTACGGGGCGGTGTCCACGCCGCTGATCGCCGCCGACCTGCTGGGCCAGACCTTCTGGCGTTTGCTGAACGAAGGCCACCCGGCGGGCGAGGCATTGCGCCGCGCCAAGATCGCCATGGCGCAGACCATGCACCGCCGCCAGGGCTACCTGGACGGCGAGGATCAGAAGACGCTGATCTCTTTCATTTTGTACGGTGACCCGCTGGCACAGGTAAACGCAGACGCCACGCTGCCCAAGCGCATCCTACGTGCCGAGAGTAGCGAGATGAATACGGTGTGTGATCTGCCGGATGCTTATGGCCTGGGCGACAACATCCCCATGGACTCCCTGCCGGAGGAAACCCTGGCCACGGTGAAAGCCGTAGTGAAGGAATACCTGCCGGGTATGCACGACAGCGAGGTGAGCGTGAGCCACGAGCACACCAACTGCCAGAACCACAACTGCCCGCTGCCCCACCCGCACACCACAGGCGCCAAGCGCACGATCCTGGCGCCCAGCCGCAGCCTGGTGACGCTGAGTAAGAAGGTGCCTGGCACCGGGCGCATTCACCCGCAGTACGCGCGCATCACGATGGATGCGCAAGGCAAGGTGGTGAAGTTGGCCGTCAGCCGCTAAAAGATTGAAGATTTCTGATCGGTAATTTGAGATCTGTAACCTCACTCCGTCATTGCGAGGATGTGCGGCGGCGTAGCCGCCAAACGACGAAGCAATCCCCAGGCAATTGGCTAACTGCCTAGCTGGGGATTGCTTCGTCGGCTGCACTTCGTGCAGCACTCCTCGCAATGACAAACCCGAAGTCATTCCAAGGCGGCATAGTGAAAGCCACACAGAACATAAGGCTCCAAAGCCGAGTCGCTGTGCTTTCCAGCGGAAGAATCCTTTACGGCAAGCAAGTTCAAGCCAGCACTCAAAGTGCCCTAAAGGATTCCTCCCTCGTTTCACCCGGTTCGGAATGACAAAACCGCAGCGGAACAGCGCCCACAAGGCGAACAAACCCGGCTTGCTGTCAACTGTCGACTATCATCTGTCAACTGTCTAGTAGAATCAATCTCTATGGCAGAGAAAGTAGTTGCCCGTAATCGCAAAGCCAGCCACGATTTCTTCTTGCAGGAGAAATACGAGGCTGGCTTGGCGCTGCTGGGCAGCGAGATCAAATCCATCCGGGCTGGGCAGGTCAGCCTGAAGGAAGCCTATGTGCGCACCAACGGACGCGAAGCGTTCCTGGTCAACGCGCACATCGCCCCCTACAACCAGGCCGGCAAAGCCGGGCACGAGCCGCGCCGCGAGCGCAAGCTGCTGCTACATGCCAAACAGATCGCTGAGCTGCATGAAGAAGTGAAACGCAACGGCAGCACGATCGTGCCGCTGCAGATCTACCTCAAGAATGGCCGCGCCAAGCTGGAGATCTCAGTGGCCAAGGGCAAGAAGAAGTGGGACAAACGCCAGGACATTGCCAAGCGTGACGCCGAGCGCGAGGTAGCTCGCGCCATGAAGAACCGCGACTGATCACAGGGAGCCGCATGCCCAAGACCCGCATTGAAATTGACGGCGAACATCTCAGCCTGCACGACATCGTGCAGGCTGCTCACGGCCAGGCCGAAATCAGCCTGGCGTCTGCTGCCCGGCAGCGGGTGTCCCAATCGCAAGCCTGGGTGGAAGATATCATCCAGCGGGGCAAGCCGGTCTACGGCATCAACACCGGCTTTGGCATCTTTGCCGACAGGCAGATCTCGCCCGAAGACGCACGCACCCTCAACCGCAATCTCATTCTGAGCCACGCCACCGCCACCGGGCCAGAGCTGCCTGCTGAGGTCGTGCGCGCCGCCATGCTCATCCGCGCCAATACGCTGGCCGCCGGGCACTCCGGAGCACGGCCCGAGCTTATCGAAACGCTGCTGGCGATGCTGAATCAGAATGTGACGCCGATCATTCCCTCGCAAGGCTCGCTAGGTTCGTCTGGTGATCTAGCGCCCTTGGCACAGCTGGCGCTGGTGCTGAGCACAGACGCCAATGACCGCGAAGAAGATTCGGGTTGGGCCACCTACAACGACCAACGCATGAGCGGCAAAGCGGCGATGGCCGCCGCAGGCATCGCGCGGCTGGTGCTTGGCCCGAAGGAAGGGCTGGCCATCACCAACGGCGCCACCTTCTCGGCGGCACTAGGCGCGCTGACGCTGGCGATGGCAGAAGACCTACTGGCGGCGGGTATCTTGGGCGCGGCTATGTCGCTCGAGGCGATGCAAGGCGCCTCCGCCGCGCTGGATGTGCGCTTGCACGCGGCCCGCAAACAGCCCGGCCAGATGGCCGTGGCTGAGCGCATGCGCGCCCTCACCGAAGGCAGCACCCTGCTGGATACGGCGGGCCGCGTGCAGGACGTGTACTCGCTACGCTGCGCGCCGCAGATCCAAGGCCCGGCGCACGAGGCGCTGGCCTATGTGCGTACAGTGATCGAACGCGAGGTCAACGCCGCCACAGATAACCCCCTGCTCTTCAACGGTGGCGACGGCGAAGCGGTAAGCATCTCCGGCGGCAACTTCCATGGCGAGCCGGTGGGCATGGCGCTTGATTTTCTCAAGATCGCGCTCAGCGAAGTGGCCGCCGTTTCCGAGCGGCGCAGCTTTCTGCTGCTGGACAGCAAGATGAACGGCGGCCTGCCGCCTATGCTGGTGGCTTCGCACGAGGCGGCTGGACTGAACTCAGGCATGATGATGCTGCAATACACCGCCGCCTCGCTGGTGCTCGAGAACCAGACGTTGGCCGCACCCGACTCGGTACGCTCGCTGCCCACCAGTGCCGGGCAGGAAGACCACAACGCCAACGCCATGACGGCAGCGCGCCACGCCTGGCATATCGCCCATAACTGTGCCCATGTGCTGGCCGTGGAGCTCACGCTGGCGGCGCGGGCGCTGGAGTTGCGCCTGGCGCAGGTGCCTGACGCGCGCCCAGGCAGCGGCACGGCGGCGGCGCTGGCCGCCATCCGCCAGCAGGTGCCCTTCGAAGCGGGCGACGCTTTGTGGGCGCCGGGCGTGGAACGCATCAAAGCCATGCTGCTGGCCGGGGAACTGACCGCCAGCGCATGAAACCCACATCGGCATAGCAGTTTCAACTTTGCTCACAACCCAATAGGCTATAGAATTTCAATATTATGAAACTCGCCCAAGCAATTCAAAACTTTGGAAGGCTGATCCTCTTTTTCATGTGGGTCCCCTTCGTGTGCGTCTTTGCAGGCATGGCTTCGGAGATGTTCGGGGCTTCGGGCAAGCAATTTGCCGCCTGGGTCAATGGCTTTGTCCCTGGCTTGATGGATGTGGGCAGCTCTGGGCTGTCTCTATTGAGCAACGTCGCCCTGATCAGCACCATTGGCCTCTCGCTGCTGGGCATGCTGATGGTATTTGGCGGCCCCTTGTTGGTGGGCATCATCAACCGGCGCCTGCGCACCGAGGGCACCGCCGCCACAGCCAAAGTCGTCAGCCTGGTGCAAACCGGCACGTACATCAACAACAATCCGATGGTGCGCTTCGTGCTCGAGGTGCAACCGCCGTCCGGCAGCCCCTTCCATGCCGAGGCAGAGCGCCTGGTGAACCTGGTAGACCTCGCCCGCTTGCAACCGGGCGCCAGCGTATCTGTGCGATACAACTCAGATACGGGGGATGTGGCGATTGAAGACTAGTACGCAGTAATCAGTGACCAGTGATGAGTGAACAGGGGAACTTAAGTCTTTGTGCTTTTCCTGATCACGGCTCACTGATCACAGTCTCCTTAGGGGCTTGTTTTTTGCACCAGAATAGATAAAATAGATGGGTATCACTTTGAAAAGGAGCTTTCATGGCACTCGCAGAAACCCAGATCAACACTCAACCCGCGGTTGAACCGCAGGTTACCCCCCAACTGACTGTTACCCCTGCCGCAGCAGACGCTGTGCGCGGTTTGATGACCCAACGCAACCTTGAGGACCACGCCCTGCGCGTATTCGTTCAGGGTGGCGGTTGCAGCGGCTTCCAGTACGGTATGGCGCTGGAATCCACTGTGCGCGACAGCGACATGGTCTTTGACCAGCACGGAGTGCGCGTGGTGGTGGACGAAGTGTCCATCGGCTACCTGCGTGGCGCTCACATTGATTACGTGAATGATGTCATGGCTAGCGGTTTCAAGATCGATAACCCCAACGCCAGTTCGGCCTGCGGTTGTGGCAACTCCTTCCGCACGGATGGGCAGGATGCCCCCGACCATCACGGCGCGGCCGGTTGCGGCTGCGGAAGCCACGGTGCCGAAGGCCACTCGCATGCCGGCGGCGCAAGCTGCGGCTGCGGCGGGCATTAGTCGCCCGGCTACTATTCAAGAATAAAAAGCTGCTCAATTGAGCAGCTTTTTTTCATTCGGTTTGCAGGCGCCTGAGCACGACAGACGCAAGATACGCGCTGGCTAGAACCAATGCAATGAGCAGGATGCGTAACTCGCCACCCATCTCGGGATTGGTGAGGCCATTCTCATACACGAAGAACAAATTCAATGCAAGATAAAAAAGAAAAACTGTGCGGCCAAGGGTGTAGACGGTATCCCTGAAATCTGTGAGCAGCACGGCCAATGCCCACCCGCCCAGCAGTGCGCTGGACACTATACGCGTTATCTCAAACTGGCCGGTGAGGGCGTGAATGGCAACATCCACCAGTTGCAAGAGGACAAGGGCGATGGCCGCAGCGCGCAAGCTCATAGCATCCTAGCGTTCACGCACGTAGCTGATAGCAGCGGCGAACAACCCCATCAGCCCTATGCCAGTAATGATCATGCCTACCGGTACACCGCCCACGCGGCCGGTGCCGGCCTGCGCGAACTGTGGGATCTCCAGCTGTTCGGGCGGAGTGAATGTAGGCATGCGTGTGGCGGGGATCTCCAGCACGAACTGGGCCGCCAGCGTAGGGTCGATCGTGGGGGTCACGCGCGGTGTCGGTGTGGGCGGCGGCTCAATGATCACCAGATCGGCCGTGCCGAAGATGCTCACCAAGGGAGCGTACACCCAAGCCACACCTTCGGAGACGGCAGGATAGAAGACCTGGATCCACTCGCCCGCCACTGAGCGCCCTTTGGCAGGTACCTGCTCGCCGCCCACCAGCACGCCCACGGTTGGGTAGTCCGTACCCGGGCCGCTGCGCACGTTCACCTGCACATGCGAAGGGTCGACGATGATAAAGGCGCCAGCGGGAGTGCCGGTCACCGTAGCGATGGAGACGGTGGGCTGCTGCTCCAGCGGAGCCGCCTGGACGGTGAGTGGAGACAGCAAGAGGCTGAACAAACCAGCCAGCAAAAGGGCACAGCTAACAGAAAAGAGACGAATGGGTTTCATAACGAACACAGTGATTATAATCACGCGCACATAAGCCTACGATGAAAACAAAAAACTATCACGGTAATTTGGATGCGGAGGAGATGGCGGTCACTTTGGCCAACTTCTTCAACCGCGGCGGGCTCTCGGCCCAGTCTTCTGTGCGCGGCGACACCGCCTATGTAAGCATCAGCACGCGCGAGAACCGCACCAGCGGCGGGCGTACCAGCTTGGCCGTGGCACTGACCAAGCGGGGCGAGCGCATCGAAGCCAGCGTGGGCGAACAGTCCGTGCTCGGCCTGGCGGGCAGCCTGGGCGCCAGCGCCCTGCTCACCTGGCTGAACCCGATGAACCTGCTCAATCGCCTGGACGATATTGCCGCTGACATCGAGAATCTCTCGCTAGAGCAGCAGGTGTGGAAGCTGCTCGACCGCATGGCAGCCAACGGCGGCGCCGGTACGCAGTTGGCGCGCCGCCTGCAGCGCATGGCGTGCAGCTACTGCAACACAGCCAACCCGGTAGGCGAAGGCCGCTGCCTGGCCTGCGGTGCCCCTCTGGGGGATGTGCAGCCCCATGGCTGCCCGAAGTGCGGCTTTGTGGTGCTGGCGGGCGAAAAGCAATGCCCGAATTGCGGGCAGAAGTTTAAATAATCAAAGGCAGTCGATTAGTCAGCTGGTCGACCAAGCAACTAGTTGACCAATCGACTAATTAATCGATTGCCTCTGATTGCAGCTTTTCATAGAAGATTAGTAAGACATTCCCATACTTGCGCTGGTCAAACTCATCTAAGTTTTGCAACTCAAGCGCTTCGTATTCTGTGGGGTCGATCTGTACGATGACCCAGGCGTCTTCCACCAGCCAGCCGGGGTTCGTGTCCAACGCCTGTAGAGCGCGCTTCCACAAGCCGTGATACTGCGGGGGCGCAATGAAGGCATAGTCAAACTGGCGGTCTGGGGGCATTGCCAAAAACGCGAAAGCTATCCGTCTGGCGCACTTCGCCGCGAGTTTGCAATTTAGCCGTGGTGAGGTTGCTGTAGATGGTCTCGACCGCGTCGCGGCTGTTATCGAGCAAACGGGCGTAGCCAGCACCCTGGCTAAGCGCCTCAATACCTACGGAGCCAGTGCCTGCGAAGACATCCAGAAAGGCCCCACCGGCAAGGTCAGGGCGCAGGATGTTGAATAGGGATTCTTTAGCGCGGTCGGTGATCGGCCTGGTTCCGTCGCCCGGCACCGATTTCAGGCGTATCCCGCGTGCGCTGCCGGCGATGATGCGCGGCGAACTCATTTCAGGAAGTGGCCTTGGGCTCTTTGCCGAAGAAGGAGCGCTCTTGCTTGGCTTGCTCCAGGCGATATTTCTGGCGGGCGGCGCCCTGCTCCATGCGCTGGCGCTGGAAGTCGTTCTCGGCTTCCAGCGGCGGCACGCGCACCGGCTTGCCCTCCTCATCCAGCGCTACGTAGACCAGGTAGGCCGTGTTGGTGTGCCAGCTCTCGCCGGTGGTGGGGTTCTCGGCGTGCACGGAGACCTCGGCCTCCATTGAGGTGCTGCCGACGTAGCTGACCTCGGCATGGATGATGATGAGATCCCCGATGCGGATGGGGTGCTGGAAGGTCATGCGGTCCACCGCCACGGTGACGACGCGCTGGCGGCTGTGCTTCATGCAGGCCAGGGCGCCGGCCTCGTCCACCAGCTTCATGATATGGCCACCGTGCACGTTGCCGAGGATATTGGCATCGTCCGGCTGCATGAGCTGAGAGATGGTGATGCGCGAGGCGGAGACGGGCTGAGGTTTTGCGGTCATGGCGTGCGAATTATATCTGCTGCACTCATCTGAATTTGCGCTTTTTCCGATAGAATCTCCCCATGTCCAGCGCCGCCTACCCGCAATCGTATAGCCCTGCCCCGCCGCGCTTTGTAGCGCAGGCGGCCGCGGCGCTGGCGGCAGCCGCCGCCCTGCTGGCGCTGGCCGCCTTCGTGTTCTCGGCCGTCTTCGGGCTGATGTACCTCGGCCGCGTGTACCCCGGCGTGAGCGTGGGCGGCATCGACATCGGCGGTATGCGCCGCACCGAAGCCATCGCCTACCTCAGCCAACAGCTTACCTACCCGCTGGCCGGCCAAGTGACCCTGACGCATGGCGAGCAGAGCTGGCGCTACAGCCCAGCCCAGCTCGGCCTGATCCTGGATGCTGAGGCCAGCACCCAGGCGGCCTACAGCTTTGGCCGCAGTTGGCTGCCGTGGGAAGGCATTGCCGAAAAAGTGCAGTCGCTGCGCGGCGGCGCTGTGATTGCACCGCGCCTCATCTTTAATGGCGACCAAGCGCAGGTCACGCTGCAAAGCCTGGCGGCTCAGTTCAACCGCCCCACTGTGGAAGCCCAACTGAGCGTGAACGGGTTGGACGTGCAGGTGCAGCCCGGTCAGGTGGGCCTGACGCTGGACACCGAGCTCACGGCCGCTTTCCTGGCGGCTACGCTGCTGGATATGCAGAACGTCACCGTGCCGCTGGCCGTGGTGGAAAGCCCGCCGCGCATTCTGGACGCCAGCGCCCAGGCCGAGATCGCCCGCAGCATCCTCAGCCAGCCCCTCGTGCTTGCCCCCGGCGGCGATTACGAGAAAAATCCCGACCCATGGACGCTGGAGCCGGAGCAGCTGGCGGGCATGCTCAGCATTGAGCGCGTAGAGAGCGCCGATGGCGCACACTACCAGGTGGGCCTGCAGTCAGACAAGCTGGCTACGATCCTGCTGCCACTGACCGCCGACGTGGCCGCCACGCCGCGCAATGCGCGCTTCATCTTCAATGATGAAACGCGTGAGCTGGATATTTATAAATCGGCCATCATTGGCCGCCAGCTGCACATCCAAAACAGCATTGACCACATCAATGCCCAGCTTGCCGAGGGCGCACACCAGATCGATCTGCAATACACCTATACGCAACCCGCCGTACTGGACGATGCCAAGGCGGCAGACCTCGGCTTGCGCGAGCTGGTAGTCGAAGCCACCACCTATTTCTACGGCTCCAGCCCGGAGCGCATCCAGAACATCCAGACCGCCGCCGAACGCTTCCACGGCTTGCTCGTGCCACCCGGTGCGGTCTTCTCGATGGTGGATAACATCGGTGACATCAGCCTGGACTCGGGCTTCGCCGAAGCGCTGATCATTTTCGGCGGGCGCACCATCCAGGGCGTGGGCGGTGGCGTGTGCCAAGTGAGCACCACGCTGTTCCGCGCCGCCTTCTTCGGCGGCTTCCCTATCATCGAACGCTGGGCCCACGCCTACCGCGTCAGCTACTACGAGTACAATGCCGCCGTGCAGCGCGACCCGCGCATGGTGGGGCTGGATGCCACGGTGTACGCCCCGGTGGTGGACTTCAAGTTCCAGAACGATACCGACCACTGGCTGCTGATGGAGACCTACGTCAATCCGGCAGCCCGCACCATCACCTGGAAGTTCTACTCCACCTCAGACGGCCGCACTGTGGACTGGAACACCACTGGCCCGCGCGACATTCTGCCCGCGCTGGACGACAAGTACGAAGAGAACCCCGACTTTGCTCTGGGCCAGATCAAGCAAGTGGATTATGCTGCTGAGGGCGCCACAGTGACGGTCACGCGCACGGTGACCCGCAATGGCGAGATCATCAACGAAGATGTCATCCGCACCAAGTATCAACCCTGGGCAGCGGTCTACCAGTACGGCCCCGGCACGCCGGGCATGCCGCCTAACCCTGATTCCTCCGGAGACTAATGAACACCTGGGTAATTGACGGCGGCCAGCCGCTGCGCGGCGAGATCCGCGTGAGCGGAGCCAAAAATTCCATCACCAAACTGCTTGTGGCTTCCATCCTCAGTGAGCAGCCAAGCCACTTTAGCAATGTCCCCAACATTGGCGACCGTGACATCACGCAGGAAATGTGCGCCGCGGTAGGCGCCACCTTCAGCAACACCAACGGGCACAGCCTGCGGGTCAGCACTCCCACGATCAGCAGCAACATCATCAGCCAGGAGTTGGGCGGCCGCAACCGCCTGGCGATCATGCTGATGGGGCCGCTGCTGCACCGCACCGGCAAGGCGGTCATCCCGGCCGCGGCGGGTGGCGACCAGATCGGCCCGCGCCCGGTGGACTTTCACCTGCAAGGCATCCAGCGCATGGGCGCCCGCGTCGAGATCAAAGATGGCAACTACATCATCCAGGCCGCCGACGGCCTGCGCGGCGCAGAGATCACGCTGGACTATCCCAGCGTCACCAGCACCGAGAACCTGCTGATGGCCGCCAGCATGGCGCGCGGCCGTACTATTATCCAGAATGCTGCCATCGAGCCTGAAGTTGTGGACCTGGTGAGCTATCTGCAAAAGATGGGCGCGATTATTGACTACCAGGTAGACCGCACCTTCGTGGTCGAAGGCGTGGAGACGCTGAACGGCGCCAGCCACCGCCTGCTGCCCGACCGCATCGTAGCGGCCTCGTTGGGTGCAGCGGCCGTGGCCACCGGCGGCGATGTGTTCGTACGCAACGCCAGCCAGCCAGACATGCTCACTTTCCTCAATACGCTGCGCCGCGTGGGCGGCAAGTTTGAAGTGCAAGACGATGGCATTCGCTTTTATGCAGATGGGCCGCTCAAGGCGATCCATCTTGAGACTAGCGTGCATCCCGGCTTCATGACGGATTGGCAGTCCCCCTTCTTGCTATTGCTGACGCAGGCCGAGGGCATGTCTGTTGTGCATGAGACCGTGTTCGAAGACCGCTTTGGCTATGTAGCCGCCCTGCAAGACATGGGTGCTGAGATCGGTCTGTATGACAGCTGCCTGGGCCACCGCTGCCGTTTTGCCAGCAGCAGCTACAAGCACAGCGCGGTGATCAAAGGCCCCAGCAAGCTACGCTCGGCTGAAGTGACCGTGCCCGACCTACGTGCTGGTTTCACCTACTTGATCGCGGCGATCATGGCCGAAGGCCAATCGCGCGTGCACGGCATTGATCACATCACGCGCGGCTACGAGAATTTGGAAGAAAGCCTGCGCAGCCTTGGCGCCCGCATTCAGCCTGTACAATAAGGACGAGGAGATACGAACATGGTGAGTACTGAACTGATTGAGATCTTGCGTTGCCCGCACTGCGTACAGAACGGCAAAGGCGAGCTGGAGTTTTATAAAGAAGCTTGGTTCGTATGCGACGAGTGTGGCCGCAAGTACCCCGTAATCGACGACATTCCAGTGATGCTGATCGAAGTAGGCGACAAATGGGTCAGCACCACCAAGGACAAACTGGAAGTCCCGGCGCCTAAGAGCGCTGCGGACTAGTAGCCAGCGTGCTGTGACTTCCCTGGCAGAGCGGCTGGCTGACCTGCAGAGCGGTGACCCTGACCGCGCCGAGGCAGCCGCCGCGGCCTTGCCTGCGCATGGCGAAGCCGGGCTAGCCGCCCTGCACCCCCTACTCCAAGACGAAAACGAAGACACGCGCTGGTGGGCCGTACGCGCCCTGGCAGGCTTTGAGTCTCATGCAGCCAGCGAGCAGCTAACTGCGGCGCTGGATGATACCGGCCTCAGCGTGCAACAGTGCGCTGCGCTGGCGCTCAGCCAGCAGCTGTGGCCGGGCAGCGTGCCGCGGCTGGCGGCGCACCTGGCCAGCGAGGACAGCTTGCTGGCGCGCCTGGCCGGGGATGCACTGGTGGCACAGGGCAGCGAGGCCGTGCCCACGCTGATTGCTGTTCTAGAGGGCGGTTCGGCCGCAGCACGCGTGGAAGCCGCCCGCGCCCTTGCACTCATCGGCGATACACGCGCCATCCCCGCCCTGTTCAAGCTGCTCGATAGCGACTCGGCCCTGCTGGAACATTGGGCCAGCGAAGGCCTGCAAAAGATGGGCGTGGGCATGGCTTTCTTCAAGCCGGGAGGATAAAAACGTGGCTACATTTACTGATTCTTTACGAGGGTATGGCTACAAAATCCATCAACGCGATAATTTTAGGTGCCAATATTGTGGAGCGGACGGGGGAGGCCTCCTTTGAAGTTTGGTTAACGTTATCGGTGGATCATCTGCTGCCAAAAGGGCATCCACAAAGAGAAAACGAGGAATATAAAGTAACAGCCTGCCAGTTCTGCAACACAGCTGAAAACCGTTATTTCGACAAATTAGCAAAACAAGGTCTCTCGCTCAATAACTTGTCCCGCTCCGAATTAGTCAGTCGGCGATTAGAGCATATCACCAACACTCGAAACGCCTATCAAGAGTTTGGACTAGCAAGGTCAACAAATCAAGCTAAGAGGCTCAAACAGGTAGAGACCCGTAGGGGCGAAGCATGCTTCGCCCCCACTACCGGCCCGCATGTGTTAGGTTACAAAAAGTGGCTAAGCGCACCAAGCCCGCGTCATCCTGAGCAGGTTTAGAAACCCACACCAGTCCGCCGAACCCAGGTCAGCGAAGGATCCACGCTCGCACGTCTTCGGAGTAGAGACTATTCTGCAATTCAACTCCTCATTGCTTCGCTCGCAATGACAGGAGTGGAAACCGCTACAATTAGGCCCATGTCCAAAACCCTGCCACTCATCGATGACATCCACATCCCACAAATGGGCTTTGGCACCTGGGCACTTAAGGATGCCAAGCAGGCCACCTTGCACGCTTTGCAAACCGGCTACCGGCACCTGGACACGGCTGACTATTATCACAATCATATTGAAGTAGGCCAGGCGATGCAGGCCAGCGGGTTGCCGCGTGGGGAGATTGTCCTGGTGACCAAACTATACGGGCACACCTTGGAGCCCAAGAACGTTGGCCCGGCAGTCGATCGTTTCCTCAAGGAACTGGATACAGATTACATAGACCTGCTGCTGATCCACTGGCTGTCCGGCATCCCTGCGGAAGACAGCCTGGCAGCGATGGAGCAAGCGCGTGCCGCGGGCAAGGTGCGTGCCTTAGGCGTCTCCAACTTTGAAGTCGACGATATGCAAGCCGCCCTGGCCACCGGGTTGCCGGTGTGCAACAACCAGATCGAGTACAACCTCGAAGAACGGACAGACGATGTTAGCGAGTTCTGCCTGGCCAATGGTGTGACGGTGACGGCGTACAGCCCGGTCAAGGTGAGCGGCAGAGCCGAGACGCGCAAGCTAGTGGCCCTGCTGGCAAAGGCTTACGACAGCACCGCGGAGCAGATCACGCTGGCCTGGCTCATGGCCAAGGGCTTTATCGTCATCCCGCGCTCCAACAATCCCAAGCACATTGAAAGCAACTTCCGCTCACTGGAGCTGACACTCAAAAAGGAGGATGTAGCTGCGCTGGATGCAAGCACCTAACCGCGCGGCTGCAACGATTCGTGATGCTTAAAACTATCCCGCTAACGGCTGACATTCAAATCCCCCAGCTGGGTTTTGGTACCTCGCAACTCAAAGAAGCCGCCCATGCCAGCATATTGCACGCGCTGCACACCGGCTACCGCCATATCGACACTGCCGACATGTATGGCACACATGGTGCAGTCGGCGCGGCCCTGCGTGAAAGTGGTGTGCCGCGCAATGAGGTATTCATCACCACGAAATTATGGAGCCACTCGGTAGCTGCAGACAAGGTTGCGCCGGCGGTGGATCGCTTCCTGGATGAGTTGCAGATGGACTATATCGACCTGCTGCTCATCCACTGGCCGAGCGAAGAAGCCCAGCCGGAGGAGACGCTGCCCGCCATGCAGGCCGTGTTGGACGCAGGCAAGGCGCGTGCATTGGGCGTCTCCAACTATGGCATCGACCTGCTGGAGCGCGCCATCGCCACCAGCGTGCCCGTGGTCAACAACCAGATCAAGCACAACCTTGAAGAACGGCCAGACGAAGTAGTGGCGTTTTGTAAAGCGAACGGCATCACCGTGACGGCCTACAGCCCCATCAAGGCGCTGGGCAATGCAGCCACACAGAAGGTCGTGCAGACACTGAGCGAGAAGCATGCCTGCAGCCCGCAGCAGTTGGCGCTGGCCTGGCTGCTGGCCAAGGGACTGATCCCCATCCCGCGCTCCACCAAGCCGGAGAACATCGAAGCCAACTTCCGCGCCCAGGGCATTGCGTTCAGTGCCGAGGATGTGGCCGCACTGGACGCGGCCGCCTGACCATGAGCCATTCGTGGGTCTTCTGGGCCTTCCTCTCCGCGCTGTTTGCGGCAGCCACCACTCTACTCGGCAAGCTGGGCATCAGCGGCATCAGCTCAGACGTGGGCGCCTTTGTGCGCACCCTGATCGTGGTACCTGCTATGGCGATGGTGCTGTGGGCCACCGGCCAGTTCACGCAAACGCAAGACTGGACGCCGCGCAATCTCATCCTGCTGGCGCTCTCCGGGTTGGCCACCGCCGCCTCCTGGCTAGCTTTCTACCGCGCCCTCAGTACTGGACAGGCTGCCCAAGTGGTTTCGATCGATAAACTCAGCGTGGTCTTCGTCGCCCTGTTTGGCGTGGCGCTGCTGGGTGAGAAGCTCAGCGCGCTCAATTGGCTCGGCGTGCTGTTGGTGGCTGGCGGCACGCTCTTGATCGCGGTGCGCTAATGGCAAACCGGCTCGCACACGCCAACTCGCCGTACCTTTTGCAGCACAAGGACAACCCGGTGGACTGGTATCCCTGGGGACTCGAAGCGCTGGCGCGCGCCAAGGCCGAAGACAAGCCCATCTTCCTAAGCATTGGCTATGCCGCCTGCCACTGGTGCCATGTGATGGAGCACGAGTCCTTCGAAGACCCGGCCACGGCGGCCTACATGAACGAGCACTTCGTCAACATCAAGGTGGACCGTGAAGAGCGCCCCGACATTGACGGCATCTACATGGGCGCGGTGGTGGCGATGACTGGCTCGGGCGGCTGGCCGATGAGTGTGTTCCTCACGCCCGAGGGCGAGCCGTTCCTGGGCGGCACCTACTTCCCGCCGGTGGCGCGCCACAACCTGCCTTCCTTCATGGATGCGCTGCGCCATGTGCAGCGCATTTGGAGCGAGGAGCGCGACAAGGTGATCGAGAACGGGCGCATCATTACCCAGCACCTGCAGCCACCCGCCGCCAGCAGCCCCGCCGAAGGGCAGAGCGTCACCCCTGAGGCGCTCAGTCAGGCAGTGATGGCGCTGGCCCAGGCTTATGACTGGCGGCACGGCGGCTGGGGGCAGGCGCCTAAGTTCCCGCAGCCGATGACGATCGATTTCCTGCTGGCGCGCGCCACCCAGGGCGACCAATTGGCCTTGGACATGGCGCGCCACGCACTGCACAGCATGGCGCTGGGCAGCATGTACGATGTGGTCGGCGGTGGCTTTGCTCGCTACAGCGTGGACAATTATTGGCGCGTGCCGCACTTCGAAAAGATGCTGTACGACAATGCCCTGCTGGCACGCACCTATCTACACGGCTATCTGGTGACGCAGGATGAGGACATGCGCCGGGTATGCGAGCGTACGCTGGACTTTGTGGCGCGTGAGCTGCGCGATGCCGGCGGCGGGTTTTATAGCAGCCTGGACGCTGACTCGGAGGGTGAAGAAGGTAAGTTTTATGTATGGGGGTTGCAGGAGATTGAAGAAGAGATCGGAGACGGGGAGACTAGAGATTTGCTGATTGAGGCCTACGGAGTGAGCCAAGAAGGTAACTTTGAGGGCCACAACGTGCTGCAACGCGTAAAAAGCGATACGGAGCTGGCCGAGCAATTTGGCTTGGATGCAGCCACCGTGCGCAGCGGGCTGGACGCGGCGCACAGCACTCTGCTGGCCGCCCGCGGCCGCCGCGTGCGCCCCGGCACAGACGACAAAGTGCTCACCGCCTGGAATGGCTTGATGCTCATCGCTTACGCCGAGGCGGCCCGCTACCTTAAGCGGCCAGATTATTTGCAACTCGCCCAGGCCAACGCAGATTTCCTGCTGCGCGAGCTGCACGATGGCAGCCGCCTGCTGCGCTCATGGCGCGCCGGCCAGGCCTCCCACAATGCCTATTTGGAAGATTACGCCGCGCTCACGCTCGGCCTGCTGGCGCTGTATCAGAGTGATGGCGATGTGCGCTGGTATTCCGCTGCGGAGAAGTTGGCTGGCGAGTTCACCCAGCACTTTGCCGACCCGGCGGGCGGTTTCTTCGATACGCGTGATGATCACGAAACGTTGATCACGCGGCCCAAAGACTCGCAAGACAACGCCACCCCCAGCGGCAACGCTCTGGCGGCGCTGGCGCTACTGCAGTTGCACGCCTATAGCGGCAACTCGGCCTGGTATGACGCGGCCAGCCGCATGCTGGCGGGTATGCAAGCCAGCGCGGCGCGCTATCCCACCGCATTTGCCCAGTGGCTATACGCAAGCAGCTGGCTTTTGGCTGGCGGCCGCGAAGTGGCGATCGTTGGAGACGGCGCTGAGGCGCTTTTGGACACGTTGTGGAGTGCCTGGCGGCCGTTCGACGTGGCCGCGGTTTCGGCGTCTGCAGCGCCGGACGGTGGCCCGCCGCTGCTGGCCGACCGCCCACTCAAGGATGACAAGGCCACCGCCTATGTGTGCCGCAATTTTGCCTGCCAGCTACCCGTGAACATGGCAGCCGACCTGGCAAGCCAGCTAGCTGCTAGCTAACTCGCTCAGCAGCGCGGTCACATGCGCACGCTCCTCCTGAACTTGACCCTGCTCTTCTGCGCTTAAGTCAAGCCCATTCACCAGCGCCAGCGATGCCTGAGCCAGAGCCAGGTCACCCAAGCGCACGGCCAACTCCCCACGGTAGAGATAAGCCCGCGCCCGCTCCAGAGCGCCCGCCTGCGGAAAGCGAGCGATTGCGTTCTCCAGTGTACGCAGCGCATCGGTCTCGCTGCCATGCGCGTCACCCAGCCGCGCCGCCACTGAGATGAAATGCTCCAAGCCTTCGGCCTTCTCTTCACTTTCTTCTGTAGCACCCAGCTGAGAAATGCGCAGCCAGTTACCGCCCGGGTCCACCAGGCTGAAACCAGTCACGGTGCCAAATTTCTTGCGCGGGCGCGTGACGCGCGGCAAGCCGGACACGGGCAACTTGCCGAAGGCGGCTCGCAGCCGCTCAGCAACGTGGCGATAGAGTGCATCAGTATCCGGCACGACAATGATCACGGTGCCGTACGAATCCTCAGGGTTGAAACCATCCATGCCGAATAAATGCAGATGGATATCCTCATACTGCACCACGGCATAGGGGTTCGGCCGCAGCTGGCGGTAGGTGCGCCTGAAACCAAGATTTTCATAGAATGCGATCGACACGTCTACATCTCGGCAAGGCAAACAGGGATAGGTGCGTTCATTGGCCATACTGCCGCCCTCCAGCGGGCGCAGAGTATAACCGATAGCATTGCGGCCGCACTTGTGGTCTATTTCCAGTGATGTCGAACATCCGCCCGCGCGGCTCTGCAAGCGGTTGCCAGGCGTCTAAATTTCGACCGTGCTTGTTCTGACTTCCCCGCTTCGTTTGTAATTGGCAAAGATCACACCACTTGGCGTAACGAAACCTTCAGTGAGAGCAAAGGCTGCGGGCACAGTGCCGTTGCCAAACAGCTTTTTGCCTTCGCCAAGGGTCAGCGGATAAATTTTGAGCCAGAGTTCATCCACCAGGTTGTTCTCAAGCAGCAACTGAACCAGTCTGCCACTGCCCCACACTTGCAGGTCAGGACCATCTGATTTCTTGAGCGCTTCAATATCCGCCACACTTTTCAGGAAGACTGTATTCTTCCAATCAGAGTTTTCCCGCGTGTTGGAGAAGATGTACTTTGTGCCGTCATTGATCCCTGGCCAAAAATCGGCATGTGCAGGCCAATAGGGTTCCCAGATCTCGAAGGTTTTCCTGCCAAGCAGGTATTCTGCAGGCTCCATCTGTTTCCGTATGGCCTTGGCAGACACCTCATCCGCATGGCTTGCGACCCAGCCTCCATGGCTAAACCCGCCCGACGTGTCTTCCTCAGGCGCGCCTGGCGACTGCATCACTCCATCCAGCGTGATCATTTCTATAACGATTAGTGTCCTCATGTTTACATTGTAGCTCTTCGGCTGGGTGGATGATTGCACCGCGAAGGGTATGCGATTGCTTGCGTTAGAATGAGCCTATGCTAGCCGCGCTTAACCTGCAACTTGGCCCTTACACAGGTGCATACCAGGCCGCCCTGGAAGCCGCGGTCAGCAGCCAGCTAACGAACCGCATCTGGCAGCGTGACCACACGGTATGGAATCCTGACCCGGCCGAGATCAGCAACCGCCTCGGCTGGCTGGATGTGGCCGAGCGCATGCAGCCGGAGGCGGCTGCCCTCACGCTGTACGCGCGCCAGTTGCAAAGCGAAGGCATCACGCATGCGCTGCTGCTGGGCATGGGCGGCAGCAGCCTGGCGCCCGAGGTGTACAGCCTGCTGCTGGGCCAGCAAGGCGGCGTGAAGCTGGGCGTAGTAGACAGCACCGACCCTGACTACATCCGTCAGTTCGCCGCAGCTTATGATCCGGCGCACACGCTGTACATCGTGTCGACCAAGTCCGGCGGCACAGTCGAGACGCTTTCGTTATTCAAGTATTTTTACAATCAAGTCCTTTCGTCTTTGCGAGGACTGCGCAGCGAAAGCTGGGCAGACGAAGTAAGCCAACTTAGCCCGTCATTGCGAGGACGTGAAGCGGCGCAGCCGCTGAACGACGAAGCAATCCCCAAATTGGAATTGCAAAACGGCTCGGGGATTGCTTCGCCCGCCGATGGCGAGCTCGCAAAGACAGATTCGGCGGAGATTGCTGCGCCTGCAAAGGCAGTTGGCCGCCACTTCATCGCTATCACCGATCCCGGTAGCAGCTTAGAAACGCTAGCGCGAGGGCACCACTTCCGCAGCACCTTCCTGGCGGATCCCAACATCGGCGGCCGCTACTCAGCACTCTCGCATTTTGGCTTGGTGCCCGCGGCGTTACTCAATGTTGACTTGGGTCGTCTGCTGGCCCAAGCCAACAACGCAACCGCCAGCTGCCAGTTAGCGGACGCCACCAACCCCGGTCTGCAACTGGGCCTCGCTCTGGGCGTGCTGGCCCAGGCTGGCCGCGACAAGCTCACCCTTATCGCCCCGCCTCACTTGCAGCCCTTCGGAGATTGGGCCGAGCAGCTCATCGCCGAGAGCACCGGCAAACATGGCAAAGGCATTCTGCCCGTGGTGGCCGAACCGCTGGGCAGTGTGGCGGATTATGGCGACGACCGCGTCTTCGTCGCTCTCGGCGCGCAGACCGGTGCGGCTGCCGAGCTGTTGGCCGCGGTCCGCGCCGCAGGCCACCCAGTGATCGAGCTGAGTTGGGATGATGACTACAGCCTCGGCGCACATTACTTCCTCTGGGAGTTCGCTACTGCGGTGGCCGGGCATGTGCTCGACATCCAACCCTTTGACCAGCCAGACGTAGAGTCGGCCAAGGTGCAAGGCCGCGCCTTCATTGATGAATACACGCGCACCGGCACGTTGCCGGCGGGCGAGCAGCAGCCGCTCAGCGCGGAGGCGTTGCGCGCCGCGCTGGCCCAGGCTCAGCCGGGCGACTATGTGGCCTTGCAAGCTTACGCTGCGCCCAGCCCGGCGCTCACCGACGCGCTGCAACGGCTGCGCGGCTACATCCTGCGCACGCAGCAGGCAGCCAGCACACTGGGCTACGGGCCGCGCTTCCTGCACTCCACCGGCCAGCTGCACAAGGGCGACGCCGGACGCGGCGTGTTCATCCAGTTCGTTACCCAGCCATCCGCAGATGACCTGCCCATCCCAGACGTGGCGGGCCACGCCGCCAGCAGCCTGAACTTCGGCGTGCTCAAAGCCGCCCAGGCACTCGGCGATGCGGCCGCGCTGCGCGCCGCTGGCCGCCGGGTCACCAGTTTTGCGGTGACAGGCGATCTGGCGGCACGGCTGGAAGCCGTGCTGCAGGAGCTTGCATGAGCGCTGAGTTCAAGAAAGCTGCCGCCGTGGCCGCTGTGCAGCTAGTGCAAAATGGCATGGTGGTTGGCCTGGGCCATGGCAGCACCGTGCAATTCGCCCTTGAGGCGCTGGCCGCCCGCTTGCGAGCCGGTGAGCTGAGCGGCATCACAGGCATTCCCTGCTCCAACCACACCCAGGCCGAGGCGACGCGCCTGGGCATCCCGCTCGGCAATATTGAGGACCACGTCAGCATCGATCTCACGCTGGACGGCGCCGACGAGGTGGACCCCGAGCTCAACCTGATCAAAGGCGGCGGCGGGGCGCTGCTGCGCGAGAAGATCGTGGCGCAGATCAGCCAGCGCGAAGTCATCATGGTGGACGAGAGCAAACTCTCCGATGCGCTTGGGCGTAACTTTATGCTGCCCATCGAAGTATTACCCTTCGCCGTGCGCCAGGCACAAGACTTCATCACCAGCCTGGGTGCTGCGCCGCACCTGCGCCAGCGTGACGGGCAGCCCGTGCTGAGTGACCAGGGCAACTACCTGCTCGACTGTGCCTTCGGGGCGATCCAGGATCCTTACGCGCTAGCGCGCCAGCTGGAAGGCCGCGCCGGGATCGTTGAGCATGGCTTGTTTCTGGGCTTGACCACGGACTTGTTTGTGGCGGGAGCGGCGGGCGTGCGCCACCAACGTGGGGGCTAGATTGCATACGCACATATATGCTAACGCCAGCGAGCTGGCCACCGCGGCGGCGGCCTTGGTGGCCGAGTGCGCGCAGGAAGCCATCGCAGCCCGCGGGCGCTTCGACCTGGCGCTCTCCGGCGGCAGCACGCCGCTGAGCGCCTATGCCCAGCTGGCCGCCCCACCCTGGCATGATGCGCTGAATTGGCATAAGGTGCACATCTTCTGGAGCGATGAACGTTGCGTGCCGCCCGATGACCCGCAAAGCAACTACGGCGCGGCAAAATCAGCGCTGTTGGATCACATCAACATCCCCGCCGCCAACATTCACCGCATGCGCGGCGAGGAGCCGCCCAATGAGGCTGCGCAAGACTATCGCCAGCGGTTGGCGACGCACTTCCACACACCGGGCTTCCCGGTCTTTGACTTTATTCTGTTGGGGCTGGGCATGGATGGGCACACTGCCTCGCTGTTCCCCGGCAGCGCTGCACTGCGTGCCGGTGAAGTGCCCGTGACGGAGAACTATGTCAGCAGCCTGGAGAGCTGGCGGCTGACCTTCACCCTGCCGCTGATCAATGCGGCGCGCCAGGTCGCCTTCCTGGTTTCTGGCGCCGACAAGGCCACCATTGTGAGCGAGATCCTGAGCTCCGGCGGCCGTCCCCTGCCCGCAAAAGCAGTCAACCCGCACTCAGGCGGGTTGACGTGGTTGCTGGACGCGGACGCGGCTGCTTTACTAGAAACATCCACAGATGAACACAGATAAACACGGAGATACTTACCGCAGATGGACGCGGATAAACACAGATAACCAGTGCGATTAATAGACTGAAGTCAGATTTCTAATTCAGACTTGTCTTCGCATATGATTATCTGTGGACGATCTAAGCTGTGCAGCGATGAGAGAAACCGGATGCTGCGCCTCGCGGCCGGTGCCGCTGGCGATCTGCGAACGACACGACACGCCCACGGCGACCACATGCTGCCCTTCGGCGGCATTGCGTACCGCCGGGAATACTGCTAACTCGCCGATCTGCATCGAGAGCTCATAGTGCTCAGCTTCGTAGCCAAACGAACCCGCCATGCCGCAGCAACCCGAGTTCACCGTTTCGACTTCATAGCCCAGCTCGCTGAGCAGCGCGGCAGTGGCCTGCTGGCCGGAGGGCACGCCGTCATCGGCGGGCGCCTGCGCCTTCTGGTAGCAGTGGCCGTGCATGAGCACGGCGCGCTCGGCGGGCGCAGCCAGCGCACCGCGCAGACCATCCAGCCCGCGGCGCAGCAGGAACTCATCCAGCATGTAGCTGCGCTTGGCCAACGCGCTCACACCCTCCGCGCCGGGCAGCAGATCGAGATACTCATCCTTGAAGGTGTAGATCTCGGATGGCTCGATGCCGATCACGGGCAGCTTGCGCTGCGGGTCCCACGCCTCGATGAGACGCACCACTTGCTCGGCGTGCTGCTTGGCTTGCGGCAGCAAGCCCTTGGAGATCAGCGTGCGCCCTGCCCCGGCAAAGGGCAGCACGGCCGCCTTGAGACCCGCGGCGGCCAGCACGCGCAGTGCGTCTGCCGCCACCTGCGGATAGAAAAAGTCAATGAACGGGTCACGCAAGAAGAGCACATCCGCCTCGGCGGCGGGCGCGGAAGGCAGTTTTTGGCCGCCGACAAATTTGGGCAGCCCACGCTTGGCTGAGAGGCCAAACAGCTTCTCGCCGAGGGTCTTGCCGAGGCTGCTCTGCAAGATCAAATTGCTGATCGGCGCCACGGCGCGGCCGAGCTTGCCGAGCAAGCCGATGTAGCCGAACAAATAATCACGCAGTGGGCGGCGGCGGGTCTTGTAATAGTCATTCAGGAAGTCATACTTGATCTTGGCCATGTCCACGCCGGAGGGGCACTCGGCTTTGCAGCCCTTGCACTCCAGGCACAGGTCCAGCGCAGCATGCGCCGCCTTCTGGGCATTGGCAGCGGGTGCGCTGCTGCCGGGCAGACCAGTCGAGATCATGGCGCGCAGCAGGTTGCCGCGGCCGCGCGTACTGTGCTCCTCTTCACGCGTAGCCTGGAACGAGGGGCACATTACGCCGCCGTCTTTGCGGCATACGCCGGCGCCATTGCACATCTCGATGGCGCCACCCAAACCACCCTGGCTCGAAAAATCGAGGATCGGTAGCCAGGGGTCAGACGTGTATTCCGTGCCGTAGCGCAAGTTCAGATGCATGGGCTGCGGCTCAAGGATCTTGCCCGGGTTGAGGCGCGCTTGCGGGTCGGCGGCGCGCTTCAGGTCGCGGAAGGCGTTGTTGATCTCCGGGCCAAAGGTGTCTTCGAGCCATTCGCCGTGCGAGAGGCCATCGCCGTGTTCGCCGCTCATTGAACCGTTGTACTGTTTAGCAGCGGCCATTACGTCTTGCGTGATGCCGCGCATCTGCTCAATGCCGCGCAGGGTCTTGAGGTTGATCAGTGGGCGCACATGCAAGCAGCCAGCCGAGGCGTGAGCATAAAAGTCACCACCGGTGCCGTAGCCTTCAAGGATGCGCATGAAGGCACGCACGAACTGGCCAAGGTTCTCGACCGGCACGGCCACATCTTCAATAAAGGGCAGCGGCTTGGCATCACCGGGGCGCGACATCAGCAGGCCGAGGCCGACCTTGCGCACGCCCCACACATTGTCCTGTTCGGCCTGAGTGATCGCGCGCACCGCGCCGGGGCCAAGGGTGGCGAGACGTTTATCCAGTTCTTCTCCGCTGTCGCCTGCAAACTCGATGATGAGGATGGCGGCCGGGTCGCCCTTGACGAAGCCGAGACGGTTGGCATAGGCGGGCACGCTGCGCGCCAGGTTGATCATGGCGCGCGGGATAAGCTCGATGGCCGAGGGCTCCAGCTTGAGCAAATCGGGCGCAGCGTCGCAGGCTTCGGCGATGCTGGGATACGAGAGTACGCCGAGCACGGTGCGCTTGGGCTTAGGTACCAGGCGCACTTGCATGCGCTTGAGCACGACCAGCGTGCCCTCTGAGCCGACGATGGCGGGAGCCAGGTTGATGTGCCCTTCAGCGATCGGCGGATACGCGTCCCCTGCGCCAGCGCGCGCCCACATGGGCGGGCGGCTGGGCGACCAGGGCAGCAGGTAGTTGAGGCTGTAGCCAGAGGCACGCCGCCAAGTGCGCGGCCAGCTTTGCTTGATGCGCTCACCATGCTGCTCGCGGATACTGAGCGCCTGGCGATATAAGCTGCCCTCCAGCGTGTCGTTCTCGGCGCGGTTGAAGGCATCCTGCAGCGCCATCTGCTCCAGGCGGGCACGCGAGCCATCCGCCAGCAGCACATCCGCGGCGAGGATGTTGTCCGAGGTCATGCCGTAGCTGATGGAGTGCGCCCCGGTGGAGTTGTTACCCGCCATGCCACCCAGCGTGGCACGGTCAGACGAGGCCGGGTCTGGCCCAAACATCAGGCCGTGGGCCGCGGCGGCTTTGTTGAAAGCGTTGAGCACAATGCCGGGCTGCACCCAGGCGGTACGTTGCGCAGGGTCGATCTCCAGCACTTGATTGAGATAGCGCGTAAAGTCAAGAATGATGGCGGGGCCAATCGTTTGCCCGGCCAGGCTGGTGCCGGAGCCGCGCGGCAGGATCGGCAGGTTGTATTGTGCTGCCAGCTCCACGATGGCTTCCAAGTCCTCCTCGTGGCGCGGCAGCGCTACGCCGAGTGGCTCGATCTGGTAAATGGACGCATCCGTGCTGTACAGACGGCGGTTGGTTGCATCCAGGCGTAAATCGCTAACGGTGCGCTTGCGTACTTCGGCGGCAAAATCCTGCAACAGTTCGGGGGCCATCTACTCCGCCTTGGAAGATGTAGCTGTGGCCGCCACCTTGCGGCCGCTCTTGGCAAACTCGCTGTAGCGCGCCAGCAGGCGCCCCGGCAGGCGGCCGCGCAGCTTGACTCCGGCGCGGGTGTGCTCCACCAGATCCACCTGGCCCTGCTCGTGGAACAAGGCAATCAGCGCGCCCTGCTCATAGGGCAAGGTCACTTCGATAGGCGTCAGCGTTTCATACAGTTTGTTGCTCACCGCCGCCAGCAGATCATCAAGCCCCTGGCCGGTAAGTGCCGACACGGCCACGGCGCCATCGAACTCAGCCAGCGCGGCTTGGGCAGATTCGGGATCATCCAGCCGATCGATCTTGTTCAGCACGGTGAGCATGGGCACATGGCGCGCATCGATCTCATCTAGCGTTTGCATCACGGCCTCGGCGTGCTCATGCACATTGGGATGGGTGACATCCAGCACATGCAAGAGCAGATCCGCTTCTTTGACTTCTTCGAGCGTGGCTTGGAAAGCACGCACAAGCGTATGCGGCAGCTTCTGGATGAAGCCCACCGTATCGGTGAACAGCGCTTCGCGGCCGCCGGGCAAGCGCACCTTGCGCGTGGTCGGGTCCAGCGTGGCAAAGAGCTTATCGGCCACATAGACTTCGGCCTGGGTGAGTGCGTTCAACAGTGTGGACTTACCTGCGTTGGTATAGCCCACCAGGGCAATGATAGGAATGCGCGAGCGCTTGCGCTGGGCACGGTAGCGGCCGCGGTGGGCACGTACCTTCTCAAGGTCGCTGCGTAGGCGCGCGATGCGCTTGCCGATCTCACGCCGATCAGATTCCAGCTGGGTTTCGCCTGGGCCACGCAGACCCACGCCGCCAACGCCGGAGCGCCCGCCGCCACCGCCGCCCTGGCGCGCCAGATGCGTCCAGGCGCGCGTCAGGCGCGGCAGGCGATACTCGTATTGCGCCAGCTCCACTTGCAGCGCACCTTCATGCGTGCTGGCGTGCTGGGCAAAAATATCCAGGATGAGCGCCGTGCGATCGATCACGCGGCGCTTGTCGCCAAATTCTTCTTCCAGCTCGCGTTGGTGGCGCGGCTGCAATTCATCGTCAAACAATACGACCTGGGCATCCAACTCTTCAGCCAGAGCCTTGATCTCGTGCACTTTGCCTTTGCCGATCAGGGTCTTGGGATTGGGCGTGTTGATGCGCTGATAGGTCTGCGTCGCCACTTCCAGCCCGGCAGTATCCGCCAGCAGCGCCAACTCGTCGAGAGAATCTTCCAGCGGCAGCAGGCCTGGCTCGGCAGCGATCTGTACTCCCACCAAAATAGCGCGGTCAGGCACGCGCTCGGTGTTGTGCAGTTTGCCTTTGGCCATCAGCGCCTTCTTTGCAACCAGTCTGCAATACGCTGGGCGCCTTCGCGCAGGCGGGCCACATCGGTGACCAGCGAAACGCGGAAGTAGCCTTCGCCGTGCTGGCCGAAGACCACACCCGGCGTGGTGCTCACGCCGCACTCGTTGAGCATGGCGGCACAGAAATCCATGCTGCCCTCACCCGCCGGCACCGGCGCCCATACGTAGAGCGCGGCCTGCGGCGGGGCTACGCGCAGCCCGGCGCGGTGCAAGCCGTCCACCACAGCATCACGGCGCTCCTGATAGATGCGGTTGCGCTCGTTGAGCCAGGTCTGGTCGCCCAGCATGGCCAGCTCGCCAGCCGCCATCAGCGGGGCAAAGATAGCCGAGTCCTGCTGGCTCTTGTAGGTCTCGATGTATTTGAGCGCCTGTGGGTGGCCGACGGCCATGCCCACACGCCAACCGGCCATGTTGTAGGTCTTGGACAGCGAGTTGAACTCGACGGCAACCTCTTTGGCGCCTGGCGCCTGCATAATGCTGGGCGCGTGGTAGCCGTTAAAGCCCACATCGCAATACGGGTTGTCGTGCGCCACAAGGATGTTGTGCTGGTGGGCAAAATCGATGACCCTCTCGAAGAAGGCCAGGTCGGCAATGGCGCCGGTGGGATTGTTGGGATAGTTGAGCCACAAGATCTTGGCGCGGCGCAGCACATCCGCCGGGATGGCGGTGAGGTCTGGCAGAAAGGCGTTCTCTTCCAGAAGCGGCATGTAGTGCACCTGGCCGCCGGCGATCTCGGTGCTCTTGGCGTACACGGCGTAGCTCGGGTCAGGCACCAGGGCCACATCGCCCGGGTTGAGCACGGCCTGGCTGAGGATGAACAGCCCTTCCTTGGAGCCGAGCAGGTCGATGGCTTCGGTGGCCGGGTCGAGCTCCACGCCAAAGCGGGCCTTGTAGTATTCGGCCACGGCCTTGCGGAACTTCTGGGTCATGCCCAGGGTGTAGCCGTGGGTATCGGCGCGCTGGGCGGCCTCGAACATACCCTCAAGGATGAAGCCCGGCGGCGGCAGGTCCGGGCTGCCAATATCCAAACGCACCACATCGGCGCCCTTGGCGCGCAGGGCAGCAATGCGCTTGGCGAGGTCTGCAAAGAAGTATGGTTTGAGTGCTGCGATGCGATGTGCGGGCTGTAGTTCCATAAGAGGCTAGTTTACCTCTGAAAGCAATAACCAAAATATCTGTTAGTCGGTTAATTGTTCAGTCGTATGGTTACCTGGTCGATTAGTCCTTGGAGTCTAGTTGTCATTCCGAGCGAAGCGAGGAATCCGTTGAGACTCTGCTACATGGAGATTTATCCGAAAACACTTTTGCTCAGAATGGTTATGCCTTGGTACGCAGGTTTGACGGATTCCTGCCCGGCCTTGGTCTCGTTCGGAATTACAAGGCGTGCAATCGTATCTTCGAAGCTGATCGAAAGTTGACGGGCGAGTCCTAGTTACTGACAGCATCAAGATATTGCGAATAGCTTGAACGGTAGCCAAGGGCATGGCCTATGCCCCCCAGCAAGCCAAAGATCACTCTTTGAGCAAGCGGTGGCAGCCCAGCCAGGTAACCGCCATGCTTGAGTAAGGTCTGCATGGATACGGCTAACTGCAAGGGATTGGGCTTGCCGTCCGAGCCAACCTTGCCATCCCGCGCCAGCCCATACTGAGTGGCTATCGTGTTTAACGTGTCGATGACTGCTTCTGGGCTGGAGTATTCAAATATGTCTGTCTGGATCATGTGCAGCTCTTCATCTCCTGTGTTCCAGGGATGAATATGGGATTGCTTGGCAGGCAACGTGATCGTATCACCGGCTTGGGCAGGGTATTCCTTGCCATCAAGTACATACGTGCAGGATCCTGCCAGAATTTCAAATTTCTCTTCCCACCACATATGAAAATGAGCAGGCAGGTCTTGCCCCGAATGCGCGCGGTAGAAATATTCAACCTGAAAGCCGTTTCCCTGGGTTTCATTTTGTGTCTTGAGTACCACGGCCCGGACACCAGCCTGTGAGTTTTCAGCTACAAACCCTGCTTCAATCATGCTCTTGTCCACCTTTCTGGTCTGAAATGATGGCTTTATCCTACTCGTTTTTTGAAGCAGTCTGAGGCAAAGGCTACTTGCAACTACTGCGCCAATACCCAAGCCAGCACCACCTCGCCGACGATTTGCAAGCTTTCGGCGGAGATCTTGTCCAGCGTGTCTTGGCGCGTGTGCCAGTATGGATAGTCGAAGTCGATGATGTCTACCGCAGGGATCTCGCGCGCTAAGAACGGCGTGTGATCGTCCAGGATGGTGAACTTGGGTTCGTTGATGAACGTGTCGGCGTGGCCCAGCTCTGCGGCCGTGGCCCAGATCTCGGCGGCCAGCCGCGGGTCTGAATTGCGCTCCAGGAAGATTTGCAAGTCAGCATCGCCGATCATGTCGAGGATGATGACCGCATCCGGAAACTCGTCAAGGCCATTCGCCACCAGGCGGCTGCCCATGATCCAGTCCCAGCCGTCTATGCCGCCGTTGTCTTCAGCATCGAAGAACGCCAGGGTCACCGTGGCCTGCGGGTTGTTCAGCGGCAGCACGCGCGCCAGCTCCAGCAGCACAGCCACGCCGGAGGCGCCGTCGTTGGCGCCGGGCACCGGCAGCAGCCGGTTGGCCGGGTCGGCATCGTGGTCAGCAAAGAAGCGGCTGTCGTAGTGTGCGCCCAGAATGATCCAGGGCGTGCCCTCGGCTCCCGGCCAGGTGGCCAGGATGTTGTAAACAGCCTGGCCGAGCAGCTCGCCTTCAGGCTGCTCCACCTGCCAGCCGTATTCGTGCAAAGTGTCCACAATATAGGCCCGCGTCAGCTCATGCGCCTGGCTGCCCGGCGTGCGCGGGCCGAATTCCATCTGGGCCGCGGCGTGCGCGAGTGCGCGCTCGCCGTCAAAGCGCAGGTCGTCTACTTCGCCTGAGACGCGGCTCATGCCCAGCTCCACCAGCAGCAAGGTCAGGCCAACGCCCACAACCAGCAGCCCGCCCAAGGCGAGCACCATGGTGCGGCGGCGCTGCAAATCAAACACGCGCGGGTGCATGCTCAGGCCGCCAGCGGCTGCACCTGCGCCAGGTAGGCATCCAGATCAGTGAGGGCGCGTTCGGAGTAGGCCTTGGCGCGGTCGCGGCGGCCCATGCGGCCAGTGATCTCTAATGGGGGCATGATGCCGTAGTTGGCCTTCATGGGTTGGAAGTCTGACTCATCCGCATGCGTCACATAGTGGCACAGCGCGCCCAGCATCGTCGTGGGCGGCAGTTGCAGCAGCGGCTGCCCTGCTCGCTGGCGGGCGGCGTTCAGCCCGGCCAGCAGGCCGGTGGCGATGTTGCCGACATAGCCTTCGACTCCGGTGATTTGCCCGGCAAAGAACAGGTCCGGCCGCGTGCGGAATTGCAGCGTGGGGTCAAGCAGACGCGGTGATGAGATAAATGTGTTGCGGTGCATCTGGCCGTAACGCTCAAACACCGCATTTTGCAAACCAGGGATCATGCGGAAGACGCGCTTCTGGTCAGGGAATTTTAGATTGGTCTGGAAGCCGACCATGTTGTAGAGCGTACCGGCCAAATTATCCTGACGCAGCTGCAAGACGGCATATGGCCGCTTGCCGGTGCGCAGGTCGCGCAAACCTACCGGGCGCATCGGGCCGAAGGCCAGCGCCCGCTCGCCGCGCTCAGCAATGATCTCGACCGGCAAACAGCCCTCGAAGAATTCGTGCGCCCCGGCGCGTACGCCGCTGCCATCGTCGCTCTGCAACTGGCTCTCGAACTCGCGCAGCTCGATGCGCTCGGCGGCCAACAGCGCCGCCAGGAAGGCATCGTACTCCTCACGCGTCATGGGGCAATTGATGTAATCGCCCTGCTCCTCCTCGCCACGGTCATAGCGCGAGGCACGGAAGGCGATGCCCATATCGATCGAATCTACGCTGATGATCGGCGAGATAGCGTCAAAGAAAAACAGGTGCTGCTCGCCACTGAGCTTGGCAATCGATTGTGACAAGCTGGATGAGGTCAGTGGGCCAGAGGCAATGATGGCCAGCCCATCCGGTACCTCTGGCATCTCCTCGCGCACCAGCATGATGTTGGGGTGCGCCGCGATGCGCTGCGTGACCGCGGCGGCGAACCCGTCGCGGTCGACGGCCAGCGCCCCACCCGCCGGTAGCGCCGTCTCCTGCGCCACCTCGATCAGCAGGCTGCCCATACGACGGAGCTCGTTCTTGAGCAGGCCACCGGCCCGGTCTGGCAGGTCAGACCCCAGCGAGTTGGAGCACACCAACTCGGCCAGGTGCTGGCTGACGTGCGCCCCGGTAGGCACCGCGGGGCGCATTTCATATAGGGCCACGCGCAGGCCCGCTTCGGCCGCCTGCCAGGCGGCTTCGCTGCCGGCCAGCCCGCCGCCAACAACGATAAGGTCAGGTTTAGGGGTCATTACGGGTCATTTTATCAAAGTGTGCCCTCACCCATTGAATCACTCACCGGATGGAAGTCTCCTTTCCCTCTCCCTAAGGGAGAGGGAAACTTTATAGTCCACCCAAGCGAAACGCTAACGGGTGAGGGCCCCAAACTGGGCTGGCATAGAACTTGCATCTTTAGGGGTGTATCCCTATAATCCACTCGCTTCAGGAGCACAAAAATGGCCTTCACCCCTAGTCTGCGCCCAAGTCCGATCCAGCGCCCGCAAGCCACCGCCCACCTGGCTCAAACCATGAGCCTGTTAGGGCTTAACTTGCAAGAATTGAACCAGAAGATCGAATCGGCGCTGGCGGCCAACCCCGCCCTGGAGCTGCTCGAGGGCCGCCATTGCCCCTATTGCGGGCGCCAGCTGCGCCCCGGCGCCTACTGCGGCGCCTGCGCCCCGAAGGACAGCGCCAAGGGTGATGAGCCGGTGGTGTTCATCGCTCCGCCGGAAGATGGCTACGGCCGCGGCACACGCAGCGGCGAAGAGATCCCCGAAGACTTCAACGCCGCCCAGCCGGAAGATCTGGCCAGCTATGTGCTGCGCCAGATCGCCAGCGAGCTCAACGAGCAGGAGCAGCTCATCGCTGCCCACCTGCTGAGCACGCTGGACGATGACGGCCTGCGCACGGTGCCCCTGATCGAAGTGGCGCGCTACTACCATGTGCCCGTCACCGATGTGGAAGATGTGGCACAAATGATCATGCTGGCCGACCCAGTGGGTGTGGGTGCCGACTCCACCAGCGAAGCCATGCTGACGCAACTGCGCTCCCTGGGCGACAAGGTGCCCAACTTCGACTTGTGTGCGCGTGCCATCACCGATGGCCTCAACGCGCTGAGCAAGAAACAATACACCGAGCTCGGCAGCCTGCTGGGCGTGAGCAAAGCGAAAGCACAGCAGGTTGCCGAGTTCATCGCCGCCAATCTGAACCCGTTCCCGGCCCGCGCCCATTGGGGCAGCCTGCGCACGCAGGCCGTGGATGCACCCCAGGTCTACCAACGCCCCGACCTCATCATCAAGATGCAAGAGGATGGCCGCATGGTGGTCGAAGTGACCTGGCCGCTGCGCGGCGTGCTGCGCGTGAACCCGTTGTTTCAGGACGCGCTGCAAGATGCGCCTGAAGACAAATCTGAACAATGGAAGATCGACCTGGAGCAGGCCAACTTGCTCATCAAGTGTCTGGCGCAGCGCAACCAGGCCATCGTGCGCCTGATGCAAGTGCTGGCCGTGGTGCAGCGCGAATTCATTCTGAGCGGCGATGCACACCTGCGCCCCTTTACCCGCGCCACGATCGCAGATGAGCTGGGCGTACACGAGTCGACCGTCTCGCGGGCTGTGGCTGGCAAATCCGTTGAGCTGCCCTCAGGCAAGATCGTGCCGCTGGCGCAATTCTTTGACCGCAGCTTGCACATCCGTACCGCGTTGAAGAAGATCGTGAAAGACGAGCCCAAACCGCTAAGCGATACCACGCTGGCCAAACTGCTGGCCAAAGAAGGCTACGATATAGCCCGGCGCACCGTGGCAAAATATCGCACAATGGAGGGCATCCTGCCGGCGCACCTCCGTAAGCCGCAGGCCGTTGGCTAAATGACACTCACGATTAACGATCTCTCTCTCTTCAAACGTCGCAACATCGGCAGCGAAGAAATTCACGCCCTGCTGGATCTACTGCCTTCCCCCACCCTGATCGCCAGCGCCCGCTCTGGGCGCATTTTGTTTTCCAATGGCGCTGCCACGCAGCTGAGCGCTTTCACGCGCAAAGAGCTGAGCGAGCTCAACGTCAATACGTTGCTGCCTGAGTTGGCTCTAGACGAGCACGGCAAGCAAGCCGTGGCGCTGGTCAAGCGCAACAACCAAAACGCCAGCGTGCAAGCCAGCGTGGCCGCCCTGGGCGGCACCGAGCACTGGCTGGCCATCACTTTGGAGCCCTCCACGGCACAAGCCACGGCCGATGACAGCCGCCAACGCTGGGAAGCGCTGCACCTGCTCAGCCAGGCGGCGCTGCAGCCCGAGTTGGCCTCGGCCTATCGCCAGGTCTTGCAGGCCGGGGCGCTGCTCACCGGCGCCCGCCACCTGGTGCTGTACACGCCAGCCGCCGACGGCGGTTTGCAGGTGCAGGCCGTACACGGCAGCGGGATAGACTTCCCACCCACCCTCAGCACAGACGAGCTGGCCGCGCTGCAGGCGCCCAAGCTCTGGCAGCCCGGCCGCAGCCTGGAAACGCCGCTGCAGCGCGCCGCGCATGCCAGCAAGTTGAGTTACCTGGCCAGCACCCCGCTCGACCTTACCGAGCCGGAGCAAGGCCTGCTGGCTGCCGCGCACGAAGACGGCCGCCCCAGCGAGGAGCTGCTGACGCTGTTGCAAATCCTCGCCACCAGCGCGGCCACGGCCTCGATCAACGCGCGCATGAGCCGCACCTGGCAGCAGGATGCCGCTCGCCTCAGCGAAAACGACGCCATTCTGGCCGCCCTGTACGAGCAAATGCAGGACGCGGTGCTGTTTACGGATACCGCGCTCAAACTGACGGAGGTCAACATGGCAGCCGAGGCCATGTTGGGCTATTCGCAGGCCGAGGTGCTCAACCGGCCCGTACAGGATGTGCTCATCGGCCTGCGCACGCTGCTGCCCGAGCTCGAGCTGGCTCTTGAGGGCAAGCAAGTGATGGAGCTGGGCAAGCGCAAGCTGCTGCGCCGTGATGGGCAGGAGTTCCTGGCACTGGTGCGCATCGCCCCGATCGCACCCAAAAACAAGACCGCCCGCCTGGCCATTATTCTGAGCGACCTCAGTGAGCACGAGGCCTTCCATCTGCAAACCCTGCAAATGAATGACCGCACCTGGCTGGGCGATGTAGCCTCGGTGTTTGCCCATGAAATGCAAAACACGCTCAATAACATCAACCTCACCTCGTCGGCCATCCAGACCAACCAACCGGAAGACGATCCACTGCAACAACAGCTGACCCTCATCATGGAAGAATGCGAGCGTCTGGCGCGCTATATGCGCCTGATGCTCAGCGTAGCGCGCGGCCGCGCCCATGAGCCAGAGCCCCTGAACATTGTGGAGTTCTGCGAAGGGCAGATCGCGCGCTGGCGGGCGCGTATGCAGCGCAAGAACATCCAGGGCCATGTCGAGATCAATGGAGACATCCCGCTCATCATGGGCGATGCCCATGCGCTCGACCAAGTCTTCACTAACCTGTTCACCAATGCCATCCAGGCCATGAACGGCCAGACCAGCGGCCTGCTGGCGGTACACATCAGCCTGGCCTGGGATGGCATGGTCGAGATCATCGTCTCAGACAATGGCCCCGGCATCCCCGAGGAGATCCGCTCGCGTATCTTCGAGCCGTTCTTCTCCACCAAGGGCAGCGAGGGCAGCGGCCTCGGCCTGGCGATCATCAAGAGACTGGTGATGGCGCACAAGGGCGAGATCACGGTGGATAGCTTCCCCGGCGGCACGATGTTCAAGATCCGTTTGCCCAAAGCCGAGTAGCTTCAGCGGAAAGGAACCTGCACTCAATGAGCCTGACCATTCTCGTTCTGGATGATGAAAAGCCTGTGCGCGACAGCATGGGCGTGATCCTTGCCAAAAACAACTACGAAGTGCTGGATGCGGCTGATCTCAAGAGCGGCCGCGCCATCCTGGAACAAGGCAACGTGGATGTAGTGCTGCTGGACGAGATGCTGCCAGACGGTCTGGGTACCAGCCTACTGGAAGAGAGCTTTCCAAACCGCCCGTTGATGATCGTCATCACCGGACATGGCGAGATCGAAATGGCTGTGCGCGCCATGAAGAACGGTGCACATGACTTTCTACAAAAGCCGGTAGACCTCAAGCAACTGCAAAAAGCAATTGAGCGCGCCGGTGAGCTCGTGGCCATGCGCCGCGAGCTGCAACACCTGCGCGAGCACCAGTATGGAGACTTTGTACTGGGCAACAGCAGCAAGATGAAAGAATTAATGGAGCAAGCCGCGCGCGGTGCGCAGGCGGGCGTTTCCATCCTGATCCAGGGCGAGACCGGTGTAGGCAAAGAGTTGGTGGCCAAGGCCATTCACGCATCCGGCCCGCGCCGAGACAAGCCCTTTATGGCGATCAACTGCGCTTCATTCCAGAACACTATGATCGAGTCAGAGCTGTTTGGCCACGAGGTCGGCGCCTACACCGGCGCCGACAAGAAAAAGATCGGCTTGATGGAGCAAGCCAACGACGGCGTCCTGTTCCTCGACGAGATCTCTTCCATGGCGCCGGACATGCAAGCCAAGTTGCTGCGCGCGCTGGAAGACCGCTCCTTCCGCCGCATGGGTGGCAACGTGCTCATCAAAGTAGATGTGCAGCTCGTCTCTGCCTCCAACCGCAACCTGCCAGAAATGATCGAGAAGGGCGAGTTCCGTCAAGATCTGCTGTTTCGCCTCAATACGCTTCAACTCCAAGTGCCGCCTCTGCGTGAGCGCAAGCAGGACATCCCGGAGCTGGTGGGTTTCTTCATGCGCCAGTTCAATGCCAGCATAGGCAAGAACGTACAAGACGTCTCCCAGCAAGCCATGGAGATCCTGATGGCCTATCCATGGCCAGGTAACATCCGTGAGTTGCGCAACGTTTTAGAGCGTGCTATCCTGTTTTGCGATGACCCGGCCATCGGCGTGCAACACCTGCCCGCCGAGCTCAGCGAAGCAGTACCCGCCAAAAAGAAGAAATAGGCACCCACAGCTACTACAACCAAGTACTGCAGCCTTTCATAGCCATGAAGCAAACCCACGGCCCAGCAGAGGGGGGAACGTTGCTTTCGCGCGTGCGTTGGCCAGACTTCATGCGCGCCCCTCGATTTCAAGACCCTACCCGCACCCGCCAGGCTGGCGTGCTCAACTTCGTGCTATGGGTCGGTCTGAGCATCATCCTCGTACATATCGGCATCACCCTGCTGCTACCGGCCACGGAATACCTCAATATCTATTACGAGATCATGGTTGCAGGGCTGCAGGCGCTCTGCCTGGCCGTACTGCATCTGCGCAAGCCGCGCCTGGCATCGCTCATGTATACGCTGGGGTTGTGGCTCGTGGTCTCCTTGTGGGTGCTGGAGATCGGCTCGATCACCAGCACCAGCGTGAGCACGCTGTATACCGTCATCCTCGTGGCGGGCGTGCTGATTGGGCCGGTGGGCGGCCTCAGCCTGGCCGCGCTGAGCGCTGCTGTGGTGGCCTACACGGCCATCATCAACCCAGACAGCGCCGGGCAGCCTGATTGGGCTCCGGCGATCATCGTCATCCTGAACTTTGGCCTGGTCGCCCTGATGGCCATCATCGGTGAGCAGGCGCTGCGCAAATCATTCATAAGCGTTGAGCACAGCCGCTCGCTGCTCAGCCAGCGCAGCGCCCAACTGCAAGCCGCCGCAGAGATTGGTTTGGCCGCCACCACAAGCAACGATGTGGATGACTTCCTCAGGGCGGTCACGCAGGTCATCGCCGAGCGCTTTGGCCTGCACCATGTCTCCATCCTCACGCTCAGCCAGGGCACCAGCGATCTGACGCTGAATGCCCTCAGCCAGGGCGGGCATGTCAACACGTTGATGCCCAGCTTCCCGGTGGGCTCAACGCCGCACGGCAAAAGCATCATTGCGCATGTGGCGCGCACGCGCAAGCCGTACCTCGCCAGCGATGTGCGCAAAGACCCGCTGTACCTGCACCATGCGGACCTGGAGGAAGCGCGCTCTGAGATCGCCGTACCCATTATGGAAGGCGCACGCTTGTTTGGCGTACTGGATGTGATCAGTAACAAAGATGTCGAGCTCGGCACGGATGATCTCAATGCACTGCAGATCCTGTGCAACCAACTTGGCACAGTGATCCACAACAAGCGCTTGCTGCTGCTCTCCCGCCGCCATCTGGACGAGACCCGCGCCCTGCATGCCATCGCTACGGCGGGCATGGCCAGTACAAACGAAGAAGAATTTCTGGCCGAGGCCGGGCGCGTGGTGGGCAAATCGCTCTTCTCAGACAATTTTGGCATCCTGCTTATTGACCCCACCCGCCGGGTGTTGGAGCACAAGGCTTATCACCAGCTGGACAACCACCCCACTCCCAACATTCCGTTGGGGCGCGGCATCACCGGCGCGGTGGCGCGCACGGGTCGCTCCTTGATGGTGGGCGACGTTCGCCGTGACCCGGATTACTTGATGGTGGACGAGCGCGTGCGCTCTGAAATGTGTGTGCCGCTGCGCATCAATGGCGAGGTGGTCGGCGTACTGGACACCGAGCACCACAGCCCGAACGCCTTCTCGCAAACAGACCTGCAACTGCTGGAAGCGCTAGCCGGGCAGATCTCTCTGGCGCTGGAGCGCATCCGCTTGCTGGCGGATACCGAGCGCCGCGCCAAAGAACTGGCCGACACCCTCAAGCAGCAGGAGGAACTGGCGCGCCTGCGAGACCAGTTTGTGCAAAATGTCTCGCACGAGTTCCGCACACCGCTCTCGATCGTCAGTGGCTATATTGAGATCCTGCACAGTGGTGATCTTGGCCCGCTGCCCGAGGCCTACAGCGAACCGGTGGAGATCATTGCCCGCCGCACCAGCATGCTAACGCAGCTGGTAGAAGACCTGACCTCGCTGCTCAACCTGCAAGACCAGCGCAGCGAGTTCACCACCATTTACATGGGCGATGTGCTCGCTGCCAGCTACCCCAGCCTGCACGCCAGAACACTGGCCCAGCAACTGGAGCTGGAGTGGGATGTGCCCAACAGCATGCCGCCGATCTACGGCGAAGAAACCCTGCTGCGCACAATGATCAACAGCCTGATGGACAACGCCATCAAATTCACGCCGCAAGGCAAAGTCTCCTTGCGCGCTTGGGTGGAGGGTACAACGCTGTGCCTGTGCATCAGCGACACAGGCATCGGCATCCCGCCCGACCAGCAAGAGTACATCTTTGACCGCTTCTATCAGGTGGATGGCAGCAGCTCACGCCGCTTTGGCGGCACAGGGCTTGGGTTGGCGCTAGTTAAAGAGATCGCTGAGCTGCATGGCGGCGGCATCAGCTTCCTCAGCCAGCCACAGCACGGCACATCCTTCACCGTGCGTATCCCCATACAAGAAAACTAAAAGAACAACGGATAGCGCTGGGGCTGCGCCTCGTGCATCATGCGGTAGACCGTGTAGAAAATGTCTTCTGCATTGGGCTTGGACCAGTAGTTGCCATCGCTGCCGTAGGCTGGGCGGTGTGCTTTACCGGTTAGCGTGCGCGGGGCGCTGTCCAGCCAGCGGTAGCCGCCCTGCTTCTCCAGGACCTCCTGCAGCATAAAGGCAGACGTGCCGCCGGGCACATCCTCATCCAGGAACAGGATGCGGTTTGTCTTCTGCAGCGATTCGACAATGCGGCCATGCAGATCAAACGGCATGAGCGACTGGACGTCGATCAGTTCTACGTCAATATCCTGCGCAGCCAGCGCTTCGGCCGCCTCGGCAGCGATGCGGCACAACGGGCCATAGGTCACCACGGTGACATCCTTGCCCTCGCGCAACACCTCAGGCACGCCTACTGGCACGGTGAACTCGGCAATGTTGTCGGGCAGGCGCTCCTTGAGGCGGTAGCCGTTGAGCACCTCCACCACAATGGCGGGCTCATCAGCCGCCAGCAGCGTGTTATAGAAACCCACCGCCTGGGTCATGTTGCGCGGCACCAGCATCAGCATGCCACGCAGCAGGTGCAGCGCCCCCGCCATCAGCGAGCCTGAGTGCCAAATGCCCTCCAGGCGGTGCCCACGCGTGCGCACGATCAGCGGCGCCTTCTGGCCGCCCTTGGTGCGCCAATGCAGCGTAGCCACATCGTCAGACAGGATCTGCAAGCCGTAGAGCAAATAGTCCAAATATTGAATCTCGGCGATGGGCCGCAGGCCGCGCAAGGCCATGCCGATGGCCTGGCCCATGATGGTAGCTTCGCGGATGCCGGTATCGGCTACACGCAGCTTGCCGTAAATATCCTGCAGGCCAGCGAAACCCTGATTGACGTCGCCCAGATGGCCGAGGTCCTCGCCGAAGGCCACCACGCGGGGATCACGCGCTAGCATGGCATTGAAGCCCTTATTGACGATCTCGAAGCCATTCAGCAGCGGGGAGGATTCACTATAGACCGGCTTGACCTCTGGCACGCGCTCGGCGGCATGGGTGTAAAGCGAGGAAGCGTAGCGCTCCTCGGCGATCTGGTCTTGCTCCTGCTTCCAGCGCACCAGCAGCGGCTTACCGGGCAGCCCCTCGTCTTTGAGCAGCGTCATCGCCTTGCGGTAGGCCACCAGCATATCCTGGCGCAGCGGCGTAGCGGCGGCCTGCATGGCGGCCACCATCTGGCTCAGCTCAGCGGCGTGCTTAGAAGAGCCCGCCACCTCAACCAGCATGTCGCCAAAATTCTGCATGTCCTGCAAGATGGGCTTGGTATACGCATCCCAAGCTTGGGCGCGGATGGCCTCTACTCCATGGCGGTCTTCGTCCTCCCAGGCGTCAAGCTCGGCCTCTGTGGCCATGCCCTGCTCTACGATCCAACTGCGGAAGCGCGGCAAGCAGTCATAGTCCAACTCCCACTGCAGGCGCTCGGCGCTCTTGTAGCGCTCGTGGCTGCCGGAGGTAGAGTGGCCTTGCGGCTGGGTCACCTCGGTGATGTGCAGGATCGCCGGCACATGGCTCTGGCGAGCGGTGGCCGCCGCCTTGGCATACGCTTCCATGAGAGCCACATAATCCCAGCCAGGCACGGTGTAGATGTCAAAGCCGTCATCGCCGCCCGGGCTGCGCTGGAAGCCGGAGAGCAGCCGCGAGAGATCGGCGGTGAGCTGGTGCTCGTTCGAGACGGAAATGCCGTAGCCGTCGTCCCAGATCGAGAGCACGGCAGGCGCCTGCAGCACGCCGATGGCGTTGACTGCCTCCCAGAACATACCCTCGGCGCTGCTGGCGTTGCCGATGGTGCCGAAGGCGACTTCGTTGCCCTTGCGCGAGAACTGGGTGAACTCGTGCAACGCTTCGACCTCGCGATACAGCTTGGAGGCGTGCGCCAGACCCACCAGGCGCGGCATCTGCGCGGCGGTGGGCGAAATGTCTGCGGAGGAATTCTTCTGGTCTGCGATGGCTTTCCACGAGCCATCCGGATTTAGGCTGCGCGTGGCAAAGTGAGCATTCATGGCGCGGCCGCCGGTGGCAGGCTCCGCCTTCAGATCTGTATTGGCAAACAGCTGGGCAAAGAACTGGTCAAGCGTGTGCTCCCCGATGGCGAGCATGAAGGTCTGGTCACGATAATAGCCGGAGCGGAAATCACCCGGCTGGAAAGCCCTGGCCATGGCGATCTGGGCCAGCTCTTTGCCATCTCCAAAAATGCCGAACTTGGCCTTGCCACTCAGCACCTCGCGGCGACCGATCAAGCTGGCCTGGCGGCTGCGATACGCCAACCGATAATCGGCGAGGACTTCGTCCCGCACAAAAGTGGAGTTTGCAATTTTTGCCATGTGAGATTCCTTCAGGGAAAGTGCAACACGGGTAGTTTATCATAGCCCCACAACTTGCCTTTAAATGACAAACGCCTAGGTGAGGGGGGCACCCAGACGTTTATCTAATTGCAAGTATAGCAAGCACTGCTTACCTGTCAAGTGATTTGACACACTTGTTGGTTAGCGAATGGTTAAAGGCCTGAAATTATGTCCGACGTTAATTTGAGCACATTTGCACAAGAAGACTATTGCTACCTCACCACACGTGGGCGGCGTACAGGCAACCCACACGAGATCGAGATCTGGTTTGGGGTGCAGGGCGGCAGCCTGTACCTGCTTTCCGGCAGCGGGGCTGCATCAGACTGGGTCAAGAACCTGCTGGCCCGGCCGCAGGTGCGCGTGCGCATCCGTGACGCGCACTTTGATGCCACGGCACGGCTGGTTGAAGATGCGGCCGAGCAGGCCGTGGCACGCCGCCTGCTGGCAGCCAAGTACTACCACTGGGAAACCGGCAAGCCGCTCAACGATTGGGCCAGCACTGCCCTACCCGTGGCGCTGGATGTAAGCGCTACGCCTTAATTGCCGCTATGCCGGGTGAGGAGTTCTAGCAGGAGCTGGCTCTCCTCGCGCTGGGCGCGCTGCACTCGGTAGGTATTGCCCTTTTCGCCGTCCACCTGGATGCGCAAACGATCTTGGACGAGGCCGTGCTTTAACCAGGCGGAAGTCACGGAGCGCAGCCCATGGCGGTGGACCTGATACGGCTTGCCCATCATATCCATCTGCACGCGTATCAGGTGATCTTTGGTAACGCCAATGTGTAGCTGCTTCATCGCAAAGGTGCCAAGCAGCCAAACGCTGCCCATATCAAGACCCCACACCGCAGCCAACAGCGCCTCTTTCGGCTCCAACTGCGGCTCAAGGACCTGGAGTGCGGCGAGCTTCATACGCTCTGGCCGCCCTATGCCGGCCACCGGCTTGCTCACAGGCGCAGCTGGTTTGGCGGCCCGCGGATCGAGCGCCCCGGCAAGCTCCTCGCGCTTGGCCACCTGGAATGCATACACAATTTGAATTGCCCATAATGCAAAAGCAAGATTAAAGATCAAGTCAGTGAAGAAGCCAAGCGGACCAAACAAACCATAACCCGCCAGGAGCAAAAATAAGCCGAACACAATGGCGGCACTTCGCACTTTCCCCAGAGTCAACAAACCCAGTCCCGGGAAGAGCGACATCAAAGCAATTATCCAGGGTGATCTCATCCTCTATCCTCCTCTTTTCGGATGGTCAGGCACTACGAATAATTCTAGTTCAAAAATAACGTGATACTAGCTTAACCCCTGTTTGTCCTGCATGCGGATGCTGAGCCCCGTGCCGCCGAAATCCTTGCACACAAACACCGGCGTATCCGGCGTGCTGCGCTTTTTATCGTAGCGATAGCCGATCTCGTCAAAGCCCGGCAGGTCAGCGGCCCCCTGGATGCGGTTGACCAGCAACCAGTGGGCGAAGGCGCCACGCGCCACTTTGGCATGCACGGTGACAAAGGCGGGCTGCCCTGTTTTGCGGTTGAGGGTCAGGAACTTGGGCGCAATAAAACGCGAGGCGTCCATAAACGGCGTCACCACATCGTAGTATTCCTTGGCGGCCAGGTTGACGATGATGCCTCTGCCAGATAGCGTGTCCGCTACCTGGCTGCCCCAAAACGCGTACATATCCTTATGCGTGAAACTGGGCAGCTTGTAGCCCATTTCCAGCCGGTACGGCACGATGCCATCCAGCGGGCGCAGCACTCCATACAGGCCAGAGAGGATGCGCAATGTGCCGTTGGCATACTTGCGGTCAGCCGCGCTCAGGCTGGGCGCCTGCATGCCACTGTAGATGTCACCGATGAAGCTATCCAGCGCGGCCGTCTGCTGGCCGGGCGCATCCGTCCAAGCGGCGATGAGCGCATGCGTCTTGGCCGCCAGCGGGCCGGAGAGCTTCATCATGCTGGCCAGCGCATCCGGGCTGAGCGTCTTGAGGTAGCCCGCCAGCACCCGTGCCTGTGGCAGCAGCAGCGGCGTATCCAAGCTGCCTGCGCCTTCGGGTGCCGTACGCATGGCTTTGGAAGAATGCAGAAGAATTAGCATACTGCGCTAGCGCGAACCGTACATGAAGGTAGCGATCGCCTCGTCTATCACCTGGAAATCACCCAAAGCTGTGAACTCCAAATACTCATCACCCAACAAAAAGAAGTATTGCAAGATCTCTTCGCCATTGTAGTGCAAGAGCATGCGCACCCCATCCGGGCCAGTGGCCAAGGGCAGCACAGTTTCCTCAACGATTTGAATTCCAGAGTTTATGAAGGCTGTGCGGCGCATATCCAGCCGAGCATCCAGGTCTCCCTTGGGGTCCCACTGATACACAGCCACTTGCAGCTGGCTCTCGCCGCGCGGCAGGCTCTCAACAGGCGCGTCGCCCGGATCCCATGAGGCGATCTGTACATACTGACCGCGGCTGCCGGCTTCGCCACCCAGCACCGTCCAGCTGGCCGGGTACTGAAAACTGAAGCGCCCCTCGGCATCCACGAAGGTGGCCGCCTCAAAAGGCGGCGACGCGTCTGTGGGGGCTGCCGTGGGCGCAATAGGCTCAAGCGTCGGCGGCAGCGCTTCCGCCACCTGTGTCGGTGCAGCCGCCGGGGCTGCGCAGGCAGCCAGCACCATCGTGGCAAGCAATACGAGTGTATTTTTCATGGCACGCTCCTTTGTGAGCAGGTATCCACTGTACCCCAACGTGAGAAGAAATGATGGCGCTTAGAGGGCGCTGAGGCGTTTGCGCAGGGCCGCGTCGCTCACCGACTTGGCATTCAGCTTCTCGGCGCCCAGGAAGGTTTTGAAACGTACAAAGCCCGCCGCCAGCGCTTCGACAAAGGCGGCGTCCTTTGCAAGGCGCTTGTCCTCGAGCCACAAGCCCAGGATGACAAAGGTGTTGGTAGTGCGGTCCAGTTTGCTGTCAAAACGCCCTACCAGGCGGTCACCCCACAGGATAGGCAGCACATAATATCCGTACTTGCGCTTGTCCTCCGGCTTGTAGACTTCCCAGACGTAATCGAAGTCAAACAGCGGCTTGGCGCGGCCGCGAGCGCTCACCGGATCCAGCGGAGCCAGGAAGCTGGCTTCGTCTTCGGTGCTGGCGCCCAGCGGCTTCCAGGCCTTGGGCACACGTCCGGCGGCCAGCTCCTTCAGCAGCTTGGCGTCGCTGGCCAGGGCGCAGTGCACGTGCTTCCAACCCTCCACCTGCACTTCGATGATTTCGCCATCGGCCAGCAGGCTCTCGCGCAGTTTGGTAGCCCTATCAAGAGGAACGCCGCGGAAGTAAGCCTCGGCGGTGCGGTTGAAGCGCGCCAGCCCATTGTGCGCAATTTCCTTGCAGATGAGGAAGCGGTCGGTCTCCGCATCGCTAGCTTCGCGGATGAGTTCGGCAGGCGCGACGGTTTCGGTAAGCGCATACACGCGCTCGAACTTCTCACGGTGATGGGTCATCACTTCGCCGGTGCGCCACAAGTAATATAAGGCCACAGCGCTGTCCTTGCGGCCACGGTAGCTCTGCGTGCGGGTGCGAGCGGCCATTTCGAAGTCCCGATTGCTGACGGTGCCGCGCTCGCGCAGCACGGCGCGCATTTCTTTGATGGCAGCAGCGTGTTCACTGCCCGTCTTGCTTATGTTGGTGTACCCCGCCGTCTTCTCACGGCGCATGACCACACGCCAATACGGCAGCTCGTCCATCGGGCGCACCGCCAGCCAGCCGCCCCAGTCAAAGAACTTGCGCTTCTTGTAAGCAGCGTCTTCCCACATCGCCAGCTTGTAATCCAGCACGCGGCTGTGCAGCTTGATGTCCTGGCTGCGGGCAATGATCTGCAGCGGGTCGAGCTGCAGATACTCCATGGCGCGCATAGCCTGCTGCGTACCCTTGGCGCCCTGCCAGCGGCGGCCGGGCCACAAGCCCTGCTTGCCCAAGATGAAGCGGCGCGCGGTTTGTAAGTCAATAGTGAGCATAAGTAAATTCTAGAGCAAAAAGGCTCAAACCCTAATTCGCGGGCGGTTTGTCAAGCATCACGGCACCGCAAAGAACGGCGTCATCACGCGCTGCAATAACCACACGATCAGCGGCAGCACGATGGCCGAGGCGAACTTGCCAAAGGTGCCCGGGCTCCACGGCCAAGTGGGGATGGCGGTGATGCTCTCGCGCACTTTGAGCAGCGCGCTCAAGCCCTTCTCCAGCCCGTCAATGTTCTTGAAGTTGCGGCCCTCCATATCACTCTGGATGTCGCCGCGCAGGCTTTCGATCTGCTCGGCATTCTCGGCCAGCAGGTTGGTCTTGTCCTTCTCGATCTTGCGGTGGATACCCAGCACCGGGATCACAAACACCGCCACGGCGGCGGTGATGCCGATCATCGAGAGAGTGACAATCATCTCAGGTGTCTGAGTCACTGAGCCAAAGTAGGTCTCGCTCAGGAAGTTGATATTGACCAGCAGCACCAGGAAAATACCCACAACCATAGCGACGCGCGCCAGGCCATACAAGGGTTGCAGATTGAACAGATTCAGCTTCTTGACCTTGGTGTACAGGTCGTCGATCTGGGAGACATGGCGATAGGCAGCATACAGCCAGATGGGCAGGAAGGTATAGCCCAAGCCCGAAAGGCCAGCCCACAGAATACTGCTGATCGAGTCTGTACTTCCCGATTGGAAGGCGAGCAACATGCCAAAGATGAAGCCCAGCACCGTGATGATGAGAATGGGCCAGAAGGGCAAGGTTGTAAACCGATAGCGGATGCTCTCGAACTCGCTGTCAGAAACACTCAAGGCTGGACGGATCTCCGCAATCGAGCGCTGAGCGACGCGCTCCATGTAATGAACGTAGCCCAAACCCAAGGGAAACCAAATAACATCAAAGAAGATGTACGAGTCCAACATACCCCAATCCAACCTGCCCTCGAACCATAGGGCAAGATGGATCACCAGAACACAGGCCACATACAACAAGATATAGAACAGAGGGGACGCGATCTTGAGAGCGCTGACCCAGTCCATCAAAGAATCGAGCCAGCTGGGTTTAAAGGGGCGAGTTTCGGCCATGGTAGGCTCCTCCTTGTGCAATGTGGCGAATAGAGAAGAAAATTATATGTGATTGCGGTCCAAACAAAAATCCCCGTATACACGGGGAAGGCTGTGGCGAGAGATAGACGCTACTGAAGGTTATGAATACCAAGCCAATACCCGCAAAGCGCGCAGCGTGTTCCAATAGCTATCCGTGCCGCTGGCGCCTTCCATCTCGAGGGCAACCGGATCATCATGAATGTTCTCACGCGGCCAGCGCCCATCTTGGCTCCGCTTGCTTGCCACCAATTCGATCGCTTCAGCCACACGCGCATCAGGGCTAACACCTGCATTACGCATATAGTCCAACCCGCGCAGCACATCGTAGTGCTTCGAGGTCGGATACGAAAACAGCGTCCACGCTGGCGGCTGTTCGGTGGCGTTATCGATCGCCGGCACCTCACCGGTGGACAATGAGCGCAGCATGCCCCGCTCCAGGAAGTATTCCTCGCCCCGCTGCCGGGCGGCGGTCACCGCGGGCGAGCCGCCAGTGGCCTTCTCGTATTCCAGCAAGCCTTCGAGTACGCAGATCGTAGAGTGAAAGGAGCCGCGCACCGAATCCGGTTCGCAGTTCCAGCCGCCATCGGCCTTCTGCTCACCCAGCAACTGCTCTACCAACGGCTGCATGTCTTCGCCGAAGTACGCGCCGACCTTGACCACCCTACCGTTCATGCAGGCCTCGACCTCGCCGGCAAAGAACGGCTTATGCCACCAATGGATGTCCTGGTCTTTTGGCAGCTCTTCCTGAGTAATATCCATCAGCCATTTGACATTGGCTCGCACGCGGCTCAGTGCGCGGCGGGCGGGCTCGCTCTCAGGGTCCAGCCCCATGTCGCACAAGAGCAGCAACGTGCGCAACGTAGGATATTCAGGAATACGCACTTCTCCGGCCCAGGTGCCGTCTTCCGCCTGGGCTGCCAGGATCGTGGCTCCCCAGCCTTCAGTGGCCACTTTGGCGCGTTCGGCGGCCACCGCGGCGTCAGAGTCTTTGGTGAAGTCTCGCATGACTTGCCAACGGATGGCTGGATCTGAATCCAGCAGCCAGTCTATGGCTGATTTGGGGGAGCTCACGATTTGATTATACGTCAGCACCTCGACACAACCTTGTTTCGTAACATTAAACAAAAATCCCCGCATACACGGGGAAATTTGAGGTGGCGAGAGTGAGATTTGAACTCACGACCAAGGGCTTATGAGTCCCCTGCTCTACCACTGAGCTACCTCGCCAATAGACAACGCGGGCGAGTTTACTATGCGGGCAAATGATTGTCAACAAACACCCATAAACAGCGCCTACTGGCCACTCACCATATCCAGGATGATCTCCACACTCTCTGCCACCTGGCCGCCGATGATGGCAGGATAGATGGTGGTGTTGCGGAAGAGCAGCTCGCCCTGCGCATCCCGGATCTCGGCTTGCAGCGCGTAGATGTGAGTATCCAGGATGGCGCCAGCGTCGTACTCCACTGTGAAGGGAAGCGGCACCTGGTGCTGCGCCACGAAACTGTGCTCGCCCATGAGGATGGCAGGCGCATCGGCGCGCGAGACATCTGCCAACCGCACAATCACCTGGGCGTCGGCAGGCAGCGCGATGCGCTGGCGGTATGTCAGCGTGCCCGAGATGGACGCCATCGCGCTTCCGCTGGCCGGCGAGCTGCCTGCAGCACAGCCGCTGAGGGCGGTGAGCAGCACGCTGAAGGTCAAAAGACTGATAAGTCGCATGGCACTCTACGGGATGTGGGGGTACAGCGCCAGGGCCGCAGCGATCAGCGCCGGGTCATCCGGCAGCAGCAGCCACACCACTTCGGCGCCATTGGCCAGCAAGCACGCGGCCTGCCCGCTGGCTTGCCAGCAGCGCCCGCGGCCGAGCTCGCCGGGCGCGCCGCCAAAGCGCAGCGAGAGATACTGCTGCACGCCGGCATGCAACTCCTGGCCCTGGGTGACGTCATCCGCCAGCCAATGCTGGGCCAGTGCAAACGCGCCATCGCCAGCGCGCCAATACACTTGCAAATGGTCACCGCCCCACCCTGAAGCCGCGCTAACCGCGCTTTCCTCAGGAATGCGCAGGCTGCTGTCCGCGCTGGCGGCCAGCACCAACCGCGTGAGCCACTCGCCCAGCTGGCCGCTGCCCTGCAGCTCCCAGCCGTCACCTAAAGCCGTGGCCAGATCGACACCTTGTACATTCAGCGCCGCTTCATTGACTGCGAATTTTTCAGGATGCAAGATCTGCTCCGTGGTACTGGGCAGACTGCTATAGGCTGCATTGACCTGCTCCCAACCACCCGCCGTGAATAGGTCGCGGGCAAAGCTCAGCCCGCTCTCCGCCAGGAAGCGCAGATCCAACACGGCAAAGTCAGACGGCGGCTGGGTTTGGATGCGGGCGTAGTTGGCCGCTGGCAGGCTGGCGGAGTCGAATGCGGCCGCACCGGCCGCCGCCAACCACTCCTCGGCGCTCAGGTTGGCATCGCCCTGCACCAAAGCCTGCACGGCGCGGCAAGCATCATCGAATAGCGCACAGTTCTGCGCCGCGGCGCCCTGCTGGTCTTGCAGCGCAGCACGCCCGGCCATGCGCGCATAGGCGTACGCCAGCGGATCGGTCAGCGCGCCGCCCAGCAGGTACACAGTACGATCACCGGCATCGTAGGCCGCGCCGTAACCATCCAGCGTCCTATTCAGCGCGTAATCATCCAATGTAGCAGAGTCCGAAAGCAAACCCAGCGCCTGTAACATGCGCTGGGTCTTTTGTGCATCGGGGATGGCTGCCGCCTGCAGCTGCCCGGCCGCGGCAGACTCTTGCAGCAAAATGGCCTGCAACGGGCGCGCCAGGTTCAGCCCGCGCGTTTGGCCCACCTGCTCTGCGATGGTTTGCAGCAAAGCCTGCGCCTCGGGCTGCAGCGTGGCCAGCGGGCCGGGGTCTGGCGTGGGGGTCAGCGAGGCATCCCCGTCAGCAGTGGGGGTCCACACCGCCGGCAGCGTGCGGAAGGGCGCGTTGGTCGCCGCGGGCTGCGGCCCTTGGGCGCCGCCCGCCAGCAGGCCGCGCCCGACCGACCACACAACCGCCAGCAGCGCTACCAGCAGCAAGGCGAGCAACCCAGCGCGCAAGGGCGACTTGCGTTTGGATTCTTCAGGTTGTTGTTCGGCGCGCAGGCTGTCTTCGAGCGATCCGGGGGCTGCAAACGCGGGCGTAAAGGTGGGCGCGTCAGGCTCGGCCGGAGCCACCGGCGGCGGAGGCGGCGCCTCACCGCGCAGCGTACGCAGGCGCTCCTGAGCTCGCGCAAAATCGGGCTGCGCCTTCAGCGCCTGCAGCAGCGCATATTGGCGGCGCTGGGGGTCATCCAGCACAAAGCTGAGCAGGTACCAGGCCTGGGCATTGCCCGGCTCGCGGCGCAACAACTCAACCAATTGGGTGCGTGCCGCGTCGGTCTTGCCGGCACGAATGAGATCAGCGATCTGTTTGAGGGGGGAAGGCGCATCGGCGCTCATGCGAGCATTATATACGCGGCCTACTTAAAGAAAAATAGCCAGTGGTTACTGGCTATTTTTTGACTATTCATCGTCGAGGTCGTCTTCTTCATCCTCTTCTTCGAGGTCGTCCTCGTCTTCGTCTTCATCCGGGGCGAAGCCGGCCTCTTCCCATTCTTCTTCGAGGGCCTCGTTATCCTCCCAGGCATCCTCTGCGGAAACTTCACCAGCGGCGGCGTAGGTCAGGCAGCCTTCATCGGAGTCAAGCTCCACAGCTGCGGCGGCACAGTAACCTTCATCAAGAAATACGCAATCGGCGTAGTGACAGCGAATTCGGGGCATATTCCACCTAGGCTGTTTGCAGGTCGTTACGCAGACGCATGATGGACACGATCAGCATAGCGACGAGGATAACGGCAGAGATGACACAGAAGGGGCAGATGGCGTGGATGACGTACAGCTCAAGGTATGTGAGGTACACCGAGTACAGCACCCCGATAAGCGAAAGGCCGAACACGATCAGGCCGCCATTGATGGCAAAGAAATCGCTGCGCTCTTCCAGCAGCAAGACGATGAGCATCACCACATAGGCCGCGCCGCCGATGGCCGCGATGGGAATGCCCCACAGCGAGGCATACGGGCTGGTGTTCACAATGGCACACCCACCGCCAACAGCACACACGCCATCCTCGATCACTTTTACATAAGTGAGGTAGGCTGCATCCAAAATTCCGAGGATGCTCAACACGATCAAGATCTTCCTAAGCAAGCAATGCCTCCACTACAGTGGCCAAACATTTACCCAAGATTTTGCGCGGATCTTCTTTACACCCGCCGGCACTTGCAACAAAGCCTGTGCCTGCACGAGCGAATAAAGATTACCTGAACCCTGATGGCCTGTCAAATAAACCTGCCATTCACGTGGATGAGAGTTAATTAATACGCGCAGGTAGCTCTCGCGGCCATCCGACTCGACCGTGTCCATGACGCGAGCGCGCACCACGCGGCGTTGCCATGCACCCACACCGCCCATCTTGTGCAGGGCCGGGCGCAAAAAGACTTCAAAACCTACGAAGGCCGAAGCCGGGTTGCCCGGCAGCCCCACAAACGGCAGGCCGCGGTATTCGCCAAACGTGAAGGGCCTGCCCGGGCGCATGTTCACCTGCCAGCCATCGATGCGGCCTTCGCTCTCCACTGCTTCGCGCACAAAATCATACGAGCCCACGCTAACGCCCGCTGTGGAGAGGATCAGGTCTGCACCGGCCTGCAACGCGCCTTCCAAGTACGCCTTGACGTCCGCCAAGGTGTCCTTGGCCGTGCCGAGCAGGATGGCCTCACCGCCGGCGCTCTCCACCAGGCCGCACAAGGTGAACGAGTTGGTCTCATAGATCTTGCCGGGCTGCAACTTCTCGCCCGGCGGCAGCAGTTCATCCCCAGATGAAAAGACAGCCACGCGCGGTTTGCGGTGTACGTTCAACTCGGCCACACCCAGCATGGCGCACAGGGCGATCTCTTGCGGGCGCAGCCGCGTACCCGCGGCCAACAGCGGCTCACCCGCCTTGAAGTCCTGCCCGGCCGGACGCACATACGCCCCGGCCCCACCCGAGGCAAAGATCTGCACCACGGCGGGCAAGGCCGCGCCGGTTTGCCCGTGCGCATCCGTGTCTTCGACGGGCACCACGGTATCCGCTCCGGCGGGCATGGCCGCGCCGGTCATGATGCGCATGGTGTGCCCGGGTTGCAAGGTGGTGCTGGCAGACTTGCCCGCGGGAATATCCCCAGCCACCAGCAAGCTCTTGGATTTCTGGCGGCTGGCGCCGTGCACATCATCTGAGCGCACGGCGAAACCATCCATGCTGGAGTTGTCAAAGCGCGGCGAATCGAACGGCGCCAGGATGGGCTCAGCCAACACGCGCCCATTGGCTTCGGCCAGTGTCACCTCCTCGCTGGGGGTGACAGGCAGCGAGGCAAGCAATGTATCGAGTGCTTCTTGTACGGAGATCATGTGGCGTTACCTCAGCAGATCAACCTGGGCGCACGCGCCGCGCTTCCAATACATTGGGTAACGTTTCAACCCGCGTAAGCACACGGCTCAATTGGGCGATGTTGTCCACATTGAGCACCAGGTCAAACGTAGCCTGGTTGCGGTCCACATCCACTTTTACCTGGCTCATGCTCACCCCTTCATCGGCGATCAGAGTCGATACGTCACGCATCAAACCATCACGATCATAGGCCAGGATGCGCACGGCGACCGGATAGGTGCTCTTGGGCGCGCCCCACGAGACTTGTACCAGGCGCTCATGATCACGCGCCCGCAAGATGTTGGGGCAATCCCGGCGATGGATGGTAGCGCCGCGGCCGCGTGTGATGTAGCCCACGATCGGGTCCCCAGGTACCGGCTTGCAGCACTTGGCCAGGGTGGTGAGCAAACCTTTGAGCCCCAGCACGCTGACGCTGTCGCCGCTGGTGAACGGCGTCTGGCGCCCAGGTGGCAGCGGTTCCATCTTGTGCTCGCGCTCGGCGCCTAGGTTAAGCTTGGCGGTCACGCGGCCCACGGACACATCGCCCGTACCGATGGCCTCATACAAGTCATCGGCTTCTTTGAAACCCAGCTCCAGCACCACCGGCTCCAAATCCAGCTCGGGCAGGTTCAGGCGGCGCAGCTCGCGCTCCAGTTGGCTGCGGCCCACGCCGATGTTGAGCTCACGGTCCTGGCGCTTGAACCAGTGGCGCACTTTGGCACGCGCCCGCTCGGTGTTAAGCAGGCGTAGGTTGGTATTGAGCCAGTCACGGCTGGGGCCGCCGCGCTTGGTGGTCAGGATCTCCACCTGGTCACCGGTGCGCAGGCGATAGTCCAGCGCCACCAGCTTGCCGTTCACTTTTGCGCCGCGGCAGCGGTGGCCTACATCCGTGTGCACATGGTAGGCAAAGTCGATGGCGGTGGCCCCACTGGGCATATCGATGATGTCGCCACGCGGCGTAAAGGCATACACGCGGTCACTGAAGACATCCGTCTTCATCGTATCCACGAACTGGCCGGCGTCGTCCACCTCGTGCATCCAGTCCATCAGCGAGCGCAGCCACACGACACGGCGCTCGTAGTCCTTGTCTTGCGGGGTGCCTTCTTTATAACGCCAGTGGGCAGCAATGCCCAACTCGGCGCTTTCATGCATTTGGTGCGTGCGGATCTGGATTTCGAGGGGGCGGCCATCTTCATAAATGACGGCGGTGTGCAGCGATTGGTAAAAGTTGTCTTTGGGGGCGGCGATGTAATCATCGAACTCGCCGGGCACGGGGCGGAACTTGGCATGGATGATGCCCAGCACCTGATAGCAGGTAGCCACGTCCTTGACGATGATGCGCGCCGCGCGCACATCGGTGAGCGCATCGAAGGGTACACCCTTGCGGCGCATCTTGTTATAGATCGAATAGATATGCTTGGGGCGGCCGGACACTTCGGATTCGATGCCCTCCTGCGCCAGCATGGCGCGCAGGCGGTTCTCAATGTCGTGCAGGGTCTTCTCGCGCTCGGAGCGGCGCTCGGCAATATTGGCAGCAATTTGCTTGTAGGTCTGCGGCTCCGAGTGGCGGAAGGCCAGGTCTTCCAGCTCCCACTTGAGCTGCCAGATGCCCAGGCGGTTGGCCAGCGGCGCAAAAATATCCAGGGTCTGCTTGGCAATGCGCTGGCGTTTTTCCTCGGGCAGGTAACCCAGTGTGCGCATGTTGTGCAGGCGGTCTGCCAGTTTGATCATCACCACGCGCACATCTTCGCCCATGGCGAGGAAGGTTTTGCGCAGCGTCTCAGACGCCATGTCAGCGCCGCGGCTGCGGTCTTCCTCCATGGCATCTTCGTCCTCCGCCTCGCGCCCGTTGCGGCGGCCACGGTTTGGCCCACCGGTGATGCGCGAGACGCGCGGCAATTGGCTCAGCTTGGTGACGCCAGACACCAGCTTGGCCACATCTTCGCCAAATTCCGCTTGCAAATCTTTGAGTGTTACGGAGGTGTCTTCTACAGTGTCGTGCAGCAACCCGGCGGCCACCAGCACGGCAGGCACTTCCAGATCAGCCAGGATGGCGGCCACGGCAACGCAATGGTTCAGATATGGCTCACCGGAAGCGCGCGTCTGGCCTTGATGCGCTTTGGCCGCGTAACGGTGAGCTCGCTGGATGAGCTCAAGGTCTGCCGGAGTATAGCGGCTGGGTAAAACGTCTAACAGTGCGTCGAGTTCCATACCGTGATAATGAGTATAACCATGCGCAACGAGCGAAAGCAAGTTGCGCTGCTGCGCAGCGCGGGAGTTTTGCTTCGCAAAACTCCACTCTGCGGTCAGTTTGGTGGGAGATGCCTTCGAGAGTTGTCATTGCGAGCCACAGACTGTAAGCGGTCTGTGGGCGTGGAACTCTGGGTCATAGGCAGCGCACGCAAAATGACGGACGCGTGTTGACACAGAATGGTCTACAACTCAAAATGACCCTTAACGGATTCCTCACTCGCTTCGCTCGGTTCGGAATGACAAACCTGCCATAACCCTCGGCGTAGGCTGGCAACCAGTGCGCGCTGCTAGAGCAAGTCGGGCAGTGGCTTGTGTATAATCGTTTGGAAGAGGAGCTTTCACATGCCTGTAAACCCGCGCCCCCTTGAGAACAAAGTTGCCGTCGTCACTGGCGGTTCACGCGGCATTGGCCGCGCCATTGCCATCGAGCTGGCCGCCCGCGGCGCAGCTATCGTGGTGAACTACCAGAGCAACGGCAAAGCCGCTCAGGATGTGGTCATGGAGATCGTCAATGCGGGCGGCAGCGCTGCGGCCTTCCCCGGCGATGTCGCCAAGGTAGAGGATGCCAACAACCTCATCAAGGCCGCCGTGGAGAAGTATGGCAAGGTCGATATCCTCGTCAACAATGCTGGCATCACACGTGACATGCTCATCATGATGATGAGCGAAGAATCGTGGGATGCGGTGATGGACACCAACCTCAAGGGCACCTTCAACTGCTCCAAAGCCGCTGTGCGCTACATGATGAAGGCGCGCAGCGGGCGCATCATTAACATCTCCTCCATTTCTGGCCAGATCGGCAATGCTGGCCAGACCAACTACTCGGCTTCCAAGGCGGGCCAGATCGGCTTCACCAAGGCCTTGGCGCGCGAAGTGGCTTCGCGCAACATCACGGTGAACGCCGTAGCCGCAGGCTACGTGGAAACCGAGATCTGGGCCGGTGTGCCCGAGGAAGCCCGCACCGCCCTGCTCAACATGATCCCGCTCGGCCGCAAGGGCGATACGCAAGACATCGCCACCGCGGTCGCCTTCCTCGCCTCAGACGAAGCCAGCTACATCACCGGCCAGACCCTGGCCGTGGATGGCGGCATGGCCATGGCCTAAACGACGATGACGACAGAACTGCGCCCCCCCGGCCTCACCACTGTAGCCCCTGATGTGCTGCTCTCCATCGCACGCCTGACCGCGCTGCAAGTGGATGGCGTGTACGCCATGGCGCGCAGCCCGCGCCGCAGCAAAGATGAACACGCCACCGAAGGCGTGCTCGCCAGCATTTTTGGCGAAGAAGTTGACCTGGATATCTACCTGGTGCTGGAAAAAGACACCAACGTGCGCCAGGTGGCGCGCAGCGTACAGGACCAGGTGCACCGCGCCATCACCGAGATGGTGGGCATGCAGCCCGGCAGTATAAACATCCATATCGAAGATATTTATTTCCCAGAAGCCTAACGATGAAACCGCGCACTCGGGCTCGCAGCCTGGCCCTCCAAGCGCTTTACGAACTCGACCTCACCAGCCACCCCCAGGGCATAGTCTTTGAAGGACGCGCCGCGGATTACGAGCTGGAAGATGAGCTGGAAGATTTCGCCCGCCGCCTGGTGCTGGGCGTATTGCCCATCCGCAAAGAGCTGGATCTTTACATCGCCCAACACGCCCCCGAGTGGCCCATCGACCAGATCTCGGTCATAGACCGCAACCTCATCCGCATGGCCACTTGGGAGTTTGCCGTGAGCGGCGAAACCCCGGTCAAAGTGGCCATCAACGAAGCCGTGGAGCTGGCCAAGCGCTATGGCTCAGACAGCTCGCCGCGTTTCGTCAACGGCGTGCTCGGCAGCCTGGCAGAACGCAGCGAAGAGATCAAGCAAGCCTTGGGGCAACTTAACCAGAACTAGGGCATTATTGTTGTATGCAATTCCTCGGCATCAGCCCCACTGAGCTAATTTTCATCGTCATCATCCTATTTTTGGTGCTTGGGCCACAAGATCTGGTGAAGCTCGGCTCCAGCCTGGGGCGCAGCATCCGCAACCTGCGCCAATCTGGCGCGTGGAAGACGTTCACGGATGCCACCCGCCAGCTGCGCGAGCTGCCCCAGACCCTGGCGCGCCAGGCCGGCGTGGAAGAGCTGGAGCTGATGGGCCGCGAGATCGGTAGCGAGCTCAAGCAGCAACGCGAGAAGATCGAAGAGCTCGACCGCCAGTTCGTCGCCTGGACGCGTACCCCCACAGCAAGCCCACCTGCCCCGCTTGAGTCTGAAACCAAGCCACCCGAGGGCGAATGATACGCCGCCTACTAAGCCGCCTGTGGCGCGCCTTCACCGCTCCGTTCCGCTGGCTGCTGCGCCCGCTGCAGCCTTTCTTTGCAGAGAACCCGCAAGACACGCCGCTGGGTGAAACCGTACAAAAAGCCATCGCCAACCCGGGCGATGTGCTGGCCCACCTGGCTGCCTTGCGCGGCCACCTGATGCGCTCGGTGCTGGTGCTGATCCTGGCCTCATTGGTGGCGTTCCAGTATGCGCCAGTCATCCTCGATTGGCTGGCCGCGCCCGTGGGCGGCATTGCCGCCCTTGAAGCTGTGGACGTCACCGAGCCGGTAGGCGTGGTGATGCGTATCACCTTCTTCGCCGCCTTTGCCGTCAGCCTGCCCTACATTGCATTTGAGCTGTTGCGATTCATTGCGCCGGGGCTGGCGCGCAAATCTCGCCTGATCGGGCTGTTTGCCATCCCGCTGGTGCTGGTGCTATTTGCTTTTGGCGTGGCCTTCACCTATTACGTTTTGCTGCCGCCCGCCGTTACCTTTCTTGTCAACTTTATGGACATCCCCACCCAGGTGCGCCCTGCCTCCTACGTTGCTTTCGCCACCGGGCTGATGTTCTGGATCGGCATTGCTTTTGAGCTGCCGCTGATCTCGTTCGTGCTGGCGGCCATGGGGCTGCTGCCCGCCCGCTGGCTGAGCGCCAACTGGCGCATCGCCGTCGTGGTGCTGGCCGTGCTGGCGGCGGCCATCACGCCCACCGTGGATCCCATCAACATGTTGCTGGTGTGGGTGCCCCTGGTTGCCATATACTTTATAAGCGTGGGCACGGCCTCGCTGGCACAACGCCAACGAGCCCGCCGCCTGGCTGGATAACCAATGAGACGACTCTTCACACTCCTGGTCTGCGCGCTGTTGTTGGCCGCCTGTGGTGGCGGGCAAAGCGCGCCGGACATCACAGACTACAAGGCGCCTCCGGGAGTGCAGGTGGTGCTCAACGTGCTGGCGCCGCCAGACTCGCCCAGCGGCGAGCCCGTGCAGCTACACGTTGTGGATGCAGTGACCGGGGTGAGCTTCAACCTGCGCCGGGTCAACATGCAACCCAGCGGCGCGGGCAGTTACGCTGTTACGCTGTCGGTGCCGCCCGGCACCTTGCTTACCTATCGCTACAGCCGCGCTGGCGCAGTGGATGAAGTGACCGCCACCGGCGAACCCATCGTCTATCGCAGCTTCCTGGTGACCGGCGCTGGTCACGTGGCCCACGATCTGATCGCCGCCTGGGCTGACCAGGCCGCCGAGCTGCCCCACGGCCAGGTAGACGGCCAGGTGAGCGCCGCCGACAGCGGCTTCCCGCTAGCGGGCATCGAAGTACACGCCTCAGGCTTGCGCGCCGTCACGGACGCCGAGGGCCGCTTCCGCTTTGATGGCCTCACACAGGGCTTGCACAACATGGTGTTCACCGACCCCCAAGGGCGCTACCAGAGCTTCCAGCAGGGAGCGTTGGTAGCGGCCGGATCGCAGACGCCCGCCGAGATCCAACTGCAGCCAGCCGAGATGGCCAACGTCACCTTCATCCTGGTGCCTAACGAGGCCAGCCCCGGCGGCATCCCGGTGTTCATGCTCGGCAACCTGGGTGAGTTGGCCAACCAGCCGCTACTGGCCGCCCATGATGGCGGTTACTCCATCACGCTGCAGCTGCCCACTGGCACCGACCTGCGCTACAAGTACACGCTGGGCGACGGCCTGTGGAACGCGGAGCACAGTGCTGACGGCGCCTTTGTGCTGCGCCAGCTGATCATCCCGGCCGGGACCAGCCAACTGACCGTGCGCGACCATATGCAACTGTGGACGGCCGGCGCCAGCGCGCCGATCTGGTTTGACCTCAACGCGCCCGAAGACAGCGGCGCAGTGTATTTGCAGTTCAAGCTGTTGGATTGGGCTACGGCAGTGCCGATGTGGAACCTGGGCAACGGGCATTATGCCTATGTGCTCTACAGCCCCACCAACTTTGCAGAACCATTGGAGTATCGCTATTGCCGGGATGCGTATTGCGAGCAGCCTGAAGCAGACGCTCCATCTCGCAGTGTGGTGGGCAATCAATCCGAGATGCAGCAGATCCAAGACAGCCTTGTTGGCTGGCCGTGATGTTGCCTGTCGAACAACAACACTCACCTAGCGTTTAAGAAATCAAATAAAAAGCTTATAGCCTCTACGCTATAATGCGCCTTGAGCAGCAAAAATGACGGACGACTACTCAAACGAGCAGTTCAACGGGGAAAGTGCTGGACCTTCAAAGGGGCTGATCATTGGCCTGGGGGTTCTGGCGCTCTTGTTCGTTGCGGCGTTGGTAGCAGCGGTGTACTTCCTGCTGCAGCCCGGCGCCCCAACCGAAACCATTCGTGACATCGTCATCATCCTGGTCGCATTTGAGTTCATGATCATCGGCTTGGCGCTGGTGATCCTGCTCTTTCAACTGGCCCAGCTGCTCAACCTATTGCAGAACGAAGTGCGCCCCATCATTGATTCCGCCAGCGAAGCAGCCAACACGCTGCGCGGAACCGCTCGCTTTTTGAGCGACAACCTGGTGGAGCCTGTCGTTAAGGTAAATGCGGGTTTGGCGGCAGCCCGCCGGGCATTGGATATGCTTAACCCTGGCCGCCGTAAATAAGCACTATAAAAGGAGATATATCATGTCTGACCGAAGTAGTAGTGAATTTAGCGGCTTCTTGTCTGGCTTGCTGGTAGGCGGTTTGGTGGGTGCAGCCGTGGCATTGCTCACCGCCCCGCATTCCGGCGAGGAGACCCGCCGCATCATCCGTGACCGCAGCATTGAGCTGCGCGACACGGCCAGCGAGAGCCTCGAGGCCGCCGCTGCCGATGCACGTGCCCGTGCCGACGAGCTGACCAAGCTGGCCAAGGAACGCGCTGACGAGGTAGCCAAGTACGCCAAGGAGCGCGGTGAAGAAGTAACCAAGTATGCCAAGGAACGCACCGCTGGCATCCGTGGCCAGGCTGAAGACCTCAAAGCACGTGGCGAAGCCGCCATCGAGGCTGCCAAGAAGAGCCCCAAGAACGCCAACTAAGCACAGCACAACAAAAAAAAAGGACCCGGCGGAGCCGGGTCTTTTTTTGTTGGTCAATTGGTCGATAAAAGTCTGCTAGTCGTGAGCTGTTGGCTTCGGCTGCGACCAAGCGACCGCAGTGACAAGACTTAGTCCATAACCGGCAAATGCTCCAATAGGTCACCTGCAAGCACGGCTGCGCTGCCGCGCTGGGCGGCGGCGCGCAGACCCGCCTGCCCGTGCAGCCATACCGCCGCGCAAGCGGCGTCATAAGCTGCCGCTCCCTGAGCGCGCAACCCGGCGATGAGCCCGGCCAGCACATCGCCGCTGCCGGCGCGTGCCAAGGCAGGCGTTGCCAGCGGCAGCAAGGCCGTGCGCCCATCCGGCGCGGCCACAACGGTGAATGCACCCTTCAAAACCACCACCTGCTGCCAGGTGCGCGCATACTCTTCGGCGATCTCGATACGGGCGCGTTGAATCTCCTCGATCGTGCGGCCGGTGAGCGCCGCCATCTCGCCGGGGTGCGGAGTCAGCACGGCATCCAATGAGAAGCGGCGATACCAATCTTTGTAGGCGGCCATCAGCTTGAGGCCGTCAGCATCCACCACCAAGGGTGGCAGTTTTTCTTTCAGCAATTTGCCTACAAACTCGCCCGTGCCAGGCGTCAGACCCAAGCCCGGCCCCAGCAGAAGCGCATCCGCATCTGCGAGTGCATCCTTTATTGGCTTGAGGGCGTTCTCAGCGATCCAACCCTCCTGCGCCGCCAATGGCAGCCAAGTCGCCTCTGGCAGATGGCCAGCCAGCAGCGGTTGCACCGGCTTGGGCACCGCCATCTGCACCAACCCCGCCCCGCTGCGATAGCCAGCGCGCCCGGCCAGTAGCGCCGCGCCGGGGTATTGCAGCGAGCCAGCCACCACCAACAGCGTGCCGAAGGTGCCCTTGTGGCCGCCCAGCGGCCGCTCGGGCAGCATGCTGCGCACGGCGGCTTCGTCTATCGTGTGGCGCTTGAGGTCAGCCCATTGGCGCACGCGGTTGGTGATACCAATATCGGCCAGTACCAGCTCGCCCAGGTAGCTGTACGCGGGCAGCGTGAGCATGCCGTACTTCACCGCGCCCATACACACAGTGAGGTCTGCGCGCAACGCCTGCGGCGCCACTTCACCTGTGTCGCAATCCATGCCCGAGGGGCAATCCACCGCAATGATGAAGGGCTTAGGCTGAGTGACCTCCATGTTGGCCTTGATGGCGGCCATCACGCGCGCCAGCGACTCGCGCACCGGGGTGCGTACGCCGGTGCCGAGGATACCGTCCAGCACGAAGGCAAAGCTGCGCAGCCATTCGGCGTGCTCGTCCAGCGTTTCGTGATTGTCGTAATCAAGGGTACGGATCTGTACGCCGGCTTTGCGGGCGCGCTTCACATAGTCATCATGGCTGAAACGCTTGCCGATCAGCAGCGCGCCGGTTTTCCAGCCCGCCGCGCCCAGGGCGGCCAAGGCCACCAGCGCATCGCCGCCGTTGTTGCCCGCGCCCACCAGAGCGACAATGGTCTTGTCGCCACCTTTGTGGCTATGCGCAAGCACGGCTTCGGCCAGCTTGTGGCCGGCATTTTCCATCATTTGCGCGTAGCTCAGGCCAAGCTCATCGGCGGCCTGTTCTATGGCGCGCATTTCTGCAACGCTAACGAGTTTTGACATTTGGAAGGACGTTTCCCCTAGCAGGAGGTTACGCACGGTGAGCCATCACCTGCGCCCCTGCCCATTGAGATTTGGTGAACATGCAGCCTATTGTGCCGCAGTTTTTTGCACTGGGTGGCGCAAGAGCAACAGGCCGAAGCCCACACCGAGCAGCGTATACACGGCCGCCGCGGCCCATAGCAACGCAGGCTGCGTTCCGCCGCCCAGCGCCTGGCGCAGGATGGCCAGCCCAGCAATGACGAAGTGGCTCAGGTTGGCCACCAACGCCGGACGGTTGTAAATGCCGCCGATCACGCTGTCCTTGAGCATCCAGTTCAACATGGCCAAGCCGAAATATAGGCCGCCCACCACCTGGCCGAGCAACAAGGCCATTGCGCTGGCGGGCAAGCCCAACTGGCCTAGCGCCAGCTCAGGAGCAAAGGTGAGCACAATACCGGCCAGCCCCAGCAGCACAGCGCTGGCAGTCATCAAAATACGCGAGTTCATCAACTATTTCTTCTTCGCCTGGAGTGTTTCAACTATTTTGGCAATGCGGCGCAAGCGCGTGTCTTCCGCCTTGGCGCTCTCCACCTGGCGCACAAACTCTTTCTTGGCCGAGGGGGCGCTGGCGTCAAAGGCGGCTTGCAAACCGGCTTTCTTGAGCGCCGCGGCCAGATCCTTGGGCACTTCCACGGTGCGCGGCGCGGTGTCAAGCTCGAGCGTGACCTCAACTTTGTCGCCGCCTTTGAGGCCGCTGGCCTCGCGGTGCGCCGCGCTGAACGGGATCAGGCTCTGCCCATCCATGCTTCCTACCGTGCTCTGATACTTGTAGCCGTTGATGGTGATCTTGACAGCTGGTCGTTTGCCACCGCCCAGCGCTTCGAGCACCTCGGACGGCACGGGGATGCCGGTGTTGTTGCCAGCTTGCAAGATGGCGGTCTTGTACTTCATGAGCCTGCCAACCCATAACGCTTGGCGGCCCGCTCGCGGGCGCGCTGGGCGATCACATCGCGGTCACGCTGCGGCGCGCTGGTCTCCAGGCTTTCGAGCAGCTTGTGCGTGGCTTTGGCCACCTCCTGCACGGCGAGCGCAAACACGGCTTCATTGGCCTTCGATGGCTTGGTGAAGCCAGACACTTTGCGCACAAATTGCAACGCCGCCGCCTGGACTTCATCCTGCGTGGTGGGTGGCTCAAAGTTGTAGAGGACACGGATATTTCGGCACATAAGAACCTCCGGTTTGACGTAAGTATAGCGGAGTGATGCTTTGATGGTGATTGGGAGATACTAAAAGGAGTTTCGTTGCTCGGCGAAGCCGAGAAGAAACTCCTAAAGTCTCGCCGCCAAGCGAGACGTAGTGCGCTGGGTGGGAATCGAACCCACACGCCTTGCGGCACATGGCCCTCAACCATGCCTGTCTACCAGTTCCAGCACCAGCGCGGGACGCAGTATTATAATGCGCCCATCCTGCTCGTCAAGCAGATGCACTCATCTGGGCCTCGCGCTCACTACCCATATTAGCCAACTGAGGAGACATATGCGCATTGTTTTAGATGCCATGGGCAGCGACAACCACCCTGCCCCTGAAGTAGACGCTGCAGTGGAGTATGCCCGCCACTATAGCGAGCCGCTGTACCTTGTGGGCGATGCGCCCCGCCTGCATGAGCTGCTGGGCAACCGCGGCCAGGGCATTGAGATCGTGCACGCGCCGGATGTCTTCGAGATGAGCGACCACATCTCGCCCGGCTCGCTGCGCAAGGTGCAGAACAGCATTGGCGCTGGCATGGATCTGCTCAAAGACGGCCAGGCAGACGCGTTCGTGTCCGCTGGCAACACTGGTGGCCAGATGGCGATCGCCCTGGCGCGCCTGGGCCGCCTACGCGGCCTCAAACGCCCGGCGCTGAGCGCCCTGTTCCCAGTGAGTGGGGGCCGCTGTGCTGTGCTGGATGTAGGCGCCAACACCGAATGCAAGCCGGAGTACCTGCTGCAGTTCGCCCAGCTGGGCGCGGCCTACGTGGAGCAGGTGCTAGGCGTCAAGAACCCGCGCGTCGCCCTGCTCTCCAATGGCGAGGAGGCCGGTAAGGGTAACGATCTGGTCAAGGCCACCTATCCGCTGCTACAAGCCAGTGGGCTCAACTTCATCGGCAATGTAGAAGGCAAGGAACTCTTCGGCGGGGAAGCGGACGTGGTGGTGACGGACGGCTTCACCGGCAACGTGCTGATGAAATCCGCCGAGGCGGTGGCCAAGCTAATCACCGAGCGCCTGCGCGAGGAGATCACATCTTCGTTCATCACCAAGATCGGCGGCCTGTTGGCGCGCCCCGCCTTCCGCGGCCTGCGCAAAGAGCTTGACCCGGCCGAAGTGGGCGCGGTGCCTTTGCTGGGTATCAATGGCCTGGTGTTCGTCGCCCACGGCCGCTCAGACAGCCGCGCCCTGCTCAGCGCGCTACGCCTGGCGCGCCAGTCGGTCGAGGTCAACTTGCTGAGCTCGCTCAGCCAAGCCATCGAGAGCGGCCTGGCCGCCCTGCCTGTGGAGACTGCATAATGCGCCTGATCACGAACGAAGCCCTGTACAAACGCAACTCCCGTGTGGCGCTGGTGGCCAACCTGGCAGGCATGTTCATGCTAGTCATCTCGCTCTACCTGCTGTTCAGCTCCACAGTAGGGTTTGGGCTGTACTTGCTGTTCCTCACCGGCGGCATGATCTTCACCCAAGTGGGTACCTACTTCAACCGCTGGAACAAACGCCCAGACCACAAACTGCATCAGGCGCTCAAATCGCTGGACGATAACTACAGCCTTTACAACTACACCAGCCCGGTTTCGCACCTGCTGGTTGGCCCCACCGGGCTGTGGATCCTGCTGCCGCGCCACACCACCGGCAGCATCACCTACGATGCCAAACGCCGCCGCTGGAAAGCCAGCGGCGTGCCGCTGCTCAAGCGCCTGGGGCAAGAGGGGATCGGCAACCCGATCAGCGAAGCCACCGTGGAGGCTGAAATCCTTGACCGCTGGCTCTCCAAGCACCTCAAGGATCAGAGCGTACCAGTATCGGCTGCCCTGATCTTTCTGGAACCCGGAGCCGACGTGCAGGTGGGTACAGCCGCCTTGCCTACCGTGCCGATCAAGAAGCTGAAGCAGCTGGTCATCAAGCCACCCCAGGGTGGTGGGATCGGCGTGCAGCGCGCCAAACAGCTCAGCTACCTGTTCGAGAACGCCAAACAGAAGGCGCGCTAAAGCCGTGGCGGCAAAAGCCGCTAGCTGTTAGAGTCAGCCCATCTCAAATCCTGAGGAGGATTTATGGCAACAACCAAACGCAAGACCACCAAGACCGCCAGCAAGCGCACTGTGGCGGCCGAAAGCGGCGGGCCGGATCTGGCCACCATTGGCCGCTACCTGTTCCTGGGCGGCCTGGTGGCCGCAGTCATCGCCGGCGCTTTGTTCTCGCTGCCTAGCTTCTACGTGCAGAGTTGGCAGGCTCCCCTGGTGTATGCGCTGACCCTGGTCGCCCTGGTTGGCGGCTACCTGCACATCAGCAAAGAGTCTGAGAATGGCCTGTTCCTGCTGGCGCTCGTGCTGCACAACTTTTCCAGCAGCTTGAGCTTCCTGCCCTATGTAGGCAGCTACATCTCCACCATTTTGGGTGTCGTAGCGCTGTTCATCGTGATGGCCGCTGTGGCCGTTGCCGTGCGCAAAATCGTTGGCTGGTTTCGTTCCGCCACTGAGCAAACACAACCGTCTGACCGGCGCTAATCATTTTCTGGCCTAATTTGCATCAAAAACGCCCAGCCTCACCGGCTGGGCGTTTTTTACAGTAAACACTTTTGTCAGAGTAACATCTGTTCAACCGCAGGCGTTCTAGCCAGTACTAACCCACGCAGATCGCCTGCGCCCAAGGAATGCATGGAAACCCTGCTGCTTATTCTGCTCATTCTTGTGCTGCTGGGAGTCATCCCCCTTGGCCGCCGGCGACGCAACTTTAGCGCATTGCAAATTGTGCTTGTGCTACTCTTGATCTGGGTAATACTGAGACTCTTCTAGCGAAAGGAACAACAATGGATCGAAACGAAATGGCACGTTGGGCTTTTATTGGCGGCCTGGTATTGTCTGTCATCATCGCCCTGGTGACGCCGCTGCACTCTGCGTTCTTGTGGCTCATGATCCTACTGGGTCTGTATGCTGGCTATGAATTCATTGGTGAAGACATTGAGCATCACTTCTTCCTGGTGGCCATCGGTCTGGTGTTCTTCAGCCAGACCCTATCTGAGCTGCCTTCGGTCGGCGAGCCGCTGACCGCCCTGCTGGTCAGCGTGTCCACCTTCTTTGGCGTCATGATCGTTTCCCTGGTGGTGCGCAACATCCTCGGCTGGATCTCGGCATCCAAGCCCAACAAACATGGCTAGCCCTTTCTAGGCAAACTAAAACGCCCAGCCAAAATGGCTGGGCGTTTTTTGTTGCCGTTGCGAGCTAGCCGAACGGATTAGCCGAACAAGGACCAGCGGCCCCAGGCGACGAACGCCGCCAGCAGTAAAAGGAACAGGTTTAGCCCAATGCTCTGGTACTCCTTGCGTGGCAGGTGAAACAGCACGGCCAGCAGCATGACCAGCGCCAGCAAGGCGGCGGCCAGCGGCGTGAGCCACGGCAGAATGCCGGTGAGCATGGGGAGCAGCAAGCCCAGAGCGCCAGCGAACTCCGCCACGCCGATGAAGGCCATCAGAGGCTTCGGCACAGCTTTGATCCAGGCTGCCTGCGGCGGAAGCTCGCCCTTGCCGGGGCCGAAAAGGTGCAGGTAGCCTGCCCCGAGGAAAGCGAGCGTCAAAAACCCTTGAACTACCCAGAGAGCAGTGTTCACAACTTACCAGCCCAGGCCAGCGTCAATGGACAGCGCACCCGCTCCCGTGAAGGCCAGCGCCAGCGCCGCCACACCGAGGATGAACTCGAACTCCCAACCGCCAGAGAACTTGGCCTTGGCCATGTCGATCTTGACGTTCTTGATGGCCACCAGCATGCTGAAGGCGAAAGCCAGGCCGAGCGCACGCGTGCCCAGACCGAGCACCAGCAGCGCCGGGCCAACCGTCTCAAGCAGCGAAACCACCCAGGCAGCGATGCCGGGCAGCGGAATGTTGGCCTGCTTGAAGAAGCCAGACACCTGGCCTACATCCTTGATCTTAGGCAGGCCATGAACGAAGAATACGATCGCCACGCCTACGCGCAGCAACAACAAACCCCAGTCGGGGGACAACCATGAAGCCAATGTTTCCATGAATCTCCTTGTGTTAACTACAGATGTAAGGTATCCTACAGATGATAATAAGAAGCACAGAAACGTCAACCAACAATCCGTAGGAAGTGTCGACTAAACGACAAAAAACCGAAAATGTTGATTACTCAAGAAAAAACCAAGAATCCTGAAGATCCGCGCGTCGTGCGCACACGTCGTCTGCTGGTGGATGCGCTCAACGAGTTGATGGGCGAAAAAAGTTTTGACGCCATCACCGTGAGCGAGATCGCCACACGCGCCACACTCAACCGCGTCACCTTCTACGCGCACTTTCAAGACAAGTATGCGCTGCTGGAGTATGACCTCAGCAACCGCGTGCAGTCACAACTGCAAGCCACGCTAGACGACCACCCGCAGCTCAGCGAAGACTCGGTGCACGCCTTGCTAGCCTTTGTATGCAGTTTCCTGGAGAACGCCGAGCGCCACTGCCCGCCCCCGCGCGGACAAATGCAAGGCTTGATGGAAAAGTTGCTCAAGCAACACATCTACGAAGTGCTGCTGGACGAGTTGCAGCACCACCCCGCCTATAAAACCAAGAGCAACAAAGCCGGCAGCCCCAGCGTGCAGCAGACCGCCATGGTCACTGCCTGGGCTATTTACGGCGCGGCATTTCAGTGGAGCCAGCAAGACAAACGCCAACCGGTGGCGCAATTCACGCCAGAGGTGTTACCGCTCATCACCGCCAACCTGGCGCCTTACCTCGAACCGAGGACCAACAAAGCTGCTCCACAGCGTGTGGCCGCGGGGCGCGGCCCCAGCGCCCTGCTGGGAGCCTCTTTGCGTTTCGCCTTCTCTTTTTCCTAACCTAGAGGACCCATGGAAGCCAAACTCAACGAACTCAAGAATCGCTTATCTGAAGTTGCCGATCTTAACGCAGCCGGCGCCGTACTGGGCTGGGACCAGGCCACCTACATGCCTGCGGGCGGCGCCGAAGCGCGCGGCCGCCAACTGGCCACGCTCGGCAGCCTGTCGCAGGCCAAATTCACCGATGCCGAAGTTGGCCGCCTGCTGGACGCGCTGGAGCCTTGGGCTGCACAACAAGCCCCCGACTCAGACGATGCCGCTCTGATCCGCAAGACGCGTAAGGACTACGACAAGCAGGTCAAAGTATCGGCAGACTGGGTGGCACGCGCCAACCTGCACATTGCCAAAAGCTACCAGGCTTGGACGGAGGCCCGCCCCGCCAACGACTTCAAGTCGGTCGAAGACCACCTCAAAACCACGCTGGACCTCAGCCGTGAGTATGCCAACTTCTTCCCCGGTTACGACCACATCGCAGACCCACTGATCGATGGGCCAGACCCTGGCATGCAGGCGTCCAGCATCCGCAGCGTATTCAGCGAGCTGCGCGAGCAGTTGGTGCCTCTGGTGCAAGCCATCACTTCGCAGGCCGAGACCGACGATAGCGCCCTGCGCCACAGCTACCCCGAGAAAGAGCAGCTGGACTTTGGCCTGGCCGTCATCAAGGACTTTGGCTTTGACTTCAACCGTGGCCGCCAGGATATGACCCACCACCCTTTCTGCACTACGTTCTCGATCAGTGATGTGCGCATCACCACCCGCGCCCAGGAGAACTACCTGGCCGATGCACTGTTCAGCACGCTGCACGAAGCCGGGCACGCCATGTATGAGCAGGGCGTCAACCCCGCCTACGAAGCCACTCCGCTGGCCGGCGGCACCTCCTCCGGCGTGCACGAGAGTCAATCGCGCACCTGGGAGAACATCGTGGGTCGCAGCCGCGGCTTCTGGCAGCACTACTACCCCAAGCTGCAAGCCATGTTCCCCGGCCAGCTCAAGGGCGTAAACCTGGACACCTTCTACCGCGCCATCAACAAGGTGGAACGCTCACTCATCCGCACGGATGCGGACGAGGTGACCTACAACCTGCACGTCATGCTGCGCTTTGACCTGGAGCTGCAACTGCTGGAAGGCACGCTGGAGATCAAAGACCTGCCCGCGGCCTGGCACGCCCGCTACAAGAGTGACCTTGGCATCCAGGCGCCCAGCGACGTAGACGGTGTGCTGCAGGATGTGCACTGGTATGCCGGCTTCATTGGCGGCTCGTTCCAGGGCTACACACTGGGCAACATCATGAGCGCCCTGTTCTACGATGCGGCGCTCCAGGCGCATCCCAGCATCCCGCAGGAGGTGGCCAGCGGCCAGTTCGGCACGCTGCACACCTGGCTGCGCGAGAACATCTATGACTACGGCTCCAAGTACGAGCCCAATGAGCTGATCGAGCGCGTCACCGGCGGCCCGCTGCGCATTGAGCCATATATCAAATATCTGCGCGACAAGTACGGCAAGCTGTACACGCTGTCCTAGTCGCCACCCCAAGCTCCTCCGTAAAGAGTGCAGCCTGCATGCAGGCTGCACTCTTTCTTTTGGAGATTTGAGCAAGAAAGGGCTATACTCGGCACACTGCTACCACCACGAAACTCACCGGCCTGTGCTTCTGTGCAGGCCGCCTTTTATGCGCACACAACAACCATGAAGAACCCCTTGCAACAAATGAACGCCCTGGGCGCAAAATTTCTGCGCCTGTGGCAAGCCTCCTTCGCATCCAACCTGGCGGATGGCGTGTGGCTCTCCGCCGGGCCGCTCTTGGCCGCCACGCTGACGCGTGACCCGCTGCTGATCTCCGGCCTGGTGATCGCCCAGCGCCTGCCCTGGCTGCTGTTCTCGCTGCCCAGCGGCGCCATCGTAGACCGCCTGGACCGCAAGCGCATCATCGCCGCGGGGAATGCCATCCGCGGCGCACTCATCCTGGCCTTGGGCGTGAGCACCTACTACGGTGTGCTCAACATCTACGGCATGTATGTGTTCTTCTTCCTGCTCGGCACGCTAGAACCGTTCGTAGACAATGCCTCGTTTGCTATTCTGCCGCGCGTGGTCAGCCAGGAGCAGTTGGAGCGCGCCAATGGCCGTTTGTTCGCCACCACCACCGTGGCCAACGAGCTGGTTGGCCCGCCGGCGGGCAGCTTCATCTTCACGCTGTTCCCGCCGCTGGCCTTCCTCATCAGCGGCCTGGCCTATGGCGGCTCAGCCACGCTGATGGGCACCCTGCCGGGCGAGTACCGCGCCCGCCGCCAACCGGGCGCGGCCAGCCGCATGCTTGCTGAGATCTGGGAAGGCTTCCGCTGGTTTTGGGGTAGCCGCATGCTGCGGGCGCTGGCCTTTTTGGTGACGCTGCAGAACCTGGTCTTTACCGCTGGCTATTCGTTGCTGGTCTTGTACGCACAAGACCGCCTGGGGCTGAGCGAAGTGGGCTATGGCCTGCTGATCTCGGTAGGCGCGCTGGGCGGCCTGCTGGGCGCGGTGGCAGCCGGCCGCGCCGGACAGCGCTACGGCACCGGGCGCATCATTATCCTGTCGATCACGTTGACCGGGCTGGCCTTCCTCGTGCTGGGGGTCACCTACAACACAGCCATTGCCGCCGTGATGCTGGCGGCCAACTCATTCTCAGTGACTTTGAGCGTCACGCTCATCCTGGCGCTGCGCCAAACCCTGATCCCAGACGATCTGCTAGGCCGCGTGACCAGCGTGTATCGCTTCATCGTCATCGGCGCGGCGCCGCTGGGCAGCCTGGCGGGCGGCCTGCTGGCGCGCCAGTATGGCCTGGGCACTCCCTACTGGGTCGGCGGCATTCTCATCCTGGTGGCGACTGCGTTCACCTACCGCCTGGTCGGCAACCGCGCCATCGAGAGGGAGAAAGCCAACCTGGCCGGAGACCATTGATCCTGAGCGTAAGATGAGTACAGCGAAAGCTGCTTACACGGGGATAGAATTCTGTACATGATGAAACGCCAAATTATTCTCCCTCTGCTCGTGCTGGCACTCGCGCTGGCCGCCTGTGGCATCTCGGAAGCCGACATTCAGCTTACCGTGGTAGCAGCCGAGACCAATGCCGTTTCAACCGCCTACGTCCAACTCACTGAATTTGCCCTGGCCAATCCTTCGGCCACTCCCACCCTGATGCCGACCCCCACCCTGGAACCTACGCCGACACTGCAGGTGTCTGCGACCGTGCCTAGCGGTGGAACCGGGACTGGCACCGGAACGGGGACGACCAGTTGTGGCGGCATGACCTTCGTCTCGGATGTCACCATCCCCGATGGCGAAGAAGTTGCCGCGGGCACTGCCTTCACCAAGACCTGGTCTGTGCAAAATTCCGGCACCTGTGAATGGAGCACGGCTTTTCAACTGGCCTTCAGCCATGGTGACCAAATGGGTGGCCCCACTAGCAACCCGCTGCCCGCCGCCATCACCGTGGGCAGCACTGGCAGCGTCTCTGTTGCCCTGGTTGCCCCCGCCACGGCTGGCGAGTATGTTGGCCACTGGGCGCTGGTGGATGCCAGCGGCCAGGCGTTTGGCTATCTCTATGTAGAGATCAAGGTTCCCTAGTACATCTAAAGACGAAAAAACACCGCTGGGCAGGCTGCCAGCGGTGTTTTTGTTCAAGCGGATAGAATTTCTAAAGCGATGAAACGCATCCCACTTTTTCTGCTTGGCCTCACGCTGGCCGCTTGTGGCCCCAGCGCCGCCGAGCTCGAGTCTACGGTGGCGGCTGCCGAAGTGCAGGCCATCGCCACCTTTGCCGGTCAGCTTACCCAGGCGGCCGCGCAGAACCCAACGGCTACAAGCAGCCCCACGCCTAGCCCAACCCCTGAAGCCACCACGGCGACTACGGTTCAAGTGACCATGACGCTGACCGCCGCCAGCCCGGCGGACGATTGCAATATCATGACTTTCCGCGAAGATGTCACGATCCCGGATGGTGAAGTCATCACCGGCGGCGCCACCTTCACTAAGATTTGGTCTGTGCACAACTCGGGCAGCTGCAATTGGTCACCTGCTTACCAGATGCTCTTCAGCCACGGCGACCGCATGGATGGCGCCCGCAGCTCGCAGCTGGCGCAGCCCATCCTGGCGGGCGAGATAGGCAACATCGCGCTCAGTCTGCGCGCCCCCACCGCGCCGGGCGAGTACACCGGCTGGTGGACGCTGGCCAATCCCGCCGGGGAAGGCTTCGGCCATCTCTCGGTGATCATCATCGTGCCCTAAAAGAAAACGGCTGAGAAATCTCAGCCGTTTTAGTCTTGCTCCGGGCGAGGCGTGATTTCGATCGACTCGCGTATCAGCGAGAGCACGCCGGGCAACGTGGCGTCTTCCACACTGTAGATCTTGACGTGCCGGGCGCGCTGGCCGGTGCCCTCCAGCAAGGCCTCGGGGTCGGCCAAGTCCACACCGCGCGGGAAGCCGAGATTGACATAGGTCTTCTGCAGAATGATGACGCACATCAGGTGCTTGTAGGTTTCGGCATAGCCGTAGCCTAGCAGGTGTGCACTTTGGTCCACCTGCTCGATCACGTCTGGCGCTAAGTCCAAGATCTGATCGCGCAATTCCAGCGCAATAGCCTGCAATGATTCAGGAAACTGCGCCAGAAAATCTTGCAGCCGATGCTCGTGCTCAGAGTTCACCATCACACCTCCACGTCTGCCTCTCCCAACAGCCTGCGGGCATCATTCATGTGATGCAGATTGTGATACAGGGTAAAGAACAACAGCTCGCGGATGGTGAGCTTACCCAACAAGGGGTGTGGCACGCGAGCTTTGTCCAGGTCTGCATCGTCCCAGCTGGCGGCGGCCGCCGCCAACTTGGCGGCAGACTGCTGCCAGCGCTGCAGTATCGCTTGCCGCGTGGCCGCTTTGTCCGCCACAGGCTCTTTGATCTCGGCCACAAACTCAGGCGGCGATTCGCCGCCTTCCGCCAGCGCCTGCCGGTACTCGCTCACCAGCAGCGCAAAGCTGCGGCTTTCCGCTGCGCCCCAGATCAAGCCGGAGACGGCTTGTGGCATCTTGAGGCCTAGCGTGGCCGCCCGCACAGATTTGCTGAGGTGCGCCAGGTTCTCTGCCGGCGACCATACGTGGGCAGGATGCGCAAAGAATGCCTGCTCTTCGATAGAGGAGAAGTAATCGAAGATAAGTTGGTTAGTACGCGTGATTTCAGCCAGTATTTCAGGCAGAGCGTGTGGGTTCATAGACTCCAATGATAATCATTAGTTCCCAAAGGGTATAGTAGTAACTAGCTTGGCCACCGAAGGAGACACTGCAGTGAACATACAACAGACCGCCAGCGAAGTATGCATCCCCAACATCAGCACAGCAGAACGGCGCAAACGTCTTGGCTTTGCCGTGCTGGCATTTGGCTTTGGCCTGGCCATACTGGCCATCCTGGTTGCAACCGGCACAGATCGCCTGTGGCGGCTGCCGCTCTTGCTGCTTTTCTGGGGTGCAGGCTCCAGCTTTTTCCAGTGGTTGGATAAGACCTGTGTAGGCTTTGCCGCGCAGGGTGTGCGCAAACTGGGCGATACGACAGAAAAGATTGAAGATGCCAACGAGCTTGCTCAAGTGCGGCGGCAAGCGCTGCGCGTACAACTCAAAGGGTTGTTGGTAGCCGTGCCGCTTACTCTGATCGCTCTCGCTCTGCCTTCCCTGGGCTGAGCGCTGCACGAAGGATTCCAAAGGTATATAATCCGCTCAGACGTTGCAAAGGAGAAAGCATGGCAAAGAATTCTTCAAAGGTACGCGTTGCGATCATTGGCGTGGGGAACTGCGCCAATTCTCTCGTGCAGGGCGTGCAGTATTACCAAAACGCAGCCGACACGGACGAAGTGCCTGGCTTGATGCATGTGAACCTGGGCGGTTACCACATTCGCGACATTGAGTTTTCTGCCGCGTTTGACGTGGTGGCCACCAAGGTTGGCAAAGACCTGAGTGAAGCCATTTGGGCTTACCCTAACAACACCATCAAGTTTGCCGATGTGCCCCACCTGGGTGTGGAAGTGCAACGCGGCATGACCCATGATGGTTTGGGCAAGTATCTGCGCGAAGTCGTAGAGAAAGCCCCCGGCGCCACGGCCGATATTGCCAAGGTGCTGAAAGACACCGGCACGGACGTCGTGGTGAGTTACCTGCCGGTGGGTTCTGAAATGGCCACCAAGTGGTACGTGGAGCAAATCCTTGAGGCCGGGGTCGGCTTCGTGAACTGCATCCCCGTGTTCATCGCCAGCCAGGGCTACTGGGCTGACCGCTTCACCGAGCGCAATGTGCCCATCATTGGCGATGACATCAAGAGCCAGGTAGGCGCCACCATCACCCACCGGGCGCTGACGCGTCTGTTCGTGGAGCGCGGCGTGCACCTGGACCGCACCTACCAGTTGAACTTTGGCGGCAACATGGACTTCTACAACATGCTGGAGCGCGAGCGACTCGAGTCCAAGAAGATCTCCAAGACAGGCGCCGTCACCAGCATGCTGCCCTATGATCTGGACGGCGGCGATGTGCACGTTGGCCCCAGCGACTACGTACCCTGGCTGACTGACCGCAAGTGGTGCCACATCCGCATGGAAGGCCGCGCCTTCGGTGATGTGCCGCTGCAGATGGAAGTCAAGCTGGAAGTGTGGGACTCGCCCAACTCGGCGGGCGTGGTCATCGATGCGGTGCGCTGCGCCAAGCTGGCCATGGACCGCGGCATCGGCGGCCCGCTGATCGCTCCGTCTTCCTATTTCATGAAGACTCCGCCGCAGCAGTTCACCGATGATATTGCCCGCACCACCACTGAGCAATTCATCGCTGGCGAGAGCGTGACCGAACAGGCGTAGGCTAAAGCGAACCACAAAGGCACAAAGAACACAAAGAAAAAAGCTTTGTCTAAACTACAAGTAACAAGCAGGCGACCGGATGGTCGCCTGTTTTCTCATCACTGCCCTTCTGTCATTGCGAGGGCTGCGCTGCGAAGCAGCGCGAACGAAGCAATCTAGGCTCTATCGTCACTGTGAGGCGCTACGCAGTAGGCAGGAAGCAATCCAGAGGCCTTGCCCGTCATTGCGAGGCGCTGCGCAGCAGCGCACGAAGCAATCCCAACAAAGAAACTAGCACCCCTTAGCTGGACAGACCTTGCTACTCAACTCATAAATGGCTATACTGCGGCTGGGTCAAACCACCCCGCGATGAGGCTCGCGTAATACCGCAACTTGGTTAATAGCTTCTACCCACCCATGGGTAGAAGCTTTTTTGTTGTTAAGGAGCATATGAAGACATTCAATAGCATCTTCAACTTCAGCCCGCAGGATTTTGCCACCCTGCTTGCCACGCTAGTGAAATGGACTGCGCTGGGCGGCCTGGTGGGCGTTTTGGCCGGCACGGCTTCGGCCATCTTCCTTGCCAGCCTGGATTGGGCCACCAACTCGCGGCTGGCAAACCCGGACCTGCTCTACCTGCTGCCGCTGGCCGGGTTGGCAGTAGGCTGGGTGTACTACCGTTTTGGCGGCTCTGCATCCCAAGGCAACAACTTGGTCATCGAGGAAGTACATTCCAACCAATCGCCTATTTCTTTGCGCATGGCGCCACTGGTGCTTGCGGGCACTGTGATCACGCACCTGTTCGGCGGCTCGGCCGGGCGCGAAGGCACCGCCATCCAAATGGGCGCCAGCCTGGCGGATACGCTGCAGCGCACCCTACGCAGCACCTTGCGCCTGAATGCAGATGACCGGCGCATGCTGCTCATGGCGGGCATCAGCGGCGGCTTCGCGTCCGTCTTCGGCACGCCAGTGGCGGGCTTCATCTTCGGCATGGAGGTGCTCAGCGTGGGGCGCATCCGCTATACAGCCATGGTGCCCTGCCTGGCGGCGGCTTATGCAGGAGATATGACCACGCGGCTGTGGGGCATTGGGCACACCCACTATCCTCTGATGCAAGCGCTGGGATTGGAGCCAGTTTTGTTGCTCAAGATCGCCCTGGCTGGCATCTGCTTCGGGCTGACCAGCACCGTGTTCGTTGAACTCACTCATGCCATCAAGCAACTCTACGCGCGCGGCGTGCCCTATCCGCCCCTGCGGCCATTGATCGGCGGCCTCATCATCATCGCCCTGGTCTGGTTGCTAAACACGCATGACTATCTCGGGCTCAGCATTCCACTCATCCTGGACAGCATGAACGGCAGCGGTGTGTTCTGGCTGGCATTTCTCATCAAGCTGGTTTTCACCGCCATCACGCTGGGCTCGGGCTTCCTGGGTGGCGAGGTTACCCCGCTGTTCGTGATCGGTTCGACGCTTGGCTATACCTTGGGCACTTTGCTGAACGTGGATCCCGCCTTCATGGCGGCCATCGGTTTTGTGGCCGTATTCGCTGGCGCCAGCAACGCGCCCCTGGCCAGCGCCATCATGGCGCTCGAGCTGTTCGGCGGCGGCTCGGCCGCCTACATCGTGCTGGGCTGCGTGATCGCTTATCTAACGTCTGGCCATCGCGGCATCTACAGTACACAACGCATCGATTCCCCCAAGGCCACCGGCGCAGATGTGCAGGAGGGTGAAAGCCTGCAAGCCATAGCTGAGCGGCGCCGTGGAAGCGACTCCCCACGCAACACGTAGTGGCTGGTTATATAAGATGCCTGGCAAATAAAGCTGGAAAACTTGCATCCGCAAGTTTTAGTTGCACTGCTTCTTCGAGCGAAAACCACTCGATACGCTCATGCTCTTCGAGCTGCACATTTGCTGGCTCGCCATCCCACTCGGAGACAAGGTAGAGATGTAACGACGCGCTTGGCAGCGGCATAGTTTCAAGAAACTGCCACTCCGTAGCGAGAATTCCTAGCTCCTCTTTTAGTTCCCGCACAAGGGTCTGCGCTTGGGTCTCACCCAGCTCAATATGCCCGCCGAAGATGTCCCATACATCTGGGTAGAAGGCTCTATCCGGAGTGCGATGGCCAAGCAAGATCTTGTTGGATCGAATAAGCAGGGCGGCGACGATTTCGCGGGTCATTATGGAGTGAAGTAAATTCTAAACTAGCCCGTTAGTGCAACACACCGTCTTCAAACACTGCATCGCCTATAATCCAACCCATGAAAGTACTCGTCACAGGAGCCACTGGCTTCATCGGCGGCCACATTGCGCAGGCCGCCCTGGCGCAGGGCTGGCAGGTGCGCGGCCTGCGCCGCACGGCTGGCCGCACCGGCCACCTCAGCCCAGACAGCCCGATCGAATGGATGGAGGGTGACCTCAACGACGCAGACAGCTTGCAGCGCGCCCTGGAAGGCGTAGACACGCTCTTCCACGCCGCAGCCTACTACCCACGCCGCGAGCGCCAGCGCACCCGCCAACAGCACCTGGACGCGGCGCGAGCCGAGATGGAAACCGTGCTGGCCGCCGCCAAGACGGCCGGGGTACGCCGCATGGTGTATACCTCGGCGCTGTTCTGTATTGCAAACCTGCCGCCAGGCGCCGGCCGCCTGGCCGACGAGCGCGATGTCTACCAACTGGGCGATTTCCCTGAAAGCGCCTACTTTGAAACTAAGATCTTGATGGAACAGGTAGCCTTGGCCGCCAACGGGCCGCAGTTGGAAGTGGTGGTCACCAACCCCACGGCGGTCTTCGGCCCTGGCGACCTGAACAAGACGCTGGGCAGCCTGCTCATCCTCGCCGCTAAAGGCTACTTCGTTGCCTGGCTGCCAGCCGAAGCCAATGTAGTGGATGTGCGTGATGTAGCAGATGCTCACATCCAGGCTGCGGTTAAGGGCCGCCCGGGCGAACGCTACATTCTAGGCGGGCACAACCTCTCTCTAAAAGATACTTTCATTATCGTTGCACAGGTCACTGGGCAGCGTCCGCCGCGCTTCGCCATACCGCTGTGGCTGGTAGACCCGGTAGTGTGGCTGGGCGACCGCATCCCTGCCATCCCGCTGCCGGCCAACCACCTGCGCAGCATCCGCCGCTGGCAGCCCTACAACACTGCCAAAGCCGAGAGCGAGCTTGGCCTAGTAGCACGCCCCTTCGCAGACACGGTGCGAGACTCGCTGGCTTGGTTCAAAGACAACGGCGAGCTATAGCCAGCTATCACTCAACCATGACACCCTCCTTCTTTCTCGCCATCCTGGCCGGCTATCTACTCGGCTCGATTCCCTTTGCGCATCTCATCGCCAGCAAAGTTGGCGGCGTACGCCTGGCCGCGGTGGGCAGCGGCAATGTGGGCACGCGCAACCTGACGCGTGAGCTGGGCCTGGGCTGGGGCTTGCTGGGCGGCGTGCTGGATTTCAGTAAGGGGCTGGCGGCCATGGCGCTGGGTCACAGCCTGGCGGGCAGCAGCGCGCTGTGGTTTCTGGCGGGCACCGCAGCCGTCGTGGGCCACAACTGGCCAGTGTGGCTGCGTTTCCGCGGCGGTAAGGGGCTGGCCACTAGCCTGGGAGCGGCCGCATGGGTGGCCTTGTGGCCCGAGCTGCTTATCACTGTAGCTATAGGCTGGGTGGCTATGCGCATCACGCGCAATATTTCGCTCACGGCAGTGATTGGCTTTGTTGTAATGCTTATCAGCCTGCAGCTTATTGGTAGGCCAGCCCATGTTACGTATTTTGTGCTCAGCCTGGCAGTGGTGGTTGGGCTAGCCGCCCTAGGTGATAAAGACCTCACCACAAAGGCACAAGGGACACAAAGTTCTTAAAGGGGGAAGCGGCTGCTTTGTGCTCTTTGTGGCTTTGTGGTTAACTTAGCTGTACTCAATTTGAAAGGAAACCTGAATGCTGAACCTTCTTCGTTCTGACCTCAAATCCTATTGGCTACGCTGGCTGTTCGCCGCCATCCTGGTCACCTTTGGTCTGCAAGAGCTGCGCGTGCTGTTCGTGAGCTTTGTCGGCTACCTGCGCGACTCGACGGGCATGAGCTCCCTCAGCCTGGCCCCCGTGGCCGTGGGCATATTCGCCCTGGCCTTCCTGGCCGGGCCACTCAACCGGCTGCTTGGCACCCGCACCACCCTGTGGCTGACCGCGGGTGGCCTGGCTGTTGTACGTGTGCTGGAGCAGATCGCTCAGACGGCCATGCTGGACTTGTACCTCTCGGCCGCTGCCACTGCCCTGTTCCTGATGTGGATCCCGCTGGCCGTGGGCATCTCGCGCGCCCGCGGCGGCAACATCTCCATGCATTTGGCGTTGGGCTGGCTGCTTGGCCTGGTGCTCGACACGGGGTTGCAGATCGCTTTCCGCACACTGGATGTTTCATGGCAGCCCGGCCTCTTCCCACTCGCGCTGGTAGTCGTGCTGGCTGGCCTGCTGCTGTGGACGCTGAGCAAGCTGGTGGTGGATGCCCCGGCGGCCACGGATGGCAGCTGGGGCAGCTCGGCCGCCCTGCTGGCGGTTGGCCCGTGGCTGTTTCTGCAACTGATGCTGTTCCAGAACACCGCGCTGGTCTCCTCGCTCAGCGGCTGGAGCACGCCGCTTGCCGGCGCCGCGCTGATCCTAGGCAACGCCCTCGGCCTGTGGCACATTGCTAAACTTGCCCCCAAGCGCAATTGGCTCAATACGCTGCTGTATGGCGCATTCGTGCTGCTGCAATTGTTCCTGGCCTTCAACCAACCCTTGGTGCCCGGTTTGTTCATCATCCTTGGGCAGGTCTTCAGCCTGACGTTGGGCTACTTCATATTCACCGCGGCCGCCGCTACGGCAGGCAAGCCGGGGCTGTTGCGCAGCACCCTGTTCAATGGGCTGGGCCACATCTTCTTCGTGCTGCTGACCTTTATCTACTATGCTTCGTACGATATTGACTTTGGGCTGCGCTCTGGCGCCCTGCCGCCGGTAGCGGTTGTGCTGGCTACGCTGTTCATCCTGATTGCCGTGCGCGCCAAAGCAGACAAGTCCAAGGAAAGCACGCCGCCCTACACCCCGGTGGCGCTGGCCGCCGCCCTGCTGGTGGTCCCCTTGCTGCTGAGCTTCGCCTGGAGCCAGCCTACCGCCCAAGCGGCGGAAAGCAACACGATCCGCGTGATCAACTACAACCTGCACGATGCCGTGAACACGGACGGCCGCGTTGACCCCGAGGCGCTGGCGCGCATCATCGAGGAGAGCGGCGCCGATGTGGTTGGCTTGCAGGAGATCTCGCGCGGCTGGTTAATCTGGGGCGGCATGGACATGCTGGAATGGCTGGCACAGCGCCTGGATATGCAATACATCTGGGGGCCGACCGCAGACGCCCAGTGGGGCAACGCCATCCTCACTCGCCTGCCGATCATTCAAACCAGCAACCACCCACTGCCACCTGAAGACGTGCTGCTGCTGCGCGGCTACCTCTACGCCGAGATCGACGTGAACGGGCGAACCCTGACCGTGATCGATACGCACTTCAGCGAGAAGGCTGGCCAGGACGACATCCGCGCCCAGCAAGCCTCTGTGCTGGTGGACGTAGCCAGCGGCCGCCCTGCCACGATCATCATGGGGGACCTCAACTCCCTGCCCGACTCGCTGGCGCTGGAAGTGATGCTGGGCGGCGGCTTTGTAGACATCTCCCGCGAGAGTGGCCTGGCCAACACCTTCACCTATCCATCCTTCGCTGCCGACCACCAGATCGACTACATTTTCATCTCGCCAGATCTGAGCTTCAGCAACTTTGCCATCCCGCTCACGACGGCCTCAGACCACCTGCCGCTTTCGGCAACCATCACCCTGCCGTAGCGTCACACAACAACAAAAGAGCCCGGGTTCTCCCGGGCTCTTTTGTTAGACAGAATTACACAATACGAAACAACGCTTAGAATAGACCAGCTTCAGAAAGGGAAGCATTTATGCAGCTCATTCAAATTGGTCACAATGGTCCCAAAGTAGCTCCTATCGGTATTGGCACCTGGGCCTGGGGCGATAACCTGTTCTGGTCTTATGGCGCAGATTATGGCGAAGCCGAGTTGAAGGCTGCTTACGATACCAGCTTGGCGGCCGGGGTGAGCTTCACTGACACGGCTGAGATCTATGGCATGGGGCGCTCTGAGAGCCTGGTGGGCAAATTTGCGGCAGACAATGCCGGTGAAACCTTCATCGCCACCAAATTCTTCCCCTATCCGTGGCGCGTGTTGCGCAGCAGCTTGCCGCGTGCCATCCGAGGCAGCTTGCAGCGCCTGGGCGTACCGGCGATTGACATGTATCAGGTGCATTGGCCCTTCCCGCCGCGCAGCCTGGGCACATGGCTACACGCAATCGCCGATGCAGTCGAGGCCGGGCTGGTCAAGCAGATCGGTGGGTCTAATCTGGGGCCGCGCCAAGTGGAGCTGGCCATCCGCGTGCTGGAGAGCCGCGGCCTGCGCCTGGCCAGCAACCAGTTCTCGTACAGCTTGCTGGCACGCAAACCGGAGCGCAACGGCCTGCTGCAAGTGTGCAAGGAGAACCAAATCACGGTGATCGCCTACAGCCCGCTGGCGCAGGGCTTGCTGACCGGAAAGTACGGCCCAAAGAACCCGCCGCGTGACATTTCTCGCCGCGTGGTCAACGGCAGCAAGCTGGGCAGCCTGGCGCCCCTGCTGGCGGAGATGCAGCGCATCGCCGCGGCGCACGGCGACAAGCCACTCTCGCAGGTGGCGCTGAACTGGTGCATAGCCAAGGGTGCACTGGCCATCCCCGGCGCCAAGAACGCCAAGCAGGCCGAACAAAACGCCGGCGCCTTGAGCTGGAGTTTGAGCGAAGAAGACATGGCAAGCCTGGATGCCTTGAGCGCGTGAGCGAAGCCTATAGCGTCTGGGCGATCTTTGCCCAGGCGGCAGCGATCGGGGTCGGCGCGGCCTTAAGCCCTGGCCCGTTCCAGTCTCTGGTGATCGCGCAGGCTTTGCTGGGCGGCTGGCGCCGGGCGGCGCCGGTCACGTTTGCTCCGCTGCTGGCGGATATCCCCGTGGCGGTGGCGATGGTATTCGTCATGCGCCAAGTACCGCCCGCCTTTCTGCGCAGCATCCAGCTGGCCGGTGCAGCTCTGCTGGCTTACCTGGCCTGGGACCTATGGCGCCAGTTGCGCTCTGCGGCTGAAGCCGCGGCGACAGAGGCTGATCAAAACGCCCCACCCGCTTGGCGCAGCCTGCTGCAAGGCATGCTGATGCTGTTCCTCAGCCCCGGCACGTATCTGTTCTGGGGTTTGGTGCTTGGCCCGCTGCTCTTGCGCGGGCTGGCACATTCGTCCATACATGGGGTGGCGATGTTGGCTGGCTTTTATATTTTCAGTATCGGCGGCTTGCTAGGCATCGCCTTTGTGTTGGGCAAGCTGGGACAGTTCAATCCAAAAATGCGGCGCGTGCTGCAAACCGCCAGCCTGGTACTGATGCTGGGCATGGCCTTCTGGCTGCTCTACGATGGGATGCGAGTGTAATGAGTAGTTGGGCCGAATTCGCACAGCAAGCTCCACACCTGGCCGCCTTTGGCGCCGAACGCTTCGCCTCCGGAGTGGCTTACCTGGCTACGGTCACGGCACAGGGGACGCCGCGCCTGCACCCGGTGACCCCGATCATTGCGGATGAGTTGTATCTGTTCATGGAGCCTACTTCGCCCAAGGGCAAAGATCTGCAACGCGGCAGCGGGTACAGCCTGCATTGCAACGTAGCCGACTCCAGCGGCGGCAGCGGCGAGTTCTATGTACGCGGGCATGCTCGTTTATTGACCGGGCCAAACGAGCGCGCCAAGGCCATCCAGGCTGCCTCTTACACTCCAGCCGACCGCTATATCTTGTTCGCACTTTCAGTGGAGACGGCGTTCATGAACGTATATGTGGACGGCACGGCCACGCCGCAGCGCTGGCAAGTTGGCGCATAGCGCCGAGCTTAGTTGCACACCCACACCGCGCCGCGGTATTCGCGCAACACCACATCCAAATTGCTGCCGCGCATCACTTCCACCAGGCCGCTTTGGGCATAGCCGCCCATGAGCACAAAGTCGCAGCCGCGTTCAGCGGCCACATCCAATATCATCTGGGCCGCTTGGCCGCGGCGTTGGACGTATTCCGCATAGATACCGCGCCCCAACAGATAGTTCTTGGCGCCGGTCTGCGAGAGAGTCGGCCGCACGCTGCCTTCAAACGAGGTCAGCACGGTGAGCTTAATGCGCCAGCGTTGTGCCAGATAAGCGGCCAGGTACAAAGCCTGGCGCGCCTTGCGGCTGCCGTCGTAGGCCAGCAGGGCGTGCTGCAGCGCAGTGGGCGCGGGCACCACGAGCACCGGCCGCGGGCTGCGCTGCAGAAAGGTGCGCAGGCCAGATAGCAAGCGCGCGAAGACACGCGGCCCAGGTGGGTGCTTGAGGTGCAGCACGACCAGATCGCTCCAGTGGCTGCGCACCTCCACCCGGCGGTGAATGTTGCCCTTCTCCACAACCAGGCTGCCACGCAAGCCGGCGGCGGCCACTCTGCGCTCGAACTCGGCGCGCAGGCGGTCTACTTCGGCGGTGTTGGCTTGGCCGTCGGGCAAGACATGCACGCCGCGCAGCTCGCTGTGCTCATGGCGCGCCACCTGCAGAGCAACATCCAGCGCGGTCCAACTGGCATCGTCGCCACTGAGCGGCACCAGCAGACGTGGAAAGAGACTTTGCCCGGCCTCAAGGTCTTCGCGCTCCAGGCGCCATTCCGTGGGTAGCGGCGGAGCCGCCAGCGGCAGCCATGTGCTTAGCCAGCGGCGCACGCGGGCGCCGAAGCGGCGCGGGCTGCCCTCCAGACGGTTCCAGGCATGAGCGGCGGCCTCGGATGCACCCAAGCTCCAGCCGAGCTCTTTCTCCAGCTCGGCGCGGTGCTTCATCAGCCACAGGTACATATCGGCTTCGGTGCGCTGCGGAAAGTCACGCAGCAGGCCGAGCTGGCGGATGGTGTGCACGGCGGGCACATAGACTTCGTCTGCCCAGTGGGTTGCGCTTTCTTCCAGCGGCACCTCGCGCTGCTGCTCGATCCCCATGTAATAGCGGTGCACGGCAATATGCTCGCGCAGCTCGTTGATGCGGCCGGGAATAGTGACGCGGAAATCTACATCGGGCCGGGTTTGTGCCAGCTGTGTGTCTTGCGTGAAATTGTGCAACTCTGCTTTGAGGATCAAATCCTCAATATCATCTTGCGGAGAGACCGCAACCGCAGTGGGTACCTCAGTAACGAAGGCTTCGATGGTTTTAGCGCCCACCTCACGCGCTACGGAGACGCGATGGTGCCCATCCAACACGAAGTAGATCCCGCCCAGCTTGTAGACCTCGATCGGCGGCAAGCCCTGGCCCTCGACTGCCAGGCGCACGCGCGCCCAGCGGCCGCCCTGGCTGGCCTGGCGCGGCAGGAACTGGCGGTTGAAATCCTCATAGCGGCCAACACTGCCCACGATGGCGTCCAGCGGGATCTCATGCAGGCCGCGCGGCAACTGGCTGACGCCGCCCAGCATCTTGCGCACTTCGTCAAAGCGCAACAGATCATCCTCTCGGCTGCCGCCCAGGCGAGCGAGCAGCTTGCGCAACGCGGCGCGCCCGCGGGCACGCTTGAAGTCATTCATGGCGGAGGGGTAGTTACTCATCCAGCGCCACCTCCTGATAGCCATAAGCATTGACCACCTGCGTGCGGCCAAACTGATGTATGGCTGGCTCGGCGCGGTCATAGAGGTGAATGTGGCCATGCAGGTGCAAGCGCGGCTTGAAGACCTGTAACAGCCAGCGGAAGGCTTTGAAGCCGTGGTGGGCGGTGTCCTGGCGGTCGCCAAGACCCCAAGCGGGGGCGTGGGTCACGAGCACATCCAGGGCGCGGCCATGGCGCAGGCGGTTGTAAAGCAGGCGTGGCAACATGCCGAACACCATCAGCCACATTTCGCCTTGCGTGTACATGAAAGGGCCACGGCGGTAGCGTACGCTGCCTTCAAACCCGGCGAAGATGAGCCCCTTGTGACGAATGAGCTTGCGATGCAGATCGACTGCACCCCACGGCTCGCTGCGCTCCAGCGTTTGGGAGTACTCCACGTGGGCAGCATGGTTGCCGCGCACGAAGAAGACCGGCTTGTGCAGCGTATCTACCAGGAATTCAAGATAGTAGTACGGCAGATCGCCACAGCCCACCACCAGGTCTACGTGGCCAAAGCGTTGTACTACGCTGGGGGTATATACAAAGTCCAGCACCTGGTCACTGAGGGCGACGATACGCATGCGAGGAATATATCAGTTGTGCGGCTGAAGATAGTATGTCGTTTGATGGCATTGTGGCTGATGCAAGGATAGGCGGTTGCGAAAGAAGACATGGTGAGAAGGATTCCTCCCTGATACGGGTTCGGCGGTCTGGCGTACATGAACAAACCCGGTCGGAATGACACGAGCTATGTAGAGGCGTACGCTGCTCTGCAGCGTCCGCCTCTACCAATTGAGCTTGCTGAAACCTGTGGCCAAATAAACCTACGCCTGCAAGCAAGCGAATTGACATTCGCTGCCAAGGCAAGTAGACTGCATAGAGAGCAATCAATATGAAGACCAAGAGCATGGACCCGGTAGCGTTTGCGAAAGTGTTGGCGGACCCCACGCGCCAGCAGATCATGAAGATCTGTTGCTGCGAATGGAAGAACGTGAATGAGATCGTGCAGACGGTGAACGTGAGCCAGCCCACGGTATCTCACCACCTGGCGCTGTTACGCGAGGCGCAGCTGGTGCTGGTGCGTGATGAGGGTAAGAACACTTACTACACGCTGAACCAGGACAAGATGGCCCTGTGCTGTGGCCAGCTGATCAGCACCTTTGCGCCGGAAAGCGCCACGGCCGAGCATCTGGAGCGTTTGCAAGCGAGCAACTAACATGGCCGGCCGCAAGCAGCCGGCCATGTTTGGGCCAGGCGTTACTCGGCGTACGCCGAGTAGTAACGCCAACGCGTGGGCGGTTTTTTGCCCACGCAAACTAGCAACAACCGCCATCGCCGCAGCAGCCACATTCACAAAGAGATTGCGCTTCAGTCATGTTCACACTCCTTTCCTAAAGAGGTAATAGATAGACGGCCATCTATGTAAGAAAGCATAATTGACAGCCGTCTATGTGTCAAGAACTATGAATACTCCAACTTTTCAACTACACCCGGATACTCACATCGCACATGTAGAGTTGCAAGTGGCCGACCTGGGCCGCATGACCGCCTTCTACAGCGGGCTGATGGGTTTCCAGATCATCGATGAGGCCGATGGCGTGGCACGCCTCTCGCCCAACGGCCAGCTGCCCGCCCTGCTGACGCTCACCGAGCACAAAGGCGCCCGCCTGCAGCCGCAGGAGCGCAGCGGCCTGTATCACACCGCCTTCCGCTTCACAGACCGCAAGACGCTGGCCACCACCTTCTTGCGCGTAGTTTCGGCGAGCTGGCCGCTGCAAGGCGCATCCGACCATCTGGTGAGCGAAGCGATCTATTTTGCCGACCCAGAAAATAACGGCATTGAGATCTACCGCGACCGCCCGCGCGAGCAATGGCCGCGCATGGATGGCACGGGCGAGCTGCAGATGGCCAATGCCCCGTTGGACCTGCACAAATTGCTAGATGAAGCCGACCATGCGGCGGCCCAGGCCGGTGTCATCGACGCTGGCACAGACATTGGGCACATGCACCTGCAAGTATCCAATACTGCCACCGCGGCAACTTTCTATCACGACCTACTAGGCATGGACATTATCTTCAATTGGCCAGGCGCCTTGTTCCTGAGCGCGGGTGGCTACCATCACCACTTGGGCGCCAATACCTGGCACAGCCAGAACGCCCCGCGCCGCGAGGACGACATGACCGGTCTGCGCTCCTACGCCTACCGCGTACCGGATGAAGCAGGCTGGTTGGCCTTGCTGCAGCGTGTGCAAAGCAGCCAGCAAGTGCCACAAGCAACCGAGCGTGATGGACAGCCGGGCTTCTGGCTGCCCGACCAGGACGGCAACCGCGTTGAGATTCTGGGGCCAGATACGTCCGTGGTGCGGGCCGCGGTACAGACGCTGGTGGCAATCGCTGCCTCTGGTGCGCCTGCGGCGGCGTAGTTTAGCAAGTCATTGCGAGGAGTATTGCCGCTAGCGGCAAACGGACGAAGCAATCTGGTTTTTATGACAGTGCCAGTTGGGGGCTACGCCCCCTACGTTCAATGTTGAACTCCAGCCAACTTGCGTGATGTCAACGCAGAATCGCGTAGGGGCGGGTCTTAGACCCGCCCCTATCTGGTCAGGGATGAGTTGTATCAACGCGGGCATTCAGCCGATCCTGAATTAAGTAGGCTCCACGGTTTCACCCTAAGTTTCTATCCAGCAGCCTGAAGTCAAATACAAGTGTGTGTATCCAAATGCTAAGACGCAGTTCTGTTGCCTCAGATGTGAGTAGATTTAAACAAGCCCATAACGGTTTCCTCCTCGGCCCGCGCCAAAGGCGCGGGCCTCATTCGGAGTAACGAACCCCGCCGCAAGCGGCGGGGCTTTGGTCCTTGTGCCCGGCTCGCCTGCTTCTCTAAAAAATACTTCCAAGTCAGACAACTTACCATCTGCGTAGTGACTTTTTTTTGCCAACTCTATGATTGCCCTTCGCTCTGCTCAGGGCGACACGACTTAAAAATTCCCCCACCCTTTCTCCAGTTTCCCTCCCCTAAGGTAGGGAAAACAACTCCGCTTTCCTCCCCACCGCAAGCGGTGGGGTATCCAGCGGAGGAATACTTCATGACAAAGTTGGCATAACGCTTGGGGATTGCTTCGTCTGTGCCGCTACGCAGCACACTCCTCGCAATGACGAGCGCTATACGAAGGCAGGTAACCAATCCTATTTTGCGCGATTTCTATGGGTAAACAAACTCTTATACAGTGCCTACACCGCCCTGCTATAATTTTGAGTGTATGGGGATGACTGGCTTCGACGATTGAGGCTGAGTCTGAACTGCGAGCCGAGAGGCGCCGACCTCGTTAACTCAGCGCAAAACTTAAGTGCCAACCGCACTGACTACGCAGCTCTCCCGCTCGCCGCGTAATACCGGCTAGCTAAGAACTGTCCAACTCTTCGTGAGTTGCGTCTGCCCCGCCCTCTCCTCGGCTGGGTGGGAGCAGGCGAGACAATGCCGGGGTGCTGTGCACAAAGCCGTGACGTGCGCCTAAGACAAAGCGGCTGGCTGCGGGGACCCCCTTGTGGGTTGTGGGCCTCGCAGCGACAAAACAACCAACTACGCTCGTAGATGTTCAGAATTCTAATCAGTCGGACGCGGGTTCGATTCCCGCCATCTCCACTCTTTTGAGCCGTGCAAATTGCACGGCTCAATCTATAATTAGTTACTTTTGCAAGCGGCCTTGTGCCGAGGAGACCTATGCTTACTCGTTTCTTACTCCCGCTTTGTATCGTCGCCCTGTTGCTGGCGGGCTGCGCCCCCAGCAACTCCACGGACGAGGCCGCGGTGGCTACGCTGGTAGCCGCTGCGCTGCAGACCGCGGAAGCCGGTCAGCCGCCCGTAGTGCAAGACCTCACCACCTTACAGCTCGGCATGGTGGAAGGCAAGGTGTGCTACCCGTCTTCGTTCATCCCTGAGATGACCGTGTACCTGCAATCAGCCAACAGCGCAACCGTGGTTGAAGTGCCGATCGCCCTCAACCAGCAGACCTTCAGCGCGGAGCTGGAAGTGGGCAGCTATACGGCGTATGCCTGGCTCCCGGCCTTCGAGTTTGGCGGCAGCTATTCGCAGGCTGTGGCCTGCGGCCTGTCTGTGGAATGCACGGATCATTCGCTGGTGACCTTTGATGTGACCAGCGGCAGCACCACCGGCGGCATCGAAGTGTGCGACTGGTATGGCCAGCCCGGTGATGTCCCCTACCCGCCTGGCGTACAGCCGCCTGCACAAGAAGCCAACGACCCCGGCAGTATCTCCGGCAATCTGAGCTACCCTAGCAGCTTCATCCCCGCCCAGACGATCGTCGCCTGGAGCGTCTCGCAACCCGGCACGTATTACTACGCGACCACCAGCGACGGCGTAAGCTTCTATCAGATCAACAACCTGCCGCCCGGCGAATACCAGGTGGTGGCCTATACCCAAGGGCTGGCTGGCGGCTACACCCCGGCCGTGCCCTGCGGCCTGAGCGTGAGCTGCACCGACCACAGCCTGGTGGTGATCGAGATCAAGAGCGGCCAGGCCGTGAGCGGCATCGACCCGCAAGACTGGTACGCGCCTGAAGGCAGCTTCCCCAACAATCCAGTCCCCTAACCCTGAGCACCTAAATCAAAGGCCTGTGCAAAAAATTGCACAGGCCTTTTTTATTGACAAGCCAGCGGATTGGGCGTATGCTTAGCCATCCCAACGAAAGGAGTCAGTGCCATGACGAACAACCAGTTGATTCGCTGTATAACTCTGCCTCCTGAGGTCGCGCTGTAAACCCAGCTCGCTACCAGGCGTCTTTTGACGCTGTATGCACCGCAGGAGATGTTCCTGCGGTTTTTTGTTGCCTGTGCAGGATTTGTAACGTGAGAATGGCAAAAGGCATGTGTTACGATAATAGAACGTTTGTTTTCATTCATGAGCTACGGAGGACCAAGTGAGCTCTCATAGCATTGTTGTAAAAGAATTGCGCAAAACATACAAAGTCCCCGAGCGCGAGGCCGGGCTCAAGGCTGCCATCAAGAGTCTCGTGGCGCGCAAGACCAAAGATGTACACGCAGTAGACGGCATCAGTTTCCAGATTGAGCCGGGCGAGATCGTGGGCTTCCTTGGCCCGAACGGCGCAGGCAAGACCACTACGCTGAAAATGCTGTCTGGCTTGCTCTACCCCACCGCGGGCGAGCTGAGCGTGGCGGGCCATGTGCCCCAAAAACGCCAGCGCGAGTTCCTGCAGCAAATCACGCTGGTGATGGGCCAGCGCAGCCAACTGAACTGGGACATCCCGGCCATCGACTCGTATGACCTGTATCGCGCCATCTACGGCATTCCTCAAGAGCAGTTCAAACAGGCGCGCGATGAAATGATCGAGATCATGCAACTCAAGGAGCTGGTCAAGAAGCCGGTGCGCAACCTCTCTCTGGGCGAGCGCATGAAGGCGGAGATGGTGGGCGCACTGCTCCACCAGCCCAATGTGCTCTTTCTGGATGAGCCGACCATCGGCCTGGACGTGACCATGCAGCGCCGTATCCGCGCCTTCATTCAGGAGTACAACCAGCGCTACAACGCCACCGTGCTGCTCACCAGCCACTACATGGCGGACGTCCAGGCGCTGTGCAAGCGCGTGATTGTCATTCACCACGGCAAGCTGCTCTTTGACGGTGAGCTGACCGCACTGGTGGAACGCTTCTCCGCCATGAAGACTCTGGTGCTGACCATGAGCGACATGAACGGCAAGACCCCAGACATGGCCAAGTACGGCACCGTGGTCACTCAGGAGCCGAATCGTGTGGTGCTGCGCGTGGCCAAGTCCGACGCGCCCCAGGTGACGGCGCGCCTGCTGGCCGACCTGCCGGTGACGGATCTGACGGTGGATGACCCGCCGATCGAAGAAGTCATCGAGAGCGTGTTCGATACGCCCGAGGAAAAGCCATGAGCCTGAGCAGTACAAGCCTGCTGCGGATCTACACGGCGGCCGGGCGCATGGCGGTGATGGAGCAGTTGCAGTATCGCGCCGCCAATCTGATGTTCATGGTGCATCTGGTGATTGAACCCGTCATCTATCTGGTGGTATGGAGCGCGGTAGCCGAGGCGCAGGGCGGGCAAGTGGCCGGGTACACGGCCGCCCAGTTTGCGGGCTACTACATGGTATGGACGCTGGTTCGCCAGTTCAACCTGAGCCTCTCGCCCAATAGCTTTCACTGGCGCATCAAGGAAGGCCGTTTGGCCGGCGAGTTGCTGCGTCCCATCCACCCCATCCAGACAGATTTTGGATACTGGCTGGGCTTCAAAGTGCCGCAAACGCTGTACTGGCTGCCGGTTGCAGCGCTACTCTGGCTCGCCTTCCGTCCAGAACTCAGTCCGGAACCCTGGCATGTACTTGCCTTCCCGGTAGCGCTGATGCTTGCCTTCTTGCTGCGCTTTCTGCTGCTGTGGGGTCTGGGCCTGGTGTGCTTCTGGACTGAGCGTGTGGACGGCGTGTTTGAATCATACTTTGCCGCCGAGTTGATCTTCTCGGGGCGGCTGGTGCCGCTGGAAGTGATGCCCGCCTGGGTGCAGAACGCGGCTGCCTGGCTGCCCTTTCAGTGGACCTTTTACTTTCCCATTGAGAGCCTGCTTGGCCGCATGAGCGCCAGCCAGTTTGTGAGCGGCGCGCTGACCCAGGCAGCCTGGGTAGCAGGCATCTTTTTGCTTTTGCAACTTTTGTGGAAACAGGCTGTGCAACACTTCACGGCGGTAGGAACATAACATATGGGCCTTAACGAAAACATCACTACATCACACCCCCGCAGCCGCATGAGCCTGCGTGGTTACCTCCAAATGTACGCTGTGGCGGCGCGCCAGGCCATCATCGAACAGCTGCAGTATCCAGCAGCCAACATGATGTTCATGGTGCACATCCTCATCGAGCCGGTGATCTACCTGGTGGTGTGGAGCTCCGTGGCCAACTCGCAGGGTGGCGCGATCGGCGGCTACACCGCGGCGCAGTTTGCGGGATATTACATCATCTGGACGCTGGTGCGCCAGTTCAACCTGGCGATTGGCCCGCACGGCTTCCACTGGCGCATCAAGGAGGGCCGCCTGGCCGCCGAGCTGCTGCGGCCAGTGCACCCGCTGCTACCAGACCTGGGTTATTACCTGGGCTACAAGGTTCCTCAAACCCTGTACTGGCTGCCGATGGGCTTCCTGCTGTGGCTGCTGTTCAAGCCAGAGATCAGCCCAGACCCCTGGCAGGTGCTGGCCTTCCCGGTGGTGCTGATGCTGGCATTCTTTGTGCGTTTCTTTTTTATGTGGCTGCTGGGTCTGGTGTGCTTTTGGACGGAGCGGGTAGATGCATTGTTTGAACTCTACTTTGCCGCCGAGCTGCTGTTCTCCGGCCGCCTGGTGCCGCTGGAAGTGATGCCCGCCTGGGCGCAGAACGTGGCTAACTTTCTGCCGTTCCAGTGGACCTTTTACTTCCCCATCGAGGTGCTGCTGGGGCGCGTGAGCCTGGCGGAGTTTTGGCCGGGCGTGCTGATCCAACTGGCCTGGATTACCGGCGGCTATTCGCTGGTGCGCCTGATATGGAAACTGGCCGTGAAGCGCTTCACGGCAGTTGGGAGCTAACATGCTTAGACCTTTAAAACTTTTTGGCTTGTTTGCACGCATCAGCGTGCTTAATGAAGTGCAATACCGCGCCAACTTTTTTATGCAAGTGCTGCAATCCGGCTTGTCTTTGGGCACCGGTCTGATTGTGCTTAACGTGGTGTACAGCTATACCGACACGCTGGGCGGTTGGTCCCAGGCGGAGCTGCTGGCGATTTACGGCGTGTTTGTGCTGATGGGCGGGCTGATTGGCAGCCTGGTGATCCCGAACATGTGGGCGTTTATGGAAGATGTGCGCGAAGGCCGCCTGGACTTCACACTGACCAAGCCGGAGGACTCGCAGGTACTTATCAGCGTGCGCGTGGTGGCAATTTGGCGCCTGGTGGACGTGGTGCTGGGTATCGCTGTGTTGAGCGTAGCCATTGCGCGCATGGGGCTGGAAGCCAGTTGGTGGCTGGCCTTCGCCTTTGCATCCACGCTGGTCATGGGCATGATATTGCTGTACTGCGTGCTGCTGCTTGCCTCCATCCTCTCGTTCTGGTTCGTACGGGTGTGGGAGCTGATGGAGATGATGCAGAGCATCTTCCAAGCCGGGCGCTGGCCGGTGGGCATTTACCCCGATTGGCTGCGCCTGGGCCTGACCTATCTCATCCCGGTGGCGTTCGCCGTCACCGTGCCGGCCGAAGCGCTGACTGGGCGGCTAACGCCGCAACTGCTGGCAGGTACGTTTGTGTTCACGCTGGTGGCGCTGTTCATCACCCGCCGCCTTTGGATGCTGGGACTTAGGAATTACAGCGGGGCGTCGGCGTAAAGCAGTGAATGGTGAGCAGTGATGAGTGAGCAGGGGGTTGACATTTTGACTGGCTCTAGTAGCCAAGATAAACAAGCAATAGTGGGCAGGTTGTGCTGCGTAGCAGCGTGCAACCTGCCCAACTATTGAGTCGCTCTAGCACTTAGGCGGGCCGGTCTTAGACCGGCCCCTACAAATCTTGCCTGCCTTGCCAGGCTACTTTTTCCTGATCACTGTTCACTAGTCACTCATCACTCACTATGAGACCTCTATTACTAATCCCTTTAGATACTCCCCTTCGGGGAAGTTGAGTGCCACGGGGTGATCACCACCCTGGCTCATACGGTGCAGGATGCGAGCATCGACGCCCGCATCCAAGGCGGCCCCCGCCACGATCTTCTGGAACAGCGCCGCATCCACACCACCCGAGCACGAGAAAGTGAGCAAGAGGCCGCCGAGCCGCAGCAGTTTGAGCGCCAACAGATTGATGTCTTTGTAGCCACGCGCCGCCCGCTCGGCGGTGGCACGTGTGGGGGCGAACTTGGGCGGGTCGAGAATGACCATATCGAACTGGCGACCCGCATCACGGAAACGGCGCAACACCTGGAAGGCATCGCCGTCAATGAACTCAGCCTTGCCTGCGGGCAGGCTGTTGTGTGCTAGGTTGCGGGCCGCCAGTTCCAGGGCGGCGGCGGAATCATCCACCAGGGTCACATGGGCCGCCCCGCCGCGTAGTGCCTGAGCAGCAAAGCCGCCAGTGTACGAGAAGCAGTCCAGCACCTCACGACCAGCGGCCAGGCTGCCCGCCAGCATGCGGTTGGCGCACTGGTCGAGATAGAAGCCAGTCTTGTGTCCGCCGCTTAAGTCCACTTCGAATTGCAGACCGGCTTCGGTCACCAGCAGCGGCCCGGTGGGCTGTTTGCCGCGTAGTAAGCCTACCCGCGGCGGCAGGCCTTCCAGCTCGCGCACATCGGCATCCGAACGCTCGATGATGACTTCGGGCTGGCACAGCTCCATCAGGGCGTCGGCTACCGGCTCGCGCCAGCGCTCGGCGCCCCAACTCAGGCACTGCAGCACGAGGGCGTTGCCGTATTGGTCCACCACCACACCAGGCAGCCCATCCGACTCAGCGTGGACGAGGCGCATGCCGTCACTGGGCAGATTCAGCATGCGGCGCGAAGCGATGGCGGCCGCCAGGCGGCGCCGGAGGAACGCGGCGTCAATGGCTTCATCCGAGTTCCAGGACCAAACCCGGGCGCGGATTTGTGAGGGATGGCTATACGCGGCACGCGCCAGAAACTGGCCGCGGGCGGACACGATGTCAACGGTGTCACCGGACTGCGGCGCGCCTTCCACGCGGGCGACGGCGCTGGCGAAGACCCACGGGTGGCGGCGCTCTAGCGAGCGCTCACGGCCGGGGGCGAGGATGAGTTTGGGCTGAGGCATGGAAGGCTAGTTAACCACAAAGGCACAAAGAACACAAAGCGCTATGGATAACCTGGCGACAGATAAAGGACCGAATGCAAAAAACTCTCTACCAGTCTTTGCGAGGATGCACTGCACAGCAGCGCAGACGAAGCAACCCCCAAGCTGAAGTGCAAAGAGAGTTGGGGATTGCTTCGGTGGCCGTCGGCCACCTCGCAAAGACAAATGGTAGACAATCGCTGCTGGGCTAGGCAGCTTGTGCCTTCTCACCCTTGGCGTAGCGCGCCGCCAGCAGCTTGTAGGGTTTGGAGCGCATGGCAATCATGGTGACGATGAAACCGATGATGCCGGTGACAGTGAAGACCAGGGCCATACCGCGGGCCAGGCCTGTGCCGAACCAACTGCCAATCAGCTCCACTCCTGCCCCATCGGTCATGAAGGGGATGAAGTAAAACTCGGCGATGGGGCCGATGAGGAAGGAGGTCAGCGGCGCGGCCGCCAGCTCCACGCTCTGGGCGAAGCCAAACACGCGGCCCTGACGAGCTTGCGGCACCACACGTTGGATGATGGTGTGCTCGGCCGCTTCGATGAACGGCACTACGGTCAGGTAGATCAGCAGGCCGATGGTCATCAGCACAATGGATGGCTGGATGGTGAAGATGGACGAGATGAACCAGATCACCAGGTTGGCGCCAAACAAGGCGCGCAGCGGCTTGCCGCCCAGGCCAAAGCGGGCGATGAGCAGCCCGCCAATGATGAAGCCGGTGCTGACGATGCCCCACAGGAAACCCCAAGCCTCCACCGACATCATGGAGAGGCCATAGGCATCCATCAGGGACATGAACACGCCGCCCAGCAAATTGTTGAAGGTGGTGAAAAGGATGAGGGCGGCCAAACCGGGAACAGCGGTAATGAGCTTGTAGGTGCCGCGCAAATCGACCGATTTGGGCGCACCGCCTTCCACATGGACGATCTTGTTCTCGGGCACGGGAATGGTCCACAAGTGAGCGATGGCTAGCACCGTCATCACCATCGCCAGCATAAAGACCCAGTGCATGCCTGCCTGGCCGACCAGCAGGCCACTGATGACCGAAGTCGTGAGGAACGACACACCGAAGACGGTGCCCACCAGGCCATTGGCGCGCTCGCGCTCCTTGGCAGCGAAGAGCAGTGTGACCAGCGTAGGCATGGCGATGCCGCGAATGTTGCCAGAGATCATGCCCACCAGCACCAGCACGGCGATGACCCACAAACGCACGCTGTCGATGTGAGCGAACTCCCCAGGCGCCGCGGTCTGGTACACCACAAAACAGATGGCGAACATGACGAACGAGACCAAGCTGGAAACCAGCATCATGCTCTTCTTTTTGTTGTGGTCCACTAGCGAGCCCAGCCAGAAGCCGGAGACGGCCACAAGCACGAGGTACAAGCCGCCCATGATCGAGGTGACCAGCACGGATTGCGTTTCCAGGTAGGCATAGAAGATGATGGCAAACCACACGGTACTGTTAGTGATGGAGGCCACCAGGTTGTTACCCAGCAGCGAATAAAAGACTTTTTGCTTTTGTGCTTTCTTCATTCCTGTTTCCTACGAATAAAAAAGCCGTTGCTTCGCAACGGCTTTTTATTGATTGGCGAACACTTATTCTACTTCAAAATGCCAAGTGCCTTGCCCTCTTCGGCAATGATATCCATGGCGCGCTCAATGTCGGCGGTCTCATGGGCTGCGGTGACCGTGGCACGCAGGCGGGCTTTGCCCTGCTCCACCGCCGGGGACACCACGGGCAGCACGAAGATATCGCGCTCCTGCACGTTGCGGGTGAGCGCGTAGGCCAGATCATCCTCGCCACACAGTACCGGCACAATGGCCGTTTCGGTGAGCATGGTGTCAAAGCCACGGCTCTGCAAGCCCTGGATGAACTGGGTACCGTTGGTGGTCAGTTTCTCAATACGCCAGGGCTCATCCAGGATGACTTTGAAGGCTTCGTTGGCGGCGGCCGCCTGGGCAGGCGGCAAGGCGGCGGAGAAGATATAGGCACGGCTGGCGTGGCGCAGGTAGTTGATCATGTCGTGGTTGCCGGCAATGTAGCCACCCACCGAGGGGATGGTCTTGCTGAGCGTGCCCATCTTGATGTCGATGGCGCCTTCCATCCCGAAGTGCTCTTCGATACCGCGGCCAGTCTTGCCGAGCACACCGATGGAGTGCGCCTCATCGATCATGAGCCAGGCGTGGTGCTTGCGCGAGAGTTCAACGATGCGCGGCAGGTCAATAATGTCGCCATCCATGCTGAAGACGGAGTCCGCGATGATGAGCTTGGCGGCAGAGGCTGGCGCCTCCTCGAGCACACGCTCCAGATCGTTGAGGTCATTGTGTTTAAAGCGCACAAACTTGGCGCCAGACATCATGCAGCCATCTACGATGCTGGCATGGTTCAGGCGGTCTGAGAACACATAGTCATGCCGGCCTAGCAGCGTGGAAACCACGGTGAGATTGGTGGCATAACCAGAAGTGTATGTGATGGCCGTTTCGGTGCCTTTGAAGCTCGCAATCGTCTCTTCCAGCTCATTGTGGATATCCAGCGTACCGGCCAGGGTGCGCACGCCATGCGTACCTGTACCGTAGCGATCCACGGCGGCCTTTGCCGCCTCGTTAATGCGCGGGTGGCCGATCAGGCCGAGGTAGCTGTAGGAGGCGTACATCTGCATGACGCGGCCGCGCACCAGCACCTTGGACTCATCCATCATTTCGGTGATGGGCTGGTTGTAATAGTAGAGACCGGCTTCTTTGAGCAGGCGGATACGCTCGGCAAAACCGTCGATGCGTTTACTGATTGCGTCTTCTAAGCGTGGAGATGTCATTCGTGTTCCTTTGCGAGGGGTCAGTTTAGCTTACGCGGCAGGTGCTGTCAACGTAAGCTGTGCACCGTGCAGCATAACCTGCTGCGCCCGTTCTGCTGCCCTACCCGCGCGCGCGCTCCAAAAGCGTCATCATCAACACACTGAGCAGCACCAGGACCTCATCAGAGGCCTTGAGCGCGGCAGCTTTGTCCAACTGGAACTTGCCCTCAAAGAAGGCGGGCTGCTTCTCCAAACGGGCCAACTGGGCGCCACTGGCATCCGTAACGAGGTAGGCGGGGTGAAAGAGGTACCCACTAAGCACGCCGATCACGGGGATCTCGCCAAACAGCGAGTCCCATACTTTGACCCAGCCATTTTCCTCATTGATGGACATGACGTGGTTCTCTGCGGCATCAAAGATGTGATAGTTGGCCTTCCACAACGAGCGCATACCCTGGCGCTTGATGTAACCCAAGACCTTGCCAGAACCATCCGTGAAGGTGTAGCGCGCCGAAAAATCAATGATACGGTCAGCCTTGATGTTGTATAGCAGCTGGGTTTGCTGCGAATCTGCGTAAATATCAATATCCTCGCGCAGCTTGAGCAATTTTTGCTTCAAGTAGGCCAGCGTGCTGCCACCAGCATCCACAACTTGAATTTGACTGGCGATGGCCAGGATCTTGAAACTGAATTGCAGTGGGAAGTTCATGAGCTCTCCTAGTTTTGCTTTACTGTTGTGCCAACTGCTTTAACGCAGCTTCATCCAGTATTTGTACACCCAATTCGCGCGCTTTATCCAATTTGGAACCAGCATCTTCGCCGACCACCAGATAACTGGTCTTCTTGCTCACCGAGCCGGAGACCTTGCCGCCATGCGCCTCAATGAATTCACCCGCCTCTTTGCGGCTGAAGGTAGGCAGCGTGCCGGTGACGACGAAGGTGAGCCCAGCAAAAGGCTGCGGGCCACTAGGCGCCTTGCGTGGCTCGCTACGCGGCCAGACGGCCGCCTTTTTTAGCTTGGCGAGCACGGCCTGGTTGCTGGGCTGGGCAAACCAGTCCGTAATGGCTTCGGCAATGCTGGGGCCAATGCCCTCAATGTCGTCGATGTCTTGTGTGTTGGCCTTGGATAGCTCGTCCAGGTCGCGGTATTTGGTGGCCAGCGCAGCGGCCATCACCCAGCCTACTCCGCGGATGCCGAGAGCCAGGATAACAAGATGTAACGAACGGCCGCGGGCCGCCTCGATGGAAGCGATGAGATTATCAGCCTTCTTATCGGCAAACCCTTCCAGGCTGAGCAGGTCGTCACGCGTCAGCGAGAACAAGTCGGCCACGTCTTTGACCATGCCGGCGGCATTGAGCTGAGCAACGATCTTCTCGCCCATGCCGACTACATCCAACACAGCGACGAAGTGCTCCACATTGCGCACGATCTGCTCTGGGCAGGCGGCGTTGACACAGTACCAAGCCACTTCGTCTTCGACGGTCTCCACGGGCTCACCGCACACAGGGCAGGCTTTGGGCGGCTGGTATTTGCGGGCGCCGCGCTTGCGCTCAGCGAGCACGGGGCCGATGACGTACGGAATCACATCACCGGCGCGCTTGACCAGCACGCGGTCACCGATGCGAATGTCCTTCTCGGCAATGAAGTCAAAGTTGTGCAGGGTGGCCTGCTTGACGATCACGCCGCCGATCTCGACCGGCTCCAGCATGGCATACGGCGTGAGCACGCCTGTCCGGCCGACATTGACGCCGATATCGAGCAGTTGGGTGGTGACTTCGAGCGCGGGGAATTTATAGGCAATCGCGCCGCGCGGGTCTTTGCCAACGACGCCAAGATCGCTATACAGAGCCAGGTCATTTAGCTTGACCACCATGCCATCCACTTCATAAGGCAGCGCATCGCGCCCGGCTTCCCACTGCTTGTAGGCCGCCACCACGTCCTCCAGGTCCTTGCACAGCACGGATTCAGGCGCAGTGGGGAAGCCAAGCGCAGCCAGATACTGCAGCGTCTCCCATTGGGTGGTGGGCAAATTGACTGCGCTATCGGCGGCGAGGATGTTGTAGACGTAGAAGGTCAGGGCGCGCGAGGCGGTGATGCTAGGATCCAACTGGCGCAGGGTGCCAGCGGCGGTGTTGCGGGCGGTCTGGTAAATGCGCTCGCCGCTCTCGGACTGGCGTTTGTTGAGCGCTTCGAAGTCTTTCTTGAAGAAGAAGACCTCACCGCGCACGAACAGGTCGGCTGGCGGCTGCGGGCCGCCGCCAGTGGCCGGGATGCGCAGCGGCAGCTTGCGCAGGGTGCGCAAGTTGGCGGTCACATCTTCGCCCACATCGCCATTGCCGCGCGTAGCGCCCTGGACGAAGAGGCCGTCTTTATAGTGCAGCACCACGCTGAGGCCATCCAGCTTAGGCTCGGCTACGAAGCTGGCCTTGCGCACGCGCTCATCCAGGCGGCTGATGCGCTCAAGCCAGGCACGCAAGTCGGCCTCGTCAAAGGCATTGCCGAGGCTAAGGATAGGCGCGGGATGGGCTACTTTGGCGAACTTGGGAGACGGTTCGGCGCCGGCGCGCTGGGTGGGCGAATCGGGCGTGATCCACTCAGGGTGCTCGGTTTCGATGGCACGCAGCTGGTTGAGCAACTTGTCGTATTCAGCATCAGAGATGGAGGGCTGGTCGAGCACGTGGTAGCGATAATTGTGCTCGTTGATGGTCTTGCGCAGCTCTTCCAATTGGGCTTTGAGCGCGGCATCTGTCATGAGGATGATTATACAATGGCGGTTATGAAGGGACTAAGCGACCAATCGACCAGTCGACTGGTTGATTAGTCTATTAGTCAGCAAAAAAATTTGCTAATTCCGACACACAATTAGCGCCGAGCTTATGCCCCACTTCGGATTCGCAGTAGCGCACCTGGGCCCCGGCGGCGGCCAGCTGGTCACGCGCGGCGTGGGCGCGCGCCAGCGGCACAGTCTGGTCTTGTGTGCCGTGAGCGATGAAGATGGGCTTGCCTGCCAAGGCGGGCAAAGCCGCCTGGCTGTCTTCCGGCAGGAAGCCGGCCAGCATAGCCAACCGCTGTACGCGGGCCGCGTTGCGCACAGCGTACGCCACGCTAAAGGCAGAGCCCTGGCTGAAGCCTGCCATACCGAAGCTCGAAAAATCGGCCTGGGGGAAATGAGCCGGCAGCTCGGCCAGCAAGGTTTCGAAGGCGGCTACGGCGGGTGCGAACATTTCCAGGCGGCTGAAGCCATCGACGCGTTCCTGCACCCAGCTGTAGCCGGCGATCTCAGGATGCTGGGAGGGATACGGTGCGCGCGGCGCGATCAGCAGCGCATTCTTAGGCAGGCGCGGCGCGAAGACCCACATGGAGCGCTCATCCCCGGTCCAGCCGTGGATGAGCAGGATCACTGGGTGCGGCCCGTCACCGGCAGGCTGGCGTACTTTGAGCGTCCAATCGTTTACGGTCAGGTCTTGCAGATCAGCGAGCATTAGTCCTCGAACAGGGCGTGGAGTTGGGGCAGCGCATCGGCCACAGCTTGCTCGCCGCGGCGGGCAAGCTCGTGCACATCCACGCGATCAAGCAGCGAGATACCGCGCACCGCCGGGTACAGCAGCAGGTCGGGCTGCTCTATTTGGATGCGCGCCTGCTCCAAATTCTTACGCGTGATGCCAAAGGCGCGGCTGAAGTTACCGAGGGCACGCACCCAGCGCAGGCGGCGCAAACGCGCCAGGCCGCCCATGCCAGTGAGATCGCTATTGCCAGAGATCGGCTGGCTTGCGTTCAGCGGCCCGCCAGAGAGCGAGACGGCCACCACCGGCAGCCCAGGCATCAGACTGCGCGCCAGGGCGATCGGCAGCGGCGTGCTGATGGCCCCGTCCACCAGGGCGTGCTGGCCGATCGCCTTTGAGGGAAAGATGCCCGGGAAGGCGATAGCGGCCAGCACGGCATCCACCACCGGGCCAGTACGCAGCACGACGTCTACACCGGTATTGAGGTCTACTGCGGTGGCGGCATAGGGTGCGCGCAGCGTTTCGATGGTGCGGTCACCCAGCATGCCTTCAAGAAAGCTGCGCATGCCGTCCAGCCCGCGGAAGCCATCGCCCTGCTCGCCGCGGCCGCGGCGGAACAGGCGCCGGTGCTGCATGGCGGCCGAGGCTTGCGCGATCTCGTCCGGGCTGTGGCCGGCCAGGTACAACGCGCCGACTAGGGCGCCGATGCTGGTGCCAGCCAAGGCAGCCACGCTGACGCCTTCACGCTCCAGAGCGCGCAATACGCCGATGTGTGCCCCGCCGCGCGAACCGCCGCCGCCGAGCGCCAGCGCGATGCGCTTGCCGGGCGATGCGCTCCCCGTCGCCATTTAGTCCTCGAAGGGCACGGGGACGATGGCAGCTTCGATCTCAGCCAGCAACGCCCCCACTGCGTCCACTGTGGCTCGCACGGCCTGGTTCTGGGGCACGATGCTGCGCTCAGCATCGCGGCGCAGCTTGAACTCCACGCCGCCCGCTTGCAGCGAACGCTCGCTGACGGTGAGGCGAATGGGCAGGCCGATGAGGTCAGCATCGTTGAATTTGACGCCGGGTGACTCGTCGCGATCATCGAACAGTACGTCCAGCCCGGCGATGCGCAGCTCCTCGTAGAGCTCGGCAGCAATGGCTTCACCGCCGCGCAGGCTGACCAGGTGCACCTCGTAGGGCGCGGTGGTGATGGGCCATATCAGGCCCTTCTCGTCATTGTGCTCCTCGGCGATGCAGGCCAGCATGCGGCCGGAGCCGATGCCATACGAGCCCATCACCACGGGTCGCTCGGCGCCTTCGGCGTCGAGGAAGTTGGCGCCCAGCGAGGCTGAGTAGCGCGTGCCAAGCTTGAAGATATTGCCGACCTCGACGCCGCGTGAAGTGCGCAGCGGCTGGCCGCAGTTCATACAAGCGTAGCCGTCTTCGGCGGCCACGATGTCAGCCACAATATCAGCCTTGTAGTCACGGCCGTAGTTGGTGTTGAGGTAGTGGAAGCCTTCCTCGTTGGCGCCGGCGACCAGGTTGGCGGAGCGCTCGACCAGCTCATCCACCACAATGAGCGCGCCTTGCAAGCCGATCGGCGAGGCGTAGCCGGGCGCGGCACCGATAGCGCGAATCTCTTCTTCGTGGGCTGGGCGTAGCTCGGCGGCCTGGATGGCGTTGGTGAGCTTGGTCTCGTTGACCTCCATGTCGCCACGCACCACGGCGAAGACGAGCTTCTGGCTGTCACCCTCGTCGCCTTTGAACGTGGCGGTCATGAACACAGCCTTGGCCGTCTTGGCCTTGGGGATGCTCAGGAAGTTAGCCAGCGCTTCGATAGTGCTGACGCCGGGCGTGGCGACTTTTTCCAACACGGCAGCGTCTTCGGCAGCGGGCTGGTCTTTACGGAAGCGGGCGATCTGGCGGTTGGCGCGGTAGCCGCAAGCATCACACAGCACCAGCGTGTCCTCACCGACCGGTGTCAGGTACATGTATTCGTGGGCCAGGCTGCCGCCCATCATGCCGACATCGGCGCCTACACTGATGACCGGCAAGCCGGCGCGGCGGAAGATGTTGAAGTACGCCTGGTAGTGAGCGCGGTACTGCACGTCCAGCCCAGCCTCGTCTGCATCCAGACTGTAACTGTCTTTCATGGTGAACTCGCGCACGCGGATCAGGCCAGCACGCGGGCGGGGATCATCGCGCCATTTGGTCTGGATGTGATAGACGAGCATGGGCAGCTGTTTGTACGACTGCACTTCACGGCGCGCCAGGTCTGCCACGACTTCTTCATGGGTCATGGCCAGCACCATGTCATGGTCCTTGCGATCCTTGAAGCGGCTCATTTCATCGCCGATCTGGTACCAGCGCCCGGTCTCCTGCCACAGGTCGGCCGGGTGCACCACAGGCATGAACAGCTCCTGCCCGCCGATGGCGTTCATTTCAGCGCGCATAATGTTCTCGATCTTGTCGATGGAGCGCTTGCCCATCGGCATGAGCGAGTAGATGCCCGCGCCCAGCTGGCGGATGAAGCCGGCGCGCACCAGCAACTGGTGGCTGGTGGTCTCAGCCTCAGAAGGCGCCTGGCGCATGGTGGTGCCAAACATGTGACTCATTTTCATAATTCATCTCCTGTACATATAAAAGCAAAACGCCCCGAGATTGCTCGGGGCGTGGCGGTTCACTAGACGTAAGCGCTGCGTAGCAGCGCCGCGCTGCTATGCAGCGCAATAGCCCAAAGCAGGGTGAGGAAGGCACAAGGCCGTGCTAGGGACCGGGAAGAAGACCACGTGGGCTTCTTGGGTTTGCATGTCTAGAGGATAGTGGTTGTAGGCGGGATTGTCAAGCCACAAGAAATGTCATTGCGAGCGAAGCGAAGCAATCTGCCTTCTACAACTTCAGATTGCTTCGTCCGTGCTTTGGCTCCCTCGCCCCGTCCCCTCTCCCTAAGGGAGAGGGGAGAACATAAACTGCTCAACCAGAAGTCAATGGGGTGAGGGGTTTACATTCGCCCCGCCCCACACTATCATGCGAGGCATGACAAATAGCACGCAGCTCACCGACACCGTGGTCATGATCAGCCCAGACCAGTTTGGCTACAATCCGGAAACAGCGGAGACCAACGTATTCCAGAACAAGCCGCAGCAGGCCGCCGAGGCCCTGCGGAATGCGGCGCTGGCCGAGTTCAACGGCATGGTGGTGGCGTTGCGCGCCCGCGGCGTGCAGGTGCTTGTGTTGCCCTCACGCACGGATGCGGTGACGCCAGATGCCGTGTTCCCCAACAACTGGTTCTCGCTGCACGCCGATGGGCGCATGGCCCTGTACCCGATGCTGACGCCCAACCGGCGCGCTGAACGGCAGCCGGAGGCGCTCAGCCGCCTGCTGGCCGAGGCCGGCAGCCAGGCGGCAGATATTCACGATTTTTCTGCGATGGAAGCCAGCGGCGAGATCCTGGAGGGCACCGGCAGCCTGGTGCTGGACCGGGCGCACAAGGTGGCCTTCGCCATGGCCTCGCCGCGCACCACGCGGCAAGCCTTTGACGCCTGGTGCCAGGCGATGGGCTACGAGGGCGTGTTCTTCCATGCCTATGACAAGGACAGCCTGCCGATCTACCACACCAACGTGATGCTAAGCATCGGTGAGGGCTTTGCGGTGTGCTGCTTGGAAGCGGTGAAGGACAAAACCGAGTGCGCCATGCTTGAGACCAAGCTGACCGCTCACGGACGCGAGTTGATCGCGGTAACCCTCGAACAGGTCTATGCCTTCACCGCCAACATTCTGCACATCAAGAACACCGCGGACGAGCGGCTGATCGTGCTATCACAGTCGGCCTATGACGCTTTTACTGAAGAGCAGAAACAACAGCTCGCCAAGTATGGCGAGCTGTTGCCAGTACAGATCAATGTCATCGAGACGGTGGGCGGCGGCAGCGCCCGCTGTATGCTTGCCGAGGTGTTTCCTACTGCAGCCTAGACCCCGCGCAACTTAACCATCCTATAGCGCTGTTGCAATCCGTAGGGGCCGGTCTAAGACCGGCCCGCCCAGAACAGACCTGCGGGGGTCAGTCGACCACGTAAGGCACTTCCACAACCACCACCCCATCCGTGAACAGCAGGCGCATGCGCAGCAGTTGAGCGGCACGCGTGTGCAGCCAACTGTGCCACCAAACACGCGGCAGGAATTCTGGCACCACCACGGTAATGATCTCATTGGGCTTGCGATGCTCTGCTGCATTGCGCACATAACGCAAGATCGGCTCCAGCAGGAGGCGGTATGGCGAGCCCAGCACAACCAGGTTTACATCCGGCGCCCATTTCTGCCACTTCAGCAAGACCTTCTCACCAGCCTCAGCATCCACGGCTACATGCAACACCGTCACATCTTTGCTCAGTGATTGCGCGTAGCGCAAGGCACTGAGGGTGCCGCGATGCACGCCTGAAATGGGCATGATGACCTTCTGGTGCCGGATGGGCGCCGGGACTTTGAAGCCTTCCAGGGTCAGGCGGCTGGCCAGGTCTTTGTAATGGTGATGCACCGCCTGGAAGCATGCCATCAGCACTGGCAGCAGGAGCAAGACCAGCCAGGCGCCTTCCTGAAATTTAGTGATGACAAAGACCAGCATCACCACACCGGTGCACACCGCGCCGAAGCTATTGACGGCCATCTTTGTGCGCCAATGGCGATCAAAGGCAAGCACCTCGCCCTCAGTTTGAAGGGCGCGGGTGCCTTTTTTATTCTTACCCGGCTTGATCTTGCTCACCTTCCACCAGCGGCGCGCCATACCCGTTTGCGACAGGGTGAACGATAAGAAAACACCAATGGCGTACAAGGGGATCAGGCCGGACACACGCGCGCGGAACACGACGATCAGCAGTGAGGCCACCAGCGCCAGCAGCACAACACCGCGTGAATATACGAGGCGACTGCCGCGGTAGCTGAGTTGGCGCGGCAAGAAACCGTCGCCCGCCACCATGGCACCGAGGCGTGGGAAACCGGCAAAGGCTGTGTTGGCCGCCATGAACAGAATTGCGGTCGTGGCGCCCACAGCGAGGTAGTACAGCAAATCTCTGCCGCCAAACACCGTACGCACCAATTGCGAGATCACAGTCTCAAACTCCGAAGGCACCGCGCCAATCTCATGACTGAGAAAAGTAATGCCGATGAACAGTGTGCTGAGGATGCCCGCCATCCAGATCAGCGTGATGCCTGCGTTGCGGCTGCGGGGCTGCTTGAACGCGGTGATGCCGGTAGCGATGGACTCAATGCCGGTGAGTGCGGCAGTGCCGTTGGCAAAGGCACGCAAGACCAGGAATACGGTGATGGGCGATGCTTCGCCAAGCAGTTCCATCTCGGGCGGCTCCACAAGTGCTGGCAGGCTACCAGTGAAATACTTCATAAAGCCAACAGCCAGAGTGCCTAGCAACAGCAAGATAAAGGCGTACGCCAGGACGGAGAAAACGGCTCCCGATTCGCGTACGCCGCGCAAGTTCACCAAGGTAATGAGCGCCACCATCACCAAGGCGATCTCGATCTGGAAGGGCAGCAAGGCGGGCACAGCGGATACCAGTTGCGCCACGCCGGAGGAGGTGGAGACGGCCACGGTAAGTACGTAGTCCATCAGCAACGCGGCGGCGGCGACCAACGCGGGCCACTCGCCCAGGTTCTCGCGCGCCACGACATACGCCCCGCCCCCGCTGGGATACGCATGAATGATCTGTTCGTAGGAGATGGTGACCACCAGCAACAAGGCCACGATGACGAACGAAAGCGGCACGGAAAGGTGCAGCGCACCCATGCCTGCCAGAGCCAGGATGACCAGGATCTCTTGAGTAGCGTAAGCAGTGGACGAAAGCGCGTCGGAAGCAAACACGGCCAGGCCCACCGCCTTGCCTATGGTTTGGTGGCCCGCGTCAGCAGAAGCCAACGGCCGGCCAAAGAACCAGTGCCAGATACCGCGCTTGGGGATGTGTCCGATCTTTTTATAGGAAATGTGATCGTCTTGCCTGGCAATCTCAGCCAGCTTACGATCGGAATTACTGGGCATATCTCTTCTCCACCTGTCGTCTGGGTACCCAATGGCCCCTTTCGGCGGCAGACATGAGGCGGGATTATATCGCTGCTGCGCAGCTTTGTAGAAGCTACTCGGCTGCGCCGAGCTTCTACACTCCCCTAATACTCCGTCGCAATTAGAACAGATGTTATACTGACTGAATGCCCAGCATTGTTGCCTTGGACATCGAAACCACAGGGATCGATTCGCAAAAAGACGCCATTATTGAGATCGGGGCAGTCCGTTTTGACGGCAACCGCATTGAAGGTGAATGGCACAGTCTGATCAACCCTGGGCGGCGTATCCCCCCTTTCATCACACAGCTGACCGGCATCAATGACAACATGGTGCGCCAGGCGCCGGGTATGCGCGAGGTGGCCGAGGGACTGGCCGCGTTTGTGGGCGAGGCGCCTATTTTAGGGCAGCGCATCTCCTTTGACCTCAGCTTTCTGCGCCGCCACAATCTCTTCCGCTACAACGATTCGATCGATACCTACGACATCGCCTCGGTGATGATGCCCGGCGCCGGGCGCTACAACCTGGGCGCCCTGGGGCAGCAGCTGAACATTGCCCACCCGGCCACCCACCGCGCCCTGGATGATGCCAAGGTGACGCAGGCGGTATACGCCAGGCTGTACGAACGCATGCTGGAGATGCCGATCGAGCTGCTGGCCGAGATCGCCCGCCTGGCGGAGAGCCAGGCCTGGGGCGGCGAGCTGGCCTTCCGCTACGCGCTGCGTCAGCGCAGCGGGGAGAGCGTGCCGGCGGGCAGCAGCTTTGGCGCGCGCAACGGGGAGAGCGTGCCAGCGGGCAGCAGCTTTGGCGCACGCGGCCCGATCTTTGTGCGTCCAGAGCGCCCGGCGGCGGGTGCGGCGCGCCGAGGTGAACCCGAAGAGCCTAAGCCAGTGGAGCTGGAAGAGGCAGCCGCCCTGCTGCAACCGGGCGGCGCACTGGCCAGCAATTTCGAAAACTTCGAACACCGCAGCCAGCAAGTAGAGATGCTGCGCGCAGTGGGCGACGCACTGAGTCAGGGGCACCATCTGCTGGTGGAAGCTGGCACCGGCACCGGCAAATCCATGGCCTATCTGTTACCGGCGGCACTGTTCGCCAGACAGAACGATACCCGTGTGGTGATTTCCACCAACACCATCAATCTGCAAGACCAGTTGATCTATAAAGACATTCCTGATCTGCAGCACGCGTTGGGCGAACCGGTGCAAGCTGTGGTGCTCAAAGGCCGCAATAACTATTTGTGCCCGCGCCGCCTGATGGCGATACGCCGCCGCGGCCCAGAGAGCGCCGAGGAGCTGCGCGTGCTGGCCAAGGTGTTGGTGTGGCTGGAGAGCACAAACACCGGCGACCGCGGCGAGTTGAACCTTAACGGCGCAGGCGAGCGCGCCGTGTGGAGCCGCATCTCAGCCGCCGATGAGAACTGCGGGGGCGAAACTTGCGTGGTGCGCATGGGCGGCATTTGCCCCTTCCATCGCGCTTACCAAGCCGCCGAAGATGCTGACTTGGTGGTGGTCAATCACGCGCTGCTGCTGGCGGATGTGGCCACTGGCAGCCGCGTGCTACCGGAGTATCAGTATGTGATCGTCGACGAGGCTCATCACATTGAAGCCGCCACCACCAGCGCGCTCAGCTTCCGGCTGACCCAGCCCGAAGTGGAGCGTACGCTCAAGGAACTGGGCGGCAGCCGCTCCGGGCAGCTGGGCCGCCTGCTGGTTGTCGGCCAGCAGGCACTACAGCCCAGCCAGCGGGCGGCGTTGGAAACGCTGGTGGAAGATGCCACCGACCGCGCCTTCCAATTCCAGAACCTGCTGACGCGTGTGTTCGCCGCCATGCTGCAATTCATCAATGAGCAGCGCGAGGCGCTGCCGCAGGGTGACTACACGCACCAGGAGCGCATTGTTGAGGGCACGCGCACCCTGCCCGCCTGGCTGCAAGTCGAGACAGCGTGGGAGGACGCCCAGTTGCTGCTGCAACCGCTGCTGGGCACCATCGAGCAGATCCAGCGCGGCATGAAGGAGCTGGGCGCGCAGGGCGTAGAAGAGTTGGAGGATCTGGCGGGCAACATCGGCAACAGCTACCGCAGCCTGAGCGATCTCAACAAGCAGCTGCAGGCGCTAGTGTTTGAGCCGCGGCCAGACATTGTGTATTGGGTGGAGCTCAACCCGCAGCGCCAGACCGTGGTGCTGAATGCGGCCCCGCTGCACGTGGGCGAGTTGATGGAAGAGCACATCTGGCACAAAAAGACCAGCGCCATCCTCACCTCAGCTACGCTCACGGCAGCGGGCGAGTTTGATTACATCAAGCGCCGCTTGCATGCCATCGAGGCCGAAGAGCTGGCGCTAGGTTCGCCCTTCGACTACGAGAGCGCGGCGATGCTATATCTTGTGGACGATATGCCCGAGCCGGCCGAGCGGTACGCCTACCAGGCACATGTGGAGCGCGGGCTGATCGAGCTGGGCAAGGCGGCCAACGGGCGCATGCTGGCGTTGTTCACCTCGTACGAGCAGCTGCGGCGAACCTCGCGCGCCATTGCCGGGCCGCTGCGCCAGGCAGGCATCGAAGTCTACGAGCAGGGCGAGGGCGCATCGCCCCACGCCCTGCTGGAGAATTTCAAGAGCAGCACGGCAGCGGTGCTGCTGGGGACGCGCGCTTTCTGGGAGGGAGTGGACATCCCTGGCGACGCCCTCTCGGTGGTGGCGATCGTGCGCCTGCCCTTTGACGTGCCGAGTGACCCGCTGGTGGCAGCGCGCTCGGAAACTTTTGAGAGTCCTTTTTACGAGTACCAGGTGCCGGAGGCGATCCTGCGCTTCCGCCAGGGGTTTGGCCGCCTGATCCGTACACAGTACGACCGCGGCGTGGTGGCGATCTTTGACCGCCGTCTGCTCACGAAGCAATACGGCGCGCTGTTCATCGATTCGCTGCCACCCTGCACGCTGCGCAAGGGCCGCCTGGCAGACCTGCCGCGGGCGGCGGCGCAGTGGTTGGGCAGTTAGTGCAGCTTCGCTGCACTTTGGAGAAGCTACTCGGCTACGCCGAGCAACGCTTCTCCACGCGCTCCTCGCCATTATTTTGCTCGGAGTGACATCAAACGGAGTGAGCGAGGTTCCCTTCGCTAAGGCTCGTTCGGAATGACAAGCAGGAGTACTTGCACCCCACCGACTGTCATTGCGAGCGAAGCGAAGCAATCCGCCCACAATGTGGACTATAGACACAGGGTCAGTAGTTGCCTTTCGCTACGCTCAGGGCGACACGGCTGCGAAAAAAAGAGCCTCCATTACCGGAGACTCTTTCATCCTTCATCCCTTATCCTTCATCCTTGCTCTTCACCCCTTATCCCTGCGCTTACTCGATAGTCAGGAGGAATTTGCGGGCGATAGCGCCGATGTCCTCGTTGGTGGAAATACCTTGCCAGGGGTCGCCAGGGCGCACCAGGTTGACGACGATAATGTTGGCACCGTTGAAGATGGCACTGCGCGCCTGATCCAGGTCCACGCCGCCAGCCGCCGCAATGCTGACGTCAAACTTACTGCGGATGCGGTTCACGTGGCGGTATTCGATCACCTTGCCGCGCGTCTTCTCCTCATCACGGCCCTTATGCAGCACCAGCACGTCCGGTGGCGTGCGCATGGGGCGCAGCACATCCAGCGGGTCGTTCACGCCGAGCAGGTCCACCATGGAGATCAGGTTCTGCTCATCACACTGCTTGACGAACAGGTCCAGCGTCTCGGTGGGCGCATTGCCCAGCACCGTGATGGCGTCTGCGCCAGCTGAACGCACCATCTCCACCTCGCCCGCGGCGCCATCGCTGGTCTTGATATCGGCCACCAGGTGGCCGGGCCACAGGCTGCGGATGCTGCGCACACCGCGCATGCCTTCACGCTTGATGAAAGGCGTGCCCGCCTCGATGAGGATGCGCTCGCTGCGCGGCAGCTTAGGGATCACGCTCATCGCCATGGACAGATCGTAGTTGAACGCGATCTGCAGGTAGCGCGTGCGGTGATCGAGCTTGCGTGCAGCCAAGGCTACTTCTTGCCGGTGAGCTTGGCGGCCACCTCACCCAGGTCTGAGGGCATGAAGAGTACAATCTTCTCAGATGGGTCAGAGGCGATGTCTCGGATGGTCTGCAGCGTGCGCAGGTGCAAGGCGCCTGGGCTCTTGGCCAGCTGCTCGGCGGCCTGGCTGAGGTTCTCGGAGGCGGTTAGCTCACCCTGCGAGGCGATGATCATGGCGCGGCGTTCGCGCTCAGCCTCGGCCTGCTTGGCCATGGCGCGCTTCATCTCGGCGGGCAGCTCGACTTCCTGGATCTTGATGGCTTCCACATCCACGCCCCAGCCGCTGGTCTCGGCATCGACGATGGTCTTGATCGACTCGGCGATCTGCTCGCGCTCGGTGAGCACGGCATCCATCTCGCTATTACCGATGACGTCACGCAGCGCGGCCTGGGTGTACTGGCGCACAGCGAAGACATGATCCTCGATCTTGATGATGACCGCTTCGGGATCCATCACTTTGAAGTAGACCACCGCGTTGACCAACATAGGGATGTTGTCCTTGGTCATCACTTCCTGGCGGGGAATATCGGCAGTTTTGATGCGCATATCGACCTTGCGCAAGCCTTGGATGATGGGCACGATGAGGGTGAGCCCCGGCTCGCGGATACCACCGTACTTGCCGAGGGTGAAGACAACACCGCGCTCGTATTCGTAGATAAGGCGAATGCCACGGGTGATAATGTAGAAGAGAAACAGAATGGCTAAGCCCAAAACACAGGCGCCAGAGCTAAAGAGAAATTCGACCATGTTCACTTTTCCTCCAAGTAGGCGTTTTATGCATCAATTAATTATACGGGCTTGAGCGCTTGTGCTGCTAGCCAATTGGTCACCTTACCTGGCGCTAGATGCAGCACACTGGGCGTATAGGGCAGCTGGGGCGCAAGGGAGTTTCTATGGATCCAACTGACCAACTGACCAGTCGACTAGTCGACTGGTTGGTTGGTCAGTTGGTCAACTTCACCAAGCCGTTACCCCAAGGCTGCTATCGCCTCGATCTCCACAAGAAAATCAGGATGCGCCAGGCCAGCGACGCCGATCCAAGTGCTGGCGGGAGGATGCTCGCCCGGAAAGTATCTGAGCAGCGCATCGCGCACGGCGGCATTCTCTGCCATGTGCGCCTGCACGATGTAGATGCGCAGCGAGACCACATCGGCCAGTGAGCCGCCCGCCGCCTGCATGGCGCGCTGCACGTTCTTGAAGGCTTCGTCTATCTGGGCGGGAAAGTCACCCACACCCACGATGGCGCGCTCCGACCCCCAGGCCACCTGGCCGGAAAGGTAGACGGTACGCTGTCCCTCGGCTACGACGACCTGCGCAAAGCCAGAGCGGCGAGCGTCGAATAGCTCCGGCGGGTGAATGCTCTCGTGGGTCATTTGGTAACCAGGAACGCGCCGAGCAGGATGGCGCCGGCGCCCAGCACGCGGGAGGCGTTGATGGGATTGACGGGCACGCCCATCCAGCCATTATGGTCGATCAGCAATCCCATGCCCATCTGGGCCAGGATGAGCAACGCGGTAGTGACCCCCACCCCAGCGCGCGGCAAGGTGTAGGAGAACGTGAGATACAGAATGACACCAAATAGCCCAGCCAGGAAATATGGAGCTGGCATGCCTTTGAAGCCTTGCCAATTCACGCCACCCACAAATAGGATCACGGCGGCAGTGATAAGCGCCCCGCCAACGTGGATGATGAGGCTGCTGCCCATCGGACCGACCCGCTGGCTGATGGCGCCAGACAGCGGTCCCTGCAGGCCGACCGCCATGCCGCCAATGAGGCCAACGATGACGACGTTGATGACTGCGTTCAGGCTGTTCATCCAGCGTCTTCGGCGAACAGCAAGCTATACAGCCCTTTGGCGAATGAATCCAGATTCTCGCCGGCGGCGGCCATCTCGGGGCTCTTCATGGCCGCCTTGAGCGCGTCTACATCAGCAAAGTGCATCTCGGCCATCAAGTAATAGCCGTCCCCCACCAGCGTGCGGGTGAAGCGGGTGACCTGCTTGCTTTGCAAGCCAGGCACTTTATCGATCAGCGGCAAATGGGTTTCAAAATAGGCTTGGTCAAAGGCGGCTGGGTCTTCGGGCTGCTTGTAGAGGGCGATGAGTTTGGACATAAGACTCCTTGGGTGAGAGTGAGTAGTTAACAGTGAGCAGTGAGCAGGAAATCCTATCTTGCTAGTTCTTTTTACTAATCACTGGTCACTCTTCACTGCTCACTTGTCTTACAGGGGTTTGAACATCTCAAACGGTTCTTTGCAATCCACACAGGTGTAGATCATGCGACAGGGTGTGGTGCCAAAATTGTTGCGCAAAGTGGTCTGGTACGAGCCACAGCGCGGGCAGGCCACCGGCTCCATCAGCACTTGGATGAGGTTGCCTTCATGCCGCGGCGGCGGGGCCAGGCCAGCCGCCTGCAGCTTGCTGCGGGCCGCGGCAGTCATCCACTCGGTAGTCCAGGCCGGGCTGTGCTGCACACGCACCTCGACTTGCGGCGCGCCGGCGGCCTGCAGTCGCTGGCGGATGCTGCTGCCGATGACCTCATAGGCTGGGCAGGCGGCGAAGGTGGGCGTGATAGTCACCACCAGCTCCTCGCCCTGCCACTCAGCGGCGCGGACGATGCCCAGCTCCACCAAATTCACGATGGGCATTTCGGGGTCAGGCACTTCGCTGAGGGCAGCCCACACTTCGGCCTCGCTTGGGCGGGGAGACCCCGCCCCTACGCCAGCTTGCATGTGCATCATCACCATTGCGCCTCCGGGTCGAGACGGGCGACTGCTTGCAGGTCTTGGATGAGGGCGGGAAAGTATTCAGAATGGACGCGGCGCGAATCCACAAGGGATGAAGGATGAGGGATGAAGGATGAGGGGATTGACAAATTAGCCGACTGCAAAAAGGCAATCGCTTCACTGGACCAGTGTTCGAATAACGCGGCGCTGCTGGGCACGATGCCGGCAGCGTGCAAGTCGGCTTCGCCGGGCAGCGGCGCGGCCAGCGCCCGCGCATACGGCCACAACGCATCCAGCGCGGCCTGCATGCGGCGGCCGCTCTCCTCTGTGCCGAGGACCAGGCGCAGCACCCAGGCCTGCGAATGGCGTAGGTGGTACAGCTCCTCGGTGCGGATGCGGGTGGCAATCTCGGCCAGCGGGGTATAGCTGCTCTGGCTCAAGGCTTCGAGGCGCAGGGCCTCAAAGGCATCGAAGAGATATTGGCGCAAGGTACTAAAGGCCCAATCCCCCTTGGGCAACTCGGCTAGCTGTATGTTGCGGAACTGAGCCGCGTCTCGGAAATATACTAGCTTGTCAGGATAGATGGTCTTGTCCTCGCCCAGCAAGTCAGCCGCCAGCTCGTACCAAAGTTTGGCGTGGCCGATCTCGTCGAGGGCCAAGTTGGCGAAGGCGATGTCCTCTTCGAGAATGGGCGCGTGCCCAGTCCACTCCGAGTCGCGATGACCGAGGATGAGTTCATCGTCGGCCAAGGCAATCAGGTAACCGCTAAGGGCGTATTGGTGGGTGCGCTCCATTACTTCTCTCCACAAAGGCACAAAGGGCAAAAAGGGCACAAAGAAAATCCTTGGTTCACAAAGGTTTTCACTTTGTGTTCTCCGTGTCTTTGTGGTTTGCTTTAGCCCGCAATTCACGCATCATGGTGATTACCGGATATTCAGCTTGATCTTTGAAGGTTTTGTAACGAGCAGCGGAGAACATAGGATCAGATTCACTGCTCTCGTTCTTGAGCACGGTGCTGGCTGGGAAGACCCACCACCACAGCGGCTGCTTGTCTGCAAAGGTGGCGATGGCCGCCGCTACCGCGACCTGTGGCGAGCTGGCCTGCACTTGGCCGATATGGCGGCATTGGGCTTGTTGAGTAAATTTGCCGAAGACGTAATAGTCGACTAGTTGACTAGTTGACTGGTCGACGGGTTCTGCTTTTTCGAGCTCTTCTTGCGTTTGCGTAAAAATCACATCCGCTAGCACTACCCAAAGCTGGACGGCTTCCGGCCGGCGCACGAAGACATCGCGGGCGTTGAGCATGGCCAGCTCCGCATCCGGCGCGTGCACGGTACCGTTGTGCACCATGGGCTGGTCAGGACCCTCCTGCTGGAAGACCATGTAGCGGGGCCATTGAGTATCCATTGCAGATTTTTGATTGCTGATTTCAGATTGCAAATTGAGCTCCAAATTGAGGGCAAATCAAAAATCTAAAATCAGAAATCATCAATTCACTTGCTGTTGATTTTTGGCTGCATACGCCGCGGCCGCCTCGCGCACCCAGGCGCCGTCGGCGTGCGCCAGGCGGCGGGCGGCCATGCGCTCGGCGTTGGCCGGGCCGTTGCCCTTGAGCACACTCCAGAATTCGTCCCAGTCGATGGGGCCGGTGCGCCAGTTGCCTGACGCCTCGTCGTAGTGCAGGTTCGGGTCAGGCAATACGATGCCACAAGCCTGCAAATCCGGCACCAGCTGGTTGATGAATTCCTGGCGCAACTCGTCATTGGTGCGGGTCTTGATGCCCCAGCGGATGAGTACGCCACTGTTGGGGCTGTCCGCATCGTGCGGGCCGAACATCATCAGCGTGGGCCACCACCAGCGCGTGATGGCGTCTTGCACCATGGCGCGCTGGATGGGTGTGCCTTGCGAGTACAGGATGATCATTTCCTGGCCCTGCTTGCGGTGGAAGTTCTCCTCCATACAAATGCGCACCATGGCGCGGGAGTACGGGCCGTAGGAGCAGCGCGCCAGCATGGTCTGATTCAGGATGGCGGCACCATCCACCAGCCAACCGATGGCGCCGTTGTCTGCCCAGCTCGTGGTGTGATAGTTGAAGATGCTGGAATACTTGGCCTTGCCGTCGAGCAGCGCGTCGAGCATTTCTTCGCGCGTCGCCCCGAGGGTCTCGGCGGCGTGGTACAGGTATTGGCCGTGGCCGGCCTCGTCTTGCACCTTGGCCAGAAGGATGAGCTTGCGGCGCAGCGAAGGCGCACGCGTAATCCAGGCGCCCTCGGGCAGCATGCCCACGACTTCGCTGTGGGCATGCTGGCTGATCATGCGGATGAGCTGGCGGCGGTACTCGGCCGGCATCCAATCGCCCGGCTCAATCTTCTCGCCGCGCGCAATGCGCGCCTCGAAATCCGCCAGCTTCTGCGGATCTTCGTTGAGTTGGATAGCGATCTGCTCTACGTCTGCGCCGTACATGGTTCCTCGACAGGATGATTGTATCAAGGGGAGTGATTGGTGATTAGTGAACAGTGACCAGGAAACCGAGATTGGAGATTAGAGATTTCCTGCTCACACATCACTATTCACTGCTCACTTACCTCACTGCGTATTCACCCAAACGGTTTTGACCTGCGTGTACAGGTCAATGGCTTCCTTGCCCATCTCGCGACCGAAGCCAGACATTTTGTAGCCGCCAAACGGAGCAGCCGGGTCGATCATACCGTAGCCATTGATCCACACGGTGCCAGCTTGCACGGCGTGGGCGTAGCGGTGTGCCTTGCCGATGTCACGCGTCCACACGCCGGCGGCCAGACCGTACTGCGTGGCGTTGGCGCGGGCAATGAGCTCGTCCTCGTCATCGAAGGCAGTGACCGCCGCCACCGGGCCAAAGATTTCCTCCTGCACCAAACGCAGCGAGTCATCCGAATAGCTGAACACAGTCGGCTTGAGGAAATAGCCATCCTTCAGGCCATCGCCCAGGCGTTCGCCGCCGGCGAGAATTTCTGCGCCGGCTTTTTTGCCTTCATCAATATAGCCAGCCACGCGCTCCAACTGCTCGGCGCTGATGAGCGGGCCAACGTGCACCTTCTCGGCGAAGCCGTGGTCAACCACCATCTTGCCGACGTTGGCAGTCAGCCCCTCCAGCACCTGGTCGTACACGCCGCGCTCGACAAACAAGCGCGTGCCGGCTACGCACTCCTGCCCGGCTGTGCTGAACACGGCCCACTGCGCGCCGCGGATGGCAGCGGGAATGTCTGAGTCGGCAAAGATGACATTGGGCGACTTGCCGCCCAGCTCCAGGCTGACCCGCTTGAGGTTGCTCTTGGCGGCGGCTTCCATGATGCGAGCGCCGACCGAAGTAGAGCCGGTGAAGGCCAGCTTGGCGATGTGGGCATGCTCAGCCATGGCAGCGCCGGTGGGCAGCCCCGGCCCGGTGAGCACGTTGAGCACGCCAGGCGGAAAGCCAGCTTCCCGCGCCAGCTCGGCCAGGTACAGCGCGGTCAGCGGCGTCTGCTCGGCGGGCTTGAGGATCAGGGTGTTGCCCGCCGCCAGCGCCGGGCCGAGTTTCCAGATGGCCATGAGCAGCGGAAAGTTCCACGGGATGATTGCGCCGACGACGCCCAGCGGCTCGCGGCGGGTGTATACGAACTGATTCGGGAAGGTGACCGGGACGGTGCTGCCTTCAATCTTGTCGGCCCACCCCGCCTGGTAGCGCAGGTGTTTGGTTACGTACGGCAGGTCGCCGCGGCGGGCGACGCGGATGGGCTTGCCATTGTCCAGCGTCTCCAGCTCGGCGAGCACATCGGCGTGCTGGTCGATAAGGTCGGCCAGCTTGAACAGCAGCGCGCCACGCTCGCCGGCAATCATGCCGGCCCAGGCCGGGAAGGCGGCCTGGGCGGCGGCCACGGCCGCGTCGACATCGGCGGCGTTGGCCAGGGCCACTTCGGCCAGCACGGCGGCATTGGCCGGGTTGCGCGTGGCAAAGGTCTCGCCAGATTGCGGCGCGACCCATTCATTATTAATGAACAGCTTCTTGGGGGAATCCTCAAGGAATTTGAGGGTTGCAGGTTGGAACGAGTAGTCAGGAAGATTGGTCATGACCAGATTTTAACTGACTAATTGACCAGCAAACCAGTCGACTGGTCTGTTAGTCGTTTTTGGGCACTTCCCCGCCCAGCCACTCGGGCGCGTCATCCTCCGCCCAACGGCGGCGGATCTCGCCATAATCCGGCTTGCGCTTCTCATCGAAGGCACGCACGCCCTCCCAGGTCTCCGGGCTGGTGTTGTGCACCGCCAGCCAGTCACGCCCGTGGCCGATGGTGGTGTGCCAGCTGAGGTCTCGCCAGAAATTGAGCTGCTGCTTGGTGTAGCGCGTCTTCTCAGGGAACTTAGCCTTGAGCTTCTCCACGATCTCATCTACCTTGGCGTCCAGCTCGGCGCGCGGCACGGCCCAGTTCACCAAACCCCACTCTTCGGCCTTGGCGGCGGGAATCTCTTCATTCAGGAACAGGATTTCGCGCGCCCGGCGTTCGCCCACGATGATGGGCAAAAACTGCGTGGCGCCTGCCAGGGGCACGCTGCCGTGGCTGGTGCCGACATGGCGAATGTAGATGTCGTCCGCGGCAATCGCCAGGTCGCAGCTCATGTTGAACTCATTGCCGCCGCCGACCACGATGCCGTTGAGGCGCGCCACGGCCGGCTTGCCCAGGTTGCGCAGGCGCTCATGTACCTCAATAAAGTCGCCCATCCACTTCCAATAGTCACGCGGGCGCTGCAGGAACTGCTTCTGCTCGTCCAGGTCGGCCCCGGTGCAGAAGGCGCGCTCCCCCGCCCCGGTCAGCACCAGTACTGCCACAGAGTCGTCCCAGCTAGCGTCCTTGAGAGCCACATTGAGCTCGGTGAGTACCTGGTGGTTGACGGCGTTGAGTACCTGCGGTCGGTTGAAGGTGACCGTGGCGCGGCCATCCTTCTTTTCATACACGATCGATTTGAAATCAAAGTCTGCAGCAGACTGGCCGCCAAAAGGACGCTTTGCCAAGATATCTCTCCCAATACGTTGGTAGAGGTATTTTACACGCCCAGTCAGCAATAATAACCAGAGCAGACATACGTTGTACAATGCAGCTTACTATTCGCCTAAAGGAGTTTAAGATGGACGAAGACAAGATTGAGAAGATGGCTCGCAAGCAGGAAGAGCGAGTGAACAAGATGCTTGAATACAGCGAGAGGATGGCCAGCAAACAAGAGGAGCGAGTCAACAAGATCCTTGAAAAATCCGAGAGGATGGCCAGCAAACAAGAAGGGCGAGCCAACAAGATCCTTGAAAAAGCCGAGAGAGAAGGCCCGCGCGGGCCAAGCATGCTTGGCAATCTGCTCCTGCTGGCGGTGTTCAACTTGATGGTGGTGGCCATGGTCATCGGCGGCGCCTGGTTTGGCTGGCGCGGCTATACGCTCACTACCAACGGGGAAACCACGATGGCGCGGGTGATCGAGCTGTCGGCATCCTCCGACGAAGACGGTTGCTGCGTCTATTCACCGGTATTCGAATACACAGTAAATGGCCGCCGCTACTCTTTTGAAAGCATGAACGCCAGCGACCCACCTGCCTATCGCGTGGGGCAAGAGGCTGAGATCATCTACAACGTCAGTAACCCCAGCGATGCCGCCGTCAATTCGTTCAGTGAATTGTGGATGGTACCGGCCATGTTGTGCGGCGCAGCGCTGATCCTGTTTGTTGTGCTCAATGGATTTGCCATCTCAAGGATGCGCAGCGGCCGCCCTGTCTTTGAATCAGACAACGACTAGCTCTGAGCGATGAAGATAGGTAGACTCCTTCCTCTGCTGCTAGTGAACGCGCTCCTGGCCGCGCTCACTATCGTTGCGGTGTTGTTGAGCCGTGAAAGCTTTGAGCTAGCCCTCCAGGGCGAGAAAACCACCGGTCAAGTGATCGGGCTGGTGCAAAGTACCGACAGCGAAGGCGACACGCTGTATAGCCCGGTGGTGACCTTCACCATAGGCGATCGCACACTGCAGATCGAAGGAATGACCGCCAGCTACCCGCCCGCCTACAAGGTGGGTCAGGAGGTCGAGGTGGTCTACAACCCGCAGAACTTAAGCAAAGCTGCCATCAACAAGTTTTCGGAGCTGTGGCTGCTGCCGACCATGATAGGCGGCACCGTGGCCGTTCTCTTTGTGACCTTGAACCTGGTGATAGTCGGCGGCCTTTTAGCATCCAAAGGGAGTGCTGAATGAGCGAAGCAACAGACTTTAGTAAAGAGAAGTTGCTGCAAGAAATGCAAGCCGGCTGGGAACGTCTGCAGGCTTTTGTGAGTGAGTACAGTGACAAGCAACTAAGTGAGCCAACGGATGCCGCAGGCTGGACCGCCAAAGATCACCTGATGCACCTCTCCGTGTGGGCGGGCAGCATGGTGGCCGTGTTGGATGGCAAGCCGCGCCGGGATTACATGGAGATCTCGCGCGAAGATTGGGTGACACTGGCGGAAACGTATGACGTGGTGAACGGCATCCTGCAGCAACGCTACAAAGACCTGCCGCTGGATACTGTACGCAAGGAAGTAGAAGCCAAACACAACGCGTTGTTGGCGCGTACGGAAGCGATGACCGAGGAGGAGCTGCAACTCCCCTACAACCACTACCAACCGAACAGCAAATCCACCACGCCGATCTTTGATTACATCACTGGCAACAGTTCGCACCATTACGACGAGCACCTCCCTTGGATGCGCGCCATCCTGGAGGGTTGAGGCGGGTTGATACATGTTAAGGAGGGAGAATAGGGATGGGAAAACCAAAGAAAACAGCAGTATTACCAGCCTTGTCATCTGGCTCGTTGGGAGTCTATTTTTGCTGCTCCTCGCCATCGGTCACTTGCAATCTACCTGGCGTATGTACACGCTTGGCAAAGAAGGCGAGACCACCATTGGACGTGTTGTCCAAGTAGACAAAACCACTGACTCTGAGGGAGACTGCTGCGTATATTACAGCACCATAGAGTACATGGTGAACGGGCGCGCCCTGCAGCTAAGAAGCCGAACTCCGGCTTATGAAGTGGGCCGGGAGGTGGAAATCATCTATCTTCCAGGCAACCCAGGAAGCCACGCCATCAACAGGCCTTCAGGTTTGTGGCAAGGACATGCCTGGCAGTTCCTTTTCTACTTCGGGGCTGGACTATTCATGGCTGTGACCAAGATACTGCAGTGGAGGCGTGGTCAACCTCTGTTTAACGAATGAACTCGCGAGACAAAAAAAGCTTAAAGCCGGCGGCTCTTATCTGGCGAAGGTGCTCAACAAAAGTTGCTGCACGGCCCAAGTAGTCATCGGCACCAGCAGCGCCGTGATGAAGGTGCGCAGGGTGGCTGCATCCCACGGCCAAGTGGAGATCTTGTTCAGCTCCTGACGGTATTCCAGCAAGGCAGAGTTTGCGGTGCGCAGGCGATTGATCTGTTCAATGCTGCCGCGTTCGACTTTGCGCTGCAATTCTGCGAAGCCTTTATTGATCAGGTGATTGTTCCTTGCCGTGGCCTCTTCTTTAGCAGCCACCAAGCGCGCATGGATACCCAACAAGGGCAGCAGGAACACCATGATGGCCAGCGAGCCATGCAGGAACGAATAGAACAGCGTGGTGACCTGGTTCTGCGTGCCCGGGTATAGGGACGCGCCGAGAATATTGAGCAGCAGAAAGATCACAAAGATAGTGCCGATACGCATGGTCAGGCTGGAGAAGGCATACAGGGTGGTTAGGTTGAACAGGTTGATCTGTGTGACCAAGCGATAGAACTTGCCGATCCACACCAGCGAACGCACCACCATAAAGAAGAAGCCCAAAAGCAGTGGGAACACAGCGATCACAAATGGAACCGTAAAGAAACGGTTGTAGGGAGAAATGGCCCAGTCTCCCGCATAGGTCAGGGCGGCCGGCCCCACCAACGGCGTCAGCAGCAACGCAGCCAGCAAAAGCAGCCGCCCGCTGCGTGCCGATAACCGCGTGAAACGCTGGCGTAGCGCATCAAACTCCTTGTCGCTCACTTGCAATGCCGGGCGAAAACGCTGCAAGGCATGCGAGCCAGCACGGCGCAGGTAATGCCAAGCGCTGGGAATGAAAACAAACCAGACATCCTGTGACCAGGCCGCCGGCAACCAGGTGCCGGTTGGCAATGTGCCATCCAGCCACAGGAGCGCATGCTGCACCAGACCTACAGCCAAATACACGATGACATAAAAGAGCCAATAAGGGATGGGCAGGCGTTCAACCCAATCGAAGAACCTATCTATCCAACTGATGGGCATGGTTGCGGTGGCTGATCTTAGGCGCGGCATGTGGAGTACTCCCCAAAATTTGCCGGATTATAATGCCCGTCCCCATCCCCCATTCAAGGACATTTATGCGTTCACGCAACGTTTTTCTGCTGGCCCTGCTGCAAGCCATCGGCATGTCCGGCGGCTCCATTGTTGTGCTGCTCACTGGCATCATCGGCGAGGGCATTGCCCCCACGCCACAACTGGCTACCCTGCCCAATTCGCTGGGCGTGGTGAGCACGGCCCTGTTCAGCATTCCGGCCGCACTGCTGATGCGCCGCATCGGCCGCAAAGCGGGCTTCCTGCTCTCGCTGCTCGTGGCGCTGGCGGGCGCGGCGCTGGCCGCCTTGGCGGTGAGTCAAGGTAACTTTGCGCTGCTGTGCGCGGCCGTATTCCTGATGGGCCAGCACAGCGCCTTTGTGCTGCAGTATCGCTTCGCCGCCACGGAAAGCGTGCCCGCCGAGCATTCCGGCCGCGCCGTTTCACTGGTGCTGGTGGGCGGCATCTTGGCGGGCTTCCTTGGCCCAGAGATCGCCAAGCGCGCCCAACACCTGCTGCCGGTGCTGTACGCGGGCTCCTTTGCGGCCTTGGCTGGGCTGTACGTGCTGGGCTTGCTACTGGTGCTGCTGTACCAAAACACGAGCACCAAAACCGAAGAGGCCAGCGCTAACAAGCAGCCTGAGCGGCCGCTGGGCGAGATCATGCGCCTGGCCAACTATCAAGTGGCGGTGTTGGCCGGTGTGGCCAGCTATGGGTTGATGGTGTTTATCATGACAGCCACGCCGCTGCATATGCACGGGCACGGGTTCAGCCTGGACGATACAGCCTTTGTGATCCAGAGCCACATCATCGCTATGTATCTGCCTTCGCTCTTCAGCGGCTTCCTCATTGAGAAGTTTGGCACGCTGCGCATCATGCTGGCTGGCGTGCTGCTGATGCTGTTCTGTAATGTGACTGGCCTGCTCAGCGTAGAGTTGCCGGGCTACTGGACGGCGCTAGTACTGCTGGGCCTGGGCTGGAACCTACTCTTCGTCGGCGGCACGGTGCTGCTCACTTCAACCTACCGGCCATCCGAGCGCTTTAAGACTCAGGCCAGCAACGACTTTGCTATTTTTGCTGTGCAGGCGTTGTCCTCGTTTTCAGCAGGTTCGCTGCTACACGGCGCGGGCTGGGATGTGATGAACTGGCTTGGCCTGGGGATCATGCTGGTGACAGGCGCGATGCTGCTGGCGCGCCGCAGGCAATTCTCCACAGATAAACACAGATACTAAACACGATAAATCAGATAAGGCTAATCTGTGTTCATCCGTAGTTTATCTGCGTTGATCTGTGGAGGTGTTCCGCGCCCAACGCCTCAACAGCACCGAAGCACGATAACGCTCCTCGTGGTACTCCGCATATAGATGGTCAAGCACGGCTAGCACGCGGCCCCAGCCGAGCTGGCCGCCCCACTCCAGCAAGCCGCGCGGATAGTTCACGCCCAGCTTCATGGCCAGATCGATCGTCTCGGCATCTCCCACGCCTTCGAGCACAGCGAAGCTGGCTTCGTTGATCAGCTGGCAAACGATGCGCGGCAGCACCAGCGCCGGGCTCTCGTTGACCCAGACGGCTTCATGCCCCAGGCTGGCTAGCAACGCCGCCACCTGCGGGCGCAAGCCCTCGTCCCCGCTCACGGTGATCAGGCTGCCATCCAGGAACAAGCCATCGAACACAAACACGCGCTCGGGGTGCTTGGCCCAGCGGCGTGCTTCGCTCAGCGTGATGTCGGCGCCCTGCACCAGCAGCGGGGTGCTTGCATCCAATGCGGCGTCCCAACCTTTGACGATGGCGGCGGCGTTCTCGCCGTGGCCGGCGGCCACAAAAGCGGCCACTGGCGGCTCGCCCAGCTCATGGCTGAGCGTATAGCCCGCCGTCACGGCCAGCTCGGCCAGGCCGGGCGCAAAGCTGCCGGATGAGATCAGTACCGCGCCCAATGCCGCTGGCCTCTCCTGTATCCCTTCTTCTTTATCCTTCGCTGTTTCATCTTTGTATCCGTAAAATCCCCTGCCGGTCTTGCGGCCCAGCTCGCCAGCCGCCAGCTTCTGCATCTGGATCCAGTGCGGGCGGTAGCGCGGCTCGCCGTAGGTTTGCTCATACATGGAGCGCATCGCCCCGGCGTTAATGTCAATGCCGATGAGGTCCATCAAACGGAACGGCCCCATGCGGAAGCCCGCCCCCTGCTCCACCAGCTGGTCGATGTCTTGAAATGACGCCACGCCTTCGCCCAGCAGCCGCAACGCTTCGCCGTAAAACGGGCGCGCCACGCGGTTGACGATGAAGCCGGGCGTGTCGCCGGTGACCACTGGCGTCTTGCCCAGCGCCTCGGCCAACGCCACCAGCGCATCGATGGTGGCCGGGCTGCTCTGCGCCGCGCGCACCACCTCCACCAGCGACAGCACCGGCGCAGGGTTGAAGAAGTGCATGCCAGCCACGCGCTGCGGATGCTGGGTCATGGCGGCGATGGCCGTGACGGACAGTGTGCTGGTGTTGGTGGCCAGGATCGTATCCGGCGCACAGACTGCCTCCAGCTTGGCGAACAGTTCCTGCTTGAGCTCCAGGCGTTCCGGCGCGGCTTCGATCACGATGCCAGCGCGTGCAAACGCGTCCACGTTCTCGGTCAGTGTGAGATTGGCATACAGCGAAGATTTTTCTTTCTTCTCCAGGAATTTCTTGATGTAGTCATCTGCCTTCTCTAGTACAGGCGCATAGGTGTCTTGCAAGATGACCTCGGCGCCGGCAAGGACAGCGGCTAACGCAATGCCAGAGCCCATGGTGCCAGCACCGATGATTCCCACGATCGGAAGACGGTTTGTAGGATTCACAGATTCTCTCTATCTAGTCTGTTGGTCTGCGGGTCGACTAGTCCGACCAATTGACCAACAGACTTCTTGTCCTATTTCTCAGTGAACTTTGCATCCCGCTTTTCCAAGAACGCGGCCATGCCTTCTTTTTGGTCTTGCGTGTCGTAGGTCAGCAGATAATTGCGGCGTTCCAGCTCCATGCCTTCCAGCAGGGTGCGCTCGTGCCCGTAGCGCAGCGCCTGGCGCGCCAGGCGCACAGCCACCGCCGGGCGCTCGGCCACCACGGCGGCCAGCTCCAGCGCCTCGGCCAGCACGCGCTCATCCGGCACAACGCGGTTGAGCAGCCCGGCCTGCAACGCCGCCGGGGCCGAGAGCGGCTCGCCGGTGAGCACCATCTCCATGGCACGCGCCGGGCCGATGGCACGCGCCAGACGCTGCGTGCCGCCCGCCCCGGGCATGATGCCCAGCTTGATCTCCGGCTGGGCAAAGCGCGCCGTCTCGCCCGCCACGATGAGATCGCAGCCCAGCGCCAGCTCGCAGCCGCCGCCGAAGGCCACGCCGCGCACGGCGGCGATGACGGGCTTATCGATAGCCCAGATGCGCTGCCACAGGGCACGCGTGTTGCGCAGGTAGATATCCACCGGGCCGGCTTTGGCCATCGCCTCAATATCGGCGCCGGCAGCAAAGGCGCGCTCACCGCCATACAGCACGATCACGCGCACGGCCTCCTCGGCGTTGAGGGCCTCAAGCGTCTCCGCCAGGGCGCGCAACATTTCCGGGCTCAACGCGTTCAGTTTGTCTGGCCGGTTCAGACGTACCACGGCCAACGGGTATTGCGGTTCAACAAGCACCAAGGGTTCGCTCATATCTCAAGTATACGGGCTTGTGCGGCCAGCAATCTTCACCAAATTGGTGCTTTACCCATTAACATACACGCATGGCTGAAGAACGTCTGCAAAAGATACTGGCGCGCGCCGGGTATGGCTCACGCCGTGCCGCGGAAGAAATGATCGAAGCCGGGCGAGTCACGGTGAATGGCCAAGTAGCCCAGTTGGGCGACAAGGCCGATGCCGCGCAGGATGCCATCAAGGTAGACAACTCCCGCATTGCCGCGGCGGCCGCGCCCGTGTACTACGCCGTCTACAAGCCACGCGGCGTGCTCTCCACTACCGGTGGGCCGGAGCCGCGCCAAAAAGTGGTCGACCTCATCCCCGGCGGCGGGCAGCTGCACCTGGTGGGCCGCCTGGACAAAGAAAGCGAAGGGTTGATGCTGCTCACCAATGATGGTGAGCTCACCCAGCGCGTCAGCCACCCACGCTACGAGCAAGAGAAGGAATACCGCGTGCTGGTGGCGCGCCAGCCGGATGCCGAGCAGCTGGCTACCTGGCGCCGCGGGGTAGTGCTGGAAGATGGCACACGTACACGCCCCGCCGAAGTGCGCATCGAACATACCCATGGCAAAGGCGCCTGGCTGCGAGTCATCATGCACGAGGGGCACAAACGCCAGATCCGTGAGATCACCAAGCAGCTTGGCATGCCCGTGGTCAAGCTGATCCGCGTGCGCATCGCCAATCTCTACGTCGGCAACCTCAAGCCCGGAGAGTGGCGCCTGCTGAACGAGAACGAAGTGCGTGACCTGATGGCAGGCGAGACACCGGCCAGCCGCAAGCCGCGGCCAGCGGCCGCCAAGCGCAGCGATACGCCCGCACCCAGCAGGACCGCCAGACGCAAGCAGGGCAAGGGGCCGGGCAGCCGCAAACCGGCGGCGCGCAAACCGGGCATCACCCTGGGCCGCTCAGGCCGCAGCGCCAGCGCTGACAGCCCCAGCAGATCGAGCAAGCCCGGCAGGAAACCCGGCGCCAAGCCGCGTAGCAGGCCAGGCAGTAAGTCTGCCGCTAAGCCGCGCAGCCGACCCACGGCCAAACGCAGCAGCCAGCGCTCCCGCTAACAAAGAACATTCGTGCTATACTGCGGCAAAACTTCTGAGGCCGCATGCTCAACCGTCTCTCCCAACGTTTTCGCAGCTTCCAACGCGAGTTTCCACGCGCCTTCTGGCCTGTGGTGGCCGTGTCCTTTGTGGATGGCATTGGCCGCACGCTGCTGTTTCCCTTCTTCGCACTCTATGTGACCCAGCGCTTCAATGTCGGCGCCACCCAGGCTGGCCTGGTGTTGGGCATGTTCTCCGTCTCCGGGCTGCTCGGCTCGATGGTGGGCGGCGCACTGACTGACCGCATCGGGCGCAAAAAGCTCATCATCGTAGGCTTGGTGTGCAGCGCGCTCACCACACTGGCTCTCGGTCTGGTGAATGAGATGCGTTGGCTGTACGTGGTGGCCCTGGTGAGCGGCTTGTTCGGCGAGCTGGCCGGGCCAGCGCACCAGGCAATGATCGCCGACATCCTGCCCGAGAAGCAACGTCAGGAAGGCTTTGGAATTCTGCGCGTGGTCAACAACCTGACCTGGATCGTGGGGCCGAGCATCGGCGGCCTGTTGGCAGGCTGGTCTTTCCTTTATCTCTTCATTTCAGACGCTGTGATCAGCTGCATCGTAGCCGTGCTGTTCTTCTTTTACATCGCCGAGACCAAACCCAAGCCGGTTGAAGGCCAGGCGCAAGAGAGCCTGGGCACCACCTTTGCTGGCTATGCCACTGTGCTGCGTGACATGCCGTTTGTGGCCTTCATCCTCACTTCCATATTGCTGGGCATGGTCTACATCCAGATGTACGGCACGCTATCCATCTTCCTGCGAGACCAGCACGGCATTGATCCGCAAGGCTTTGGCCTGCTGATGACCACCAGCGGCATCACGGTGATCTTGTTCCAGCTATGGGTCTCACGCGTGATCAAGTGGCGCCCGCCCTTCTTGATGATGGCGCTGGGCGCAGCTTTCTACGTGATCGGCTTCAGCTTGTTTGGGTTGGTAGCTGCCTACTGGCTGTTTGTTGGCGCCATCATCGTCATCACCATCGGTGAGATGGTGATCGTGCCCACCGCCTCGGCATTGGCGGCCAACTTTGCGCCTGAGGCGATGCGCGGCCGCTACATGGCCGTCTTCAGTCTGGTGTGGGCGCTGCCCGCCGCCCTCGGCCCGGCCGCCGCTGGCTTCGTGCTGGACAATTACGATCCGAATTTACTTTGGTTGGGCGGCGGTTTGGTGTGCGCCGTGGCCATGGCTTTCTATTACTATTTGCACTTGCGGTTGGGCCGCCAGGCCAAGTTTGCTCCGCAACAACAATAGACCCAGCGCGCGGCCTTGTTGCCGAATGGTGCGCCTGCCCGTACAATTGAGGCTTGACTTCCCCAAGAGCAAACCAACCTATGCCTAAAGACCTCACCCCTTCGCAAACAAGCTGGCTGGACCGCCCATTGCTGGGCGGCCAACGCTTCACCTGGCAGCACGCGGTGCTGGTGCTGATCCTGCTGGCGGCCGTTGTCACCCGCTTCCACATGCTTGGCGAGCGTGTGATGAGCCACGACGAAACGACGCACGTGTATTTCTCCTGGCAGCTGTTCAAGGGCAATGGCTACCAACACGACCCGCTGAGCCACGGGCCGCTGCAATTCCACCTGCTGGCGCTGAGCTACTTCCTGTTTGGCGACAATGACTTCACGGCACGCGCCCCGCAGGCGCTGTTCGGCGTGGCGGCTGTATTCTTCGTGTGGTGGGCGTTCCGCCGCTACCTGGGGCGCAATGCGGCGCTGTTGGGCTCATTCTTCTTTCTCATATCACCCTATGTGCTGTATTACAGCCGCTATGCGCGCAACGAAATTTTCGTAGCCCTGTTTGGTCTGGTGATGCTATGGGCTATCCTACGCTATTTGGATACGGGCCAAAACAAATACATCTACATTGGGGTGGCCGCCACCTCGCTGCACTTCACCTCAAAAGAGACATCCTTCATTTACATGGCCCAGGCGCTGATATTCCTCGGCCTGGTATTCCTATGGCGCATTGCGGCACGCAAGTGGAACTCTGAGGGTACCCGGCGGGTCTTCTTCGTCACCCTGTTGCTCAGCGTCTCGCTGATCTTCCTGGCGATCGGGGCGCAACTGCAAGTCAGCGAGCACAGCGGCGCGGCGATCAGCGCCACACAAGTAGAAGAGCCCATGGTGCCCACCGACGAGGCCAGCGCCAACCCAGGCACGCCGCTCTCGGCCACCACCATGATCCTGGGCGGCCTGGGCGCCGTAGCGCTGGTGGTCTCGCTGGGTGCGCTAGTGCGCGGCTACGGGCTGCCGCGCCTGCGCCAGGAACGCGCCTTCACCCTGATGGTGCTCCTGTTTGCCCTGGTGCTGCCCCACCTGTCCGCCTTCCCCATCCGCTGGCTGCATCACGACCCGATGGCCTACCGTGATACCAGCAATCTGATCTTCATCACCGGCGTGGTCGTCGTACTGGCCTTGCTTTCCGCCGGGTTGGGCGTGCTAGTCAATGCACGCGCCTGGCTGGTGAGCACGGCGGTGTTTTACGTCATCTTTGTGCCCTTCTACACCACCATCTTCAGCAATGGAGTCGGCTTCTTCTCCGGCCTGGTAGGCTCGCTCGGCTACTGGCTGGCACAGCAGGCAGTGGAGCGCGGCAACCAGCCGCCCTACTACTATTGGGCTGTACAGATCCCAGCTTATGAATTCCTGGCGGCGGCGGGCAGCCTGCTGGCTGCTGTACTTGGCATCCGCAGCCTGCGCCGCTTGCGCAGCGCCGCAGCAGGCACAGACACTGAAAATCGCGACCTGCTGCCGCACGAGAGCCGCCGCATAGCGCTGGTGCTACTGGCCTACTGGTCTGTCACCGCGCTGATGGCCTATACCATCGCAGGCGAAAAGATGCCCTGGCTCACCCTGCACATCGCCCTGCCGATGCTGCTGTTGGCAGCCTGGGCGGTATCACGCCTGATCGCCCGTGTGGACTGGGCACGCTTCGCCCAGAACCACGGCTGGATGTTGCTTGGCTCGGTATTGCTATTTCTGGTAGCGGGCTTCAACGTGCTGGGCTCGCTGCTCGGCACGCAGCCGCCCTTCCAAGGCAATGAGCAGGCGCAGCTGCAGGCCACCTATCACTTTCTGTTCTTTTTCATCACCCTGGCGCTCGGCGCCTACGGCGTGATGCACTACAGCCTGCTGGGCGAGTGGAACCGCGGCCAGATCGGCCGGCTGGCGCTGCTTCTGGTGTTTGCCGCGCTGGCGCTGACCACCTTGCGCATTTCGCTCCGCGCCAACTTCCGCAACTATGACCTGGCCACCGAATACCTCGTGTATGCCCACATGGCGCCAGGGCCGAAGATCGCCATCAACCAGGTCGAGGAGATCTCGCGCCGCATCACGGATACGCTCGATCTGCAGGTGGCCTACGATAACGAGACCTCGTACCCTTTCTGGTGGTACCTGCGCAACTACCCCAACCAGCGCTACTACGGAGACCAACCCAGCCGGGACCTGCGCCAGTTCCCAATCATCATCGTGGGTGACAGCAACTACGGCAAGATCGAGCCGATCGTGGGCCAGAGTTTCTACATGTTCGAGTACATGCGCATCTGGTGGCCCAATCAGGACTATTTTGATTTCAGCCGCAGCAGTGTTGGCTACGCCTACACCGCAGAGACCGGCCAGCCCGTCAGCAATATGGGCACGGCTGATTACTTGCGCCGCGTGGGCCAACGCCTGTGGGGTTATGTGGGCGATGCCACCATGCGTGATGCGCTGTGGCAGGTCTGGCTGAATAGTGACTTCACTGATTATCTGGAAAACAAGGGCCAGAACCCCAGCCTGGAAGCCTGGTCGCCCGGCCGCACGATGCGCATCTACATTCGCAAGGATGTGGCCGCCCAGATCTGGGACTATGGCGTGCAGGGTGTGACCGCCGAAGACGTGTTAGCTGACCCTTACGAGGGCAAGGGCCGCGAACTGGCGCCGCAGTTCACCGTGGGCGGCTTTGGCAGCGAGCCAGGCCAGTTCATCTCGCCGCGTAACGCCGCCGTAGCGCCGGACGGCACGCTGTATGTGGCCGACACCGGCAACCATCGCATCCAACACCTGGCGCCAGATGGCAGCGTGCTGCACCTCTGGGGCAGCTTTGCTGACCTGGCGGCGGGTGAGGCGCCGGGGGGCAGCTTCAACGAGCCTTGGTCGCTGGCCGTGTCGCCGGACGGCGAATATGTCTACGTGGCCGACACGTGGAACCACCGCGTGCAACAGTTCACTGCCGAAGGCAGCTTTGTGCGCATGTGGGGCTACTTCGGGCAGGATGAAAGCAGCGGCGCGCTGTGGGGGCCGCGTGATATTGTGGTGCTCAGCGATGGCAGTCTGGTGGTCACGGATACTGGCAACAAGCGCCTGCGCCTGTACGATGCGCAGGGCAACCACCTGCGTGACTATGGTGAGTTTGGCTTTGACCTTGGCCAATTCGACGAGCCGGTAGGCCTGGCCTATGACCCAGCCAGCGACTTGGTCTATGTGGCCGATACATGGAACCAACGTGTGCAGGTGCTCGAGTACCGCGACGGACGCTTCGTACCACTAACCCCGTGGGAGATCGCGGGTTGGTACGGCCAGTCCCTCACCAACAAGCCCTATCTGAGTGTGGGCAAAGATGGGCAGCTCTTCATTGCCGATCCAGAAGCGGGCCGCGTGCTGGTGTACAACGCCAACGGCACGCTGGCGTACTTCTTCGGTGGCTACGATCAGCAAGCAGCCAACATTGCCATTGCGCAAGGCGTTGCGGCTGACCGCAACGGTGGCGTATGGGTGGTGGACAGCCAGAATGCTACGGTATCTTGGTTTCTGGGAAGTGATTAGTAATCAGTGATCGGTGAGCAGGAAACAGATCCACGCGCTCGCATTTCCTGTTCACTATTCACCAATCACTGATCACTGTCTTTAACGTGCAAGCTGTGAAACACGCGGTGCAACATCGGCGAGACAATGATTCCGGTAGTGAGTGCATACACCAACCCAGACACCAACGCATAGGCCGTGGCAAACCACTTGCCTGCATCGCTGGTGATGGCGTTGACTGGCCCCATGCCTGAGAGGATCATCGACGCGTTCAGCAATGCATCCAACCAGGCCAGACCCGCCAACCAGTAGTAGCCCAGCGTACCCAACAAAAGAAACAGCGCCATCACGCCCAGCGCCAACAGCACATGCCGCCCCACCCTGAACACGAACTGGCGGCGTGGCAATAGCGGCTGGCTGCGATGCTCGTAGCGGAACATACGCCCCATTATAGGGCGGATAAGGGGTGATGTTATAATGCACCCGTTTTGCGGCTGGGCTCGGTGCCCAGCCATTCAATCCCCTATTGGCTCTCTCCAAAGGAGCATTTCCCCATTATGAAGCTACACGAATACGACTCAAAAAAGATCTTTGCCCAGTATGGCGTGCCTGTTCCCAAGGGCAAGATCGCCAAGACCCCCAAAGAAGCCGGTGAGATCGCCAAGGCTCTGGGTGGCGCGGTGGTTGTGAAGGCCCAGGTACTGGTAGGCGGCCGCGGCAAAGCTGGCGGCGTGAAAGTGGTCAAGACCGCCAAGCAGGCTGAGGACGCCGCCAAGCAGATCATTGGCATGGACATCAAGGGGCTGCCGGTACGCAAGGTGCTGATCGACCCCGCCATTGGCATCGCCAGCGAAATCTACCTCGGCATCACCAATGACCGCGCAGCACGCCAGCCGGTCATCATTGCTTCGGCCGCGGGCGGTGTGGACATTGAAGAAGTAGCCGCCACTAACCCTGAAAAGATCATCCGCGTGCATGTGAACCCCCTGCTGGGCCTGCAAGACTACAACATCCGTGATCTGGCCGTGGGCATTGAGATCGACCGCAAGCACTGGGCCGCCTTCCACACCATCTGCAAAGGCCTGTGGGAAGCCTACAAGAACTCTGACGCTACGCTGGCGGAGATCAACCCGCTGGTGATCACCAAGGATGATGAGCTGCTGGCCATCGACGGCAAGATGCTGATCGACGACAACGCCATCTACCGCCAGCCCAAGCTCGCCAAGCTGCGCGACATGGACGAGGAAACCCCTGCCGAAACCCAGGCGCGCAAGAGCGGCCTGACCTATATCCAGCTGGATGGCGAGATCGGCTGCATGGTCAACGGCGCCGGCCTGGCCATGGCCACCATGGACATCATCAAGCTGTTCGGCGGTGAGCCGGCCAACTTCCTGGACATCGGCGGTGGCGCCAATGCCGAGAAGGTAGCGGCTGCCCTGCGCATCATCCTGCAGGACAAGAACGTGAAGGCCGTGCTGTTCAACATCTTCGGCGGCATCACCCGTGGTGACGAAGTGGCCAAGGGCATCCTCGAGGCGCTCAAGACCATCAAGACCGACGTGCCGATGGTGGTGCGCCTGGCGGGCACGAACGCCGCCGAAGGCCGCGCCCTGCTGGCGGATGCTGACATGATCACGGCCGAGACCCTGGCCGAAGCCGCACAGAAGGCTGTCGCCGCGGCGAAAGGCAAGTAAAGGAAAAGCGAACCACAAAGGCACAAAGAGCACAAAGAACGAACAAAAAAATAGCGTGCCAAATGAGCTTTCGAAGCAAATCATTGGCGCGGCTATCGAAGCTCATTCGACATTTGTGCCTTTGTAGTTAAAGGTTTACGAAAGGATTATATAAATGGGAATTCTGGCTGACAAAAATACCCGCGTCGTCGTGCAGGGCATCACTGGCAACGAAGGGTTGTTTCACTCCGAGCGCATGTTGGAGTACGGCACGCAGGTGGTGGGCGGCGTGCGCCCTGGCAAAGGCGGCGAATGGGTGCTGGATGGTAAAGTGCCCGTATTCGACTCCGTGAAGGTGGCCGTAGACGCTACCGGCGCAGACTGCAGCATGATCATCGTGCCGTTGGCCGCGGCCTCAGACGCCATGCTGGAAGCCGCAGACGCCGGTGTGCGCCTCATCGTATGTCTCACCGAGGGCATCCCCCTGCAAGACATGATGCGCGTACGCGCTTATCTGGACTCCAAGGGTGTGCTGCTGATCGGCCCCAACTGCCCGGGTCTGCTCACCCCCGGCCAAACCAAGATCGGCTTTATCCCCGGAGACAATGCCATCCCCGGCAATATCGGCGTGGTCTCACGCTCGGGCACCCTGACCTACGAAGTGCTGTATGCGCTCAAGCAGGTGGGCATGGGCTCCAGCACTACCGTTGGCATTGGTGGTGACCCGGTCAAGGGCCTCAACTTCATCGACATCCTGCAGATGTTCGAGGAAGACCCGCTGACCGACAAGGTCGTGATGATCGGCGAGATCGGCGGCACAGACGAAGAGAAGGCCGCCGAGTACATCAGTAAGCACATGACCAAGCCGGTAGTCAGCTTCATTGCGGGCCGTGCCGCCCCTCCGGGCAAGCGCATGGGCCATGCTGGCGCCATCGTCGAAGGCAGCGCTGGCAGCGCCGAGGACAAGATCGCTGCGCTCACCAAGGCGGGTGTGCGCGTGGCAGACTATCCGGAGCAAATTCCGGACATGCTCAAGTAAGCCTGATCCCTTAAACAAAAAGAGCGGCAATTGCCGCTCTTTTTTGTTTGCGTTTAAGTGAGACTACTTCTTGCCTTCGATGTAGTCTACGGCGCCACCCACAGTGGTGATGCTCTGGGCATCCTCATCGGAGATCTCGATGCTCAGCTTGTCCTCGAGCGCCATAATCAATTCCACGATGTCCAGCGAATCCGCCTCGAGGTCCTCGCGGAAGCGAGCCTCACGAGTGACCTTGGCTTTATCTACGCCGAGCAATTCGACGACAGTAGCCTGTACTTGTTCAAAAATATCTGACATGTATGCCTCCAAAAGTGTAGAGTGATATTTTACCGTCTTTGACCGCTTATCTTGCGCTTAATTAAGCGCCTAATTTGCGGTGGTAAACTACCCATCACTCCACAGGAACACTACTCCATGGCGAAAGTTACGGGCACCGGCGCCCGAAAAGCCGACCACATTCGCATCAACCTCGAGGAAGACGTGCGCTCCGGGCTCACGACGGGCTTCGAGAAGTACTCCTTCCTGCACAATGCCCTGCCCGAACTGAACCTGGACGAGATCGACCTCTCCGTGCAGGTCTTCGGCAAGCAGCTTAGATCCCCGCTATTGATCTCCTCGATGACCGGCGGTACAGACGAAGCCGGGGCCATCAACCAAGCCCTGGCCGAAGCGGCCCAGGAAACTGGCATTGCCCTGGGCCTCGGCAGCCAGCGTGCCGCCATCGAAGACCCCAAGCTAGAGACCACTTTCCGCGTGCGCAACGTGGCGCCGGATATTTTGCTGTTCGCCAACGTAGGCGCCGTACAGCTGAACTATGGCTACGGCCTCAACCACCTGCAGCGCGCCGTAGACATGGCCGAGGCGGATGCGCTGATGCTGCACCTCAACGCCGTGCAGGAAGCGGTGCAGCCCGAAGGCGACACCAACTTCAGCGGTCTGCTAAAGAAGATCGAGATCATGTGCAAGCAATTGCCCGTGCCTGTGGTAGTGAAGGAAGTCGGCTGGGGCATCTCCGGCGAGTTGGCCAAGCAGTTGGCGCGCGCGGGCATACAAGCCATCGATGTGGCTGGCGCGGGCGGCACCTCCTGGAGCCAGGTGGAAATGCACCGCGCCAAGAACCCCAGCCAGGCGCGCCTGGCGGCCGCCTTCGTAGACTGGGGCATCCCCACCGCCGAGAGCATCATGCAGGTGCGCCAGGCGGCCAAGACGATGCGCATCTTTGCCTCCGGCGGGTTGCGCAGCGGCGTGGACGTGGCCAAGGGCATCGCCCTGGGCGCCGAGCTGGGCGGTATGGCTGGCCCGTTCCTCAAAGCCGCCGTGAAGTCGAGCAAAGCCGTGGTCGAGACGATCCACGAGATCAGCCGCGAGCTGCAAGTGGCCATGTTTGCGGCTGGCGCAGGCGACATCAATAGTTTGCAGGCCGTGCCGCTGATCTACCGCGGCGAATAAGCCAAACCCTCACTAAATCTTTTCAAATTGCTAAAGAAACAGCGGATGGCTGGTCTATAATCCAGCTCTATGTCGCTCGCCTCATATCAGGAACAGTTGCTACCTGCCATTGAAGACGCGCTGCAAACCGCTGTGCAGCCCGCATTCCTCACCAATAACCACTCCCCGCAAGAGTTGCTGGGCATGCTGCGCTACCACATGGGCTGGGAAGGCGAAGGCGCCGGCCCCAAAGCCTGCGGCAAGCGCGTGCGCCCCACCCTGGTGCTGCTGAGCGCAGCCGCGGCTGGCGCCGACTGGCGCAGTGCGCTGCCCGCCGCGGCCGCGGTGGAGATCCTGCACAATTTCTCGCTGATCCATGACGATATTCAAGACAACAGCGAGCAGCGCCGCGGCCGCCCCACTGTTTGGGCTAAATGGGGTGTGGCCCAGGCCATCAATGCCGGCGATACGCTGTTCTCGCTGGCCCACGTAGCCCTTGAGGGCCTGATCGACAGCGTGTCTGAGCATACCTACGTGCAGGCCGCCCGCCTGCTGCCGCGCACCAGCCTGCAGCTCACCCAAGGCCAATACCTCGACCTCGCCTATGAGAGCATGCCCAACATCCGCGTGGAAGACTACTGGCCCATGATCTGGGGCAAGACCGGTGCACTGATCGCCGCCTGCGTGCGCATGGGCGCCCTGGTGGCGGGCGCGGATGGCGCCCGCCTCAAAGCCTATATGGTGTTCGGCGAGAAGCTCGGCCTGGCCTTCCAGGTGCATGATGATTTCCTGGGCATCTGGGGCAACCCAGATGCGATGGGCAAGTCGGCCCACACGGATCTGCTCAGCGGCAAAAAGTCGCTGCCAGTGCTGTATGCGCTGCAACAGGATGGCGAGTTTGCCCGCGGCTGGCGCGCCGGCGTGACCCCAGACAACGTAGACGCCCTGGCCGACCAGCTGGAAGCCGAGGGTGGGCGCGAGTTCACCCGCCAACAAGCCGACAAGCTGACCCAGGAAGCCATTGACGCCCTGCAAAGCGCCAACCCTGCCGCCGAACCCGGAGCGGCATTGGCGGAATTGGCCGAGGAGCTTGGGCGGCGCGAAGTTTAAAAAAGCAATCTGCTAATCGATTAATCATCTAATCTGGCGCCGCAAGCGGCGCCAAGCCTCGTCGGAGTAACGCAGAATAACGATACGTAGGTGAAGCCAATTTTGTCATTCCGAGCGCAGCGAGGAATCCGCTAAGAGCCAGGCGGGCCATATAGATGTCTGCTCAAAATCAGGCTGTGGCCGTCATTCCGAGGCGGCATTAAATACTAGCCACAGTACTAGCTCCGGCCAGCCGAGGAATCCTTTAGGACAAGAAAAGTCAACTGGTATTGCAATGCCCTAAAGGATTCCTCACCCACTCGCTTCGCTCGGGGTTCGGAATGACTGGCGCGAAGTGTAGTACCTCATTCCGAGGCGGCATTAAATACTAGCCACAGTACTAGCTCCGGCTAGCCGAGGAAACCTTAGGGCAAGAAAACCAACTGGTATTGCAATGGCCTAAAGGATTCCTCACCCACTCGCTTCGCTCGGGGTTCGGAATGACTGGCGAGAAGTGTAGTACTGTCATTCCGAGGCGGCATTAAATGCTAGTCACAGTACTAGCTCCGGCTAGCCGAGGAATCCTTTAGGGCAAGAAAAAACCAACTGGTATTGCAATGTCCTAAAGGATTCCTCACCCACTCGCTTCGCTCGGGGTTCGGAATGACAGAAGGCGCATAAAAAGAGCACAAAGATTTCTCTTTGTGCTCTTTGTGTCTTTGTGGTTATTGTATTGTCGTTCGCTTCTCTTACTCGTAAGCCGGGATCTCGACCTCGCGGCCGCCGACATTGACCAGGTGCGAGGGCAACCACACCACACCAAAGGTGCTGATGTAGATGTCCTTGCGGGCTGGCGCCAACGGAATCTGACTGATCTTGTCCGCTACAGCATCCCAACGGTTGTCAATCGTCTCCATGGCCTGCTGCACCTGCTCGCCCATCTCCTGCATCTCTTTCTCCAGGCTGGTGATGGTGGCCTTGCTATCTTCCACGCGGGCCTTCGCCTCAGACGACATGCGGTGCTTGGTCAGCGAGGTGGTCAGGCTGCGACGGCGGCCACCGAACAGGCTGATGATGTTCTCCAGATGGGTGCCCATGGCCTCCATATTGCGCTGGCTGACTTTCTGCTCATCCTGGGTCAATTCGCGGCGTTCCTTCTCAAGTTTCTTTTGCAAGCTCTTGATCTGCGTGTCGAATTTCTGCTTGGCCTTCTCTACTTCATCGTTGCGCTTGGCCTGTGCTTCCTGAGCACACAGGGCGGCGAACTCCTCGCGGGTGAGCTCGGGACCAGCGTAGACCTTAAGGTCATCGTTGGCCCACACCTGCACTTCGCTGGCGCGGTAGACCCAGTCAGAGAAATCGCGCTCCAATAGTTTGAGCTGGGCGCCATCGCTCAGTTGGCCGCTGAGCTCGCCATACAGCGCTTCGTCGTCCTGCGGGCGGCCCTCAAGGCGGCGCTCGTCTACCGGCTCGTGCTCAAAATCATCCCAGCGCAAAGCGCGGGCAGGCACATCAGTCACCAGGGCGGCTTTCTGGGTCTCAAAGTCAAGGTTGTACTTGCGCTGTAGGATGCGCACCTGCGCCTGGGCCAGCAGCGCCGGGTGATACACCAGGCCGGTGCGCTTGGCGTCAGCCGGCAGGGCGCGGCGGCTGGCCTGGGCCGCCGCCTCAAGCCCCAGGCTGGCAGGCATGAACAGCTCTTGCACGCCCGTAGGCACAATGGGGCGATGGCTCACAGGGCCGGAATTTGTAGGGGTCATATTTGGCTCCTCTTTTGAAGATGTGGAAGGCTTGCTGGCCTTGGCGGGCGCGCCTGCGGTGGCCGAGGCCAGCTTGTTGAGTTCAGGGATCTGGCTGCGCGTCAGTGGGCCAGCCAGGTAATTCATTGCCCAACGAGTATAGAAAATTACGGGCTGCTTGTCGTGCACATTGTGCAGCAGGAAGACGCGCTTATCCAGCGCGGAAATTTGCTTGTCATAGTCAGAGCGTTTGAAGCCGCCGGGCGCAGCGCCTTCCAGGCCATCCAGCAAGCGCTCTTTATCGCGGTCGGTCTGCAGTTTGCCAATGAACCACGAGCCGGCGTTGGACAGGGCCTTGTAGTCCACATCCACCGGGTTCTGGGTGGCGAGCAGCTGACCCACCCCGAAGGCACGCGCCTGCTTGAGCATACGCAACATCGGCGCCTTGCTGGGCGGCTCTTTGACCGGCGGCAAGTAGCCGTGGATCTCATCAAAGTAAACCAGGGCGCGGAGCGAACCTGTGCCGCGCTGGCTGCGCATCCAAGTCTCGACCGCCGAATACAACAGGGTGATGAAGAACATACGCTCCGCATCCGAAAGATGCGAGAGCAGGAAGACGCTGTGGCGCGGCTTGCCGCTGGCGGTGAAGAGCAGCTTCTCAATATCCAGCGGTGTACCTTCCAGCCAGGTTTGGAAGCTGGGCGCAGCCAGGATGTTGTTGAGCCGCAGCGCCAGCGCGCCGCGCTCTTTGGGAGGGAAGAACTGGTCGAGGTCCAGCACGCCCAACTTGGTGATGGGTGGGTTTTGCACCTGGCGGATCAACTCACCCAGCCCGAGGTCTTTGCCCTTGGACCAGGCTTGCTCGAATAAGTTGGCGAGCAAAATATGCTCGCGTGATTTAACCGGGTCGACGTCCGTAAAGCCCACCAGGCCCAGAATGGCGGTGGCCGTGGAGGCAATGCGCTCGCGGATGGCCTCGCGGTGCTCGTCCCAGGCTTCCTGCGGGGCCTGCAACGAAGCCAGGATGCTGACGGGGAAGCCAGCATCCGAGCCCGGCGTGTAGACCGCATACTCTGCCGCATCGGCCAGCGCCTGAATGCGCTCGGGGTCAATGCCCCAGTCGGCCAAACCCTTGGACCACATGGCGGCGGTGTCGGCGGCAGCCTGCTGCACATCCTTACCGGAGCGCTTGGCTTCGTCTGGATTGATCCACGGCTCAAAGTCAGCCGGTTGCAGGTTAGGGAAGTGCAGTAACAAGTTGGTAATGTCGCCCTTGGGGTCGATCATCAAGGCGGGGATGCCCTGCAATGCGGCTTCCTCCAGGAGGCTGATGCACAAGCCGGTTTTACCAGAGCCAGTCATACCAAAGACGACACCATGTGTGGTGAGGTCTGCAGGGTCATACAACACGGGATCTGTGCTGGTTAGGCTCTTCTTGAGGTCGTGTACTCTACCGAGGTAGAACTTCCCCTTGGTGTTCAGGGCGTCACTCTTGGGTGCGCTTTTTGCAGGTGTGCTTTTCTTGGTTTCCTTCTTAGCCATAGGCGAAATAATAACATTGCCGCTAAACAAACTCCATAAAAACCTGGTTTCCTAAAAGACGCCCTTGCTGCGTCAGACGCAGCACACCTGAGGCATCCTCCAGCAAGCCGCGCCGCTGGAGCGTGGTGATGGTGCGGCCGTAGGCTTGTTCCAGCGTGTTGCCAAAGCGCTGGGCAAAGCCATCTTGTGAGACGCCCTCGCGCACCAGGCGCAGGCCCATCATCATCGTCTCGCCCATCTCGCGCTGAACATCCACCAGCTCCGCGCTGGCGGTGGCTGGCGTCCTAGGCAGCGTTGGCTGCTTCGCAGCCTGCGTAGCCTCGCGCATACGTTTGATGTAAGCGGCAGGCGCCAGCACGTTGGCCGTGCGGTGCCCGGCCATGAAGCCGTGCGCCCCCGCCCCCAGCCCGGCATAGGGCAGGTTGCGCCAGTATTGCAAATTGTGGCGGCAGGCCAGCGGCTGGCCGTCGGGGCCGGGTTTGGCCCAGTTGGAGATCTCGTACTGCACGAAGCCAGCCTCGGCCAGCTTAACATCGGCCAGCTCGTACATCTCGGCGGCCAGGTCGCCATCTGGCAGCGCCAGCAGGCCGCGGGTATCCAATTCTTTGAAGGGCGTGCCGTGCTCAATGCTCAGCGCATATAGCGAGAGATGCTCCGGCGCCAGATCAACGGCCAGCTCCAGGTTGCGCTGCCAGCTGGCCAGGCTTTGGCCGGGCAAACCAAAGATCCAATCCAGGTTGAGATTATCAAAGCCCGCCTGCCGCGCCCACATGACCGAGTTGATCACATCGGTGAAGTCGTGCTGGCGTTCCAGCACCAGTAGCTCGTGCGGGCTGGCCGACTGCACGCCCAGGCTGAGGCGGTTGAAGCCCGCCGCGCGCAGGCCCGCCAGATACTCCAGGCTGAGCGTGCCGGGGTTAGCCTCCAGAGAGATCTCGGCGTCCGCTGCGATGGCGTAAGCCTCATGCAGCGCGGCCAGCAGGCGCTGCATGGCGTCCAGCGGCAGCAACGAGGGCGTGCCGCCGCCCAGGAAGATCGTGTGCACCGGCAGGGGCTGGCCCGCCTGCTCGGTGGCCGCTGCGGCCAGCCAGCGCGCCTCGGCGATAAGGGCCTCCGTATACGCCGGCATGAGGTCATCCAGCCCGGCATAGGTATTGAAATCACAATAGCCACAACGGTGGCGGCAGAAGGGGATGTGCAGGTAAAGGCTGGTGGGTGGCATTGGGAGTGAGTATACCTTTGGGAGTAAAGTGAGCAGTAACAAGTGAACAGTGAGCAGGCTCGGTCTATCAAGGGTTATTGTCCTGTTCACTGGTCACTCATCACTGTTCACTATTTGTACTCATCCATTATTCATTCGCTGCATCCACCCCTTGGTATAATCGCCCAGTTTTATGGCTACAGAAAAACCACGTTCCACCCCCACCAAGATCTGTCCCAGCTGTGGCACGCGGGTAAGCGAAAACGCTCCCCGCTGCCTGGTATGCGGCCACCAATTTGTGGCGGGCAGCACGCCGATCACCAAGAAGGCAGCCAAGGCGGATGCACCCATCGGTGGCCGCACCAGCCTGCCGGAGCTGCGCCTGAGCTTGCCCATCGCCATCGGCCTGCTGGTGCTCATTCTGCTCGTCGGCGGTGGTGTGGCCTACGCGGCCCTCTCGCAGACCGGGCGCCTGCTGGCGCCGGAGGTCGAGGGCACGCCCACGGCCACGGCCACCATCACGCCCACTGAGACGCCCGAAACACCCACGCCAACATCCACCCCTCAGCCCACCTATACGCCACTGGCCTACACGGTGCAGCAAAACGATACCTGTGGCGGCATCGGCTTCGCCTTCAACGTAAGCGCGGCCTCGATCATTCTTCAAAATTCGCTGGACGCCAACTGTAGCCTGTTCATTGGGCAAGCCCTGCTTATCCCGCAGCCAACCTTCACCGCTACCCCGCAAGCCACGGCCACCCTGGGCGAGATGGAATCGACCATCGCCGCCTGCGAAGTGCAGAGCTATGTTGTGCAGTCAGGCGAGTCGCTCAGCCTGATCTCGCTGACCTATGGTGTGCCGATGGAAGCGATCATGAGCTGGAACGGCATGACCTCAGACAGCACCTTTGAGGGCCAGCGCCTCAACATCCCGCTGTGCATGCGCACGTACGTGGGCGTGGCCACGGTGACGCCCACGGTGGCGCCGCCCTACCCGGCCCCTGAGCTGCTGCTGCCGGTGGATGGCGATGCCTTCACCTCCAGCAGCGATACGATCGCCCTGCAATGGGCCTCGGTGGGTACGCTGCGCAGCAATGAGTACTACCAGGTCACCATTGTGGATGTGACCAGCGGCCAGAACCTGCACATCACGGGTGAAGTGAAAGACACCACCTTCACGGTGCCCACCACCTTCCGCCCCACGGATGGCCGCCCGCACATCTTCCGCTGGTATGTGGTCACAGTGGCCCAGATCGGCGTGGATGCTGATGGTCTGCCCGTATACATCCAGGGTGGCCCGGTGAGCCTGACGCGTACCTTCACCTGGAACGGCAGCGGCGCACCGGTCAACTCGCCCACACCGTAAACAACGAAGCAAACAAAAAGCCCGCTCATCCGAGCGGGCTTTTTTGTGTTCTTGTACTGCAGCCTACTTGCGCTTGGCCATCGGCTGGAAATCACGCTTGTCTTCGCCCAGATATACCTGGCGCGGGCGGGCGATCTTCTGCTCATCGTCCAGCAGCATCTCCTGCCACTGCGCCAACCAGCCCACGGTGCGCGGGATGGCGAACATGACCGGGAAGAAGGCCACCGGCAGGCCCATGGCCTGGTAGATGATGCCGGAGTAGAAGTCAACATTGGGATACAGCTTGCGCTGGATGAAATACTCATCGCTGAGGGCGATCTGCTCCAGCTCCAGAGCAATATCCAGCAAATCATTGCGGCCGGTGACCTTGAAAACATCCTCGGCCACTTGCTTGATGATCTTGGCACGCGGATCGTAGTTCTTGTAGACACGGTGGCCAAAGCCCATCAGGCGGCCTTCGCCTTGCTTGACCTTCTCAATGAAGCCAGGGATGTTCTTGACATCGCCGATCTGGCCGAGCATGCGCAGCACAGCCTCGTTGGCGCCGCCGTGCAGCGGGCCGTACAGGGCAGCAGCAGCCCCCGCCATGGCGGAGTACGGATCCACTTTGCTGGAGCCGATGGAGCGCATGGCGCTGGTGCTGCAGTTCTGCTCGTGGTCGGCATGTAGGATGAAGAGCACATCCAGGGCACGCTCCAAAACCGGATTGGGCTCGTAGTTCTGCTCCATCATCTTGAACATCATGCTCAAGAAGTTGCCGGGGTAGCTCAGGTTGTTGTCAGGGTAGATGAACGGCAGGCCGCGGCTGTGGCGGTACGAGAAGGCCGCGATGGTGGGCACCTTGGCGATTAGACGCTGGATCTGGATGGTGCGCACATTGGTGTCGTTGATCTGGTTCGCTTCAGGATAAAACGTGGAGAGCGCCGCTACCGTAGCGATGAACATGCCCATGGGATGGGCATCGTAGCGGAAGTTCTGCATGAAGTGCTTGATGTTCTCGTGGATGATGGTGTGGTGCGTGATCTCGTGCACCCACTGCGCCAACTGGTCCTGGTTGGGCAGCTCGCCGTAGAGAATAAGATAAGCCACTTCCAGATAGGTACACTTCTCGGCCAGTTGCTCGATCGGGTAACCACGGTAGCGCAGGATACCGTTGTCGCCATCCAGGTAAGTGATCTCGCTCTTGGTGCTGGCCGTATTCATGAAGGCCGGGTCGTACGTCATCAACCCAAAGTCTTCAGGCCCAGTCTTGATCTGGCGCAGGTCAATGGCCTTGATCGTGCCCTCCCAGATCGGCAGCTCGTACTCCTGCCCGGTGCGATTGTCTTTGATGGTCAGTGTGTCTTTTGCCATGCCTGGCTCCTATGGCGAGCCTTAGAACTTCAGCGCTGCAGTGAGCTCGCGCACTTCCGCAGCCGAGTTCTCCAGCATCGCCGTCTCTTCATCATTGAGCTTGTACTCGATCACCTTCTCCAGGCCCTTGCGGCCCAGTTGGGCCGGCACGCCGAAGAAGATGTCTTTCAAGCCGTACTCGCCGTTCATGTACACGGCGCACGGGGCGATCAGCTGCTTGTCCTTCAGAATGGCCTCAGCCATCTGGGCCACCGCCACCGAGGGAGCATAGAAGGCGCTGCCCTGCTTGAGCAGCGCCACGATCTCGCCGCCGCCCTTGCGGGTGCGGTCTACGATGGCTTCCAGACGGTCAGCGGGCATGGTCTCGTTGAGCGGCACACCAGCCACGTTGGAGTGGCGGGTGAGCGGCACCATGCTGTCACCGTGGCCGCCGAGCACGTAGCAGAAGATGTTCTCGACGCTCACGCCCAGCTCCATGGCCACGAAGGCGCGCATGCGGGCCGAGTCGAGGATGCCGGCCTGGCCGATCACGCGCTCGCGCGGCAGGCCGCCGGTCTTCATGGCGACATAGCACATGGCATCCAGCGGATTGGTGAGGATGATGTAGATGGCGTTGGGGGAACGCTTGAGGGTCTCTTCGGTGGCTTTCTTGACGATGTCGGCATTGGTGGCCAGCAGATCGTCTCGGCTCATGCCCGGCTTGCGCGGCAGACCGGCCGTGATGACCACGATGTCAGAGCCTTCACTGGCGGCATAATCATTGCTGCCGGTGATCTTGACATCCTTACCGATGACCGGCATGGCCTGGAATAAATCGAGGGCTTTACCCTGCGGCATGCCCTCGACAACATCGATCAATGCAATTTCCGCCAACTCGCGCTCTGCGAGCCAGTGGGCGGCGGTGGCGCCAGTCATTCCTGCGCCGACAATCGTAATCTTGTGCGACATGTACTTCTCCGCGTAGTTAGGTTTGTGAATGTTTGTGCAAACCACACGATTATATCACCGCGCATAGACTAAAAAAAGTCGCTTAGTCCATTGGTCAGAGACGAACAGACTAAGCGACTTAAGCGACTAAAAAAGCTGCAGTGAAGCGCGCTACTCGTTGGCTTCGAGAAAACGTGTGGCCTGGATACCGGCGGCCGCGCCCATGCCTGCCGAAGTGATCACCTGGCGGAAGTGCGGGTCAGCCACCTCGCCAGCGGCAAAGACGCCGGGTACATTGGTCTCCATATAACGGCTGGCCACCAGGTAGCCGCCCTCGTCCATCTCCAGCTGGCCTTCGAAGAGCTGCGTATTGGGCGTGTGTCCGATGAAAATAAAGACGCCATCGGTGGTGAAGGGCTTCTTTTCTCCGGTCACTACGTCTTCCAACTCCACGGTTTGCACCGTGCCGTTGCCATCGATCTTGTTGACCACCGTGTTGGTGATGAACTTCATCTTGGGGTTGTCCTTGGCACGCTGCAGCAGCAGCTCGCCAGCACGGAAATCATCCCGGCGATGAATGAGCGTGACGTTGTTGGCAAAGCGGGTCAGGAATGTACCTTCTTCCATGGCGCTATCGCCGCCACCTACTACCACGATGTCCTTGTCCTTAAAGAAGAAGCCATCACAGGTGCCACAGTACGAGACGCCGCGGCCGGTGAATTCAGTCTCACCGGGGACTTCCAAATGGCGCGGTGTAGCACCCGTAGCGATGATGAGCGTATCGGCGATGTATTCTGTGCTGTAACCGGTCACCTTGAACGGCCGCTGGCTGAGGTCTACCTTGACCGCGGTATCGAAGACGGTCTTGGCGCCAAAATGCTCGGCCTGCTTGCGGAACAGCTCGGTGAGCTCGGGGCCGCCGACAGCATCCGGAAAGCCGGGGTAATTCTCAATGGTGTGGGTCAGCGACACCTGGCCGCCGTACTCCTGGCCCGCCAGCACCACCGGCTGCAGCTGGGCACGGGCGGTATACAGCGCCGCCGCCAAGCCTGCCGGGCCGGAGCCGAGGATGAGCACTTTGACGTGCTCTTGAGGGAGTTGGGTGTTGTTGTTTTGTGTGGCTTCCATAATGTCTAGACGTTGTGGAGGGCAGAAAGATTACAGGATTATATACGGCGCTTGCACAACTAACCCTAAAACTATGACTGGCTATGAAGCACCTATATTTCTTACCTGCATGTTGGCTACTTAACTCATTGCATGCAACGCGGGTCACACTGAAGCCTAGCTTAGTTTGCAAATCCCACGATTACCGTCTGAGGGGGGTTTGCGCTGCGGAGCAGCGCAGGGGGAACTGCCAACACGAAGTGTAATCCCCCTAGCGGGGCCAGGGGCGGAGCCCCTGAAAGAAAATAAGCAAGGTACACACCTCTTGAGCTACTTGAAGCCATTGCTATGATCTTCACTCGAGCATCTGTGGACTCTTGCTTCTAAGTTCAACGGGTAAAATCCACCCAACATGAGCACACCCGCCCCCGCCGCCCTGGACCCCAACTACCAGGCCGCCATAACCGCCGCGGCCTGGTACCGCGAGCAGCAGCCGGGCGCCCTGCTGTTGAGCGGCGCCACGCGGCAAGAGTACTTGCAGCGCCAGACCACCAACGATGTTCAGCTGCTCAGCGCGCAGCGGGCGCTGCCCACGGTGCTCACCAACCCCAGTGCCCGCATATTGGAAGTCTTCACCCTCTTGCAACTCAACGAGCAGACCCTGCTACTCACCCAGCCGGGGCACGCCCCTGGGCTGCTGGCGTATTTCAAGCGCCACCTGTTCTTCAACGATCAGGTGAGCCTCGAGGATGCCAGCGCGGCCTGGGAGCAGATCGAAATTCACGGCCCGCAAGCAGGCGCGGCGCTGACAGCGCTCGGCCTGCCCGCTCCCAGCACGCTGGACGAGGTAGCCGAGGGCACGCTAGACGGCCAGAGCCTGTACGCCATAGCCGAGGATGCTTGCATTCGCCTGGTGTTGCCCTCCAGCGCATTGCCAACTCTACTGGCGATGCTCAACGGGGCTGAGCTGCCCGAGATGCCAGCCGAGACCCGCGAGCTGCTGCGTATTGAAGCTGGCCGCGCCGGGCTGCCCGAGTTTACGGACGCGAACACACCTTTTGAAGTTGGCCTCAATCGCTATGTATCCGACACCAAAGGCTGCTACACCGGGCAGGAAGTGCTGGCGCGCCAGGTAACTTACGACAAAGTGACGCGCGGCCTGGCACGCCTCAGTACGCTGGCACCGGCAGCCATCGGCGCCGGCGTGCAGCTGGATGGCCGCACGCTAGGCAGCGTGAGCTCCGCAGCGGTCTCGCCAACACACGGGCCGCTGGCGTTGGCCGTGCTGCGCAAGCCATTTGAGCCCGGCCAGACCGTCACGATCGACGGCCAACCCGCCGTCATTCGCTAGCCTCACATTTCCGTCATTGCGAGGATGCGCTGCGTAGCAGCATAGCATGCTGCGCTCTGTCGCTCCAAGCAATCTCCACCCTCACCGCTAACAGCCACCGCAGGGCGTAGTGCATCCCGAGCACAGCGAGGGATCCTCGCTCCGCGTATTGATAGCTAAACACAGCGTAGAAGACCTGCCAGCAGGATCCTTCGCTGGAATGTTGCGTGGGCAAAGTGCGCCCACGCGTTGGCGGTCTGGTGTTGCGGTATGTACCCGCTCAGGATGACACTCCGGAGTGGCAGGGGCGAGTCTCAGACCAACTACACCCCCTCCAAACTTGCCATCACCAGCCGTCATTCCGAACCCGAGCGCAGCGAGTGGTGAGGAATCCTTTAGGGCACTACAAGCACATCCAGCCTATTTCTTCAGGCATAAACCGCTAAAAGTGCCATTATGGTGCTTTTTTTTACCGTTCTTTGAGATTTCTAAAGGCGAATTTAAGTTTTTCTAAGAAAAGCGCTTGACAAATTCAAATAAATCCGTATACTTCTGAATGATTAAGCAAACAAACATAAGGATTTACAAGGTTCTGTTTAGATTTTAGGAGGCATCATGTACCACAACATTCATAGCTTTGCCGATACCCGTGTAGTGGAGGCCGCCAGCAAGGCTGCCGTCCAGGCCAAGACCCAGACCCTGGGCGACCAGCGCCACTACGCCGTGCGCAGCAGCCTGGCTGACCAACTGCGCAGCGAGGCCGCCGCGGCCCTGTTCTCTCTCGGCGCCTGGATCAAGCCGCGCAAGCAGGCTCGCTCTGCCACGCCGGTGCAACTGCGCCAGGCCGCCAACGGCGGCGTCGCCAACTAACGGCCATGCACCACACCCCCTCAACATGCCCCGTGTGCAGCGGCGAGCTGGTGGTCACCAGCTTGCGCTGCCGCGAGTGCGACACCAGCCTGCAGGGCCGCTTCACCAGCGCACCCTTCAGCCAACTCAGCGAGGAGCAGCTTGCCTTCGTCGAACTCTTTGTTCGCAATGAAGGCAAGCTGACCCGCATGGAGGCTGATCTCGGGCTGTCCTACCCCACCATCCGCAACCGCCTGCTGGAGATTATCCGCACGCTGGGCTACGAGCCCGGCGAAGATGAGTTTGCCGGTCTGAGCGAAGACGAGCGCAAACAGATCGTCAACGATCTGGAGCGTGGCACGATCACTTACGAAGAAGCGATGCAGCGCATCCAAAACATACAAGGAAGCTAACCATGGCCCGAATAGAATTGCCTAGCAACGAAGCCCCCCAGATCCTGATCGAGAGCGTGAACGGCTCTCTGCAGGTGCGCGGCTGGGACAATGACCGCATCCGCATCGAAGCCCGCAATGAGAGTGACCTGCAATACACCAATGCAGAAGATGCGCTCACCCTGCTGGCACAAAATGACTGCGTGCTGCGCGTACCCAATGCCAGCACGCTCATCATCCAGCAGGTTACGCGCGATGCGTATGTGCATAATCTCGAAGGTGATGTGAACATCGAGCAGATCGCCGGTTCGCTGACGCTGCGCAATGTAGGCGAAACTACCATCCAGCATGTGTCCGGCAGCCTGACGGCCCGCAACATCGAGGGCGCCCTGACCGTGGACGAAGTCGCAGGCAACGCCAGCGTGCGCAACATTGAGGGCGACTTTATTGCCCGCTCGGTGAGCGCCAACCTGGCAGCGCGCAACATCGAAGGCGACCTGCAGGCCACAGTATCCGGCAATGCAGACTTGCGCTTGGACTCGGACGGCGATGTAGCCGTCGAGGCCAGTGGCAACCTGTTCTGCCGCCTCTCGGATGCAGAGAACGCCAGCGTCTCGCTGGAAAGTGCAGCGCAAAGCATTCATCTCAACACAGGCGAAGGCAAGATGCAGGTCCAGGCGGCCAGCCACCAGTTGACACTGGGCGATGGTTCGCAGGATGTGCGCCTGAAAGCGGCCGGGCTGATCGACTTCCGCAGCCGTGGCTCCAGCGACGACTTGGATGAGCTGGACCTGGACCTCGATCTAGACCTGGACTTTATGGATGACAGCGGCGCGCTGGCCGGTGAGATCACCGAGCAGATCACTGCCCAGCTGGACGCCCAGATGGAAAATGTGAACGAGCAGCTCAAGCAGATGCAGGAGCGCCTGCGCCATTCGACTGAACGCGCCCAACACCGCGCCCAGCAGCGCGTGGCCGCCGCACAGCGCCGCCTGCAAAGCAAGCTGCAGCAGCGCAGCTCACGCGTGGCGGTGGCCGTGCAGCCCAAGAAGGCCGCCCCGGTCAGCGAGCAGGAGCGCATGCTGATCCTCAAAATGGTGCAAGACCAAAAGATCAGCGTAGCGCAGGCCGAAATGCTGCTAAATACGATCGAAGGCCGCCAGGCCGCCTCAGCGGCCCCTGAGCCACCCGTACTCCCCACTCCGCCTGTGCCCCCACGCAGCCCAGAAGCTCCCGAAGGTGAAGGCGATGCCTAACGCCAAGCAGCGTATGGAGATCCTGCTGCGCCTGGAGCGCGGCGAGATCACACCCGCCGAGGCAGAGCAACTGCTCAGCGGCATGGTAGACCTGCCGCCTGCGCCCAAGACGCGCATGGGCATCCTGGAGCAAGTGGAGCGCGGCCAGCTGAACGCCGACGAGGCGGCCCGCCTGCTGCTGCAGCAACGTGCCATGGCTGGCACCGGGGCGGCGCAGGCAGAGCATGCAGAAGAAGAGATTTCTTTCGATGAAGTACCGCCCAAAAGAGCCTGGAAGGTCTTTTTAGGTATAGGCGTGGTCTTCACTATACTCAGTGCGTTGTGGATGAATTCCATCCTGCAACGCAGTGGCATGAACTTTTGGTTCTATTGCACTTGGCTGCCGTTTGCCCTGGGCGTTCTTATCACCGCCCTGGCGTGGATGGCACGCAGCAGCACATGGGTGCAGATGCATGTGCACTCAAACAAAGGTCATGGCGGCAATCTGTACCTCACCCTGCCGCTGCCGGTGGCTACGATCCAGCGCTTTGTGCAGCGCTGGGCCAAGTCTGGCCGTATTGTGGTGAACGAAGAGAAAGATATTGAAATTCATCTGGGCGGCGGTAAATCCGCCCGGGGACAGTAGGAGCAAATCATGGCAAGCAGTGAAGAACGCATCAAGATCTTACAAATGATCCAGGATGGCAAGATCAGCCCGGAGGATGGCGCCAAGCTCCTGGAGGCGCTCAACCGCAGCGCGGGGTTGCGCCCGGCGGCGCCCCGCGGGCCAGCGCCCTCGGACGAGGGTCGTTACCTGCGCGTGCGCGTGACTGACGTTGTGACCGGCAAAGCCAAGGTGAGCGTCAATCTGCCACTCTCGCTGGTGGACGCGGGCATGAGCATTGCCTCCAACTTTGCTCCTGAGATCGCCCATGCAGACATCATGGGCGCCATCCGTAACGGCCTGAGTGGCAAGATCGTAGACGTGATCGACGAAGAAGACGGCGAACACGTAGAGATCTTTCTGGACTAGCAGCCCGGCAACTACAAAACCGCTGGCGAGCACCTGAGTGCACGCCAGCGGTTTTCGTTTGCCCCTTACGCTATACTGACTCCATGCCCGTACGCAACCCAGACGAAGTGTTCGTGACCCCGGAGCAGCTCCCGGATGCCTGCCGCGGCAGCCTGCATCCGGAAGCTGCGCGCGGCATTGAGCTGTTCAATACTGGGCTGTATTGGGAAGCGCACGAGGCGCTGGAAGCCGCCTGGAAGGAAGAGCGCGGCCCGGCGCGCCATCTCTACAAAGGCATTTTGCAAGCAGGGGTGATGTATCTACAGATCCAGCGCGGCAACTATGTGGGCATGGCCAAGATGTATGCGCGCTGCAAGAAGTGGCTGCGCCCCTGGCCGCCGCTGTGCCGCGGCGTAGACGTAGACCAGCTGCGCGCCGATGTGGAAGCAGTGATGGACGCAGCACAGCAGCTGGGGCCGGAGCGCTTGGGGGAATTGGATATGGGGTTGCTGAAGAACGTGGTGATTAGAGACTAGAGATTACATCTTTGGGCCAGGCATAGGCAACCTGTTGCGTGAGGGTACCGGCAAGCTCTTCTTGCTTCTCGGCCACTTGCGTACCGCCCATGTGCTCGTAGAAGCCGCGGGCTTGCACATTCTCTTTGAGCACCCACAAGAACACGGGGGATTGTCCCCGGCTGCCGAATTCCGCCAGGATGCGCTCCAGCAACCCGCGGCCCGCCCCCTGCCCCTGCGCCTCAGGCAGCAGGTATATGGTGTAGATCTTGCCAGCGTAGCTCGCTTCCGTCGGCTGGCCGCCTGGCTCATCGCCTGTTGGCGGGCCGCCGGCGGCGAAGCCAATAATGCGCTCACCATCCACAGCCACGAAGAGAAAGTGCGTCTCTGCACGCTCTGTGAGCATGCGCCGCCACATGTCCTCACGGGCGTCTACAGATAGGTTTGCAAGAAAATCTTCAGGCAGGAGCCCGGCATGGGCGCTACGAAAGCTGGCCACATGCACATGGGCGATCTCGGATGCGTCGGCAGGCAGCGCCGCGCGGACTTTCATGAGCCTAGACGCCCACGAGCACGGCGCGGGCCGGCGCCCCGTCGCTCTTGTCCAGCTTGAGGGGCAAGCACCAGAAGTTGTAGCGTCCCTGGGCGACCTGCGACAGGTTCAAGCCCTCAACGATAACAACTCCGGCGCTGAGCAAAGCAACGTGGGTCGGCTGCGGCTCAGGGAACGGAGCTACCGAGAGGTAATCCACTCCCACCAGCTTGACGCCGCGCTGCACCAGATAGTGCGCGGCGCTCTCATCAATGCCCACATAGTTTTCGTCGAAGGCTTTGTATTCGTCCTTGGCCCAGTGTTTGGAGTTGCGCGTGCGCACCAGCACGCGTTGTGTACGCGGCGGAATACCGGCAGCCTCCAGATGGCTGGGCAATACACGTTCCACGCTGTCGTCCAGATGCACCACATAGGCGCGCCCGATCAAAGTCTTGAGCGAGAGGCTCTCGACCGTGCTGCCGTCTTTGATGAAGTGATAAGGAGCATCGACGTGCGTGCCGGTGTGCACTCCCATCTCAATGCGCGAGACGTTGGCGACAGAACCCTCTTCGATCTTCTGGACGCGTTCCAGCGTGACGCCGGGATCGCCCGGCCATACTGGCATAGATGGAGAGATGGTGAGAGTGAGGTCGTAGGTGCGCATCTGCAGGCAGTATATAGAGCCCAGTGTGCGCGCGCCAGTGGAATTAGTAGACAGTTGGCAGTCTACAGTCAACAGCTATGCGGCCTCGCCATGCAAGAGATACATCGCGATGAAAACTCAATGTTGATAGCTAAAAGCTACTGGCTAACCGCTAGTGCTGGCTCGCAAATTGGCCTTCCAGTCCACACCGTGCAAGTACTCCAGGCGTTGAGAGAAGCGCGCCGGCATCAGGTGAAACAAGCGCGGCACAATATCGAGCTCACAGATACGATCGGCGGCCAGATAATCCAACCAATAACTGGAGACCGGCAAGCGCGGCGCCAGGGTGTGCAACAGCACATTCAGCAAACGCAGGTAGGACGGTCGCACAGGCAGCAAGTGGCGCGGCTGCTGGCTGTGTTCCATTACCAGCTCGAGAATGCGGCGGTAGGAGATGTGCTCTGGGCCGCCCACTTGAATGGTCTGGCCGAGGGTGTCGTCATCCTCCAGGCACCAGGCCAGGCAGGTGACCAGGTCTTCGACCCAGATGGGCTGCAGCAACGCGCCACCATCGCCGGGCAGCGGGAACACGCGCGGTACCGTGGCCAGCAACTGCGCCAGGCGCACGGTGAAGTGGTCACCTGGGCCGTACACGATGGCAGAGCGCAAGATGGTGCTGGGGATCGGGCTTTGGCGCACGAACTCTTCGGCAATGCCTTTGGTCTTGAGCGCAGGGTACGCCGCGGCGCGGTCAGCATCCAGGTGACTGAGATAGACCAGGCGCTCGACGCCTGCATCTTGTGCGGCTTGCAGCAGGTTGCGCGTACCGTCGATATCGGTTGTGCGTAGATCGTCGCCTGGGTCAGCCCAGTCGATACCGGCCAGGTGATAGACCGTGTCTACACCCACCAGGGCGGCACGCAGGCCGCGCACATCCGCCAGGCTGCTGATGGCAGCCTGCACAGACACGCCGTGCGGCAGTTGTGGCGAGTGCTGCGAGGGGCGGATGAGAGTGCGCACTTGGCGCCCCTCCTGCACCAGGCGGCCGATCAAGCGCTGGCCAATAAAGCCGGGGCCGCCGGTGACCAATATCATGGTGTGTTTTTACCATACGCGTATCCAAGTGCGGTTAAACTTGTTAACAATATATTCGCCATTGCTTCATCCCTCCTTAAAGGCTGTGACTTAAGCTTATGCCGAAGATGCAAACCGCAACCACTGTCGACCGCGCCACCGCCAACCCCTTGTGGGTGTTGGCCAAGGCGATCTCTGTAATCACCAGCCCAGCTGTGCTGAGCTTCGCCAGCATGTACCTGATGGGCATCCAGATCAACGATGCGCGCTTCTGGCCGTGGGCCGCGGTGTATGCTGGTTTTGGCTTCGTGCTCCCGCTGCTGTATCTCATATATTTGATGCGCAAAGGCGAGGTGAGCAACTTTCATATGAAAGAGCGCACCGAGCGCATCAAGCCCATGGCGTTCATTTTCCTTGTGTTTAGCCTGGCCAGCCTGGTGATGTACTTCATGAATGCGCCCTTCGTCATTCAAGTCTTCACCTATGTGGGTGCATTGCAGGGCTTGCTGATGCTGCTGATCACGCTCAAGTGGAAGATCAGTGGGCACGGTGCCGGCATTACGGCGTTCGTGCTGCTGTTGTGGGCACTGTTTGGCCCCGTGGCTGCGCCGCTGTTCCTGCTCGTGCCCCTCGTACTGTGGGCACGTGTCTACACAGACCGGCACGACCTGCCGCAGACGATTATCGGCGCGGTGGCGGGTTTAGCCTTCATGGCCACGGCGCTGGCGCTGATCGCTGCGCGATGCCCAGGAGCCGGCCTGGCCTGCTTCTAGGCCAAACATCTAAGAGGTTTACCCAACTCCTTCGAATCTTGAAGGGTTGGCACGTCTCTTGCATCCTATGCCAGCATGATGCTGGACATAACGATGCAAGAGAATTCATTTAAAGGCACAGTGAGCCGTGACCGCTTTGGGGTGCACTACTTCCCTGACAGCGAGCACTACAGCACTGCCGACATGCTGGCCTGGCTGCCCAAGCTGCAAGCGATGGGCGCCAACTGGGCCATTCTGCAGGCCACGGCTGACCGCGCCATCCCCGAAGACTTCATTCGCAGCCTGGCGCAGGCCGGTATCGAGCCCGTGCTGCACTTCCAGCTACCCCTGGACAGTGCCGCCGCCGATGCTGAGACGCTGCGCCCCCTGTTTGAGGCATATGCCAAATGGGGCGTGCGCTACGCGGTGCTGTTTGACAAGCCTAACCTGCGCAGCCAGTGGCCCGCCACCGGCTGGACGCAGCGCGGGCTGGTGCCGCGCTTCCTGGAGCTGTTTGTGCCCGTGGCACAGGCTGCCCTGGACGCCGGGCTGGCGCCGGTCTTCCCTCCGCTGGAGCCGGGTGGCGACTATTGGGACACCGCCTTTGTGCGCGGGGCGCTCGAAGCGCTGGCCCAGCAAGGTCAGGAGATCCTGCTCAACAACCTGGCCCTGGGCGCGTATGCCTGGGCCGGTGACAAAGGCCTGACCTGGGGCGAAGGCGGCCCGGAACGCTGGCCCGCCACGCTGCCCTACTCCACGCCGGAGAACAGCCAGGACCAGCGCGGCTTCCGCATCTTTGATTGGTACAACGCAGTGAGTGCGGCGGCGATCGGCCGCGTGCTGCCCATCCTGCTGGTAGCCACTGGCGTACAAGCCGATGGCGAAGCGGATGCCGGCAGCATTCAAGCGCTGATCGATAGGCTGAAGAGTGCCGATCTGCCCAGCAACGTGGTTGCCAGCGGCCTGTGGCTGCTGGCCGCCGAGGCCGACAGCCCGGCTGCGGGCCAGGCCTGGTTCGGCGCCGATGGCCTGCCGCAACCGCTGGCCGAAGTGCTGCTGGAGCCCGGCCGCCTGGCCGCGCACAGCTTCCCGACGCCGGTCATCGACGAACGCGACTTCGCTGAACCCATGCAGGAAGCTTCGCCCGCAGTGAGCCACGGCCTGCCGTTTGTTGAGATGGATGACCTGGCTGTTGCCCCGGCAGCAGACAGCACACATCGCATCCGCCATTACTTGTTGCTGCCAGATGCCAATTGGCCGCTGCAAGAAGCCATGCCCTTCATTGCTCAATACCAGCCCACGATCGGCTTCTCTCTGACGGAAGCCAAGCTGGCCCAGCGCGTTACGCTGGCTGGCGGGCTGGATGCATTTTCAGATAGCACACTGCGCGAGCTGATCCAAGCCGGGTGCCAGGTCAATAACCTGCCCTCGCACGCCTAGTGCCGCGCTAAGGAGCCCACGATGGAAGAACTGAACACAAACGAAACCCAACCCAGCCACATCAAATACGGCCCGGTAATCAAAGTGCTTGGCCTGGGCGGCGGCGGCGGCAACGCCGTGGACCGCATGATCGAGCAGGGCTTGCATGGCATTGACTTCATCGTCGCCAACACTGATTACCAGGTACTGCAAAAGAGCCTGGCCCCCACCAAGGTGCAACTCGGCCCCATGCTGACCCGCGGCTTGGGTGCAGGTGGCGACCCTGAGATCGGCCGCCAGGCCGCCATCGAAAGCCGCAAAGAACTTGAAGCCGCGCTGGCTGGAGCCGATATGGTGTTCCTCACGGCGGGCATGGGTGGCGGCACCGGCACGGGCTCGATAGGCATCGCGGGCGAAGTCGCCCGCGGCCTGGGCGCAGTCACGATCGCTGTGGTGACGATGCCCTTCAGCTTTGAGATGGGCCGCCGCCTCAAGAACGCCCAGGATGGGCTGGGGATGCTGCAGCCCAACACCGATACACTCATTGCGATCCCCAACGACCGTTTGCTGTATGTGGCGCCGCAAGACCTGCCACTGGAGACGGCCTTCCGCATGGCGGACGATGTGCTGCGCCAATCAGTGCAAGGTATTGCTGAGCTAGTGACCCAGCCCGGCCTGATCAATGTGGACTTTGCCCACGTGCGTAACATGATGCTCAAGGGCGGTGGCGCGCTGATGGCGATGGGCCAAGGCAAGGGTCAAGGCAAGGCGGTGGCTGCCGTGCAGCAAGCGCTCAGCCACCCATTGTTGGAGAGCGTATCCTTGAAAGATGCTTCGGGTGTGATCGCCAACTTCAGCGGCGGCGATGACCTGAGTCTGTTTGAGATCGGCGAGGCGCTGGGCTACCTGCGTGGCATGGTCAACGAAGATGTTGACGTGGTCATGGGCGTCTCACAGGACGAACTCATGACCGAGCGCACGCAGGTGATCCTGGTAGTGACCGGCATCGGCGCCAAGAGCCTGGCCGAGGTGCTGCCCGGGGCAGAGAACCTACAGCCCCTGGCCGTGACCGCCGCGCCTCTAGCCGCCAAAGCCGTCGCCGTCCCTGCCATGGCGGCAGCCAGCGTAGGCGAAGAATTCCCTGCTGAAGACTATGAGCCGAGCGAAGACGCTTTCCAGGCCGGTTTGCAAGACCAGCCAGTACAGGTGGAGATGATCGCCGAGAGCATGCCTGCCATGCCAGTGGATGTGCTCAATGATCTGGATGTGCCCGCCTTTATGCGCAAACGGGCGCGCTTCAACCTGCGGGTAGGCGAGTAGACAGATGCTGGAGCGCCGCGTCGTAGACGGGATCGCCAAACAGATCCATCGCCAGTTCCCTGAGTTGGCCGGCAGAGAGCCGAGTGTACGCGCCCAGGCCAGCGCCAAGCGCGCCGGTGGCGCTACGTACCTGCTCACCTTCCGGGGCCGGGCCAGCACGAGTGAGCCGCGCCTGGCGCGCACCGTGCGCGTGGTGGCAGACGAGCGCGGCAACGTATTGAAAGTAACCACCTCACGGTGAACTGATGCTGACCCAAGTAAGTCATTGGCTGGAATTGAAGTGGTGGCAGCTGGCAGTGCAGGCGCTGAGCGCCACGCGTACGCTGGGCAGCACACGTGCAGCTGGCAACCGCGTGCTGCGCGCCGCGGCAGAAGCGGCCCAGCGCGCCACCGAGCGCAGCCACAGCCGCCAGGCTCAACAGGCGCTGCACGCAGAGTATGTGGCCGCAGACCTGTACAGCCCAGATGTGCAAGCTCCACACAACGTGTGGCAGCACATTAGCGAGAACTGGACCTTTGTAGCCCTGGCGGGTTGGGTGCTGGGTCTAGCGGTTGGCCTGTGGCTGGCCGGGGTGCTGTGGTGATGAGCAGATTCCGCCTGACGCGCCACTCGCTGTTTCTTGTTTTCGTCGCCATGGGCGTGGTATGCGGTTTGCTAATCGGCAGCCTGGGCAGCGCCCTGGCCGCGGGCAGCCCGGCGGCGGGCGGCCCAGCGGCCAAAACGCCCGCAAAGGGCAACACGCTTATCGTAGTGGTGGACCAGCTGAGCGCATCCCAACCGCGCGTGCATGCCGTCTGGGTAGTGCAGCACACTGTCACTGGCACACTGGAATGGGTGCCGCTCTACCCTGCCCCGCTGCAGAGCACAGGATATGAACTGCAGTTAGCTAGTCTGGCTAGGACGGACTTACTGAAGCTTGTCCCGGTGCAACAGACTGGTCTTGAATTCTCCGGTTATTTTGTACTGGACCAGGTTGCAGTAGATAGCCTTTATACGATCACCGGCATCGTCCCGGCCGATCTGGGCGTGCTGCAGCAAGGGCAGCTTATTCAACGGGCTTGTGCTACGCCATGGGAAGCTGCGCACCTCGAAACCTGGGTAGCGCTGATGCCGGCCCATGTGCAAAGCGACCAGAGTGTGTTTGAGCTCATTGCGGGCTGGGATCGTTGGGCAGAAGGTGGCTTTGTGTTGCAGTGCAATCTTGCCTGGGCGGGCTAGCGGCGCAAGCGGTCGCGGCTCAACAGTTGTTCGCTGACTGAGTGGGTCATCAGAATGCCTGTGACCAAAAACAGCATGCTCAACACTTTGTAAATAATCACCAGGTCTTCCGTGGGCGGCTTGTTGATGCCCAGTACATACTGCGTAGTGATGCCTAGCAGCAAGCCCGAAACAATATAAAAGCGAAAGTTATAGACAAAGTAAGTTTCTGGCCCCAGCCATACTGACAAACGCGGGTGCAGCAAGGGCAGGGTCACCATCAGCACCCAGAGGACCAGACATACCAATACGGCCACCAGCACATTCGGAAACAGGAAGGTGGCGGTGCGTACGCCCACCATCAGCAGCAACCACGACTCACAAAAGCCGCGCACTGCGCCAGCATAGCGGTTGTCGCGCCAACGCGGCGAGAGCACAATCGCCAGGGCGGTTAGGCCTAGCAAGCTACTGAGCACAAGATACAGTACAGAAGGCGTTGGCAAAATAGGCAAGAAGGCTGCCAGTAGAAAAATGCCCAGGCTGTCCATCGCAATCGCTCGGGCGTGCTGGGCCTGTGGAGAGTCTTGTCTCCTCATCCCCATCCTGGCGCGCCCCGTTGGTTGCCTGAAGACGGTTCGTATCCCACCATGTGCAAATCATAACAAAGCTGGCAGGCTGGTGAGTTGGGGCGCGGCCGCTAAACGGCTGGGTCAGCCTGCAGGCGCAGACAGTCCCGGTAGGCTTGCAGGGCCTGGTTGACTAGACTGCTGTGCTCGGCACGCTGCCGGTAATCACGCAGCTGGTTGCGCTGAGATGCCAGGCGCACCACGGCGGTGGCCAGGCTCTCTGCCGCCGTTTGCTGCTCGGCAACGGTATGTTGGTTGGCTTGCGATTGCATGTAGGTTTGCATAGGTCACCTCACTGCAACCAGTATATAGAACAGTCGTTCTATTGTCAAGCCCTGGATGTTAGTTCAGCGAGTTCTGCTGCAGGCTGTGGCCCGCCTGTTTCCAAGCCTCGATGCCCTCATCAAGGGCAAGCAGCCGGGTGAAACCCTTGCGCTCTAATAGCGAGATGGCGATCGTCGAGCGTGTGCCAGCCTTGCAGTGCACCAGCAGCGGCTCCTGCGGGGAGCCAACCTGCTCCAGACTGGCGGCGGGCAGCAGGCCGGCCTCTACCAGCTTGGCCCCTGGCAGATAGCCGGTATCCCACTCATGCTGCTGGCGCACATCCAGAATGGGAGGAGACTGCTGGGCATCGATCCATTCCTTCAGCGTATTTGCAGACACGTTCTCCACCTGGCTGAGAGGCAACCCAGCTTCCTTCCACGAACGAATACCCCCATCCAGATAGCCAGCGATCTGGTCATAACCTACGCGGATGAGCTGCAGGACAGCCTCGTTAAGTTCAGCCGGGGCATCAGCAACGAGTATGATGCGCGCATCGGGGGGCACTACCCAGCCCGCCCAAGTGCTCAGCGGCGCAAACACTGGGATGCCATACGCCTGGGGAATGTGCCCGGCCAGGAAGCGATCCGCCTCGCGCACATCCAGCACAATGGCGCCAGCCGCAACCTCAGCTTGTAATTGGGCAGCGGTCTGGGCCCCCGGCTGTGGGATGCGCGCCAAAACAGGCGGTCCCTGGCGATTCACGGCGGGCAAGCGCTTGTAATAGTCGGGGAAGTTGCCGAGCCCGCTGGTGGCGGCGCGCACAAACTCATCTTCATCTGTAATTTGGAAGAAGGGATTGGTCTGGCGTTCTATGCCAATGGTGGAGGTGCGCTCCCCACCAGCCGCGGTATTGCAAAACGAACCTGCGCCATGGGTGGGATACACCGGCAACTCATCCGGCAGTTGGGCAAACTTTTGCATGGTGGCGAACAAGGCGCGCGCCAGCGGGATGGTGTTCTGCTCGCCATGCAGATCCGTACGGCCAGTGCCGCCCACAATAAGTGAGCCGCCACTGAACAGGGCTTGTGGCTGTGGGTCGCCCTTTGTGTAGGCAATAAAGCTGATGTGCTCACGGCTGTGGCCAGGGCTGCTCACCACGTGCAGCTCAAGCTCGCCCAAGGCGATGACATCGCCCTCAGTGAGGGCGCGATGTGGAAACTGGCTGTTGCCCGCTGCGCTTGCGCCTATCTGGTACGCAGTGGCTGGGTCTGCCGCATGTAGCGCAGCCTGTAACTCATGTACGCCGGAGACAAAATCGGCGTGCAAATGCGTCTCCAGGCCATAGAGGATGGTGTAGCCGTGCTCTTCTGCGGCACGGACAAATTTCTCAACATCTCGTTCCGGGTCAATGACCACGGCCTGCTTGCTAGCTGGGTCTGCAACAAGATACATTGAGTTTCCCAGGGTTTGATTGACAAAGGGGATGATGTGCAATCGGCTCATTGGGGGTCCCTTGCTTGTAAAAAAGTTGCTTAAGAATACAGGATTTTACAGGTCATTGGTAGAACAGATTTTTTAGCACAGTTGACTCCAGATCGGATACCGGCTATACTAAAATCCTCATAATAATCTGATTAATAGCAGATTTATAATCAGAGGCTTTATGCTCAAAGACGCAACTTCCTTCGACTTTATTAAGTACCTTGCCACCGGCAACGGCAGTGACCGCCTGCCCTCGCTCCAGGAGTTGAGCGCGGAGCACGGCGTGAGTATCTCCGTTTTGCGCGAACAGTTGCAAGTCGCCCGCGCCTTGGGCTTTGTCGAGGTGCGTCCGCGCACCGGTATCAAACGCCTACCCTACACCTTTGCCCCCGCGGTACGCGAGAGCCTGTTCTATGCCATTGACCGAGACCAGGCGGCGTTCGCCAGCTTCTCAGATGTGCGCCGCCACCTGGAACGCGTCTACTGGTTCGAAGCTGCCAACCGCCTCACTGCCGAGGATGTTGCACATCTACGCAGCCTGGTGAAGCGTGCCGAGGAAATGCTCAAGGGTGAGCCGATCCGCGTGCCGCACGCCGAGCATCGCGAGCTGCACCTTGCCATCTATCAACATCTGCAGAACCCGTTTGTAATTGGCCTGCTAGAGGCTTATTGGGAAGCCTATGAGCAGGTCGGCCTGAATCTGTACACCGGTTTGGAATACCAACTGCATGTTTGGGATTCACACCACCAAATCGTGGAAGCGATCGCCGAAAAAGATTTTGTGCGCGGCCACCAGCTGCTGGTTGGCCACTTTGACCTCATCGACAAGCGCAGCGAGTAACACCCCTTCAGGGTGTCTCAAAGTCCAAAGGAGAAGTAATGGCAACACCGCAGGTGCAAGAAACTCAACAACAAGGAACAGGAGGCAAAGCCGTGGTTAACGACTTTTCTATGACCGTCGCCACGAAGAACGGCTCCGGCAGCCAGACCTCGAATCTGACGCTGCTGCGTGCCCTATTCAAGATGGGTATCCCCGTCTCGGGCAAGAACCTGTTCCCCTCCAACATTCAGGGCCTACCCACCTGGTACACAATTCGCCTGAGCAAGAAGGGTTACCTGGCTCGCCGCGCAGAACACGAAATTGTAGTGGCGATGAACGAGGATACCTTTGTTGAAGACTTGGCCAGCGTGGCTCCGGGTGGCGCCTTCTACTATGGCGATCATCTGAAATTTGAGATCACTCGTACAGACATCTCCGTGTACTCCTTCCCCGCCAAGAAGTTTGCCAAGGAATCGGATGCCCCGGCCACCCTGCGTGACTATGTAGCCAACATGGCGTACGTAGGCGTGCTGGTGTACATGCTGGACATCGACATGGCCAAGATCCGCGAGGCGTTGGAGTATCACTTTGACGGCAAGCAGAAGCCGATCGCCATCAACATGGGCGTGATCGAAGCAGCTTATGAATGGACCAAGGCCAACCTCACCAAGACCGATCCCTTCCGCGTCGAAGCGATGGATGAAACCAAAGACTTCATCATGGCAGATGGCAACACGGCTGGCGCACTCGGCTCCATCTTTGGCGGCTTGCAATTCATGGCCTGGTATCCCATCACTCCGGCTTCGAGCGTAGCCGAAGGTGTGAGCCACAACATCGCCAAGTTCCGTGACAAAGAAGGCCAAGAAGGCAAGACTTACGGCATTGTTCAGGCCGAGGATGAACTGGCCGCTATTGGTATGGCGGTGGGCGCGGGCTGGTCTGGTCTGCGCGCCATGACCTCCACCTCTGGCCCTGGGATCAGCCTGATGACCGAATTCGTCGGCATGGCAGCCTATGCTGAGATCCCGGTAGTCATCTGGGATGTACAGCGTGTTGGCCCCAGCACCGGCCTGCCCACGCGCACCTCGCAGGGCGACATCATCTCCACCTATCTGCTGGGCCACGGTGACACCAAGCACATCCTGCTGCTGCCCGGCTCGGCCAGTGAATGCTTCGAGTTCGGCTGGAAATCCTTTGACATCGCCGAGCGCATGCAAACGCCCGTCTTCGTGATGAGCGATCTGGACCTCGGTATGAACACCTGGATGACCAAGCCCTTTGAGTATCCCAACACCCCCATGGACCGCGGCAAGCTCCTGTGGGAAGAGGATCTCGAGAAGATCGCCGACTGGCAGCGCTACAAGGATGTGGATGGGGACGGTATTCCCTACCGCACCGCACCAGGCAACAAGCACCCGCGCAGCGCATGGTTTGCGCGCGGCACCGGCCACAACGACAACGCCAAGTACAGCGAGCGCAGTGATGACTGGGAGCGCAACATGGCACGCCTCAAGAAGAAGTTTGAGACGGCCATCGAGTACATGCCCAAGCCAGAAGTGCAGGGCGATGGCGCCAAGATAGGCATCATCTCCTATGGCTCCACAGACGCCGCCATCCTTGAGGCGCGTGACTACCTGGCCGAGAACGGGATTGCCAGCGACTACCTGCGCCTGCGCGCCGTGCCCTTCACCAGTGAGGTCAAGAGCTTCATCGACGCGCACGAGCGTATCTACGTGGTAGAGATGAACCGCGATGGCCAGATGCACATGATCCTGCGCCTGGAATACCCCGAGCACACCATGAAGATGATCTCCCTGGCCAAGCATGATGGTATGCCCCTGACGGCCAAATGGGTTCAAGAAGCTGTTGAGCTTCAGGAGAAGTAGAGATGACAGAAACCGCACAGATGCCAAACGTGCAGCTCAACTTGGTTGGGCTGTCCAAGAACGACTACCGCGGCGCACCCACCACCCTGTGTGCTGGTTGTGGCCACAACTCCATCTCCAACCAGATCATTGCCGCAGCCTATGAGCTGAACGTGGTGCCGGAAGACATGATCAAGCTGAGTGGTATTGGCTGCTCCAGCAAGAGCCCGGCTTATTTCCTGAACCGCAGCTTTGGCTTCAACAGCCTGCACGGCCGCATGCCCTCTGTTGCCACTGGCGCCATGTTTGGTGACCACCGCATGCGCGCCCTGGCCGTGAGCGGCGATGGCGACACCACCAACATCGGCATGGGCCAGTTCAAGCACATCATGCGCCGCAACGTGCCCATGGTCTACATCATCGAAAACAACGGCGTGTATGGCCTCACCAAGGGTCAATTCTCCGCCACCGCGGAGAAGGGCCTGCGCCTGAAGTATCAGGGCCTCAACCCGTTCACTCCGGTAGACGTGGTCGAAGAGGCGATGGCCTCTGGCGCCACCTTCGTGGCACGCTCCTTTGCGGGCGACGCCAACCAGGTGAAGTCGCTCATCAAGGCGGCCCTGAGCCACAACGGCCTGGCCGTCCTGGACATCATTAGCCCGTGTGTGACCTTCAACAACGAAGACGACTCGCGCCATTCATATGGCTGGGGCCGCGAGCACCGCGAGCCGCTGCACGACTTTACCTTTGTGCCGCGCGAGGAAGAGATCCAGCTAACCGATTTCCCCGAGGGCACCACCACCACGGTGACCCTGCACGACGGTGCCAAGGTTGTGCTCAAGAAGATCGACCGTGATTACGACCCCACCAGCCGCTCGGCAGCCATCCACCTTCTGGAGAGCGCACGCGACGAAGAAGTGCTGCTGACGGGCTTGATCTACGTTGACCCAGACCAGCCTTCGCTCACGGATGTGGCTGAGCTATCCGCCCAGCGCCCGCTGAACCGCCTGACGGAGACCGACCTGCGTCCAGACAAGAGCATGATCGATATTGCCAACGCAATGATGTTCTAGGTACTTGTAGCCATAGAACTGAAGACACAAAACAGCCTGCTTAATGCAGGCTGTTTTGTGAGGCTATTTGGAGAGAAAAACATGAAAGATACTGTACTAAACAGCCCCTACGGTGGCACGCTCATTAACCTGATAAAAACCGGCGATGAACGCGAGGCCTTACGTGAATTAGCCATGCGCCTACCTGATGTGCGCCTCTCGCCGCGCTCCTTACATGATATGGAACTGCTGGCCATGGGCGCCTTCTCCCCACTAGATCGCTTTATGGGCAAGGCGGATTACGAGCGTGTGCTGGACGAGATGCGCCTGGCGGACGGAACGCTGTTCCCCATGCCTATCACACTAACTGTCAAGAGCGAGGATTTGCCCAAGAGCAATCAGGTGGTGCTGCGTGACGTGCGTAACAATGCGTTTGCGATCATGGATATTGAAGAGCCGTTTAGTTGGGATCCGCAGGTAGAGGCGCAAAAAGTATTGGGATCGACGGATCCCCGCCACCCGCTGGTGTCTGAGATGATCCGCTGGGGCGATGTGTGCATTTCTGGCAAGCTCCAGGTATTCGACCTGCCCATGTACAGTGACTTTGTAGAGCTGCGTCGCACTCCGGCGGAGGTGCGCGCTCTACTGGAAGAGATGGGCAACAAAAATGTAGTCTTCTTTCAAACGCGTAACCCGATGCACCGCATCCACGAAGAGCTGACCAAGCGCGCTGCAGAGAAGGTGCAAGGCAGCCTCGTGATCCACCCGGTGGTTGGCCTGACCAAGCCGGGCGATGTGGACCATTACACGCGCGTGCGTGTGTACAGTAGCCTGGTCGAGAATTATTACGACAAGACCAAGACCGTGCTGAGCCTGCTGCCGCTGGCAATGCGCATGGCTGGCCCGCGAGAGGCCGTGTGGCACGCCATCATCCGCCGCAATTACGGCGCTACGCACTTCATTGTCGGCCGTGACCACGCCGGGCCGGGCAAAGACGGCAACGGCAAGCCCTTCTACGGCCCGTACGACGCGCAGGAGCTGTTAACCAAGCACCAAGAGGAAGTGGGCGTGCAGATGGTGCCCTTCAAGGAGCTGGTGTACCTGGCTGATGAAGAGCGCTATGTGGAAGCTGGGGAAGAGCCTGCGAATGCCAAGATACTGAACATCTCGGGCACGCAGGTGCGCGATGATTATCTGGCCAAGGGCGAGTATCTGCCTGAGTGGTTTACGCGCCGCGAGACCTCGGCTATCCTGATGGAAATGTTCCCGCCGCGCCACAAGCAGGGCTTTTGCCTGTGGTTCACCGGCCTGAGCGGCTCCGGCAAGAGCACCGTAGCGCAGTTGGTGACCTCGCTGCTGATGGAGCGCGGCCGCCAGGTGACCGTGCTGGATGGCGATGTGGTGCGCACGCACCTCTCCAAGGGTCTGGGCTTCAGCCAGGAAGACCGTGATACCAACATTCTGCGCATCGGCTTTGTAGCCGGTGAGCTGGTGCGCCAGCACGGCGCAGTCATCGCTGCCGCCATCAGCCCGTTCCGCGCCGCCCGTAACGAGAGCCGCAAGATGGTGGGCGAGGATCGCTTCATTGAGATTTTCGTCAATACACCGGTGGAAGTGTGTGAGCAGCGCGACGTGAAGGGCCTGTACGCCAAGGCGCGCCGCGGCGAGATAACAGGCTTCACCGGTGTGGACGACCCGTACGAAGAGCCGCGCAACCCGGAAATCACGCTGGACACGGTGAAGAATTCGCCGGAGCAGAACGCACGCCAGATCGTGCAATACCTGGAAGAGCAAGGCCTAGTCTTGCCGCTGACCAGCGCCGGCAAGCTGGGCTAGCGGCTAAGCGCCACTACGGATGCAAAATCTAAAAAGCGCCAGGCAATGCCTGGCGCTTTTTGGTTGTTCTGTTGGTGGTTGTTTACTGGTCGTTAAAGTAGATTAAATCTACTAATGAAGTCCCAGAAGCACTTTGAATCGGCATCCTTTTATTCTTAAGATCACTCAGAATGTCTTTCAGGCGATGCACCTGAATATTAGTCTTTTCGAATAGCTCTACTTCAAGCGGGTGCCTAATTTCATTTATCACAAGCTCAAAGGACCAATCGCCTGGGTAGAGCATCTCACGTAATTCTCTTTTTACTCTGAGATTGAATTTTTTATCTATCCACTCATGAATACCTGCCTGGAGCTCTTCAGCTGTTCGAAGCTTTGAACTGCTCGGTTTTCGGCCTGTTTCTTTTTGAATTGCTTTTGGAACACTAGTGATATAGCTAACTGGGTTATTTGAGGCAGTAACTTCAATATGCCTACAAATCTGTTTATTCTCTACTACCTTCATTGCCAGCAGGTCAATTTCGTGGACTCCTAGTTTAATTCCCCGAATCGTAAACCATCCTTGCCGGTTTAGCCATTCTTCAACAATTTCTTCAGCTAACAATGCCATTGTTTCTATCACCTTTGGTGACGATTCTTAATTGTCTCAGCATTATAAATCTTACGTGCGCAGCCTCGCTGCGCGGGAGAACGCGCTCGGCTGATGCCGAGCTTGCCTTCTCTATGCTTCCACCCCTCATCCAAGCGTTATAATGTGCCCCGCGCGGGTGTCGCCAAGTGGTAAGGCACTTGCTTCCCAAGCAAGCATTCGCTCTCACTCCAACTCAAATCCCTAAAATCAACCAAAACCACCCGTAAATTGGTGGTTTTTATGTCTTCAAGCAAGGAAACTAAGCAGAAGTGGGCACTTGCCTCGATTGAGCTACAGGAAGCCTACACGGACTTTATATTGTCCCGCCAGGCTATGCTGTGCTCAGAACAGACTATGAGATGGTATGGGTTTACAACAGGCCGCTTCGTGAGCTGGTTGGAAGGTTGTAACGTCCACCACCCTACCCAGATTACAGCTCGGCATGTTCGCCTGCATCTAGCTGAATTGGTCGGGCATGGAATGAAAGATAGCTCCATCAATGGGCATGCCAGGGCAATCCGGACATTTGTAAGGTTTCTGTACTCAGAGGGCTATCACCCCGATGAAGTCAAGTTCCGAATGCCCACGATTTCCAAGAAACGCCTGCCAGTTCTGGATGCTGATGAGCTGAGGCATGTTATCTCCGTATGCAAGAATCCCCGTGATTTGGCTTTAGTGCTTTTGATGGCTGATACCGGTATACGGCGGGCTGAACTCTGTGCGCTCAATTGGGCTGATCTAGATATTTCTAAAGGGCTGATAGCAATCCGTGAAGGCAAGGGCGGCAAGTTCAGAACTGTAATGGCTGGCGTAAAGACCAGACGAGCCTTGCTAAAGTACAGAAGACTTGTGGCCTCGGAGGCTACACAACCTGTAATTCAGACCCAAACTGGCGGCAGAATGACCCATCCTGGACTACGGTCTATGCTGCTGAGAATTGGGAAACGGGCGGGCATTCGTTTGTCAGCTCATATGCTGCGCCGCACTTTTGCCACCCTGTCACTCAGGGCAGGCATGAATCCTCTGCATCTACAGGGCTTATTGGGACATACCTCGCTGGAAATGACCAATCACTATGTACAGATGCTAGACGATGACTTGCAGGTGGCTCATAGGGCTTTTGGGCCTATAGATAACCACCTTTGACCCCCCACCTGTTGTAGAAAAAAGGGGGCTACAGGTAGCATTTTGACGGCCCTGTGTAGCTCTCAGACACCATACCTGCCCGGAAAAGCCTTATCGGGCTATTCACTACTTGACAAATCTTTTCATTTGTGTTATAATTGGGGTCAATTAGGGGATCTTTGTTCTATAATATGCTGCTTTTCTCGAAATATGGTATAATTGTAGTAGAAACAGTGTAAAGCGGATTTTTGGGGGCTTGAGCTTGTTTTTCCCTGTTAGCAGCTTATCTGGATGACCCATTCGGGTACCGAATTAGGTACTAGCTTCGTGGTTTAAGGGCATTTTTATTGTCAAATTGCAATGATCCAGGGGGTAAAGGGTCTAAATCCCTAGCTGTCCAAATGAGTTATCGGGCTTGATCTGAAGCTCTGTGAGCTATTGAAGCTATTGGGAAAGAGCTTATCGGGGGAGGAAAAACACGATATTCCCGATTTTTTGTCTTATGAAATCCCCTGTGGGGCTTTGAGGAAGTAATAGTACGAATGCTTAAAGGTTATTTGCATACCTATACTGAATTCAACCGCATATCACTGCTAAAAGAGAACACCACCTTCCTAAGGGCCTGGTATTTATTGAGGGCTCAGCAAACGGATGGATGTGGGTGGATTCCACGCGACACCGCGCTACGGGTACTGGGAACATACTACACTCAGCGCGGGCTGGTTAGTTTGTTGAGAAGTGGAGAAGGGCCGTGGTGGCGAACAGACGGAGACATTCTTCACATCAAGGGGATTCATAAGATTACAGGCTACCTCGGTACAACGCCTGGAGCCAGGGTATTGCTGCCTGAACGGGCATTCGCCTCGTTGCAATCCTTTAAGGCATTCATTTACAGCACCTACTTCGCCCGAGAGCCAAAGATATTAAGCCGCGTAACTATTGAAAAGCTGTTTGGAATCTCTGAGCGCACACAGATTCGTTATGAAAAGATAGCAAAAATTAAAGTAGTGAAGCAAAAGGCCTATACCAAGATTTTTGAAGGCACCTTGTTTAAGTTGCCCATTGCGGACAGGCTAAGCGCCGAAGAGAAAAGAGGGGTGTGGTCAGAGGACATCGATAAAGACGGAGAGCTAGAACTGGTTTGGCAGATAGCCAACCGGTATGAGGCAACTATTCCGCTATTTGACAAGAATATAAATGGCCGTTTTTCGGCCTCTGGAGGTTCTGATATAAGTGACGGAGCTGAACCGGGAAAGAAACAACGCATTTATTACAAGGATGTCAAAGAAGTGGCTAGAAAACTCAATACCGGGAAGATTGGGAAGGAAGGAGTGTATCTACTTCAGAAGAAGCACGGGGCAGGACTGATTCATGAATATGTTTCACCCATAAGCACTACAAATAGTGCTACCCATTAAAGTGATTTATTAACTATTAGTTTTATAGAGAGCTTTTCTCTAGCTCTAGCTTATTAATCCATTAATTTTCTGTGTAAAGCAGTCATTAGGGGCAATTTTATCTATTGTTTCCCCTATCTGATGGAGTCCTTAGATTTAGGAGATTATTTTTATGTTGATACGAGATTTTATTGATGATGATGCCCTACGCAAGCGTTTTTGGGACAAGGTTCAAATAGGCCAGGAAGCTGAGTGTTGGGACTGGAAAGCTGCCAGGCAGTCTAAGGGATATGGATCTTTTGGAATTACAAGAGGGAGAACTGCATTAGCCCATAGAGTCGCCTATCGACTTGAGAAAGGTGATATTCCCCCAGGTCTGTTAGTAAGGCATAGATGCGATAACCGCTTATGTTGCAATCCTGCTCACCTGGAATTGGGCACTGTTGCTGATAACAATCGGGATGCAACAGAGCGAGGCAGAACCGCGAAGGGCGAAAGAAACGGCAGGGCAAAACTGACTGCTGACCAAGTGCGAGAGATACGCAGGCTGCGGAATGTGGAAAAAAAGAAAATCAAAGAACTAGCCTATCTATACAAGTTACATCCTAGGTCAATCTCCAATATCGTTAATGACAGGTACTGGACTTTGCCGCGAGGAGAATAGCCTTTCAAAGTATTCAGGATTCCGGCGAAGGTTCATCTTCCCCCAAGAAGAATTCCGCATCGCTTTCAAAACCGAAGTCATCAATCTGATTTTCTGGAGTTTGGCCGTCTCTTCCACATAGAACTTTGAACTCGCAGTAATTACATAGTCTTCTGTTATCTGTTTTTTCAAACTCATCGATTAGCTTCAATCTGGAGATTTCAGATATCAAGTCTTCTAGGTATGTTTCGTCCAACAACTTCTGTTCTTGCGAGTATCGGATAGTCACAGCCTGATGCGGGTGCTCAGAAAACCAGTAAGTCATTTTTATCTTTTCGGGCCTAATGGCAGTTGAACTTCCAGGAAGTCCAGCGCTGGCCAGTGCAAAGAGGTAGACCCTTGTTTGCAACCTTTTCCTAAGCACTCCTTCCTTAGGCAAGGTTTTTGAAGTTTTCCAATCAAAAATAGTATATTCCTCATCGACATTGTGGATTAGATCGTATTTGGCTATCAAAAGGGAATTCGCAATTGAAGTTGTCAGCACAAATTCCGGGTGCATACGTCCAGTTTTGGCGACAGGTATGTTATTAAGAAAGGTCGTCCACCATCTTTCGACATATGGATGGATCTCCATTGAATTAATCTCGTTTGGTGGAATTCCGATGAGCAGCTGATGGATCATGGTGTGAAATATCTCGCCGGCCAATATCTTTTGCTCATGATCGTCAGCAGTTTCAATATTGGCCGCAGGCCAGTTTAAATTTAGATTCCTCCGATAGAAGAACCTGCGTCGACAGTCCACGAAATCCTGAAGACTTGCTTGGCTATATCTCGGAGGATGCATGATTTTTTTCCTGGTTGTACTTTTGAAGAGCCGTGAGCGCGATGGCGGGAGTGCTATTGCCCCATCTTCCTTTAGACCAGGTAATAATCAACTCGCGCTTAGCTCTGGTTAGGCCCACATAGAGTAGTCGTAGCCTTTCTTTGACATAATCATCCCGCGCTTGGTAAGTGGCTTGGCCCTCATAGTATTCTTGGCCGGAGGCAACAGCTCCCAGTTGAGCTTTCGCCTCGGCCATCAGGTTAAGGCGTCCTCGAATAAACCATTTTTCTGCATAAAAACTATCTCCATCCATGCCGGATGGAAAATTGTAGTTATTTGCTGACACCAAATAAACCCGATCCCACTCCAGACCCTTGGCACTATGAACAGTGGATATGGCAATTCTTCCCTTATGCTGGTCGGGGTCAAAGCCGATCTCGTCTGGGGACATCCCCAAGAATTTTCTTTTGTTCTTAGCTATCAATGTCAATTCCTCGGCAAGTTCATTAAGTCCCCATTCGGGATTCTCTCGTGCTATGCCCTTCAGGAGTAAGGCAAATTTGTGACATAAGGCAATCTTTTCCGGTTGCTTGTAAATCTCAGATGCAAGAGACAGTATTATTTGATCAACCGAGAATAACCTTAACATTAGCCATCTTCGGACAACAGCTATAAAAGAAGTTAACAATCTAATGCGCTCAGAAGCAAGTCCAGAATCGCGAAGTGAATCTTCAAATTCCTGCTGATCTACAGGCCAAACTAAATTCTCTAGGTTGCTTAGACCCCTAACATAATTCATCAGAATTTCTAGGCTTTCCTGGCTGATTTCAGTGGCAGCTATGTGCTTTTGATAGACTTTTAATACGTCTGCCAATCTTTGCGGGTCGTAAGGCTTTGAAAGATACCGAAGGACAACGACAATTCCTCCCGCGGACTTGCGCGTTTCAATGCTACTTTTAAGTAAGGTGTCTATAGGCTCGATGCCTTTTCTTTGAAGTGCTTTGACTAAATCAAACCCCCTGTCATTAAATGGCACCAGTATTACCGCGGTTTGTTGTTGTGAATCATCAACCCACTCTCTACAGGAGGCAGCGATGAACTCAAGCTCTTCCGCATCAGAAAAAGTTTCGTTTGGGATAAAAATGGATGATTCCTTTGCCGAAGGGTTTCCCTGCGGATCGCCCTCCGGAGCCGGCTGTATGAGTGGAGCAGACAATGCATCACGAGCGGCGAGATTAGGATGTTCTTCTTGCGTCCATGCAATCAGATAATTTGCCAAATCGATAACAGGCTGTGACGATCTTCCTGAAACTGATAGCTCTACTGATGATGCTGTCGAAATAAAGTTTCTAAGGAAATTAGGGTTAGCAGTAGTAAATGTTTCATAGATAGCTTGATTAGGGTCGCCCACTCGCACCCAATTGCCATTCGGCCCAACCAGTTTGGCCAAAACTGCCTCTTGCAGGGCACTGCTATCTTGAGCTTCATCTTCGAGCACATACGGCCAACGGTATCTCAACCGTTCAAGGTAATCGCCGTCGGCATCGAGTGCTTTACGGGCAAAATGAATTAAATCCGAGAAATCTAAGGCCCCTCTGTAAGCCAATGCCTTCTGGTATTCAGAGTAAATTTGCCAAATCATTGTGGCCAGCTGGTACGTTCCGGTCGTGCCTTGTAATCCATTTTCTATTTGTTCAGGGGCGATTTGACTGTCTTTAGCATAAGCAATTCCATCTTTGGCCAAAGAGAGAAGTAAGGTAGGCATTTGTTCACTTCGTATATTGCCGATTCTGTCGGGTGCCACTTCCGCCAAGTAGCTATCAAGGGCCAAGGGATTATCTCGCAGCCATCGCTCTACCAAACTTTCAATAATTGCTTGGCTTGCTCGATCATCTATGATTTGAAAATCTTCTGAAACACCAACAAGCCCTGGTCGTTCTCGCACTATGTCATGCGCAACTCCATGAAGGGTTCGGACTCTGTAGCCATATCCAGGCAGGAAACCGGCGTCCTTTATCATTAAGTTTATTTGGCGAGAGAAGTTCTCTACAGATGAATTTGCGAAAGTAACTATTAGAACTCGTTGATCCGTCTGAATTTTTCCATCACCAATAAGCTTGGCTGCAAGTCGAGAGAGCGTCCATGTTTTCCCGCTGCCTGGCACGGCTGCAATGCCCAGGCGTCCCCCAGAATAGTTGATAGCTTGTTCCTGAGAGACTCTAGCTTTGTGCAGCATCATTTTTTTGCCTCGACATCACGTTTGCCATCTCCCAAAGTAAGCCCTGGTTCTCATACCCATTTTCCGACAACTGTGAACTCATGAGAAAAACCTTTTCATTGGCCCTTCTCGCTAAACCAAGAACGATTTTTCTCAAATGACTTCTGTTCTCTCTATGCTCATCCTGATCAGTCCAAAATCTGTCTGTGCTCCAGCCCTGACTAAGTACATAAGGGTGTGTTAGTGGTTGATGAATTCTGGTGTGCCAAGCCGAACTGCCAATATCAAGCCAGAATTGAAAATCTACAACTCGATTTAGCATTAGGAAGGTATGGGCCGGAGCGATCAGGAGAGCGCTGCGGCTGATTTGTTGCCAGTTTTCAAAGTACTGAGCCTGGACTATTTCTTCCTTGAGCATCAGTATGAATTCTTTTGCGGCACTAATCTGCTCTATTCCCATGAGTTCAACTACAAGACGAAACTTCCTTGCTGATTCCACAAAATTTCCAGCAACTCTTCCGTTTTCAAGGTCTGATGCAAATCCGAATCCAGACCGTGAGAGTAGCTGAACAAAAATCTCTGAAATAAATGCGTCAAGTCTAAGCGGCGGCTTATTCACATAATCTTGAATGTAGCTTCGAAGCCCCTCATATTTTTCGCCAAGATTGCCAGTGACACGAGTTTTTACATTGACGGATAGACTGTCAAACGGCAATAAGCTAGGGAATCCCCCTCCTTTGCTTCTATAAGCATGCTCAGCTAGCAACTGAGCGCGGATGATATCCAATCCTGGGATAAGGAGAGAAAGCATGTGAACAATCTCATCAAGAGTCGGCACCATGCCCCAGCTAGGGTGAGAAATGCAGCTTAGTGCAATGAGACTTTTGCTAATAGGCTCTTCTATTATTGAACGAGACGGGCGATTTGAAACCCAAGGAATCTTTGCTTTTTCGAGCCTAGAAGAAAGTGCATATCGAAGTGAATCGGGCAAAAAAGGAGCTAGAACGGCTATCTGCTCAGGGGGTACATTTAGTTTAGAAACAAGAGTTTCAACTCTGTCCGTCGTCGCCTCTATCATTTCGGGGAAAAAGCGGCTATCTATAACTTCTGCGCCCTGCCGGAGATTTACGCCATCCCCAACTTGAGTTGCCTTGCTCCCAAGCGCACTATCCAAAGCCTTGGTGAGCCCCGATTTCTCTCCGTAAAATTTATTAGCACCATTAAAAACTCGAATATCTTCACACTGATCCTTCAGGGTGTACGCTGAATCTGGCGAGGCACCAAGAAACTCGCGTATCCCAGCATCATGGTCAAAGATTACGATTGAGTTATCCAGCTTAGGAAGCAAGTCCTTCACAAACTCATGAACCACGAATGCATCTTCTTCGCTATTGTCATAGATCAGGTGCTTGTATGTTGATAGCAGATACTCACAAATACTCCCCGTGTCTTTTTGAGCTTCACTTGCAAGCATCTCGATTTGCAGAGAAAAATCTACCAGATTGTTCTTTAGGCAGTACTCGCGAAAGTTAATAATCGCTCTTTGAACGTCTTGGTAGAGTTGGCTCTGTCCTGCGTCACCGACAGATGCTAACTTTAGACGCTCAAAGATAACTCCATGATTGAGCCCGTTAAGTGCCGCTTTGTTTAGATTGTCGATTAGCTGACTAAAGATCCGGTTGCGGTTGATTGTGACTGAATCGAACATCCCATCAGCCATGAGAGGCTTTGTAGCTTTGGCCATAAAGTATTGAGTGGTCTCGTGTGTCAAAAAGACAGGAAAAGTATCTTTCCCAAAGCCGTACTGCTTGTGTAGAGTAGGCCAGAATAATTCGATTATTTTCTTAGATAACCCCGCAAATGTTAGGACATCCACATGATTCATGCCTTTATTGATTGCACTCTCAAGATATCGTTCTCCGAGAAATCTCTGAGGCAGCAAAACTAGGATACGCCCATCGGAAAACGTCTCCATCTGAGAAATGGCAAAGCTTGTCTTCCCCGCTCTGTACGGGCCTTCGATAAATATCGATTTCCCCAACCGCCACCTCCCTTGTTAATCCAATCTCACAAAACCAGATTGACTCATTCGAATTTGACATCTGGCAGGCTGTTTACTATGTCTACCGTTTGCACGCTAACGTTTATCACACTGAGCAACAAATCCAAAATGTAACTGGGTTTGCTAACTTCTTTAGCCCAATCATTAGGGTCATTGGTGATGCCGCTTTCCTTATGCGTAGTAACTTGGTATCGCTCCATCACCCATTCAATGGCTGACTTGCCATTGACTACGTATTCATATGCCTTGGCCGGAATGTTGGTGACTTTGATGTCCTTGTTATAGATGATGGTATCTTTCTTGTCTTTTGAGGGAAAGCGCATCTTGACCACACGGTAGTAGTTATCCGGCATGATTTGTTTTGTAATCTCAGGCTGGAATGCTACTACTCCGTCATAGGGTGGCACCTGTTCGTAATCAATGTGCAACTCTGCTAGCTGGCGGCCAGCTTTGCTGAATGCCCAGAAGGCAGCCACATCATCAACCAGTGGAAGCCTGGGCAACTGCATCTTCAGGTCATCTGCAAAGATAGTCCGATAGGCGGGACTGTGTAATAGCCCGTAGACGTAATAAAAGATATCTTCTTTGGTTACTGACTTCCCGTATTGGTTGTGAGCACGCTTCAGAATAAAGTCAGATACCCCGGAATACTCAGCAAATTCGCCAGCACCTGTGTCAAACAGAGATGGGGCTTGTAAGTCAACCCTCTCAAAGTATTTTAAGGGGAACACTTGGGTATCTCCCACCAAATGCAAATCGCTAATACTCGCGGCCATCAAGACAGAGAATGGCTTACTGCCTCCAGGCGCAGCAATGCAGATTATGCGGTTGTTATGCTGCTTTGAGGGAAATAAGGATGGCATCTGATATACCATCTCATTTAGTCCACGAGAATAATAAAGTCTTTGACGGAAAAAGGGTCTGTAAAGTGCCGTGACAATTTCGCCATCTTCAAATCTATGCTGCTTGTTTTGGATCACGTCTTTCTCAAGCCCACGCGACCAACTAATGCTTCTGGCATTTCTCCCCAACAAGGCTTTAGCACCACTTGGACGATCTTTGAGTACAATCCTTTGCTCCTCATAAATTTTAAGAAAACCACGAATATTCTTAGTTATCTTGGTAATTGAGCTGTTGTAGCACCAGGCATCCCGTTGAGTCTTGATGCCATTACTATAGACTGGGCTAAAAAAGGCTTGAGCATTCTGGCCTGACTTTGAGCCCAGTGCAATGAACGTTCCAAACACACTGCTACGCTGGCGCAGCCAATCGCCATGCTCATTGGGATTAATCTCCTGCCAAGCAATTTGAGGATTAGCTACAGAGCCAAATTTGGCAATTGTGTTTAGTTTTTCTTCTCTTGAAAGATAGTCGCCAATATCGTGATAATGAATGCTGGCTTTGCCCGATTGGCTCTTAGGATTCTTTATTAACAAAGTGATTGCAATTGGCGTGCGAGTACCGGCACCAAATACATTGCCTCTTTCTTTTTTCCTCAGTTCCCCGCTCGTTCTGGCATTGCCGCGCAAATTGAACGTCCAGATACCACTAAATTCATCAGCCAGTATCTTCCGAAAGCCATCGTGGGTGTTACTGTCTAGCCATGAGCCATTGGAAACAAAAGCGATTACGCCACCATGCTCTGGATCCAAGCGATCACTGGCCCAACGGAATGCCCGAATATATGAGTCATAGAGAGAGTTCTTGTTGGTTGCTTTGGTTGCCCTGGCATATGTTTCAGCAATGCGAGTATCTAGATTTGAGTACTTTTGATTTTGCGCATTGTCGTTGGCTGAACGCTGTCCCACTGAATATGGAGGGTTGCCAACAATTACCCGAATAGGCGTGGATTTTTGCCTGGCTACCCTCTCTGAATTGCGAGGGAAGACGGACATATCCATCACCCCACCCTCGCCAGCGGCAATCTCACTTAATTGAAAACTGTCAGTAAGGACAATGCCTTCAAAGGGCACATAAGATGCTTCAGTCCCTAGCAGATCATGATAGGCGTTTTCGATGTTAACAGCCGCGATGTAGTAAGCAAGCAAGACAATCTCGTTAGCATGTATTTCTCCCTGATACTTGCGGGCAAGATCTTGGTTGTCTATTAGGCCACTTTGCAGTAAGCGGGTGATGAATGTGCCTGTTCCGGTAAATGGATCAAGGACATGAACATTCTCGTCCGAAAGGCTGCGACCAAATTCCTGCTTCAAAACATCTTCAACGGAGCGAACAATAAAGTCAACAACTTCTACTGGGGTGTACACAATGCCCAGCTGTTCCACCATGCGCGAGAATGCTGTTTTGAAGAACTTCTCATATAACTCAACGATCACGCGCTGTTTACCTTCTGCATTGTCAATCCCAGCCACGCGCTGTTTCACTGAATCATAGAACCGTTGAAGAGAATCGGATTCCTCAGCCACCTCTTGACCATGTAAGGCATCCAGCATGGATTGCATAGATTGAGAAACAGCATTGTTGCTGACGAAGGAATAGTTATCAAACAAGGCCTCAAAAATAGGCTGGGTGATCATATGCTGAGCCAGCATTTCTACAGCTTGAGGCTCATCAATGCTGGGATTGATATTGGCCTGCAAGCCTTTCAAAAAGGCATCAAAGGCAGAACGCTGTTCTTTGCGCTCAGCAATCAGGAATTTAATTCTCTCAATTTGCCGTTCTGCAATTCTGGCAACATCCTTGGCCCACTGCTCCCAATAGAGACGGTCTCCCACCTTCTCCACCATGCGGGCAAACACAATGCTCTGCAACTCCTCAAACTGCATTCGCAGTTGGTGAGCAACATTGCTTACTTGATACTCAGCGGAAGTTTCGCTAATTTGGTGTGGCCGCCCATCTTCCTGATCAAAAATGGTTTCCGGCCTACCCACTAAAATCTGGTTAGGGCGAGTTTTGTTGAGGTCAATCTTATTGATCGTGGCATTAAAACGGTCATCGTGCGCTCTTAGCGCATTTAGCACTGTCCAGACCACTTTGTACCGCTCGTTGTCATCCAAGGCTTGAGCAGCGTCTACATCTGGGGGCACCACTACGGGGATGATGATGTAGCCATATTTCTTGCCAGGTGATTTGCGCATCACCCGTCCTACGGACTGCACCACATCCACCTGTGAATTGCGGGCTGACAGGAACATAACGGCATCCAAAGAAGGCACATCCACGCCTTCGCTCAGTACACGCACATTGGTCAGGATGCGGCATTCATTGGCATCACCAGTTTCCTGAAGCCAGCCCAGCATCTCATCCCTTTCAGGGGCAGCCATCGTTCCGTCAATATGGCGTGCATGGATGCCGACCATCTCCTCTTTTTTCTTAGGAGGAAGAGCGTTCAGATATACATCGGAAACATCGTTGTAGGTATTGGTGATTTTTCTGGAAATCTTGATACTTTGGGTGAAGGCGACTGCCCTGCGCATTGGTTCTGGGTCAGCATCCTTGGTAATCCCTTGATCCCCTAAGAATTGTTTAGACAGAGCATTGATGGTTCCAATCAGCTTTGAGGCATCATCTGCATTGATCTCCGATTTTTCATCAGTAATCATTTGCCAAATTGCTGGAGGCACATCTTTATTGTCTACGGTCAGGATCAGGACTTTGTAGTCCGTCAGCAAGTCTTTTTCAACAGCTTCACCAAAGCCAATGCGGTAAATTTCCTCACCATAGACTTTGGCATCATCCATAGACCACAATAGGGCAGCCGCTTGTGAAGCTCTACTCTTGCTGTCGTCGCTATACAGACGAGGGGTGGCGGTCATATACAACCGCTTTGTAGCCCTAATAAACTTGCTGTCATGCACCTTCACAAAGGCAGATTCATCCTCATCGGCCAGTTTGACACCTGTAGTGCGATGAGCTTCGTCACAGATAATTAGGTCAAATCCCCCAAAGCCATCACGCAGAAGAACTTTCTGGGCCTTGGAAACTACTTCAATGGAGTGGTAGGTAGAGAACACCACTGTCATCCCGGGCAGCTTCCTGTCTCTGATTTGCTGAAACTGAAATAGGATGTCTTTGGTGTCTGTAGAAGCAGGGAAGGCCAGATCTATGACGCTGGAGGCATCAACATCTTCGTTGCTGCCCCTTTGCTTAGTAACCTTTGGGTCTGAGCAAATTGCAATTGCGTTGATTGGTTGATTGGCATCTGCCATCCATGCTCGCAGAGTTTGCCCCAACAATGCAATGCTGGGCACAAGGAAAAGAATCGTCCCCCTGCCCTTGGTTTCATGTTCGGCAATACGCAGGGAGGTGAGGGTCTTACCCGTCCCACAAGCCATAATCAGCTTGCCACGATCGGCTGTTTTGTAATATTCGTGAGCCTTCTCTAGTGCTGTTTGCTGATGTTTGAATAGCGTCTTTGGTGCAGTGCGAGACAGCTCACCATGCACACCTTGGTCAAGCTTCTGCCAGTCAACAGGAGCCTGACTTAGATCGCTAAGGTTTAGGCGGCTAACAGGGGGTTTCTGGTTCCTGATGGCCTCTGTAGCATTCCTGCTCCACTTGTTTGTTGTAGAAATCCACAAGCGATGTGCAAAGGATCTGGTGAGTAGATTGTCATCCTTAAACTCACGGCTGGAAGTTGAAAGAAACGTATCAACAGATGCTTTGTCAATACCAGCGGTCTCATCAAAGAACTTGCACTGAATGGCCCAATATTCCCCTTCCACAGTCAAGGCCACAAGGTCAATGCCTGCATCAATACCCCCAAGGTCAGCTCGATAAGGGAATTCCGACCATAACCAAACCTTGTTAAAGCGGTCAGCATAAGTGCGGTCAGTAAGCAGATAGGCTTGCATCAATCGCTCAAAGCGATCTCCCTTATCCCGCTTGCTGAATGCCAGCTTCCGATGCTTATCCAGAATAGATTTAAATGACAAGATATTCCTCACAACTAAGATACATCAGGCGATTATACATTGGGGGAATATTTCGCTTCGCCCTGCGGCTGCACGCATTCCAAACACCCAAGTTGGTTATAATTAAGGCACTAGCTTAGGTGGTTTTGCTAGGGATTTGGGTATTGCATCGCATCAAAGTACCCGTAAAAAGTGAGCAAATACGCGGGTGTCGCCAAGTGGTAAGGCACTTGCTTCCCAAGCAAGCATGCGTGGGTTCGAATCCCATCACCCGCTCTTTGTAGCGCAGTGTGTACCTAGAAAACACCGTCTCCACCTCAATATTGCAATTATGTGCAACCACTGGCCCGCTTGCGGGTTGTTAACTCAATGCTGAAAGAACGTAGAGCAAAGATCGTTGCCACGCTGGGCCCCTCCAGCCAGGACAGCGCCACCCTTGAACGTATGATCGAAGCGGGCATGAGCGTGGCCCGTCTCAACTTCTCACACGGTACGCATGCCGAGTACGCTGAGCTCATTCAGCGCGTGCGGGCGGCCGCTGAGAAGCTGGATGCACCCGTGGCCATCTTGCAAGACCTGCAAGGGCCAAAGATCCGTGTGGGCGACCTTGCCAACGGCAGCGTCGTACTCTCCCGCGGGGACTGGGTCACCCTGAGCACGATCGACGACAGCGATGGAACCATCCCGGTGGATTTTGCCGAGCTGCCCCGCTTCGTGAGCAAGGGCGGCCGCATCCTGCTGGATGATGGCCGCCTGGAGCTGCGCGCCGGCGAAGTAACCAATACCACCATCCAGGCTGAAGTCGTCATCGGCGGCACGCTAAAGTCCAACAAGGGCATCAACCTGCCCGGTGCCTACATCGATGTGCCCGGCCTGACCGCCAAAGATGAACTAGACCTGGCCAAAGGCCTGGAGCTCGGCGTGGACATGGTGGCGATCTCATTCGTGCGTACCGCCGAGGATGTGAAGCGCGTGCGCACCTTCATCAACCAGCATGCCCCCGCCCCAGACCGCATGGATGTGCCAGTGATCGCCAAACTGGAACGCAGCGAAGCGCTGGAAAACCTGGCTGAGATCGTGGACGCGGCCAGCGGCGTGATGGTAGCGCGCGGCGACCTGGGCGTGGAGCTGCCCCCCGAATATGTGCCGATCGCTCAGAAACAGATCATCGACGCCGCCAACCAAGCCAGCAAGATCGTGATCACGGCTACACAGATGCTCGAGTCGATGATCCTCAACCCGCGGCCCACGCGGGCAGAGGCCTCCGATGTAGCCAACGCCATCTTTGACGGCACCGATGCGGTGATGCTCTCCGGCGAGACGGCCATGGGCGGCTACCCGGTGGAAACCGTGCGCATGATGGAAGCCATCATCCACGAGTCCGAGCTGCACCAGCACAAGTGGGGTCACTGGAAGGGCAGCGAGCCTGCACTGGAACGCGAAGACGCCATCTCCATCACACGGGCAGCGCGCGAGCTGGCGCAAGACGTGAACGTGGCGGCCATCACCGTATTCACCGAATCTGGCCGCACCGCCCTGCTCATGTCCAAGTCTTTCCCGCGGGTGCCCATCCTGGCGCTCACGCCGGAACGCAAGACCTACAATCGCATGGCGGTCTACGCCGGCGTGCTGCCCATCATGGTGGATCTCTCACACAGCATTGATGAAATGCTGGAGAGCATCGAGAGCACTGCGCTCGGGCTGCATGACCTCAAGCCCGGGCAAAAAGTGGTGGTGATCTCTGGTTACCCCATCGGTGATATGCGCCCGCCCAACTTGGTCATGCTGCATACGTTGGGGCAGGACCGCAATAAGCTCCACAAGCGGGAGCCACAACAATAAACAAACGGGCTGCGCATGCGCAGCCCGTTTTAGTATTACCAGCCAATCCGCGTGCGGTTGATTGGAATACCAGGAGAAGCATAGCGGTGTGCCAGCACATAGGCAGCATAGGCCAAGGCCCCGCCCAGGATCAGTAAAACAAGCCCATACATCATCAACGGGCCGCTCGCAAAGTCGAGCGCACCACTGGCAATCGCTGTACCCAAAATAGCAACGGCACCGCTGCGCTCAAGCAGTGGACCAGACAGAAGCGCGTCGACAAAGTGTAGAGAGAACAGCCCTAAGCCCATACCAAATACAAGGGTGAAGCCCCCAGCGGCCAGTGTGGACCAGCCTGCCCAGCGGAGTGCCTGGGGCAGCGTGCGCGCCCCCAACAGCACACCCAGCAAGCCGATGGCAATTGCCCCAAGCCAGCCCCACATCACCATCTGGCGTATCCGGATCAAGCCATCCTTAAGCTCGGCCAGTTGTTGGGGTGCGCCAGCAAGCTGACGCAGGGCGCCTACATCGATCGATGAGGGTGCAAACTCCAAGCTACTCTCCAGAAGAAAGCCAGCATTGTCCATCACGACGGAGTACACCGGCTCAGGCGGCCGGCAACCGCCAATTTGCCTCAATACACTTTCCATAGACTGGAGTGCACTGAATACCAGCCCCGACACCTGCTCCATGCTGCAATCTGGCTGGGCATCCAACACCACGCTCAGCACTGCGCTAGCATTTTCTTCGACATTGGCCTTCCAGCCATCCAACTCCACGCGGATCTCTGGCAGATCGGCGTCACCATCCAGCCAGGCGGTATAGCCATTGACGATCTCCTCCACCGTAGCCTCCACCAGTTGTGGCGGCATGGTCAGCGCGGTAATGGTGCGCCAGTCCTCTTCCGTTAATGCACTCAGCGTGTTGCTCACAAAAGCACTGGCGAGTGTTTCTTCCCCATCCTGGCGCAGAAACAACTGCTGCGCCAACTGGTTGGCCAGCACAGAGGCCATCTGGCCGCCCAGCAAGTTCTCGCGCACCATCGTTTTAGTGGCCTCGGCATCAAAGACCAGCTTGCCAACCTCACGGAAAGCCAGGCTGAGCGGAAGCGCCAGCACAAAGATGGCGAGGGCGATCATGCCCAAGGGGCGAAAGACATACTGCTGCACGGGGAAACCTCCGAGAAAACTGAACGAACTAAGTGATTTTATCGCTCTGCGAAGCCACCCACAAGCAGAGCAAGATGAGAGCTGCGCCCCAGGCAAACTGTGGCGTAAATCGCTCGCCAAGCAAAGCGATGCCCAAAATGGCGCCGACTAACGGCTGAGCAAAAAATGTGAGTGATGCGGTGCGCGCTGGCAGCAAGGCGAAGGCTTTGTTCCACAAGTAAGCGGCTACCGCGGTGGACACCACGCCGAGATAAGCAATGCCCAGCCAGATATTCGCAGACAGCACGGGCAGCGAACTTTGGTGCAGCTCCCGTGCGCTCATCGGTACGGCAACCAAGAGACCTGCGGTCAGTGCGATCACGGTGAGCGGGTATACATCCACCTCTGCGGCCAGTTGTCGCACACGGATTGAATACGCGGCCCATGTGAGCGCAGCGCCCACCAGGAGCAAGTTGCCGGTTGCCATCTCACGGCTCAGATCGGCCTGGCGTGGATCCAATATGAGCCAAATACTGACGATGGACACCAGGAGGACAAAAAGCTCGCGCCGGCCAGCAGGCTCCTTGAGCACCAGGCGGGCAAAAACGAACACGATAGCGGGCGTGAGCGAGGTGATGATGGCGCCGTTGGCCGCAGTGGAGAGATGCGTGCCAGCAAACTGCAAGCCCAGCGAGATGCCATAGCCGGTTACCCCCAAGGTGGCAAGATGCAGCCACTGGCGTGGAGCAAGCGCGGGCCAAGGCTGCTTGCGCAAACGCATCCATAGCGCCAGGCTTGCGATGCCCAGTACCAGGCGCAACGTCAGCAGCGTAAACGGAGGCACCACCTCCAGCACCACCTTGCTGGCTACATACATGCCGCCCCAAATCGAGGCGGCAAGTATGCCAAAGAGCATTCCCGTGCGGCGCTGGGTCGCGTCCATTATTGGCCTAGCGATGCTGCCAGTGCCTGCAGGGTTGGGATCGTTTTGCCGATACGCGTGCCCGGCCAAGTGAGCAGGCTGCCATCCACCAACCGTATCCGGTCCGCGGGCAGATGGCCGTCGAGCGCATTTGCCAGCTGCTGAGCATCATCTTCGCTGAACGCATAGGGCTCCGAAGGCAGCAACGCTGCCTGCGGGCCGGCAGCCGCGATCTCGGCGGCGGTCACCCGCGGGTAGCGCGTATCGCGCCCTTCGGCGGGTTTGGCTGCGCCCTGGCCCAGGTCTGCCGCCAGCGGGTAGCGTCGCTCGCGAGCTGCGAACACGCTGGCGAACCCACACAGGGCCAGCACGTCATGCGTAAAGGTATGCTGATTGAAGGTCATCCACCATTGTGGCGGCCCAGCCTCATACCACACAGGTACGAAGACAGGCAGTGGCTCATCAGCAACCTGCTGGCGGGCAGCGGCCACCTGGCTCGACAGCTGCGCCACCTGTGCTTGCGCTGCTGCGCTGCCAAAAAGCGCAGCAAGGCTGGCCAGGTCTGCCACGGCCTGCTCCACGGTGACTGGAAAATGCACGATGACGTTCACGCCCGCAGCCCGTAGCCCGGTTACCGCAGCCTGGGTGTTCTCTTCTTGGTTGGCAAAGACAACTTCCGGCTTCAGCGCCATGATCTCATCCAGGCGCGGGTTCTTGGTGCCGCCAATGCGCGGCAGGTGCGCCAGCGACTCTGCCGGATAGATGCAATAGTCGGTGATACCCACAACAATATCGCCAAAGCCCAGGTCAAACAGGCTCTCGGTAATCGAAGGCACAAGGGAAACGACGCGGCGCATAGAAGCAAGTATACAATTGGCAGACAGCTAGCTTAGGCGCAGCCGATTCACAAATTAGCCTGCACTAATCTGCATCTTAAGCGGGCTATCTATACTGAGCAAAACCTGAGGAGGTAGTGCAATGAACTCGCTTTCGCCGAAAATTGCTTTCGCCACACTCCTGCTTCTGCTGGCCGCCTGCGGTAGCCCCGCTCCCACCGAGACTCCTGAGCCGCCCGCGCCCACTGAGCACATCGAGCACCCCACCGAAGCCGCAGCCCCAACGGATGTCCCCACCCAGGCGCCGGCTGACGACGGCGGCGGTAACAGCGCGACTGTCTCCATCGCTAATTTTTCGTTCGGCCCCGGCACGCTGACCGTGAAGGCGGGCACCACGGTGACCTGGCGCAACAATGAAGACGCGCCACACACCGTAACCGCCGACGATGGCAGTTTTGGCAGCAACACGCTGGGCCAGGGCGACTCGTTCAGCTTTACGTTCACCGAAGCTGGCACCTATGACTATCACTGCCAATTCCACGGCGGCGCTGGCCATGCTGGCATGTCTGGCACGATCGTCGTAGAAGACTAAACAACAACACCCGCCGCGATAACAAAACGCCCGCTGTTGCGGGCGTTTTGTATTTTAGTCGTCGGTCTTTGGCTGGGCGGTGCTGTAGTTCGCTTTGCCGCAGTCGCAACCGCCATTCTCGTGGCGGTCGCACGGTGCTTCGCTCTTGCGGCGCAGCGCCTCGAGCTCATCCCATGGCTCGATCTCGTGCTTGAGGAACTCGGCACGCTTGCCCTCGGGCAACGATACCAACACCGCCTGCTTGAGCGGCACCACATCCACCACCTTGCCGCGCCCGAGCGGGGTCTGCACTTCCTTGCCGCGCTTGGGCAGGGTTTTGCGCGCTTCCACATACTGCTCGTATTCGTAGATCAGGCAGCAGCGCAAACGGCCACACATGCCGGTGATCTCGCCCGGGTCGAGCGAGATACCCTGCGCCTTGGCCATCTTGATGGAGATGGGACTGAAGTCAGTCAAGAAGGTGGAGCAGCAGCGACTCTCGAGGCCACACGCGCCCATGCCACCGAGGATCTTGGCGACATCACGCGGGCCAACTCGGCGCATTTCGATGTTAGTGTTCTTGTACAGTTTAAGCATCTCTTTGCGCAATCTACCCAGATCCACATCCTTGTCCTCTTCGGTGTTGTAGAGGTAGGTGAGCATTTTGCGGTCAAAGCTGAATTCCGCTTTGACGATCTTGACGCCCCGGTAGTTAAGTTTGGAAGCGGCGGCACGCGCCTCGATCATGGCTTCCACTTCTTTTTTCTGGATGTTCTTATGCACTTCAAGGTCACCCAGCGAGGCTTTGCGCTCAATGGCTTTCCAGGTGCCCTGTTGCGGGGGCGCCGGCGGCTCCTCCAGGCGTTGTACCACCTGGCCAATTTGCACGCCGCGGCTGGTCTCTACAATGGCATAGTCACCCGGCTTGAGCTCGGGCTCTTTGCTGGCATCAAAATGGTACAGCTTGCCGATCTTTTGAAAACGGATGCCAACGATCAGCGGGCTTTGCGCCCGCTCTGCTGGCTGTGGCGAATCAGTCATGTTGTTACCGCTGGGAGGCTCACGCATCCTCAGCGCACCTTTCTACTTTTAGTGAATAGCGAGGAGTGATTAGTACTCAGGACAGACCCCGTTTGGCACAGGCCTGTTCACTGGTCCCTCTATTCCTGCTCACTCAATTTTAATGGAAAAAGCCTGGCTCTGCGCAGCCAAGGCTGCCACAGATGTGCGCAGGGCAATGTCTGCCGCAATCTCAGTGAGAGCACGCGCTGCGGGAGAATCCGGGTGACCGATGACGATGGGCTTGCCGCCATCGCCGCCGGCGCGCACATTGGGCTCCATGGGGATGGCGCCGATGAAGGGCACGCCAAACTCGTCGGCTAGGGCTTCGCCGCCACCCCTGCCAAACACTTCCATACGCTTGCCATCCGGCAGCTCAAGGTAACTCATATTCTCGACAATGCCCATGAGCGGCACACGCAGCTGACGGAACATCTCGGCGCCGCGGCGGGCATCATCGATGGAGACTTGCTGCGGCAGCGTGACGATGACACCGGCGCTCAGCGGCGTGGTCTGCGCCAGGCTGAGCTGTACATCGCCCGTGCCGGGCGGCATGTCCACGATGAGATAGTCGATCTCGCCCCACTCCACATCATTGATGAATTGGCGGATGGCGTTGTGCAGCATCGGGCCGCGCCACACCATGGCCTGCTCTGGCTTAACCAGAAAGCCGATCGACATCATCTTGACGCCATAGGCCTCGGCGGGCAGCAGGTGGCCGCTGGCATCCGGCGGCGCCGGCAGGTGCTTGACGCCCATCATGGTGGGCACATTGGGGCCGTATACGTCCGAGTCGAGCAAGCCGACGCGGGCGCCAGCCCGCGCCAGCGCAGTAGCCATGTTGACCGAGACGGTGCTCTTGCCCACCCCACCCTTACCGGAGGCAACGGCCACAACGTTCTTGACGCCCGAGGCGTAGCCCGCCCGCGGGCGGCCGTCGCCGGGCACTTGCAAGGCAAACTCAAGCTCGATGTGCTTCGCGCCAGCTTTCTCCAGCGCTTTGCGCACATCTTTCTCGATCTCGGCCTGGAAAGGATGGCCGGGGCTGATCAGCCCTAAGGTGAGCGCGACACGATCACCGCTAACCTCAAGTTTCTGCACTGCATTCAGAAGCACAAAGTCTTTCTGAACGGCAGGCTCTTTTACTTTGGCAAGAGCAGCCAATACAGTTTCGCTGGTGAGTTCTTTGGGCATGGGCCTATTATAAAGCTTGCTGTATACTCGCATGGTGGGCAGCTACTATCCCGACACACACCCCGAAGTCGAGGCTTTGCAAGGACGCAATCTGCGCGAAATGCCACCTTGGCGCAAAGCCGAGTTGCTCACCGCGCTTGTACGCTCATCTCATCAACTTGCGTTAGCTGGGTTGCGCCACCGTTACCCGCAAGCGGAGCCTGCTGAAATCAAGCTCAGATACGCCGGCCTGCTGTTGGGCGAGGAAGTAGCCAGCAAGTTCTATGGAAAACTACACACCAAGCCCTGACCCTATTTCCATAACGCTACGCGTAACAAAAGCTCTAGAGACACTTGGCGTTGCTTACTTCATTGGAGGATCACTTGCCAGCAGTTTCCATGGCATGGTTCGTACTACTCAAGATGCCGACATCATTGCTCTATTGCAACTAGATCATGCCAGGCTACTAACGGAAGCATTGGAACAAGACTTCTTCATTGATGAAGTAATGTTGGCTGATGCCATCAAGAGGCGCAGCAGTTTCAATATCCTGCACAAAGAGAGCATGTTCAAGGTGGATGTGTTTATCCCACCTCAGCGTGCTTTTACCCAGCAGCAATTTTTAAACAGTAAAGTGGTATTGCTATCTATTGAGCCCAAAATGGAAGCGATTATCGCAAGCCCTGAAGACACCATTCTTGCAAAGCTTGAGTGGTACCAGCAAGGTGGGGAAGTTTCAGATCGACAGTGGCGGGACATCCTTGGGCTCATCGCCGTGCAGGGTGAGCTTCTGGATCTAGGCTACTTAAAGCAAACAGCAGCGCAATTGGGTCTGACTGCGCTGCTTGAAAGAGCCTTTGACAGCTAGCAATTACTCGTCTGCTTCCCCTAAATCCTTCGCTGCCTTCTCGATCTGCTTGATCAGCGCTTTCTCGCCGCCTTTGTAGCGGCGCACATTATCTTGCGCGCAGGCAGTGCAGCCCTTCATGGCGCGGAACGAGTCAGCATTGCAGTTGTGGCAGCCGTTAACGCGCGCCATGGCCAACACAAACACCACCGCATCGTGTCCTTCCGGGCCGGCTTTGTAGGCTTTTTGCGCGGCATCACGCCAGGCCTCACCGTGCAGATCACGGATGGCTGGCGTCACGCGTAGCGGGTAGATCAGCTCTGTATCTTCGTTATACATATGCATTTACAACGAAGCGAGGCATAACCTCGCTTCGTGTACTTCTGGTTCAGTTTGCCATTGCTATTCAGTGGCGGCGGGGGCCGCCGGGGGCGCTGCCGGAGCCGCTGTGGCCGCAGCAGCCTTGGCAGCGGCGGCGGCAGCCTTCTTGGCGGCTTCCTCAGCCTTGATGGCTTCTTCACGCGTGTAGTTCGCGGGGCGGATGCCAGCATAGTAGCTGACCGGCTTGGAGAGCTTCTCTTTATTGAAGATGTGCTCTGCGTGGCGGTCAAACGAGGCCATCTCGTAGTCATGATCCATCTTGATGGCATCAAACGGGCAGTATTCCGCGCAGTAGCCACAGTTCATGCAGATATCCACATCCACAAAGAAGTCCACCGGTTCCGGCACAGGGCGCTTGGTTACCGGGTCTTCCGTGCGCACGATCCAGATACACTGCGGCGGGCACACCTTGGCGCAGATACCACAAGAGGTGCAGCGGTCGTGCTTGTTGCCTTCTTCGTCTACTTCATAGACCAGGAAGGGTACATAGCGAAATTCTTCCGGCACCGGCAGCTTCTCCTCCGGATATTGCACCGTGAAGATGCCTTTAGCGTCTACGCTGCGACGGTGCTCAACGCCTTCTTCCGTGAAGTAGCGTTTGCGGCCCATCCACTTGATGTCTTCGACATACGAGTCAATAAAGTGGGTCAGGGTCACCCACATGCCTTTGAGAATACCGAGTCCGTACATATTTTTTTCTCCAGCCTCGCCTTAGCGGTCTACTTCGCCGAGCACGATGTCAATGGAACCGAGGTTGACCACAACGTCGGCCACTTTCTGGCCTACGCACATCTTCTCAAGGATCGTGAGGTTGATGAAGCTTGGGGCGCGCACATGGTAGCGGGCGGGGTTGCCCTTGCCGTTGGACACAATGTAGTAGCCCAGCTCGCCTTTGGGGCCTTCCACACGGCCGTAAGACTCGCCAGCGGGCACACGCACCTGGTAGGGGTTCTTGCCATTCATGATCTCGCCAGCCGGCAGGTCTTTCAAGGCCTGGCCGAGGATCTGCAAGCTTTGGCGCAGCTCATCGATGCGGATCATGTAGCGATCATACACATCGCCGTGGTAACGCACGGCTACATCGAACTTGAAGCGGTCGTAGATGCCATAGGGATCCGCGCGGCGAATGTCGTACGGCACGCCAGAGGCACGCAACACGGGACCGGCGGTAGAGAAAGCGATCGCCTCCTCAGGGGTAATCACGCCCACGCCTTCGGAGCGGCTGCGCACCAACTCGTTCTCTGAGAGGTAAATGTCCAGCTCGTCAATCTTGCGCGGCAGGCGGTCATGCACCAACAGCTTGATCTTCTCGAGGATGCCATCAGGCAAGTCACGCGCTACCCCGCCGAAGCGGAAGTAGTTGCACATCATGCGCGAGCCGGTGGTGGCTTCGAACACATCTAGGATCAGTTCACGCTCTTCGATAGCGTACAGCGCCGGGGTGAAGAAGGCGCCCAGGTCATTGAGCAGGAAGCCGATGGCCCACAGGTGGTTGCTGATGCGGGTGAGCTCGGCCATGATGACACGCAGGTACTGTGCGCGTTCCGGCGGCGTGCCCTTATCGCCCATGAGCTTTTCCACTGCCAGGGCATAGCCGAAGTTGTTGCTCATCGAGGCGAGGTAATCCAGACGGTCAGTGAACGGCATGTTCATCGTCCACGTGTTGCGCTCGCCGATCTTCTCGTGATTGCGGTGCAGGTAACCCATCACCGGCTTGAGCGCCACGATGGTCTCACCATCCAGGCGCACAGCCATGCGGAACACGCCGTGCGTCGAGGGATGCTGCGGGCCGAGGTTTACGACCACCTGCTCGGTGTCGATATCCTCGGTGTACTCACGTGCAGCACGCTCCAGCACTTCGTAGAGCTTGGGGTCATCCACTTCTTTGAAGTTGGTGGGATCAAATCCTTGCGGGTATTTGTTGTTCTTGTTGTAAGGGTTACGGTCTTCTATGCGGTAGACCTGGCCCTCAGGCCAGCGGTTCTTGAAGGGCTTGGCCTCGTCTTCATAGAAGGCTTCCTTCCAGTCCTTGCGCATGGGGTGGCCAGCAAAGCCTTCCCACATCAGGATACGGCGCAAGTCGGGGTGACCCTCAAAGGTCACGCCGTAGAGGTCATACGCCTCGCGCTCCTGGAAGTCAGCGCCGGGGTACAGCGGGGTCAGGGATGCCACCACGGAGTTGTCACGCGGCGTCTGCACCTTGAGCTCCAGCGCCCCACCCCCGGTGGACTTGTAGAAGTGATAGACCACTTCGATGAAGTTCTTGGCATCCGGCGCATCGGAGAAATAGTCCACGGCGGTGATAGAGGAAAGATAGTCATAGCCCATCTCATCCCGCACGGCGGTGGCCACGTCAACCAGCTTACTGGTCTCTACCAGATAGCCTACATAGCCGGCGCGCTCATCAGCCTTCACGGCATCCAGGAAGCGCTTTTCGACTTCGCTCTTTTCAATAGGGGCCGCAGCGGCCGGGGCGGTTGGAGTTTGTTCGCTCATGTCTCTTAGCTCGCAGCGGGGGTAGGCTCAGCCGGGGCGGCTGCAGCCGGAGCAGCTGGGGTAGCAGGAGCCGCGGCCACGGGGGCGGCAGCAGGCTTGCTAGTTTCCTGCTTGATGATGTCATAGTCACGCGGGTCAAGAATGTCTGGCCCCAGCAGCGGCACCGGGATGGCAGGGATGTCTTGCTTGCCGTACCAGCGCACAGTGGTGATGGATTCAGAGTCGATCTTCTCTTGCAGCTTCATCAGGCCGTGCAGCAGCGCCTGCGGGGTTGGCGGGCAGCCGGGCACGTAGACGTCTACGGGGATGTACTGGTCAACACCGGAGACCACGTTGTAGCCTTCTTTGAAGGGGCCGCCGCCAGAGGCGCAGGCGCCCATGGCGAGCACATACTTGGGCTCAGGCATCTGGTTGTACAGACGCACGATCTGCGGGATCATTTTCTTGGTGACCGTGCCAGATACGATCATGAGATCAGACTGGCGCGGGCTGGGGCGCATCACTTCCATACCGAAGCGCGCCAGGTCATAGCGGCTGGCGGCGGTACAGATCATCTCGATGGCGCAACAGGCCAGACCGAACATCATCGGCCAGACCGAATAGCGGCGCCCCATGTTCCAGATCTTGTCCAGCGTGGTGACGGCCACGTTCTGGCGCAACTCCGGCGGCACGTCGTAACCGGCGCTGTTGACAGTAGGATTGGTGTCAGTCATCTACTTTCATCTCCACAAACGTCTTCACGAACCTGTGTACTTGCTTGCCCGCTAGAGCGGGTTGATCTCTTCGAACCACTCCTGGTAAATCGCTGCCAGGATCTCATCATTGGCCAGCTCGGGGTCATCCGCAAAGCCTGGCAGGGCGACCACCCACTGAAAGAGCTCCCCCAGCGAAAGCGCTTCAAGCGTCTCGTGGGGATGTGCTTGCTTCAACGCCAACACGATCTCATATATGGCGTCCCAATACAGTGTGCGGGCCATGGTTCCCGATTGTTCTTTCGTTCACATTATACATGGTTGAACATTGGAGTCAACGTCTGTGAATAAAGTAAATATTAATTTGGTAAAATCCAGTGATACGTGAACAGTGACTAGTGAACAGGGAAGCCAGTCCGCCTCCTGCTAACTAGTCACCGATCACTTTTGCACTGGCCCCTATGCAATCTACCCGGCAAAGCATTCTTGATTTCCTCAGTGCACGCGGCAGCGCCAGCGCACAGCAAATGGCGCAGGCCTTTGGCATGAGCGTTCAGAACCTACGTCGTCACCTGCACATCCTGGAGCAGCGCGGGCTGATCGCCGTGCGCCAGCTGCCTCACGAGGGGCGCGGCCGCCCCCAATTGACCTACCTGCTTACGAACAAAGCCCAACCTGACCACCTGGCCGGGCTGAGCAGCGCCCTGTTGCGCGGCCTACGCCCCAGCGGCTTGCGCTCGCTGGCGCAGCGTTTGCTGGGCCAGCAAACAACAGGAGCCAGCGCCGCGGTCCGGCCAGCGCGTAGCGCCAGCCAACGGCTGCTAACGGCGATGCAACGCCTGGAGCCGCTGGGCTACCGCCCGCGCTGGGAAGCACGCCCAGGCAACCCGCTGGTGGTGCTGGGCCACTGCCCGTTTGCCGCCATCATTGAGCAACACCCAGAGCTATGCCAGGTGGATGCGCATATGCTTGAAGATCTGCTCGGCGCAGACGCCGAGCAGATCAGCAAACTGCAAGCCGGCCCACAGGGCACGCCGCAGTGTGTGTTCAAAATCGCGGAAAGCAAGGCCATGCTATGATGCAAATTATCGATCTTCGCAAATTAGGGCCATGGGCCGGAATAGCCGCTGCTGTTTTGTTCGCCAGTGTGGCTCTTGTCGAAGGCGCTCTGCGCGCAGGCTATGACCCGATCTCAATGTTTATCAGCGAGCTTTCGTTAGGGCCGCGCGGCTGGGTACAGATAACCAGCTTCGTTCTCATCGGCGGACTGATTTTGCTGTTTACATTGGGTTTGGCAGCAGAATTCAAAACAGGCAAGGCCTCCCGATTTGGACCTCTGCTGATGGCGTTGGTCAGCCTCAGTGTCTTCATCGCTGGCGTGGCCGTAATGGATCCGGTCAGCACGCCAGTATCACAACTCAGTCTCTCCGGCAAAATACATAATTTCTCAGCTCTGCTGGCTTTCACCTGCATGCCACTCGCAGCATTTGTTTTCTACCGCCGCTTTCGAACAGACCCAAACTGGCAGCCAATCGCAAACTGGACACTGCTAGCCGGCATCTTGATGCTTCTAGGCTCAATCGTTTTGAATATCGCCTCTTCGCAAATTACTGGGCGGGCGGACAACATCCTAACGCCTTGGGGTGGTCTGATTCAGAGCGCGTTTGTTTTCACATTTTATGCATGGGTCTTCAGTTTTGCGTTAAGACTCAGACACCTGAGCTAGTATAAAAACTAAGCTGCCAGCTGCCCTAGTCGGTGAGGCCTGCACTCTCTAAACACCGCTTAATGCCTGCAAGTGGTAGCATTTATTCGTAGTTTCTTATGCATACTCTCTTCCGCTGGCTTGCTGCCGCGTCCCTGCTATTGATCAGCGCCGCCCCTGCCTTTTCCCCGGCGCCACAAGGCACCCCAGGCGAAGTGGTGGCGCTCATTAACGCCTACCGCGCCGAGTTTGGCCTCCCGCCCTACGAAGAACACTCGTTGCTGTCGCAACTGGCGCAGGGCCAGGCCGATTACCTGGCCTCCACCAGCGGCGCCACCGGCGGCGACATCCATACCGGCCCAGGCGGCACGCGCCCGCGTGACCGCGCCTACGCGGCAGGCTACGGCGGCGGCTCCACGATCTTTATCTCGGAGATCGCCAAATACGGCATGGGCGAAACTTCGCAAAGTGCCATTGGCTGGTGGAAACAATCGCCGAATCACAACCCCACCATGATCGCTTCTACTTATGTGCACATCGGCTGCGGTGTGGCCACAGACGGGACGACGCGCTATTACTTTGTGTGCGTCACCGGCTACAGCGTGGGCGGCGGCAGCGGTACCGGCAGCAGCGGCGGCTCCACCCCGGCCAGCGGCCAAAGCCAGGTGCCGCCTGTGCAGATCATGATCCCGGTCACCAAAGCAGAACCGCAGCCGGATGGCTCGATCGTACATATCCTGCGCACCGGGCAAACTTTATGGACGTTGGCGGCAGTGTATGACGTGCCATTGCAACAGATCCTTGACCTGAACGCCTATGCCGAGTGGGAAGTGGTGCATCCCGGGGACGAGGTTATCGTAGCGCCGCCCGGCAGCGTGCCGACCAGCGCGCCCACCGAAGACCCTAACGCCACGCCCAGCCCCACACCCACACTGACGCCATCGCCACAGCCCACGGCCACGGTGCTCTCGGCAGCCGACACGGACGCCACGGTGCAAGCGGCGCTGGCACAAGCTCAAGAAGTGGTGGCGCAGCAGGCCGCGGCGCAAAACAATAGCAACGGCAGCGTACAGCTGGTGGTGGGCGTGGCCCTGATCAGCATTTTGAGTGTAGTAGTGGCCAGCTTCTTTATTCAGCGCCCATCCAGCGAACCGGACTTGGACGAGAACGACCCGTTTGCGCCGATCACTTAGCCTGTTTAGGATACAAGTATTCAGGCAGTCCATTAGTCGCTAATCCATTAAATTGATTAACTGAATAATGGATTTAGCCCATTTCTGTGTAACTGACCACATCAGTTAAAATCTCTTCTCCGATGTCGCCCACCAGAACATCCTCCGCACACCGCGCTCACTTCTGGGCGGGCGTCAAAGACACCTTTCCGTTGCTGGTAGGTGCATTGCCCTTCGGCCTGATCTACGGCGCGCTGGGCATTGCCAGCGGGCTAAGCCCCGCCGCCACCGCCGCCATGTCGCTGGTGGTGTTTGCCGGTTCGGCGCAATTCATCGCCGTGAGCCTTGTGGCAGCCAACACGCCCGCCCTGGTCATCGCACTCACTACGCTGGTGGTGAACGCACGCCACATGCTGTACTCCGCCACGCTGGCCCCTCAACTCAAAGGGCTGAGCACGCGCTGGTTGGTTCCACTGGGCTTCTGGCTTACGGATGAATCTTTTGTGGTGGCCGCCAAGGGATTTGAAGAACGCGCCACCCTGGAAGAGCGCAAGTGGTACTTGCTGGGCAGCGAACTGGCCATGTACACCAATTGGCTACTGGCCACCGGGCTGGGCATCCTGGCTGGGCAAGCGATCGAAGACCCGGCCAGCTGGGGGCTGGATTTTGCGCTGGTGGTCACCTTCATTGGCATGCTGGTGCCCATGGTCAAAGGCAAGCCTGAATTGCTGGCGGTGCTGGTAGCCGGTGTGACGGCCGTGCTGGTGCACGGCCTACCCCACCGCGCTGGCTTGTTGCTGGCGGCGGTGCTGGGCATCCTGGCGGGCGTGCTGGCCGAGCGCGCCTGGCCGCGGCCGAAGGCGGAGCAGAAATGAACGAAGCCTGGCTGCTGGCGGGCATGGCGCTGGCGACGATGGCTACGCGCATCCCCGTGCTGATCGCGCTCAGCCGCCGCACGCTGCCGGCGGGTGTGGAGCGTGCACTGCGCTACGTGCCGCCGGCGGTGCTGGCGGCCATCATCCTGCCCATTGTGGTCTTGCGTGAGGGCGAGCTGCACCTGGCAGCGGACAACGCCACCCTGTGGGCCAGCGCGGCCGCCGTGCTGATCGCCTGGCGCACAAAGAATCTCTTGCTGACCATTGTGTTGGGCATGCTTGTATTCTTATTGCTGCGCGCTGTATTCTAAAAACACTCTACGAGGAGCTGCCTGATGAGCCTCGCCTCCCCTACCCCTGAAACCATCCACTGGCTGCTGGACTCCGATCCCGCCATCCGTTGGCAGGTGCTGCGCGATATTACCCACGCGCCCACCGCGCAGGTGGCCGCCGAGCGTGCACGCATCGCCACACAAGGCTGGGGCGCCCAGCTACTCAGCCTGCAAGGTGAAGACGGCAACTGGGGCGGTGGCGCCTGGGTCTACAAGAGTTGGGCTTCAACGATGGAGACGCTGGTACTGCTGCGCGAGCTGGGGCTGGAGCCAAGCAGCGAGGCTGCCCGCAGAGCCATTGCGCAGGTGAAGGAAAAAAGTAATTGGGGCGAGTATCACGGCCACGCGCCGTTCTTTGATGGTGAGAGCGAGCCGTGCATCAATGGCCGCGTGCTGGCGATTGGCGCCTATTTTGGCGAGCCCAACCCCAAACTGGCGCAGCGTCTGTTGAACGAGCAGTTGCCAGATGGCGGGTGGAACTGTGATGCGCCGCCCAGCACACACTCCTCGTTCAACACTACGCTGTGCGTGCTTGAGGGCCTGTGGGAATACGAGCAGGCCACCGGGGATGCTGCCGTGCGTGCCGCCCGCCTGCCCGGCGAAGAATTCCTGCTGGCGCGGCAACTATACAAGTCACTGCGCACGGGCGAGCCGATCACACTAGACCGCAAGAGCGATAAAGATTGGCGGCAGCTTGCCTTCCCCACTCGCTGGTACTACGACATCTTGTGGGCGCTGGACTATTACCGCAAGACCGGCGCTGCACCAGACCCGCGTTCAGCGGACGCCGCGGCGCTGGTAGCCAGCCAGCAGGCCGCAGATGGCCGCTGGCGGCTGGAAGCTCACCATGCTGGGGCCGAACATTTTCAGATGGAAGCCCTCGGCAGCCCCAGCCGCTGGATCACGCTACGCGCCTTGCGCGTGCTGCATTGGTATGCGGGTTAGGTAACTCAACCCTGCCCACAAACATTCTCGCCTGCTCCGCGAAATCTACACCTACCGCCTATGTGCATCCTCAGCGGTAGGTACGACAGCACCAGAACGCCGCAGCTGGACCAGCGAAGAATCCTCGCTGGCATTCTTCGGAAGATACACGTTCCGCAAGACTCCCTCACCTTAAACAGCCCCTTGCCTTCTCTTGGCTTTTACTATATATTAGTAACCAGCAGGTTACATATTGGAGGGCAGATGCTCAGTAAACATTCCCCAGAAGAGCTCAAGATCGAGTTTGAGATATTCATCAATGCCACTCCTACCAAGGTCTGGAGTCTGATGGCCAGTGTAGAAGGCATGCAGCAGTGGCTAGCCCGCAACCTGGTGTTTGAACACCAGCTTGGAGGTCGTTTCGAAATGAAGGGCAACTTACCGGGTGAAAGGCCTTATCGCTTCACGGGCGAAGTAGTGACCCTGGATCCTGAACGCGAGCTAGCCTTCACATGGAAGAGCGACCCGGAAGGCGGCACACCTTGGCCGGTCAGCACGCTGGTGACCTTGCGCCTGCAGCCCGAAGGTGACGGCACACGCGTCAGCCTGACCCATACAGGCTTTGAGGCGCTGGGCGAAGCTGGCAAGAGCCAATACGAAGGCCACATTCAAGGCTGGACAATCGCCGAGAATTTGAATGACTTGAAGAAAGCCGTTGAGGTGAGCTAAGTGCCCAGCCAGACAAACGCCTCCGCCTTCCACGCTTATCGCCGACCGGGGTTCTGTGGCTATGGTCAATAGCTCATTCTATGCAGCGAACAATAGCTAAGTCCGCCTTCCACGCTATCACCGACCGGGGTTCTGTGGCTATGGTCAATTGCTCATTCTATGCAGCGAACAATAGCTAAGTCTGCCTTCCACGCTATCGCCGATCCGACCCGGCGGCGCATACTGGATATGCTGTTGCAAGCTGGGCCGCTGCGGGCTGGCGAGCTTGCCGAGCGCTTCCCGCGCATCAGCCGGCCGGCGGTCAGTAAGCACTTGCGCGTGCTGCGCAGCAGCCGCCTGGTGCGGCCAGAGCGCCGCGGCCGCGAGCTGTGGTACCAGGTTGACCCAGCACCATTGACCGAAGTGGAGCAGTGGCTGCAACAATACAGCACATTCTGGGAAGAGAAGCTGCAGGCGCTGAAGAAAGCAGCGGAACAGAAGCCATAAACTTTAACCACTAATCAAGAGACCATCGATTAATCGATGGTCTCTTGATTAGTGGTTAGCTTAAGCCTTACCGTTTTACAACTCTGGCACAAACAACCTTCACTTACTCCACCGTCACGCTCTTGGCCAGATTGCGCGGTTGGTCCACATCCAAGCCGCGCAGGCTGGCGATGTGATACGCCAGCATCTGCAGCGGGATGACGGTAACCACTGGCGAGAGCAGCGCCGGGGTCTTGGGCACCCACAGCACATGGTCAGCCAGGCTGGGGATGAGCTCATCGCCCTCCGTCGCCACTGCCACCACCTTGCCGCCGCGGGCCTTGGCCTGCTCGATCTGGCTGATCATCTTCTCGTACAGCTCATCTTGCGGGGCCACCACGATCACAGGCATGTCCTCATCCACCAGGGCAATCGGGCCGTGCTTCATCTCGCCCGCAGGGTAACCCTCGGCATGGATATAGGAAAGCTCCTTGAGCTTGAGTGCGCCCTCGTACGCTGTGGATACGTTGACGCCGCGGCCGAGGTACAAGCAATGCGTGATGTCCTTGAGCGCCTTGGCCACTTCGATCACCTCGGCCTCGCGCTGCAGGCAGGCCGACACCCACTCAGGCACATGGCTGAGCTCCGCCACCAGGGCACGGCGGGTGTTGTCGTCCAGCGTGCCGCGCAGCTCTCCCAGCAGGATGGCCAGCATGTACAAGTTGATCACCGGGGCGGTATAGGCCTTAGTGGAGGCCACGCCGATCTCCGGCCCGGTCTGCATAGAAATGTAGCCATCGGCAATGCGCATGGCCTGCGAGCCGATCATGTTGATGTTGGCCCACAGCGTGGCGCCGCGCTTGCGCCCCTCGGCCATGGCGGCCAGGGTGTCGGCCGTCTCGCCCGATTGGCTGATGGCCAGCACGGCCATCTTGTCGCTCACCAGCGGATCGCGGTAGCGGAACTCTGAGGCGATGTCAAACTCCACGGGGATGCGCGCAATGCGCTCGATGTACTTGGCGCCGATCTGCCCGGCATAACCAGCCGTACCGCAGGCAATGATCCAGATCTTCTCCAGTTCTTTGGCAAAGCTTTCAGTGAGCTTGAGGTCAGGCAGCAGGATGCGGCCGGTTTCAAAATCCACCCGGCCCGAGATCGTGTCCGTGAGGGCACGCACCTGCTCGTGGATTTCCTTCTGCATGAAATGGCGATACTCGCCTTTCTCCGCCGCCACGGGATCCCAGAAGATGACGTCAACAGTAGGCTCCAGCACCTCGCCCTGCAGGTTGCTCAGGGTCATGCCCTCGCGCGTGACCACAGACATCTGGCCGGATTCGAGGAACACGACTTCACGCGTGTGCTCCAAGATGGCAGGCAGATCAGACGAAACGAACATCTCATCCTTGCCGAAGCCCACCACTACACCGCCGGCATTGCCCATGCGCGCCGCCACGATGCGGTCCGGCTGGCGCGAGCTGAACAGCACGATGCCGTGATGGCCACGGATGAGGCGCAATACCTGGCGAGCCGCCTCTTCGAGGCTACCATCCTTGGCCAGGAAACGATCCACCAGCTGCACGATCACTTCGGTATCGGTGTCAGACTTGAACTCGACGCCTTCGGATTCCAGCTCCTCGCGCAGTTGCAGGTAATTCTCTACGATGCCGTTGTGCACCAGCACTACTTCCCCCGAGGTGCTAATGTGCGGGTGAGCATTGCGCACGTTGGGCTCACCATGGGTGGCCCAACGGGTGTGCCCGATGCCCAGCTGGCCGTGCACCGGCTGCTCGGCCACGGTGCTGAACAGGCGATCCAGCTTGCCGGCGTCACGGCGGATCTCGATACGCTCATCTTCCAGCACAGCAATGCCAGCCGAATCGTAGCCGCGGTACTCCAACCGTTTCAAGCCGTTCAAAATAATCGGCGTCGCATCGCGCGGGCCGATGTATCCAACAATTCCACACATACTGAAAATCCTCCAAACGCAAAGGCAGACAGTAGGCCGCTGCTGGCGCTTTTATCCGTCCGGTTACCCAGGCGGCATTGTATGCCAGCTTTCATCTTGGAGGGAAGTTCGGGGGCGGGTCTCCCGGAGTGGCATCCGCTGATCTACGCAAGCTGGTGGTCGGCCTTTGGCTGACCGCTGCGCTTGCTAAGCCAGTTTTGGCAAAACCAGCGCAAACTGCACCTGTATTCGATTTTCGCAGCCCCGTCAGGGGCTACTTATCTTTGCCATGAAGCAAGGCGAATGCGGTTTTTTTGCATTCGCCCGCGCAAGCCACGAACAGTTTCACCGTTCGTGAGCTTGCGCAAGAACCACTCAACCTCGTCACCCGGCAAAAAGAACCGGGCCGTGCGCTATTCCCTCAATTGTGTTTTTAGCTCAAGTCTTAGTTTATTCACCTCACATTTATCTGTACTTGGCAAGATTATACCCAGCCAGGCGTGCAAACTGTTCAAGGCAGGTGAACGACGCAGCCTGGCCTGCATGGTAAAATCATTCGATTCTAAGCACAGGCAAGGTTCTGCAGTACGCTCTCGCACTGCCACTACAATAATGAAGACGCTGCATCCTCCTCAAGTCCTTCACCCTGTACTGCCAGGGTGCTGTGCTCTATCGCGTGTAGGCGGCCATGGCCTTTAACCCTCTCAACTGGATCCTGGGGTTCTTCTCTCTGGATATTGGCATTGACCTTGGCACGGCTAACACGCTGGTGTTCGTGCGCGGCAAAGGTATTGTCATCAACGAACCCTCCTGGGTAGCGGTAGAGAAGAAGTCTCGTATTCCCATCATGGTGGGCGACAAAGCTGCTGTGGGCCAGGTAGCCAAAGAGATGGCGGGCCGCGCCCCCAAGAACGTGCTGGTGGTACGCCCGCTGCGCGATGGCGTGATCTCCGAATTCGAGATCACCGAAGCCATGCTGGCACACTTCATTGGCAAAGCGCACGAGCAGAGCATTGTGCCCCTGCCGCGCCCACGCGTAGTCGTAGGCGTGCCCACCGGCGTCACTGAAGTGGAGAAGCGCGCCGTGAACGATGCCGCCCTGCTGGCTGGCGCCCGCGAGGTCTACCTGATCGAAGAGCCAACCGCTGCGGCGCTGGCAGTCGGTCTGCCCATCAACCAGGTGGGCGGCAGCGTGGTGCTGGATATTGGCGGCGGCACCTCTGAAGTAACCATCTTCTCCCTGGGCTCCGTAGTAGCCAACCGCAGCCTGCGCGTAGCGGGCGATGAGCTCGATCAATCCATCGTGCAGTACATCCGCAATAAGTACAACATCCTCATCGGCGAGCGCGCCGCTGAGCAGGTCAAGATCAAGATTGGCTCGGCCTTCCCGCTCAAAGAAGAGAAGACCACCACGGTGCGTGGCCGCAACCTGGTGACCGGCCTGCCGGAGACGCTGGAGATCTCCTCGATCGAGATCCGCGAGGCGATCAGCGGCCCGGTGGATCAGATCATCCAGGCTGTGAAAGAAGCGTTGGACGATGTGCCGCCCGAGATGGTGGGCGATGTCATGGACAACGGCGTGTGCATGAGCGGCGGTGGCGCCTTGCTGCAAGGGCTGTCTGAGCGCCTGAGCGATGAGCTGCGCCTGCGTTGCTGGGCAGCCGACGATCCGCTCACCTGCGTAGCGCGCGGCGCAGGCCTGGTGCTGGACGATATTGAGGCGTACCGTCACTTCCTGCTGCAACTTGATTAAGTAGTGCATTAGGCAGCCAGCGTGGCTGCCAACTCATCGCCATCGGCGATATGATGTTTGCGGTTCCGGCATGCGCCCATCCAGAAACACCAACTACCAGCTCTTTGCAATGATCGCGGTGGCAGCAGGCATCCTGCTGCTGGCACTGGGCGGTTACCTTGCGCCTGTCTTCAACAGCGCCATTGACCCGATCTACAACGTGCAAGGTTGGTTGTACACACGCTTTCAAGCCATTCAGGATTTCATCAACGCCCCGGTCAATATTGCCAGCCTGCGCCAGGAGAACGCACAGTTGCGCGCCGAGAATGCCCAGCTGCAGACCGAGATCGTGACCTTGCAGCAGCAGGTGACCGAGGGCGAGCTGCTATCTGCCCTGCTGGACTTCGCACGCGCTCGCCCGGAGAACGCATACCAGGCGGCGGGCGTCATTGGCCAGGATCCCAGTCCCTTCCTGCACTACATCATCATCAACCGTGGCTCGGATGACGGTATCCGCCGCGGCATGCCGGTCGTCTCGCAGCAGGGCCTGGTGGGCCGCGTGGTGCAGGTGACGGCCACCGCCGCCCGCGTGGAGCTGATCACCGACCCCGGCAGCCAGGTGAGCGTGCGCATGCAGCCCTCAGAGGTGGACGGCCTGCTCAGCGGCAGCGTGACGACCCAGCTGGGCATAGACCTGATCCCTCTGGATGCAAATTTGCAATCAGGCGATCTGGTGTTCACCTCCGGCATCGGTGGTGTGTATCCTGGCAATATTCTGGTTGGCCAGATCAGCAATGTGCGCCGCGAGGCCACCGCCCTGTTCCAAACTGCTTCAGTGCAGCCCGCGGTGGATTTCAGCCGCTTGGAGATCGTGCTGATCATCGTCAACTTCCAACCCCTCGATCTCAGTCCGCTGCTCGATAGCGAATAGCCATGCGTACGCTGGTTGCTATTCTCTTGCTGCTTGGTGCTACCCTGCTGCAGGTTACCTTGTTGCCCCGCATGCGCCTTCTGCAAGGCAATGTGGACCTGGTGCTGCTGATCCTGCTCACTTGGATGCTGCAAGAGGACGGCCGGCCGGATTGGCGGCTGGGTTTGGTGGCTGGCATCATGGTTGGCTACGCCAGCGCCCTGCCCGACCTGTTGCTAATGGCGGGCTACACGCTAGCCGCACTGGCCTGCTACCAATTGCAGCGCCGCATTTGGAAAATGCCACTGATCACGATGATAGCCAGCGTGCTTTTTGGCACCCTGGTTGTGCAAGTGCTCACCCTGGGGTACTTATGGCTTTCCGATAATCCCATCGCCCCGTTGGATGCATTCAATCTCATCATCTTGCCTAGCTTGCTGCTAAATCTCATCCTTCTCTTACCCATCAATGCTTTAATTTCTGAGTTGAACAAGATGATCACCCCATCGGCCACCCCATGAGCTATCCCAATTCAGCCCCTCGCTCTTCGCTCGAAACCTGGCGTCTTCTGGCCTTCTTTGGCTTTGTAGCGATGATCTTCGCCATCTTCGGCCTGCGCCTGTTTTACCTACAAGTGCTGGAACATGAAAACTGGCTAAGCCAAGCCGAAGCCAATCGTACAGAGATCATCAGCCTGCCGCCGCAGCGCGGTGTGATCTACGACCGCAATGGTGTCGTTTTGGCGCGCAACATCGCCTCCTATAACATCGTCGTTGTGCCCGCCAGCCTGCCCAGCGATGATGGCGAGATCGAAGAGATCATCTACGCGCTGGCCAAGCTCACCAACCAACCCGTGCACCTCGGCAGCATCGATGACCCGCTGATCCCTTGTGGCACTAACCTGGGCGTGGCTGAAATGATCGCCCTGCAGACCAGCTTCTCCCCGTATGACCCAGTATCGATCCAGTGCAACGTCTCGCGTGAATTGGCGCTGGCCGTCAAGGAGCGCGCCGTGGATTGGCCCGGGGTCGACGTAGTGGTTGAGCCTGTGCGCGAGTACCCCACCGGCTCTATCACTGCCGCCGTCATCGGTTACCTTGGCCCCATCCCGGCCATCCAAGAAGCTGAGTTGCGCGCCCTGGGCTTCATGCCCAACCGCGACAAAGTAGGCTATGGCGGCCTGGAGCTCTACTTCGATGAGTTGCTGCGCGGCACCCCCGGCCGCCGCGTGGTGGAGACGGATGCCGGTGGCCAGGTGCTGCGTGACCTGGAGCCCCCGTTGGACCCCGTTGCCGGAGAGAACATTGTGCTCACGATTGACGCCCGTCTGCAGGCGGCAGCCTCTGCCATCATTGAAGAAGAGCTTGGGCTGTGGAACGCTTATTTCCGTGATCTGCCGCGCAGCCACATGACCAGCGGCGTGATCATCGCCATGAACCCGCAGACCGGCGAGCTGCTGGCCATGGTCTCCTGGCCCACGTTCGAGAACAATCGCATGACGCGCTTCATCCCGGCCTATTACTACGAACAACTGCTGGCGGATGCCACCAAGCCGCTCGTCAATCACGCCGCCGGCGCCGAGCTACCTGCCGGCTCTGTGTTCAAGATCGTCACTGCGGTGGGCGGGCTGAACGAAGGCATCGTCACCCCGCAGCAGATCGTGCGCACCCCCGGCTCCATCACCGTCAGCCAGCGTTTCTACGAGGGCGAGCCCGGGCAGAACCGTGAGTTTGTGGACTGGAACCGCGCCGGTTTCGGCCAGCTGAATTTCTATGGCGGCATTGCCAACTCCAGCAATGTGTACTTCTATAAAGTAGGCGGCGGCTACGAGGACGAGATCCCCGAAGGCCTAGGCATCTGCCGCCTGGGCACCTATGCGCGTGCCCTGGGCTATGGGCAGGCGCTCGGTGTTGAACTCCCCTACGAGGTAAACGGCCTGGTGCCTGACCCCACGTGGAAGCGCCTCAACCAGGGCGAGAACTGGTCCACTGGTGACACGTACATCACCAGCGTGGGTCAGGGCTACATTCTCTCGTCGCCACTGCAGGTGCTGGTGTCTGCGGCCACCATCGCCAACGACGGCGCCCAGATGCGCCCCACCCTGCTGCGCCAGGTGGTGGATGGTGAGGGCAACATCATCCAGGATTTTGAGCCTGACCTGCGCTGGGACATCACCAAAGACGCCATCATTGAACAATACGAAAACCCCATGGGCATCGGCGCCTGCCGCCCCACCGGCGAGATGACCACCGTAGACCCCTTCGTCATTCAGGCCGTGCAGCAGGGTATGCGTGAGGCTGTCACCTACGGTACGCTGGCTGAACGCTTTGCCAATCTCACCGTAGCGGCCGCGGGCAAAACCGGCACGGCGGAATATTGTGACGAGGTGGCCGCCGCCAACAACCGCTGCCAATACGGCGCCTGGCCCAGCCACGCCTGGTCTGTGGCTTATGCGCCCTACGATGACCCCGAGCTGGCCGTGGTGGCCTTCGTCTACAACGGCAGCGAAGGGTCCTCAGTGGCCGGCCCGATCCTCAACCGCGTGATCCAAGCCTACTTCGAGCTCAAGGCCATCGATACGCAGTTGGGGCGTCTGGACTAAAGACTCGGTGGATGGTCAGTTAGTCGGATAGTCGGATAGTCAGTTGGTTTATTGGTCGACTGGTTGAGGACACATTAATCCAATAATCGACCCCAATCTATTAATCACGTTATTGCTGAACTTCGTCATTCCGAGCGCAGCGAGGAATCCTTTAGGTCGCTGGAGATCTAGCTTGAATTGCAATGCCCCTAAAGGATTCCTCCTCGGGCTGCGCCGCTATGCGCCCTCGTTCAGAATGACGGGCAGGCTATGCATCCTGGACGTAGCGAAGCGCTCAGGATGCAGAGTGCCTTCGCATCGAGCGAACGCGATTAACCGATCAGACCCATTGACCAAGCGACCAACCGACCCGCTTCTCCCCCAGCGCCGCAAAAACCGCAATGCTATAATTTTTTGGTGACAGACGTAGACGCCACACAGATCGACATCAAGGGCATTCGTGAAGGCCTGCTGGTCACCCTCGGCGAGGGAGACTGGCCACAGCTGGAACAAGCCCTGATGGGCGAGTTGCAACGCCGTGGCGACTTTCTCAAGGGCGCCAAGCTGATCATCAACGTAGATGCGCACGAGCTCAACGTAGCAAGCATGAGCCGCCTGCGAGACCAGGTGACCGATAGCGGCCAACTGTTGTGGGGCGTGCTGAGCAGCTCAGCGCAGACCGAGCGCAGCGCCCAGTTGATGGGGCTGGCTACACGCATTCACGACGGTTCGCGTGAGGCGGAAGCTGAGGACGCCGAGGAATACTACGAAGAAGCCGCCCTGCAAGACCTGGGGCCGGATAGCGGCATCCTGGTGCGCCGCACGCTGCGCTCTGGCGCCAGCGTGCACTCGCCCGGCCACATCACCATCATTGGGGATGTGAACCCCGGCGCCGAGGTGATCGCTGGCGGCAACGTAGTGGTATGGGGCCGCCTGCGCGGCCTGGTACACGCCGGCGCCAACGGGGACGAAGGGGCCATTGTGTGCGCCATGGACCTGGCCCCTACCCAACTGCGCATCGCCGGGCACATTGCCATCCCGCCCAGTGAGCGCGGGGAAATTTCACCCGAGATCGCCCGTGTGCAGGCTGGGCAAGTAATCGCAGAGAATTGGACCTTAGGATAAACCGATGACTGGACGCGTAATTACCATCACTTCTGGCAAAGGCGGCGTAGGCAAGACCACCGCCACTGCCAATATCAGCGCCGCCCTGGCCGACATGGGCCACAAGGTGGTGTGCATGGATGCTGACATTGGCCTGCGCAACCTGGATGTTGTGCTGGGTCTCGAGAACCGCATTGTCTACGATCTTGTGGACGTGGTGGAGGGGCGCTGCAAAGTGCGCCAGGCCATGATCCGTGACAAACGCCTGGAGGAGCTCTACCTCATCCCCGCCGCGCAGACGCGTGACAAAAATGCCGTGGCCCCCAAAGACATGGTGCGCATCTGTGATGAGCTGCGCCAGGACTTTGACTACATCGTGATCGACTCGCCCGCCGGGATCGAGCGCGGCTTCAAGAACGCCATCGCCCCCGCTGACGAAGTCGTCATCATCACCAACCCCGAAGTCTCCGCTGTGCGTGATGCTGACCGCATCATCGGCCTGGTGGAGGCCGAGCAAAAAGGCCCGGCCAAGCTGGTGGTCAACCGCATCAACACCGAGATGGTCGAGCGCGGTGACATGCTGGCAGTGGCCGATGTGCTCGAGCTGCTGGCGGTGGAACTGATCGGCATTGTGCCCGACGACAGCGCCGTGCTGGTGAGCACCAACAAGGGTGCGCCGATCGCGCTGGAGCCCAAGAGCAAGACCGGCCAGGCCTTCCGTGACATTGCCCGCCGCCTGACCGGCGAGGAGGTGCCCTTCAGCGCCAGCAACGGCAACGAAGGTTTCCTCGGCCGGCTCTCCAAACTGATCGGCACCAAAGAAGGGCGCAATGCCTAGCCTCAGCGACCTGCTCGGACGCAACCGCAGCGCCAGCACCGCCAAAGATCGCCTGCGCGTCGTGCTGATCCACGATCGCAGTGCCCTGCCGCCCGGCGTGATGGATGCGCTGCGCCAGGAGCTGATCGAGGTGGTGGCGCGCCACATTGACGTAGACCAGCACGCTGTGCGCGTGGAAATGGTGCAAGAGGGCCGCAGCGCCACGCTGCAGGCTGAGATTCCGATTAAAGCCTCCCCCAAGCCGCATTCAACTGAGTGATAATTTAGCCAGCTCCGTCATTCAGACCGAGCGCAGCGAAGGCCGCTGCGCTCTTCAGCGGAGGAACCCTTAGGTTACGAGATGACTTTACTTGCCCCTAAAGATTCTTCCGCTGGAAAGCACAGCGGCTCGGCTAGAACGTCTGGCAAGTTAGTGAAGATTTCCTAACACCGCCTCGGAATGACTCGTTTTGCTTATGGTTTAAAGCTTATGGTTTAAAGCTTACGGCCATAAGCTAACCGCTAACAGCTAACCACTAAAAAATGCGAACTGCGATCTGGCGACACTTTGACTTCTGGCTGCTCGGCGCCATGGTGGTACTACTCACCTTCGGCGTAGCCATGATTCGTTCCACCATTGCCGGCAACCCGGAACTCATCTCTCTCAACGTGCTCGGCCGCCAGATCTACTTTGCCCTGGCCGGGCTGGCCGTCATCGTCGTCTGCACCCTGCTGGACTATCGCCTGTGGATCTCTGCCAGCCGCGTGCTGTATGTGCTGCTGGCCGTCCTGCTGCTCTTCACCATCGTAGCTGGGCAAACCAGCTTCGGCGCCCAGCGCTGGCTCAACATCGGCCTGGTGGTGCTGCAACCCTCGGAGTTGGCCAAGATCACTATGATCATCATTCTGGCCGACTTCTTTGCGCGCAACCGAGACAAGATCGGCGATCTACGCTGGGTAGCACGCAGCGTGTTGCTCACCGCTGGCCTGGTGGTGCTAATTCTTCTGCAGCCCAACCTCAGCACCTCCATCGTACTGCTCACAGTGTGGTTCTCGCTGTTGTGGGCCAGTGGGCTGAGGCTCAAACATCTCGCCATGTTCATCGTGGGCGGCCTGCTGGTCGCGATCATTGCATTTCCCCAGCTGGAGCCATACCAGCGAGACCGCATTATTAACTTCATCTCGCCTGAAGAAGACGCGCGCTACGGCAGCAGTTACAACGTAACCCAGGCCATGATCAGTATCGGCTCTGGTGGCGTACTGGGCCAGGGTTATGGCCAAGCCACCCAGGTGCAGCTGCGCTTCTTGAAAGTGCGGCACAACGACTTTATTTTTTCGGCCATCTCTGCGGAGTTCGGCTTGGTGGGCGCGGTGGCCGTGTTGGGGATGGAGTTGTTCATCATCTGGCGCTGTGTGCGCGCCGCGCGCCTGGCCCAGGATCCGTTTGGCTCGCTGGTGGCCTATGGAGTTGGCGTTATGATTGCGCTGCACACCATCGTGAACGTGGGCATGAACATCCAACTGTTGCCGGTCACCGGCCTGCCGCTGCCGTTCGTCAGCGCAGGCGGCAGCTCGCTGCTCACGTTTATGTTTGGTATCGGCCTGGTGGAAAGCGTCATCGCTCGCCACCGCGCCCTCAACTTCTCATAGCAGCAGCACAACAACCTTGCGAAGGTTTTGCAAGAGGCAAAACAGGTTTACAACCACCTTCGCAAGGTGTTTACGCAGAAAAGGACTTCATGACGCAAACCAACGCAGCCCGCGTGCGCTTCGCCCCCTCGCCCACCGGCCTCACTCACCTGGGTAGCGGCCGCACGGCCCTGTACAACTATCTGCTGGCGCATCAAAGTGGCGGCAAGTTCATCCTGCGCATTGAGGACACAGACCAGAAGCGCTTCAACCTGGACGCTGAAAAAGACCTGACCAGCAGCCTGCGCTGGCTGGGCTTGCAGTGGGACGAAGGCCCCGAGGTGGGCGGCCTGCACGAGCCGTACTACCAATCCAAGCGCATGGCGATCTATCGCCAGCACGCCGAGCAGCTGGTGGAGAACGGCAAAGCCTTTTATTGCTTCTGTACCCAGCAAGAGCTGGACGCGGTGCGCAAGGCGCAGCAAGAAGCCAAGCAGCCGCCCCACTACTCCGGCAAGTGCCGTGACCTGCCGCTGGCCGAAGCCAAGCAGCGCGTGGCGGACGGCGAGACGCATGTCATCCGTTTCAAGGCGCCAAAGGATGGCAGCATCACCGTGCACGATGAGCTGCGCGGCGACATTACCGTGCAGAACCACACGATAGACGACCGTGTGCTGCTCAAGAGCGACGGGCACGCCTTGTATCACCTGGCTGCCATGGTGGATGACCACCTGATGGGCATTACCCATGTGTTGCGCGGCGAAGAGTGGCTGCCCAGCCTGCCGCTGCATGTGCACATTTACGAGGCGTTTGGCTGGCCACAGCCCAAGTGGGTCCATCTCTCGGTCTTCCTCAAGCCCAGCGGCAAGGGCAAGATGAGCAAGCGCGAGACCGAAGAAATGAAGCTCACCGGCCAATCGATCTTCATTCAAGACCTGGCCGATATGGGCTATTTGCCCGAAGGCGTGCTCAACTGGATCGCATTGATGGGCTGGAGCTACGACGACAAGACCGAATTCTTCACCCTGGCCGATCTCATCGAGAAGTTTGACATTGCCAAGCTCAACCCCTCGCCGGCCGCCATCGATTTCAAGAAGCTGGACCATTTCAACGGGCTGCACATCCGTGCCCTGCCCGCCGACGAGCTGGCCCGCCGCTTGCTGCCCTTCTTCGAGAAGGCTGGTTTGCAGGCTGACCCTGCGCTGCTGGCGCGCATCACGCCGCTGATCCAGGAGCGCATCACTACCCTGGATGATGCGCCTGAGATCGCCGGCTTCTTCTTCCGCCCCAGTGTGGAAGTACCCGCCGACAAGCTGCTGATCAAGGATACGAGTGCCGCCGAGTCCGCCGCGGCCCTGGCCAAGGCGCTGGGCATCCTCGAAGCCCTGCCGGAGCTTACGGCCACTGCGGCCGAGGCGCCGATGCGCGCCGCCGCCGACGAACTGGGCATCAAGGCCGGCGCGCTATTCACGCAGTTGCGCAACGCCACCACCGGGCAGGAGGTCAGCCCGCCGCTCTTCGAGAGCATGGAGCTTATCGGCCGCGAGACCGTGCTGGCGCGGCTGCGGGCCGGGCTGGACGTGCTCGGCAAGCTCAACTAAAAAGAGCCCGGCAGATGCCGGGCTCTTTTTTTGTGCCAACCGTCATTGCGAGGAGCACATGTGTGCCGCATTTTTCATGCGGCACACATAGCGGACGAAGCAATCTACCCGGCCGAGTTGACTTCCAAGATCAAGCACCAAGTCATTCGAGTAGCAGATTGCTTCGTCCGTTTGCGACGTGATGCATGTACATGCATCACGTCGCAGTACTCCTCGCAATGACAACCCCCTCACCCATTGGTTTGCGTCGCTGACTTCTACCTGCCCTCTCCCATTGGGAGAGGTGCGCTTAGGCGCGGCGAGCGAAGCGAGCGGGTGAGGGATGTTTCGGCGCTAGCTTCTCACTTTGTCATTCGAATATCAATCTGTCCTCTTTTCCAACTCCAGAGCACCAGCACATCTCTTCCGTCTTTGCGAGGAGAGCGCAGCGAAGCTGCGCTGACAAAGCAATCCCCAAGCCTGTTTGCAGTCTCGCTTGGGGATTGCTTCGCTCACGCTGCATAGCAGCGTATCGCTCGCAAAGACGGTTGAGGGGGCAGTGCACACTTCCCTCACCCGATGGCTTGCGTCCCAATCTTGAACTCTACCTCCCCTCTCCCACAGGGAGAGGGGTAACTCCCGAAGGGAGCTGGGGGTGAGGTGTAACGCGTATTGCAAAAAAACACGGCCTTGCGGCCGTATTTTTCTTTGTGTGCTTCGTGGCTTTGTAATGAAGAAATTCCTACCACCAGCCCCCATCCACATCCAAGTTGACGCCATTGACGCCTTTGTTCTCGAGCAGGAAGATGGCCGCATCGGTGACATCTTTGATGGTCACCAACTTCTTGGTCAGCGTGCGGGCGGAGAGCGCCTCCAGCACGCCGGCGGGCTTATCGGCCCAGTACGGCGTCTCGCCCACCACGCCGGGGTGGATGGCGTTCACGCGCAGCGGCGACAGCTCAACAGACATGGCGCGCACCAGAGTGCTGACGCCGCCGTTGATGGTGGTCACGGTAGCTGAACCCGGGTACGGGCGCTCCTTGGCCATGCCGCCGTAGAGCAGCACACAGCCATCGGCGCGCATTTGTGGCAGCAGGGCGTGCACCACTTCGGGGTAGCCCACCAGCTTCAGCGTCACCAGCTCTACCGCCTGGTCAATATCATAGGCTTTGATGCTGTTCTCGTCACGCGCAATCGAGACCAGTACCAGGTACTGCACATCTTTCACATCCGCCAGCGCAGCGCCGATGTCCTTAGGCTTGCTCAGGTCAAAGTTGATGCCAGTCGCGCCGTGGCCGATCTCCTCGGCCACCTTCTGGGCGCGGCCCGCCTCGCGTCCGGTCACCACCACGGGATGCCCCTTCTCGGCATAGTGCACGGCCACCGCCTTGCCCAACTCCGAAGTACCGCCAACAACGACTACAGTGCCCTTATCCGCCATGTTTCTCTCCTCTGCCCTATTCGCTCTTGAGCTGCTCTTCAAAATAGTCCCAATCGCGCCCAAAACGATAAGCGTGGCGCGAGGGCGATTGCGGGGCTGAAGTTTCCAGCCACTGCACCGTGGTATTGGTCTTGTTCTTGAAACCGTGTACGCAGCCGACTCCGGCCCAGGCAACATCGCCCGGCTTCAGCGTGAAGGTGTGGTTATCGAACCAGGCTTCGACCTCGCCGTCCAGGATCATATAAGTTTCCTCGAACGGATGGTCGTGGCTGCCGGCGCCGCCGCCTGGGATGTACTTGACCATGAACATGGTGTGCAAGTGAGCGCCCAGGTCGCTGTCCACCATCATCTTTACGGTGATACCGGTATACACCAGCAGCGCGGTGCGCATGCTGCCGGAGACCGCCAGCAGCTCCTGCGACTGCTTGCCGGGATCCATGTGCTGCTCAGTGATGTTGCCAAAGAAGCGCGTGCGCGTATCGCGCGGGTTCACGCGGATCGGTTCGCCCACCTGCGACACGCGCCCCTTTACGGGAAACACGTCGCCTTCCTTCCACAAGCGCGGCTGCGGCGCCAGCATCTCGACCCAGCGCACGGTCTTGTCACTGCGGTTCTTGTAGCCGTGCGCCGCGCTGACGTGGATGATGCCGTAGTCACCCTTCTCCAGTGCAAAGGCGCCGTCGCCTGTTTCGCAGATCAGCTCACCGTCCAGCACATACACACTTTCTTCGTGCGTGTGCAAGTGCGTATCGATGTGGCCGCCCGGCTGCAGTTCGCAGATATTGAATTCCTGGTGCACCGAGCCCGACTCGCCGTTCACGATCGACCAGCGGCTAAAGCCCTGGCTAATGCCTTCGTAAGCTTTGGGCAGCACAAATTCGGCTTGATCCGCCGTGCGTACTAAGAAGCGTTCTTTCATTGCTGATTACTCCATAACTCTGGCGGCGCACCGCCAGGGGCATTACATTGCGGGCAGCTTGAAGCGCGAGCGACGCAAGACGTAGTCACGCGCATCGTAGACCATGTTCTGCACTGCATTCAGGTCTACATTCACCAACAGGCCGCTGCGCTTGAGCAGCTTGCCTGCCACCATCACCGTATCCACATTGGTGGTGTCCATACCCCACACCACCGCCGCGGCCGGGTTGTTGAGCGGGCTAACGTTGACGCGGTCCGTAGTGAGCATGATGATGTCGGCTTCTTTGCCGGGGGTCAACGTACCAATCTTGCTGTCCAGGCCATTGGCACGCGCGCCTTCGATGGTGGCGTACTCCAACACTTCTTGCTCGGTGATCAGGTCAGGTACGTTGCTGCCGCCCGCCAGGCGGCGCTCGTGGATCAGGCTGTGTTGCAGCGAGATGACCGAGCGCAACTGGGTGAACATGTCACCCGGCACGTTGGTCTCCACATCCACGCTCAAACTGGGTTTGAGGCCGCGGTCGAGGAACTTCTGGGTGGGCGGCATGCCGTGGCCCATCATCATCTCCACCGGCGCCGCCAGCGAGACCGAGCCGCCCGAGTCCACGATCATCTGGATCTCGGTGTCATTCAAGGTGGTGCAATGGATATAGGTGGTATCCGGGCCGAGCAGTTCCGGCCCCTTGCGGCCAAACTCCTCCACCTTGCGGCGCTGGCCAAACGTGCCTACGCCCACATGGGTAGTGATGCGTGCATCCACCGAACGCGCCATGTTCCAGTGCGAGCGGGTGATCTCAAAATCAGTGAACTCCGGCCCGGCGGCGGCCAGCGCATAGGTGAGCAGCTGGTCCTTGCTGGTGAAGTGTGCCCGCGCCGCGCGCACAAACCAGCCCGGCTGCTTGGGCTCATACTTGCCCCACCACGGGAAGCCGTAGGCGAACACGGCGCGCATATTGGAGTCATTCAGGGCCTGCACCACTGCGTCTGTATGCTCGGGCGAAGCCTGGATATGCGACCAGTCTAGCAGTGTAGTGATACCGGCATCGATGGCGCCAAAGGCGCTCACAATGTTGCCTGCATACGCATCCTGCGGGCGATAGGCACGGCCCAGGCGGCCAAGCACAAAGGTGATGTAACTGCTGCGACCTTCCAGCGGCACATCCGTACCGATGTTGCGCAGCAGCCCTTCCCAAATATGGCGATGCGTGTCCACAAAGCCGGGCATCACGATCATGCGCTCCGCATCGATCACTTCGGTAGCGCCGTTGGACTGGATGTCCTTGCCCACCTGGATGATCTTGCTGCCCTCGATGAGCACATCGCCCACCGGCAGCGTGCCGATCTGGGGATCCAGGCTGAGCACTGTGCCGCCCTTGAGCAGAATACGCTTGCCTGGCTCAGAGCCATTGGGGCCAGAGGGCGGGCTGACAAATACATTCGCCACCGCATAGTCCGTGCGGCGTACACGCCGTGCGGTGAAGACCCGGCGTAGCTTCTTCCAGTTTTCCTTGACCAGCATGCGCAAATCATGCACCTGGTACAGCACCAGGCCAATAATGGTGAGCATGCCCATCACGATGGGGTCATTCAGCCAGCTGGAGGTGATGATGCGCAAGGAGAACATGTTGCTGATCAGCGTCAGGAACACGCTCACCGCCAGCGCCCCAGTGAAGTGCCCCACTCCGCCCGCCAGGCTGGTGCCGCCCAAAGCGGCGGCCGCAATGCTGGTGAGCGCAAAGTTGGTGCCGGCACGTGCATCGCCCACGCCCACTTGCACCGCCAGGAAGAATGAGGCAACCGCGGCCAGCAAGCCGGAGAGCACCAGGCCGCGTACCTGGATCCACTTGGTACGCGTGCCCAGGCGGCGCGAGGCACGCACATCATGGCCCGTGGCGCGCACGCGCAAACCGCCCGCCGAGCGCCGCAGCCAGATGTCCCATAAGATAGCTACTACGAGCACCACAATAAAGGCCACTGGCACCCAACCGGTCTTGGTGCGTAACAGGGCCAGCGCCGGAGCGTTGATGGAGCCGGAGGCCACCGGGCGCATCACCAGGGCCACGCCTTCAAGAATGCTCAGCGTAGCCAGGGTGGCAATGATGGGTGGCAGCTTGACCCAGCGCACCAGCAAGGCGTTGAACAGGCCCACCAGCACGCCACCCAGCAGGATCAGGCCGGCGCCAATGGCGACCGCCTGCGGCGTGGCGTCATTAGTAATAATGAATGAAGCCGCCACGATGCTGAAGGACATTACCGCCCCGACGGAGATGTCCAAATAGCCCACCAGCATGGCATTGACCTGCGCCATGGCCACAATCGCCAACGGCAAGGTGGCTTGCAACAGGTTGCTCAGGTTGTATTCAGAGAGAAAGGCGCTGCTCTGGCCGCCGGAATAGGCGCCCAGGGTATAGATCATCAGCAGGAGCAGCATCAAGGGATACCACTCCTGGATGCGTATCGCCGCCTTCTTAAGGCGCTCCTTGTTCCGGTTCATCTAGTCCTCTCTCCCGCCGAAGGCAAACTGATCTTCCACGTTGCCCAGCTTGGCGCCGCGCACCATGGCGTCAATAATGGTGCGTTCGCTCAGTTGCTCCTGCGGAATGTCATGCACAATCTGGCCACGTGAAATTACAAACACGCGGTTGCACAAACTGGCCAGCTCAATCGGATCGCTGGATTTCACCACCAGGGCCGCGCCTTGCGTGGCCTTGGTGTGCAGCGCTTCATAGATATCAAAGCGAGCAGCTACATCCACACCCTGCGTAGGCTCGTCCGCCAGCAGCACATTCACGTTGTCACGCAGGAAGGGGCGCGCCATCACCACCTTCTGCTGGTTGCCACCGGAGAGGAAGCTCACCGGCATATCGAGCGAAGGAGTGCGCAGCTTGAGCTGCTGCCCCATCTCGCCCACGGCAGTGCGCTCACGGCGCGGCATCAGCCAGCCCAGGCGGGTGAACTTCTCCAGCGCCTGGATCGAAGCGTTGCTGATGGCGCCTAGCACCAGGAACAGCGCATCGCGCTTACGGTCACCCGCCAGCAGCATGATGCCCGACTGCAGCGCGCCGGTGGGCGAGGTGAGATTGACATGCTTATCGAGCACCTGCACCTGCCCGCCCTTGGGCGGGATGGCACCGCACAGCGTCCAGAACAGATCACCCTGGCCGTTACCTTCTACACCGGCGATGCCAATGATCTCGCCGCGGCGCACGTTGAAGCTCACCGGGCCAAAGTATTCGCCGTGCAGGTCAGTCACCTTGAGCACCGTCTCGGTGTCTTCGGTGATCTCCAGGCGCTCCGGGAAGGCGGATTCCAGCGGGCGGCCGATCATGAGCTCCACGATCTCTTTCTCGCTGATCTTGCTTGCCTCGTAAGTGCCCTGGTGCTGGCCGTCACGCAGCACAGTGATGCGGTCGGCCAGGCCAAGCACCTCCGGCAAGCGGTGGCTCACATACACCACAGCCACACCGCGGGCGGTGTGCTCTTTGATGGTGCGGTGCAGCCACTCCACCTCAGACGGCCCCATGGCCGTGGTGGGTTCATCCAGCAGCAAGACTTTAGGTTCAGAGAGCAGCGCCTTGGCTACTTCCAGTAACTGACGCTCGGCCAGCGCCAATGCGCCAATGGGAGCCTCAGCAAAAATATCATCCAGTTCAAAGCGGGCCAGCATTTGGATGGCCCAGTCTTTGAGCCGCCAGTAAATGGCGGGGCGCGCCTTCTTGGACGCGGATAAGTACAGGTTTTCTGCCACGGTCATGCCAGCCACCTGGGAGATCTCCTGGTAGGCCATGCCCAAGCCCAGCTCGCGGGCTTTGGCAGGCGAATCCGTGGTGAGCGGCTTGCCCATGATGTTCACGGTGCCATCGTCTTGCTCCACAAAACCGCTGGCAATACCCAGCAGCGTGGATTTGCCAGAGCCGTTCTCGCCAACCACCGCGTGAACTTCCCCAGGCAAAACGTGCAGACTCATGTCCTTGAGGGCCTGCACCGTGCCATAGCGTTTAGAAACTCCCAGCAGCGAGAGCGCATAGCTCTCGCTGCTGGGGTTCTGATTCTTGTCAGTCACTCTAACCTAGAGTTTCCTGTTTCCGATTCAGCTTGTGTGCGCTGTACCCGGATTAGGGGTACATCGCCCGCACGACATCATGCGGAACCATGGAGGAGATGGAGGCATCGTCCGGCAGGTCAGGGTAGCAGTGGCTAGCATTGACCGGCTGAATGTACGGCGGGATGACGATGCTGTTCGGCACGTTCTCGTAGCCGTTCAGCTGCATCATGGCCGCAGTCAGCGCAATGCGAGACTGGTAGTTACCACCCGAGCCAAAGAAGATCTTGAAGCTATCCGGCTGGCCCATCTCAACCCATTCGCAGAACAGCACAGTCTCGTCCGTGCGCAGGGTCAGTACCAGGTTGACCGGGATGCCAGCCGCCTCGTAGGCGCTCAAGCCACCCATGAAGGAACCAGCCGCCTCGTAGCTCACGCCAGCCAGATCCGGGTGGGCGCTCAGGAAGCCAGACATGGCCTCGAAGCTACCCTCGCGGGTCCAGAAGGTGTCGGCCGCGCCGACCAGCTCAATGCTGTCAGCCAGCTCGGGCTCTTCGCAGCTCTGCCAGTAGGCAGACAGCGGGTTTCCCGGGGTGCCGCCGAGGAAGGCAACCTTACCGGTGCCCACTTCCTCGTTCAGGATGTGAGCAAACTCCTGGCCCAGCAGACATACATCCTCAGAGATCGAGGAGAAGTACGCGCTGCCATCACCCAAGACACCATAGGAGTGGGTGACGTAGATCACGCCCGCGTCAGTGGCTTCTTGCACCACCGGCAGCAGTGCGTCACCCGCATCGGGGAAGCCCACGATGATGTCAACGTCTTGAGCGATCAAGCCGCGGATGTCGGCAATGGCTTGCTGCGTGTCAAACATGGCGGTGGTATAGATGATGCGGCCGATCTCAGGATAGGTCAGGGCCTGCAGCACCATTTCCATGTGGGTCACTTCACGCCACAGGTTCTCACCAAAACCGTCGGCCAGCGCCACGGTAACCGGGCCACCGGTGCCAGTGTCACACACCTTCTCGCGCCAGCACTCGAGGGCCTTGGCAGCCATCTCATCGCTGACCGGCAGGCCAGCGCGGTGCATAGCGGCCAGCACCACATCACCAACCTGCGAGGGGTCAGACACGCCCATGGTCTTCATCAGGACTTCGGGGTCAGCTTCGAAGACCTCAGTGGAACCAGCCGGGGCGCCATCGCCACCAGCGGCGCTGTCGCCGCCTGCGGCCGGAGCCTGGGTTGCGGGGGCAGCAGCGCCACCACCACAGGCTGCCAACGTCAGCGCCACAATGGCGATGAGGAAGGCGATCATTTGGAACTTGCTTAGTTTCATCTTCCACTTCTCCTTTTTTCTTTGTTCCTTGTTGTTTGAACGATACGATCCGCGACGATTCTGTCGTTTGACCGTTTTGTCGCTTAAGCCTCCTCCTTCACCTAACCAGTATCGTTACCTTCAGCTTTGGCAAAGCGCCGTTGAAACAATCCTTCGACCATATCGACAATGCGATCGCCGGAGACGGCCATGCCACCGATAATTGCGACACCAAATACGACATACTGCAAAGAAGTTGGCAAGCCCAGCACACGCAGCATCTGATCCAACACTGTGAGGAAGAAGGCTGCCAGGGAGGTTGAAAATACGCTGGCCAGGCCGCCGCTCAGGGAGGCCCCGCCGATCACTACGGCCGCGATGGGGCCGAGCAGGTACGGCAGGCCCAGACCCTGGGTTGGGCTGCGGATCAAGGCAGCCAACAGGAACCCGGCCAGCCCATATAGCATGGCCGCAACCACATAGGCCAGCACCACGTACAACGTGACGCGCTGGCCAGAAATGCGCGCTGCGATGGGGTTAGCACCTACGGAGCGGAAGCGGCGCCCCACCCCCGTGTATCCGAGGACGATGCTGACAACCAGGATGGTGATGATGGCGATCCAAAAGATCCAGCTGGCGCCGAAGACCTGGCGAATGGCCCACTGCGAAAGCGCGGCGGGCACCGAAGCCTCGTTGGCGATCTGAGTGGCGTATTTAAGCAGCACGCCACGCGTTACCTGGCCAATGGCCAGCGTGACGATGAGGGCATTGAGGCGGAACACGCCCACCAAAAAGCCATTGGCCAGGCCGATCAGGGCTGACACAGCCAAGGCCATAGCCAGCCCCTTGAGAATGTTCTCGCTCGAACCCGCACTCACTCCCACGGTGACAAAGGCCGCCAACGTCATGATGCCTGGAGTAGACAGGTCAATTCCGCCAGTCATGACGACGAGCATTTGACCAAGGCTGACAATGACGAGAAATGCGGTAAGGGGGAGAACTGCGGTGAAGGAAGCTGCGGAAAGTGTGGCGGGAGCGGTAAAGTATGCGGCCAAAAGCAAAATACACATCGCGATCCACACCGGGATATAACGCGATGAGATAACTACAGAGGTCAGAAATTCAGTCAGTGTATAGTTCGATTTGCTTTTCAAGTTTCTGCCCTTAGGTACAGTACTCCAGCGAATCAGGCGAGTGTTCTTTTAGTTCTGTGCAAAGCCTAGGGGAATTTGTCTGTTTATATACGGATACGTGCGTTTAGTCAAGCCCCATCAAACACTCCGGCACCTAATGTTCACCCTAATTTGACATTTTAGGGGTTTGACTGAACATTACGACACAATAAACATGAAAACACCAAAATATGTTTGATAATGCTAAACGCTATTACAATGTAAAGCAGTCTGAACTGCGCAGAGGTGCTGCACAATGGAAACCCGCAAACTGATCAAGTCCGCAACGGTCCTCAGTATGGATGGCCGTATCGGCAACCAGCACAATTTTGACGTGCTCCTGGAAGGCGACAAGATCCTGGAAGTAGCACGCGGCATCAACGAGGCTGGCGCCGAAGTGATCGACGGCACGGGCATGATCGCCATGCCGGGCTTCATTGACGCCCACCATCACATGTGGATGGGCGTGCTGCGCAACCTGGGGGCAGACTTCCTGATCAGCAAGCAAGTGCTGGATGGCAAGCAGCAAGCGGCATTGGCCGCCAGCTTCCGTCCCGAAGACATATACGCTAGCACGCTTTCCAGCGCCATCAACGCCATTGAATCCGGCATCACCACAGTGCTCGACCATGCCAATTTGCCCAGCGCCGAGCACCTGGCCGCCAACGCCAAAGCGCTGGCTGAAGCCGGCCTGCGCAGCGTGCTGGCCGCCCCTGCCAGCCTGGGTGAAGCCGAGCTGCAAACGCTGCAAGCCAGCCTGCCCGCCGAGCGCATTACACTGGCGCTGGCCTCTAGCGAGCCGCAGGATGTGAGCACGCAACAATTGCAAGACGAGTGGGCCCTGGCCCGCAAGCTAGGACTGCGCATTTCTGCCCAAGTGGGCATGGGCACTTCACCGGACAAGGACCAGCTGGCTGAGCTGAGCAAGGCCAAGCTGCTGGGGGCGGATGTGCTGTTCGCCCACGGCAACACCCTGACCGATCGTGATCTCTCAGCCATCAAGAGCGCGGGCAGCCGGGTGGTGATGACGCCCGCCGCCGAAATGATGCAAGGGTATGGCGCCCCTACGGTGCAGCGCTTCCTCGACGCGGGCTTCACCCCTGCCCTGGGCGTGGATACCGAGATTGCCAACCGCGGTGACATGTTCACCCAGATGCGCTCAGCCAACTCCATGCAGCACGCCATGCGCTTTGACAAGAAGCTGGCTGGCAACCTGTTCGCCGACCGCATGCTCACCACGCGTGATGTCATCCAGTTTGTGAGCGTCTACGGCGCCGAAGCCCTGGGCATGCAAGCCAGCATCGGCACCCTGACGCCTGGCAAGCAAGCCGACATCATCCTACTGCGCCAGAACCTCATCAACGTGATGCCGGTGAATGATCCCATCGGTGCGGTGGCCTGGGCCATGGACAACAGCAACATTGACAGCGTGCTGGTAGCGGGCAACTTCCTCAAGCGCGATGGCAAGCTGCTCAACCATCAACTGAGCCAAATGCAAACCAAGGTGAACCAAGCCCGCCAGCATGTCCTTGGCGCCGTGCCTGCTTAGTGACCCAATGCCGAGGGCGCCCTGCGTGGCGCCGGGTGCGATCGATATCTATGGACAGGGGAAGAAATCGCGCAGATCGTCTAGCGCGTAAACCGTCAAATCCGGGTCTGTAGCTGTTATTGGCACGCCTTCAAAATAGTCGGCAAACACGGGTTCGTGTACAAGGATGTACTTGAAGCCATCCGCGCTCAGCGCATCGATCGCCTCGGTCATGCTTGCCATCTTAAAGTCAGTGCAATCCAAATGTTCTTCGGCGTGCCACAAAGCCAACAGCAAATTGCCGTTAATGTAGTCAAAGGCATTGGGCGGCATCCGGCTCGACATGCCCTCAACCATTGGCTTGCCATGCACCGTCTGCAAGAATAAGTAGTACTTAGAAGGGCCGTAGCCCATGGGTAGATCAATGACGGCAAATTGGTTCTCGTCATTGGCAATTTGCTGATAGATCGGGCTGGCCTCCAACGGTCTCAGACTAAAGGTGCCAATCCAGTATTCAGCAAACAGCACAGTCGCCAGCAAAACAACCAGCCCAGCGCTTACTTGCGGCGTTTGCTTCAGCTTGCCAAGCCATCCATCTAAACCAAACGCAGCCAGCATCCCCAAAGGCAGCAACAAGCCAATGTGAAAAAGGATCGGGCGCACGCTTCTGAAAATCTGCACCCTATCGATGAGTACCACTGCAGGCAAAGGCACTTGCGAATACACGCGGCCAGCAAAGCGCAAAGCAGGCCCAAGGCTGAGTATCAGGAAGAGTGCAGCAACCACTCCCCAGAACCACACGGCTTTACGCTTCTTGGCAAACAGCAGCGCAGAGAGACTGGTGAGCAACGCCACCCAGCCAATGTAAGGAGAAGGATAGACCGAGATGCTGGGGGCGATCCTGTTGCTTAGTTCACCCAACAGCGGCGCCAGCAAGCGGTTGGCTGGCGGCGGGACAAAGTATGAAAGCAGATCTGCCTGGCTCTCATACGCCGTGAACTTATTCTCGATCACGTACTCCAGGCTGGCTCGGTCATTGAACACGGGCAGCAGGCGTGGCAGCAGAAGTGCCGCCGCGGCCAGCGTAAACACGCCACAAAGCTGCCAAAACTGTTGTGTGCGCCAGCCTCTTTCTATCAACGCCTCATAGGCAAGCACAAATCCAAGCGTGAGGGCGGCGAAGCCAAACAGATACAAACCAGTCCAGGCCACCAGCCCCAGCAATATCCCTGCCAGACCTGCCATCCACACGCGCCGCTGCTTGAAAGCGAGCAATAGGCACAAAACAGCCAGCGGAATAAAGGCTAGCTGGCTCAAATCGGGATGCCCGCGCAGGTCACTCAGATGATAGGGCGCAAATGAATAGATGGCTCCGCCAAACCAGGCCGCTACTCGGTTTTTAGTCAGCCATAGCGCCAGAAGATAGGCGGCATAGGCGCTGGAGAACACCGCCACCAAGATCATCAGCTTGTAGGCACCAAACACGCCCATCAGCGGAGCCAGCGCCCAAATCACGAGTGTGGTCGTCCAGGAGGCTGGATGAAATGACAGATCCAACCCCAGCGGGTAAAAAATCTCCTTGCTGTAGTAAAACGACTGGCCGGTGGCCTGCATGCGCTCAAACCACCACACATCCCAGAGCTTCATGTACAGGTCGCCGCCCACAGGCATTCCGTTGCCCGCTAGCTCAAGTGCCAAGGGATAGGTCATAACTGCCGTGGCAAACAGGTAAGCAATAATGGCTGCGGTATCTCGGCGCAACCAGGCTGCAAGCCACGCTTGTGCAGTGCGGATATGTGCTGGGATCGACATCAGGCCAAACTTTACCTTTTGCTCGACAATTCGGACGAATGAGCGCAAGTGAGTATAAACACAAAAGAGCGCCTTACGGCGCTCTTTTGCTGCTTAGTTGAGCTGCTACTCACGATTGTTGTAGGTGATCAGCTTGAGCTCTGTCATCTCTTCGATGGCGTAGCGCAGTCCCTCGCGGCCGAAGCCAGATTGCTTGACGCCGCCGTAGGGCATATGGTCAATACGGAAGGTCGAGACGTCGTTGACCATCAAGCCGCCTACTTCGATCTCTTCGAACGCCTTGTTGATGATGGCGGTATCGTTGGTGAAGATACCGGCTTGCAAACCGAAATCAGACGCGCCCACCGAGTGAATCGCCTGGTTGACGTCTGCGTACTGGAACAAACCCACCAGCGGGCCAAACACTTCCTGGCACGAGACGTTCATATCTTCCTTCAGCGAAGCCAACACGGTGGGCTCGACTAAATTGCCCTCGCGTTTGCCGCCCGCCAGCACTTCGGCGCCGCCCGCCTTGGCCTCCGCCAGCCATTCTTCTACGCGGTCGGCCGCCCCACTGTCAATCACCGGGCCGACGTCCGTCTTTTCATCCAGCGGGTCGCCTACCACCAACGCCTTGACGCGCGGGATCAGGTCATCCACGAAGTCTTCATAGATCTTGGCCGAGGCGTACACGCGCTGCACCGAAATGCATGACTGCCCCGCATACGAGAAGCCGCCCCACGCCACCCGCTCGGCAGCGTACTTGACGTCGGCATCATCGTGAACGATGACACCGGCGTTGCCGCCCAGCTCCAGCGTGACGCGCTTCATGCCCGCCTTGCCCTTCAGGCTCCAACCCACCGCCGGGCTGCCTGTAAAGGTCAGCAGCTTGATGCGCGGGTCTTCGATCAGCGGTGCTGCGTCCTTGGTGGCCGAAGTCACGACGGAATACCCGCCGTCCGGCCAACCGGCCTCCTGGATGATCTCGCCCAGCTTGAGTGCGCTCACCGGGGTGGCGCTGGCTGGCCGCAGCACGATCGGGTTACCCGCCGCCATGGCAGGCGCCACCTTATGCGCCACCAGGTTCAGCGGGAAGTTGAACGGGGCAATCCCCGCAATCGGGCCGAGCGGCACGCGGTGGATGTGTGCCACGCGGTTCTCGGTGCCCGGCAGCCAGTCCAGCGGCACGATCTCGCCATAGTGACGCTTCGATTCCTCCGCCGCCACCTGGAAGGTGTACGCGGCCCGGTCGACTTCCAAACGAGCGGTGCGGATCGGCTTGCCTGCCTCCAGTGCAATCGTGCGCGCCAGGTCTTCACGGCGAGCCAGAATACCCTCGCTGACCTTCATCAGCACTTCGGCTTTCTTCCATGAGGGCAGCTTGCGCGTTACCTGGAAGGCACGCGTCGCATCCGCAATGGCCTGCTCGATTTCTTTCGGCCCGGCGCGGTGCACCACCGCCACCAGCGCGTCGTTGTACGGACTGCGCACCTCGATGGCGTCGCCGGTCTTGACCCACTGGCCGTTCAGCAACGCGCCGTATTCGCCCAGCTCTGAGCTGCCACCAGTGGCTTTGCGCGCTTCAGAGCCGCGTAAGCGCTTGATCTCTTCTGCCATGAATACTTACTCCTTGATCTCGGCGGCTTCGATAAGGCTCGCCAGGGTGTCTAAAAATTGAGCGCCGCGCAAGCCATCCAGCACGCGGTGGTCGCACGACAGGGTCAGCGCCAGCATCGGCCGGATGGCCGGCTGGCCGTCCAGCGGCACCACGCGCTCCACAATGCGCCCCACCGCCAAGATGGCGGCGTTGGGCGCATTGACGATAGCGGTGAAACTGTCGATGGCATACATACCCAAATTGCTAATGGTGAATGTGCCGCCTTGAATATCGGTAGGCAGCAGCGACTTGGTGTTGGCCTTCTGCACCAGCTCGGCGCGGCGCACGGCTACATCTTGCAGGCTCAGTTTATCCGCATCGGCAACAACTGGCACGACCAGGCCGTCTTCCACACCCACGGCCAGACCCACATTGATGTGCTGATTAGGCCAGATGGTGCGGCTGCGCCAAGTGGCATTGACGTTGGGGTGTTGCGCCAGCGCTTGCGCACAGAATTTGACCAGCAGATCTGTAAAGGTGATTTTGGCTTCACTCTTGGCTTGCGCCGTCTTGCGTGCGGCCATCATGTTGGTCGCATCCACTTCACGGCTCAATACAAAATGGGGAATATCCTGCCAGCTCTCGGTGACGTGCTCGGCCATGACTTTCCACAGGCTGCTCAGCGGCGGGCCGGCCGGCTCTTGCGCTGCCGGTGCAGCATACGTTGCCTGCGGCATAGCCCCGCCACCATGCGTGACATCAATCGCCAGCACTGCCCCTTCGGGGCCGCTGCCGCGCAGCAGGGCCAAATCCAGACCCATTTCCTGCGCCAGCCGCTTGGCCTTGGGCGAGGCGAGAACCTTCTCGCCCGCCCCGCGCACTAGCGGCGCAAAACCGCCGGCGGGCACCGCGCCGCGTGTGCGAATGTATTCGCGCACATCATCCTTGCTGATACGCCCACCAGACGCCCGCACTTGTGCTAAATCCACGCCGTGCTCGGCGGCGATGCGTATCGCGATAGGGCTGGCGTTGACCACCACTGCGCCCGCGGGCGCATAAGTGGGCGCTGGCTGCTGCGGACGTCCGGCAGCAGGTTGCTGGGCCTGCCCTGCTGGCCGAGGAACCACAGGCCGTGGTGCGGCAGCGGGAGCTGCCGCTGGGGCGCTGGCCGCTTTGAGCGCGGCTAGCAATTCTTCACGCGGGGGCGCTTGTTCGCCCTCCGCCAATATCAGTGCAATCGCATGCCCCACGGGCACATCTTGCCCGGCCGTGGCAATAATGTTGGCGAGCACACCGCTTTCAGTGGCGTCGATCGAGACCGTGACCTTGTCGGTCTCGATCTCCATCAGCGGTTCGCCCTTGGCAACCGCATCGCCTTCCTGCTTGAACCAGGCCAGCAGCTTGCCAGTCTCTTGCGCCATTCCCAGCGCGGGCATGATGACTTTGGTAGCCAGCGAAGCCTCCTAGTTAACGCCACACAGGGTCTTGGCCATCTCGAACACCGTGTCCGGCGTCGGCACAGTCAGGTCTTCGAGCACCGGCGAGAACGGGATGGGCACATCCATGGCGCCCATGCGCTTGACCGGCGCATCCAGATAATAAAATGCGCCATCGGCGATCACCGAGGCCAGCTCGGCGGTTACGCCATAGCGCTCATAGCCTTCATCCACCACCAGCGCCCGGCTGGTCTTCTTGGCCGAGTTGATGAGCGCGTCTTTGTCGAGCGGGAAGGTGCAGCGCGGGTCTACCACCTCAGCGCTGATGCCAATCTCGGCCAGCTTGTCGGCCGCCGCCAGCGAAACCTGCACCATGCTACTGGTGGCCACGATGGTGATGTCGGTGCCCTCGCGCTTGATGTCGGCCACGCCCAGCGGAATGGTGTACTCCTCTTCAGGCACTTCGCCTTTCAACTGGTACATCATCTTGTCTTCGAAGAACACCACTGGATTGTCGTCACGGATGGCGGTCTTGAGCAAGCCCTTGGCATCATACGGCGTGGAGGGCACCACCACTTTGACTCCCGGCACATGGCTGAACCAGGCGTGCAGCGACTGTGAGTGCTGCGCCGCCGAGCGCCGCGTGGCGCCCATCGTGGTGCGCAGCACCATCGGCACCTTCAACTTGCCGCCCGACATGTAGTGAATCTTGGCGGCTTGGTTCACCATCTGGTCCATGATGAGCGTGCTGAAATCGCCGAACATAATATCCACCACCGGGCGCATGCCGGTCATGGCCGCGCCTACGCCGAGGCCAGTGATGCCCGGCTCGGAAATGGGCGAGTCAATCACACGGTCCGGCCCGAATTCATCCACCAGCCCCTTGAGCACCTTGAAAGCCGTACCCGCTTCGGCCACATCCTCGCCCATCACGTACACGGTCGGGTCGCGGCGCAGCTCTTCGGCCAAGGCTTCTTTGATGGCCTGGCCCATGGTAATCACGCGTCCGTTGCTGTTAGGCGTAGACATTCGTATTCACCTCGCTGGGGTCGGGGAACGGAGCGTTGAGTGCAAACTCCGCACCGCGCGCCACTTCGCTCTTCACGTCCGCCTGGATGTGGTCAAGCACGCTCTGGTCAGACAGCTTTTGACCAATGATCCAATCTGCCAAAATGGTGATCGGGTCACGCTGCTGCCATTCCTGCTCTTCTTCTTTAGGGCGGTAGTAGGCCCGGTCAATGTCGCCGACATGATGGCCGTGATAGCGATAGGTATTGCAGATAAGGAAGGATGGGCCTTCGCCCTTGCGGGCGCGCTCCACCAGCCGCTTGGCGGCTTCGTTGACCACGCGGATGTCCTGCCCGTCAATCTCCTCGGTGTGAATGCCGAAGGCTTCCGCTCGCCCGGCCAGCGTGCCGGCGGCGGTTTCGTTGTAATGGGTGTACTCGTTGTACATGTTGTTTTCGCACACAAAAATCACAGGCAGCTTCCACAGCTGAGCCATGTTCATGGTCTCATACAGCAAGCCCTGCCCCAGCGCCCCTTCGCCGAAGAAGCACACCGCCACCTGGCCGGTGCCCAACCGCTTGGCACTGAAGGCGGCCCCGGCCGCAATCCCGGCGCTGCCGCCCACGATGGCGTTGGCGCCGAGGTTGCCGTTGGCCTGGTCAGCAATGTGCATGGAGCCGCCCTTGCCGCCGCAGTAGCCGGCCGCCTTGCCGAGCAGCTCGGCAAACATGATGTCCACCGCGGCGCCTTTGGCGATACAGTGCCCGTGGCCGCGGTGCGTGCTGGTGATGTAGTCATCACTGTTGAGCGCTTCACACACGCCCACCGCAATGGCTTCTTCGCCAATATAGAGATGAGCCAACCCCGGCATCTTGGCCGTGGTATAGAGCTCATTCACCTTGTCTTCAAATTCACGGATGCGCACCATCTGCTCGTACATCTGCAGCAGGTCTTCTACATCCTCTTTGCCAGCCGGTTTACCCGCGGGTTTACCCGCACCTTTGCCAGCCGGCTTGGTGCTTTTTGCTTTCGCCATTACTTCGCTCCCATGTGCTTGACAGCTTCGATCAAGATCGCAAAGTCCTTCTCGCCCCAGCCCTTTTCCTGAGCAACGGCTAGCACGCGTTGCGCCGTCTCAGTGGTCGGTAGCGCTACGCCCAACTCAGCGCCCAATTCCAGGGCTAGCTTAATGTCTTTCTGCATCATGTCCACTGGATACCAAGCCACGTCGGGCAAAGTCACCAGTTGCGGCGCTTTGTACTTCACCAGCGGTGAGCCGACCACGCTGTTGGTCAGCACTTCGATGGCCGTCGTGCGCGGGATACCTGCCGCCTCGGCCAGCAAGATCGACTCGGCCAGCGCCAGCACCTGCACGCCCACGCTCAGGTTGGTAGCCACTTTCATGGATACGGCCAGGCCGCTGGCGCCCACATAGGTCGCCTTGGAGCCGATCGCCAGTAGCACGGGCTCGGCCGCCTTGAAGGCCGCCTCGTCGCCGCCCACCATCATAGTGAGCTGGCCCGCCTCCAGGGTTGCGATACTGCCCGAGACCGGGCAATCCAGCATCTGCGCGCCGGCGGCAGCGGCCTTGGCCGCCAGCTCGCGGCTGGCCGCCGGGCTGACTGTGCTCATCTCGACCCAGGTCTTGACTGCGCCCAACGCCGCCAGCACGCCGTCCGGCCCTTCGGCAATCTGGCGCAGGGCGACTGTATCGCTGACGATGCTGAACACAATCTCAGAGGCTTCGGCCACGGCCCGCGGCGTGTCGCCCCAGGCCATGCCTGCATCCAGTAAGTCCTGGGCTTTGGCCTTGGTGCGGTTGTAGCCGGTCACGGTGTGGCCGGCGGCCATCAACCGCGTAACCATGCGGCTGCCCATCACCCCTAAGCCAATAAATCCAACATTTGCCATTTATCTATTCTCCAAATGGTAGATACGCCGTCAGGCGTGTTTACCATACCAGTCACGCTCAAAACGAAAGGCCTCTTTGGCTGGCGGCAGCGGCGCCTGGGTCTCAATCCAGCGCACCGGCTCGTCGCCGACCTGCTCAAAGCTATGGATGCAGCCCACGCTGGTCCAGATCAGGTCACCCGGCCCCAGCTCATAGGTCTTGCCGTCGGCAATCGCTTTGACGCGGCCGCTGACAATGTAATACGACTCTTCAAAGGTATGGTCATGCGCATCAATCTTGGCGCCGGGCTGGTATTGAATAAGAAACAGGGATTGGTGGGTTGCGCCAGACGAGCGGTCTACGAACATCTTGATCGCCACGCCGGTCGTGGCGTTGAAGCCTTCCATCTGGCCCGGCTCGCCGGGTTTGGGCAACTGCGCCTCGTCAAAGTAACTCACCATCGTTTCGGCGGCCCGCGCCGGGTCCGGCGCCTGGCCGCTGGCGGCCAGCTCGCCGGGCACGAAGAAGGTGTCGCTGCCGTCTACTCTGGGCTGCGGCGCTTGCATCTCCACCCAGCGCGCCGGCGCGCTGCCTTTGTTCTGCCAGGCGTGCGGCGTGCCTGTGGGGATCAGGCCATAGTGCCCCGGCCCCAGTTCGTAGGCCGCCTCGCCAATCTGGCAAATCAAGCTGCCCTCCAGAATATAGAAGCTCTCCTCGAAGGCGTGCAGGTGATGGTTGATGTGGCCGCCCGATTCCAGCTGGCTGATGCCGGTGCCCATGTGCACCGAGCCCATGCCCGGCTCTACATACGTTTTGCGCGTATAACCCGCGCTCTTGCCGCCGTCATATCCCGAAGGCACCGCGCTGGGCAACTTGTCAAGGTGAGAAGTATGGTGCATGGCGTTGTGCCTGCTGCACTCTACTGGTCGTCCGGCAGGCCTGCGCCGCCGTAGTTGACACCCTTGTAATCAATGTTTCGGTGTGACTGCGTATCTCGCGTGGTGGGCAGCCAGCCACTGGTGGTGAAGTAGCGTTTGCCCGCCACCATCAATTCTTCGGCCGGGAAGCGCGTGATGACTTCGACACCGTCCGCTGTCACCACCATCTGCTCTTCAATGCGGGCCGCCGACCAGCCGTCGCTGGCGGGCCAGTACGTCTCGAGGGCAAACACCATGCCCTCTTCAATTTCCTGCGGGCTGTCGAAGGACACCAGGCGGCTGAACACTGGCTTCTCCCAAATCGCCAGGCCGACACCGTGGCCGTACTGCAGCGCAAAGCAGGCCTCTTCGTTGGGGAAGCCGAACTCCTGCGCCTTGGGCCACAGCTTCACCACGTCCGCCGTGGTCACGCCAGGGCGGATGGCATCAATCGCCGCATCCAAATAATAGCGGCAGCGCTTATAGGCATCCACCTGAGCCTGCGAGGCCGAGCCAATCGCAAAGGTGCGGTAATAGCAGGTGCGGTAACCCATGTAAGAGTGCAAAATGTCGTAGAAGGCCGGGTCGCCCGGGCGCATCACACGGTCACTAAAAATATGCGGGTGCGGGCTGCAGCGTTCGCCGGAGATGGCGTTGACACCTTCCACATGCTCAGAGCCCAGTTCGTACAGCACCTTGTTCACCAGCGCCACGGCTTCGCTTTCCTTGACGCCCGGCTTCATGAATCGATACAGCTCCTCGTAGGCCGCGTCCACCATCATGCAGGCCATGTTGAGCAGGGTGACTTCATCCTGAGTCTTGATGACGCGGGCATCCTGCAGCAACTGCTGCCCATCCACCACGTTGATGCCCTCTTTCTGCAGAGCAAACAACACTGGCGGCTCCACCATGTCGATGCCCAGCGGTTCGTTCAGCAGCCCGCGCTCTTCCAACTCAATGCGGATCTTGCGCGCCACGTCCTCGGCGCGCATGGCGCCCGGCGGCATGGCGCCGCGCAGGGTCGAGATGCCGGCCCGTGAGCGTCCCTCGCCCAGCCACGGCGCGTATAGCGTGTGGTGCTTGGCCGCCGAGCCAAAATCCCAGTTGATCGGCTCGTCATCCTGCGGCAGCAAGCAGAAGCGTCCCAGTTTGTCGATGGCCCAGGTGCCAATGGTGGTGTTGGTGATGTAGCGAATGTTGTTCATGTCGAAGCACAGCAGCGCTCCGATGTTGGATTCTTTCAGCTTGGCCTTGATGCGCGCCAGACGCTCCGTACGCAACCGATCGAAATCAACACGCTGCTCCCAATCCACACCCATTGTTCCGTACGTTCGCAAATCCATGTTGGCCATCCTTTCAAACGGAAAACTACAAGCTTGGCAGCACAACGCCACCCAACACCAGTGTTTCGTACAATTGAACGCATTATAGTAGCAAACCGCTTGCTGTCAACTATGATTGAACGTATTGAACAGAAATATCCATGGCAGATTTACAAAGCTTGGATTAGACTGTAGCGCATAAGGGTTATGAACGAGCTTACTGACCAAAATCCCAGTGAAATCGGCCGCAAACTGTGGTCTGCCCGGCAAAAGCAGAAGATGAGCCTGCGGGATCTGGCCAAGGCAGCCGAGATCAGCGCCAGCATGCTCAGCCAGATCGAAACCGGCAAGGCCTTCCCCTCTGTACGCTCACTGTACAAAATTGCCGCGGCGCTCGGCGTCTCCGTGGATTACTTCTTCCCCGCGGAAGACGAGCAGCCCAATGATGCAGCCAGCAATGGCGCCACCCACAGCACAGACCTGACCGCCAGCCAAATGCGCGAGGCGCTGCTGACCAATGACGCCGGCAATGGCATGGTCAGCTTCCCCACGACGCACAAGACGCCGGTGGTGCAGGCCAACGCCCGCCCCAAGCTGGAGCTGAACAGCGGCATCACTTGGGCCCGCCTCACTGCCAATTCGGAAGAAGATACTGAGTTCCTCGAGATCAAGTACGCCCCCGGCGCCCAGTCCGGCAAGAACATGTCCAGCCACAGCGGGCGTGAGTTTGGCCTGGTGTTGGAAGGCGAGTTGATGGTGGAGCTGGGTTTCGAAACGTTCACGCTCAGCCAGGGCGACAGCATCATTTTTGACTCCAGCACTCCGCACCGGCTCACCAACAACGGCACGCTGCCAATGCGCGCCCTATGGGTAGTGCTGACGCCTAACAACGCCTAGACGCCCAACACGGGCCGTGTTAAAATAGCTTTCGCAGTGCGGATTCGTCTAGTGGTAGGACGTCTGACTCTGACTCAGAAAGCCCTGGTTCGAGCCCAGGATCCGCATCCTAAAACAAGCTGTTAGCAATTAGCTGACAGCTTTTAGTTTTAACGCCGAGCTCACTAAACGGCGAACAACCATAGGCTCATCATAGTGAACAGCATACCGTAGACCAGCACGCGCCGGACCCTATGGCGGGCTGCGAACAGTAGTACCGCCAGCTGCAACCCAATAGCGAGGCGCACGATCCCATAGGGCTCAACATACATTGAGAGCGGCAAAAATGGAAAGATGGCTGCATTGGCTAAAACTGCCAGTGCGGTTTCGTCATTACGCTGGCGTACCCATGCGCGCAGCGCAGCCCAGCCACCCCATAGAATGGGCAAGAAGACCAACGGCGTGTACAACAGGGCTACTACCAGGCGCCAAGCAGGATCATATTCGCCAATACGCCACCAACCATGGAATGGGATCCACTCAAAACCAGTAGCGTAGTTGCCACCCAACCCAAAACCAAAACTACCGAACTGGCCGAGCAACCACAGGCGGAATACGAGCATTGGCAAGCCCACTGCCGCCGCCAAACCGGCAGCATCGCGCCAACGGCGCGCAAACAGATAGCTCAATCCTTGCGCCGCCACGAACAGCAACGCAGTCTCCTTGGCGAACACGGCCAGCGAGAAACACACCCACGCCCAGCGCGAGCGGCCGCGGTGCTCCAACCACACCGCGGTGATGACCAGCGCGAAGGCCAGCGTCTCCGGCAGCGCCAGGCGGATGGAGAGCAGGCACCCCAGCAACAAACCGTAGCCCAACGCAAACCATGGGCTCGCTTTCCAACGCTGCAGTAGCTGCGCCAGCAGATGTACCGCGAAGACGTGCGCCACCAGGCCGATCAGCGGCAACATCCATGGCAACAGGCTGGGGCTGCCAAAACTCAAACCACGCGCCAGCAGCGGCAGCAGGATACGCTGGTAACGGTAGGCTGGCACATCCAGGTATGCCGCCGCCTCTTGCGGGTCAGCGCACCTGGCGATGGCATAAAAGAACTGGCCGTCATAGCCTTCCGTGCCGCTGGGGTCGCCTTGCGTGAAGCGCGTGCCCGTGCGGATGATCTCATCTACATCCCAGCCAGCACGCGCCAAGACCACACCCAATACCAGCAGCGCAGCCAACAACGTGACCATGGCGGGCGTGAGCAGCTTACGCATGCGTGCGCCGCCAGGAAATAAGCCACAGCAGCCAGCCCAGCACGCTGCTGCCCAAACCGATCGCGAATGAGCGCGGCTGATAACGGAACTCGACTTCGTGCTGCCCCGCTGGCACTTGCACGGCGCGGAACACACCGTAGGCCGGTTGGATCTCGGCCGGCGCGCCGTCAATGCGGGCATGCCAGCCAGGGTAGTACGTGTCTGCCAGCAGCAGCCAGCCGCCCTGCTGCGTCTCCACATTCACCAGAACGCGGCCAGTGCGACTGTGCAGGATCGTAGCTTCGCCAGCCAACGGGCAGGTATCCAGCTGGCTAGGCAATTCAGCGGCCAGCTGGCCCGGCGGCTGGCAGCTGTACAGCTGGGCGCGCGGCAAAGCGGGCACGTTTTCAAAATACACCGCCCCGCCCGGCTCCACATGCTGCAGCACGCTCACGTTCATCAAGACCAGCATGTTGGCGCGTGCCAGTGCATCCGCAGCTTCGAGTGCATTGATCCATTGCACATAGCGCCCAGGCAACAAAGGGTCAAAGTTGTTAGCGCTGGGCAAGCTTTCGAGTAGATTCATGTTCGGCAACAGGCTGCTACGCAACTCGATGGGATCCGCACTGTAGAAGGTATCGAAGCGCAGCAGGTGCTCAAACTTAAGTACGCGCTCATCGTCGGCAGGCAGATAGCTGCGCCCGCCGTCCAGCTGGGCGGCTAGCGCAGCATGCTGTGGCTCGGGACTGTATAGAGCCAGCGGCGCGCCAGGGTTCAGCCCCCAACCAGCAAGCAGCAACTCGGCGGACACCAAACCCGCCAGCAACCAGTAGCGCGCAGGCTCCGCCAACCGCCAGGCACGCAGGTTGACGATAGAGAACAGCAGCAGGCTACTCCCCAGCACCAACATGGCGCGGATGTAGCTATGCGGAATATCAAATCGTGCCGTGCCGCGTAATGCAGCACCCACCAGCGCGCCGAGCAAGACGGCCACACTGCCCGCCACTGCCAGGCGGCTCCAGTACAGGCCGCGGCCTACGGGCGGCCGCCAGTACTGCACGCCAAAGCCAGCCAGCAGGCTGAGGCCGAGCACGGCCCACAAGCTGAAGCGTGTCGGACCTTGGAACATGTCAAACGTGGGCACGTGCGCAAACAGCCATGGGAAGACAGGTGTGTTATCGCCCAAGGCCAGCAGCAGAGAGATCGTCGCTATGCCAAGCAGCAGCCAAACCAGGCGACGAGGCTGCAGCTTGCGGGCGGCCAGCACGGCGAACAGCAAGGGCACTATGCCAATATAGATGGCATCTTCCCAGAAGTTGCCGTAGCCCGCAAAGTCGCCAGTTGCCGGGCTGCCAAACAACCCCGGCGCCAGCAAAGTAAGCAAGCGCCACGGCCACAACGAATAGGTCATCGCCAGCGCCGTATCCACCTGGGCGGCTCGCTGCGATTGCAGCAAGTACTCCGCCGTGGGCAATAGCTGCACGGCGCTCAGCGCCAGCGCCAGCACACTCGCCGCGGCCATGCCTGTGATTGCGCGCCAACGCGTGACCGCCTGCGGCCAGGCCCAAAATAGCAACCACGCACCCGTGAGCAGCAAGCTGTACCAGGCCATCTGGGCGTGGCCGGCCAGCCACTGCACCGCCAGGAGAGCTGCCAGGCGCAACACACTACGGCGGTCTGGCGCATGTGCCAACTGGTAGGCAGCCAGCAGGATCCAGGGCAGCCAAGCCAGGCTGGCATTGATGCTCAAAAAGTGGGCACGCGCCACCAGATAACCGGAGAGCGAGAAGGCCAGCGCTCCGATCACCTGACCCAGTCCGTTGCCGCCCAAGGCGCGCAGCAGCCGTTGCAACCCGATGCCCGCCAATGCTAAATGCGCCGCAACCAACAACGCCTGCCCCCACGCCATCAGCGGCAAGCCGCCCAGCGCGGCCAACACAAAATACAGCCAGTGCGGCGGGTAGAACAACGCCGATTGATAGTTGGCGGCCAACGGCGCACCCATGCCCAACAGCGGGTTCCACAGCGGCAGCTCACCCCCCAGCAGCGTTTGCCAGGCCTGCCACCACCACGGCACGAACTGCGTAGCGGGCGTGCCCCAATACATCGCCGCGCCGCGCAGCCACACCGGCGCCAGCAAAGCAAAGGGCGCCAGCCAGATCAAGATACGCGGGGAGAACTTGAAACGCATCGGCTTATTCTAAGGGGAGCTGTTCTGCGCGCACGCGGAAAAGTTGAAGATCGCCGTACACGTTATAGGGCAGCAGGTACTCAGCCAGCTCCGGCGTCCAGCCCTGGCTGTGCTCCCGTTCGGCAGGGCCCCACAGCACGAACTCCACGCCGTGCTGGCGCAGGAAGGCGATGCGCTCGACCTCAGGCGTGTCGCGATGATAGAAGGCCTGCACCTGCATCGAGAGCTCGCCCAAACCCACCGTCTCCGGCCCGTGGCCGATGACCACGCGCACCGGCGCCCAGGCAGGCAAGGCGTTGCCGCTGCTGTAGGCTGCCAGTACCGTAGCGCCGGGATGCTCACGCAGACTGCTGAACACGGCCACCTCATCCGCCGTGCGGAACGCGGGAGCTGCGGGATACAAGGCGGCATTCAACGCACCCAGCCACAAGAGCAGTGTGCTGGGTGCGGCCAGCAAAACCAGCCCGGCGGCCAAGCGCCGCACGCGCAACACCGGCATCCGCTCCAGACCGTGCAGCGCCAAGGCCAGCAGCAACACCCACGCGCCTTCGGCGAAGCGGCGCTGCAAGCCCACAGGCAAATACAGCAGCACCGGCAAGGCCAGCAGCCAGCACGCACTCAGCGTGCGGGCCGCGGCGGGCAAAACCTGGCTGCGCCAGCCCAGATAAACGAACGGCAACAGCCAGCCATAGGCCAGTACATAATGCAACGGGTGCGGCGCCAGGATCAGGTTCTGTGCCGCCCAGCCCTGCAAATAGGCATCGTTTAAGTAAACCCAGGCGTTGTAGGCCAGTGGCAAGGCTGCACCCGCCAAAGCCCACAGGCCAGCGCCGCGGGCTGCCCTCCAACCCGGCGCGCGCCGCAGCCAGGCCACACCGACATACAACGCCAGCAGTACCAAGCCCAAGGCAGCCGTGAGCAAATGCACCAGCGCCAGGGCGAACCACAGCAGGGCGAAGCGCCAACCGGCTGCCTTGTCACGCAGCACGCACACCAGCACGTACAGCAACAGGGCACGCGAGAGCACGAGGTGCGGCAGGCTGAACGCCGCCAAGAATCCGAAGGTCTCCGGCGAATAAAAGTCAAGCGGGAGCGAGCCGAATAGCTCGCTGTGGCCCGACAGCAGCACCAGCCAGCCCAGGCCGCTGCCCAGCACCGCCAGCACCGATCCCAAACGGCGCAAGGATACGTTACTTACGAATTCAGACAGGAAGACATACACGGCGTAGCACAGGGCCAGCAGACTCGCCAAACGTAAAGCATGAAAAACCAACGCGAACGCCAAATGGCTGGCATGTGTGCCCAACAGCTTGCCCAGCAGCAAGTAAGGCAGATACAACAACGCGCCCTGTTGCGGCAGAGTGCTGTACACACTGCGGAACAGCCACTCACCCGCCGCGCCCTGCATCATCTGGGCGATGTAGGCGTTGCCGTCTTCAACGCCGATGAGAAAGCCAGTGAAGGTGTGCGGCTGAGCAAGGAAAGCGATGGCGTACGGCAGGCTGGTGAACAGCATGGCTGCCGCCGCAAAGCCCAGCACCCAGCGGCGCTCGGCGCGGCTCATGCGCGCCGTCTCAACATACGCCACAGCACTGCCAGCCAACTGAGCGCAGCCAGCGGCAACGCCGCGGTCAGAGCCAATGGCCAAAAGCGCATCTCGATCAGGTGTTCACCCTCGCCCAGGCGAACGGCGCGCAACAACGGATCGCCGCCGAGGAAACTGTGGGGCTGCCCATCGACCCTAGCTTGCCAACCGGGATAGTACAGCTCAGCCAGCATCAGATCGCCTGGCCCTGTGGCACGCATCTGGATCAGGTTAGGCTGCAGCGTCAGCAACTCCACAGTGTGCGCCTGCCCATCGTCGCTTTGCAGCCAGGCGCGCGGCTGGAAGTGCTGGTTGCGATAGACATAGGGCTGGCTCTGTAACCACTCCAAGCCGAAGGCTTGGAGTGGTTCGTTGGACACGACGTACTTGACGTTAAGTTCGCCGAGCAGCCGGGCATCTAGGGTTCTATGAATGCCCAGTGGCGGCTGTGCTACGCTGTAGCCTGCAAGACTGTACCCACCAGCGCGGGCAAGAGCATGTGCATATCTTTGCAACTGCAACGGATCCACGCCACCAGCCAGCTCAAGCCCATACAGCGCCGCCGTTTGCTGCGGCAGGCTATGGTCCGGCGAATAGACACGGAACACATCCGCATCCTGTGCCAGATAGTGCGCCACCTCGGCGCCCTGGGCCAACACGCTGTGTGCCGAACGGAAGTGCAGTAAGCTGCCAGACGCAGCCAGCAAGTCAGCCGCCACGAGCACACTCAGCGCCAGCACCAAGGCGCGCCCGGTGCGCCAACGTTCATGCGCCCACCAGGCGGCCAGCACCAGCGCCGCGGCAAACAGAGCGGGCCGCCACAATGCAGCCCCTTGCCACACGGCCAGTGCAGCAAAACTTAGCAGTAAAGCCAGCACGCCAGTGTGCAGCAGACGTAACATCTTCTGCGGCCAGGCAGCTGCGGCCAACTGCTGCACAGCCGCGGCCCCCAGCACAGACCAACTCACGCTGGCCAACAGCAACGCACGTGGCGGAATGCGCAGCTGGGATAGGCCAGGCTGCTGCGCCAGCCACTCAGCACCGGGCAAATAGCTGCCCAGAGAAACCAGCACGCACAAGGTCAACAGACCCAACCAGAAACGCTGGCCGCGCTCCCAAGGGCGTGCCAACAAGCTAAGCAGCACCACCAGAACGCCCGGATACAGCAACCACTCGTGTACGCTCCCCCACTGCGGCAGCAGCAGCCCCAGCAAATTAGCAGGAGGCAGTGAGAGCTCCAGTACCTCGGCCGGGGTAAGCAAGGCGCGCGTAGAGTGTTCGCCAAATTCGGCAAACAGCCACAGCGCCGGCAAAGCCAGCAATCCTGTCAGCAAGCCTTGCTGCAGCAAGTAGCGTGGGCGGCGCTGCCACAGTAGCCAGGCCGCCCACAGCGCGGCAGCATACAGGCCCCAACGCGGGTCCGCCCCACAGATGAGCGCCAGCACCACAGCAGCTGGCAGGCGCCGCGAGCTGCTAGCCCACAGCAGCCACGGGGTGAGGCACACCGCCATCACCAGCATCAGGTGACCCGCGCCAATGTGCGCAAACAGCCGCGGCGCCAGTTGAAACACCAGGCCGCCCAAGACGGCCGCCGGCCGCCCGTAATCCTGCTGGTGCAGAAAGACGTACATGCCTACGCCCGCCAGCACCACGTGCGCGGCCAACACAAGATTGAGCCCCAGCGGCAGCGGAAACAGCAACGCCAGCCAATACGGGGGATACCACAGGCCGGAATACGGGTGCGCCACGAAAGGGAAACCGGACAGGATCTGCGGCGACCATAGCGGTAGCTCACCATTGCGCAAGGCGTTCTGCAAGAACAGCGCATTGGGATAGTGCGTAATGGCCATGTCGGAAAACGGCGAGCCGGAGCCGGGAAACATGAACCCGCCCACGCCCGGCAACAATAGCAACAGGGGCAGTAAAAAGACCCCGTAGGTTTTGAATGCTGAGATGAAATTAGTGCGCATCACGCGCCCATATCTGGACTGCGCCGCTGCTGTACACACGGCTCCACCCATCCATTGTGAGGACAGCCTTGTCGCCGCCCCACAGGATGTAGTCGACCGCATGCGCCGCCAGGAACGCGGCGCGGCCCGCAGGGTCTGCAAAGAAGGCCTGCAATTCGGCCTGGCGGTCTTCGGCCTGCACCGTCTCAAAGGGATGGGCATACCACACGCGCACATCGGCAAAGGCCGGGGCGTGCAGGCTGTTGCGTGCTGGCGCCAGCAGCAGCGCACCGGGCGCAGCATGCTCGCTCAGCCAGCGATAGGCAGCGGCCTCATCAGCGTGCAGGTAAAGCGCCGCCTCTTGCGTGCGGCTGGCCTGCAGGCTCCCCAGCAGGATCAGCAAGTTGGTGGGCACAGCCAGCAACAGGAGCAGGATGAGCGCCAGGCGACGCCGTGCGGCAGCTGCCAACCAATAACTCAGCGCATACACCGCCAAGCCCACCGCGGGAATATACAGGCCACTGCTCATCCGACGCTGCAACCCAAAAGGCAGATAGAGCATCACTACGCACACCAGCAGCCACACGGCCAGCACCTGCATGCCGCGCTCCCGCTGGCGCAGCGCCAGATAGGCGCCGGGCAGCGCCAGCAGTAACGCCGGGGAGAGCGAGACCGCCAGGTCCCACAGCGGCATGGCTGGCGTCAGATTCTGCGCGTTCCAGCCTGCCAGCACCGGGTGCGTGGTGACCGTGAACAGTGCATAAGCCGCATACGGCAAACCACCTGCAACCACACAGGCCGCTTGCAGCCACTGGGGGCTGGCCGGCCCTCTCAGTTGGGCCAACAGCGCGGCAGCACACAGCACGGCAGCCGCCACCGCCCAGCCAAAGGGATAGACCACTGCGGCCAGCGCGGCGGCCAGCAGCCAGGCCAAGGGCCGCGGGGTATCCGCGGGTGTGATGAGAAATATCTGCAACGCCAAGCCCAAGGGGAAGTGCGCGTTGGCAAAGGCCGCCAGGAAGGGATACATCTCGGCCACCCAAAAATCGCTAGTGAAGCCGCCCGCCAGCAGAGCCAACCACCCCAGGCCAGAGCCGAACAATGCGAAAGCGAAGGCCCACAAGTGAGACTGGCTGAGTGTGGCGCGCATTAAACGGTACAAAGCGGCGCACAAGGCGGCGGCCCCTAGCAAGCGCGCAGCGTGAAAAGTGAAGACCAGGCTCCAGCCCAGCCCACGCGCCACATGGCCGAGCAGCAGGTAATACATGTTGATGGCTGCGCCATGCCCCGGCTCTGCGGTATATGGCAGCGTAAAGCTCCACGCGCCGTCATACCCCTGGCGCATCTTGGCTAGATAGCTAAACCCATCCGTAGGATTAAGTAGAAAACCGCCAAATTCGTGCGCACTGTCAGTGGAAGTCTGCGCGCTCGCAAACGGCGCGGCTTGCAACAACAAAAAGAGCAAAGTGAGCAGTACAACACCCAAATAATCACGGCGCATACTGTATTGTAGCAAAGCCCAATTCACTGGCGCTTTTTACGCGCCACCTTCCCGTATAATACTCAGGTGAGCCGCGCCTTTAAACTCTATCGTTTGCAACAGGTAGACAGCCAGCTGGACCAAGGCGCGGCGCGCCTGGCAGAGATCGAGCGCATTCTGGGTGACAACCAGGCGCACCAGGCTGCCAGCGAAGCGCAGCAGCGGGCTCAGGCAGCGCTGCATACGGCGCACACTGCCATGCGCAGCGCCGAAGAAAATGTGTCCGCGCAGCAAAAGCGCATTGAACAGAACCAGGCCAGCCTGTACGGCGGGGCGGTCACCAACCCCAAAGAATTACAAGACCTGCAAATGGAATCCGAGAGTCTGGCGCGCCGCCTCAGCGAGCTGGAAGATACACAACTGGAGGCCATGTCTGCCTACGAGCTGCAGCAAGCCGCCGCACAGGCCGCCGATGCCGCCCTGGCTGAGGTGGAAGCCCAACTGGCCAGCGAGCACCAGGCGCTCTTCGCCGAGAAGGCCGAGCTACTCGCCGAGCAGACCCGCCTCCAAGGCGAACACGAGACGGCGCTCAGCGGCGTGGAGCCTGCCGACCTGGAGGTCTACTCCGGCCTGCGCGCCAGCAAGGCAGGCATCGCCGTATCCAAGGTGGAAGCTGGCACCTGCTCTGCCTGCGGCGCCGAACCCTCGGCAGCGCGTGCCCAGGCAGCTCGCTCCGGTGAGGAGCTGACGCGCTGCGATAACTGCAAGCGCATCCTCTACTCATAAAAAATGCACGCCGCTGGCGTGCATTTTTAGTCCTTGTATATCTCTTTGATTTAGCTTTCGATCTGCTTCAAGATCAATTCCTGCGCTTCACTGCTGTCCATATCTACGATCGTGACCAGCTTGTCGCGCCCGGTCTGTCCGGCCACAATATCAATACGCGTCTTGGGCACAGCGAGCACCTTGGCGAGGAACTCGATGAGCGCCTCGTTGGCCTTGCCGTCCACCGGCGGCGCAGTCAGGCGGATCTTGATGGTGTGGTCAGGCAGGATCTCAACGATCTCGTTGCGGCTGGCACGCGGCGTGACCCGAATGGCCAGCGCGGCCCCACCCTTCCCGTCAGAAAGTTTGCGGCGCGCCATGGTTACCGGAATGCGTTGATGATGACGACGCTGAGGATCTGCAGCAGGATCAGCAGCACCAGCGGGCTGAAGTCAAGCATGCCCATAGTGGGCACAACGCGGCGGATGGGAGCCAGCATAGGCTCCACGATACGATCCAGCGCCTGACGCAGGGAGTGGTATGGCGGCAGGAAATAACCCAGGATCACATTGATGATGACGATCCAACTCAGTATGCGGAAAACTAATGCAATGCCTTGCTCCATTGTCACCTCTTTACTTCGGCCGCAGGCCCATCAGACCCTCACCGATGCGTACCATCGTGGCGCCCTCCAGGATGGCGGCTTCGTAATCATTGCTCATTCCCATGGAAAGCTCGGGCAATGGCACGCCCAATCGTTCTGCCAATGTATCACGCAACCGGCGGGCGCGCTCAAAATATGGGCGCGCCTCTGCGGGCCGGGCGGTGATAGGCGCCATGCTCATCAGGCCGCGCAGTTCGAGCCCATCCAGGTCTGAGATCACCTGGGCATCGGCCAGGAATTCGCCAGCGTCTTCGTGGCACTTCCAGCCCTGCTTGGTGATCTCGCCGCTCACGTTGCACTCCAGCAGCACCGGGAGGCGCAGACCCAACTCCACGGCAAAGCGGTGCAACCGTTCGGCCAGCCTGAGGCTGTCCAGCGAGTGCACGATGGAAAAGTGCTGCGCCACCTCGCGCGCTTTGCGGCTCTGCACGTGGCCGATCATGTGCCAAGCCATCCCTGCCCCATCTAGCGATTGCTGCTTCTGGCGCGCCTCGTTGAGATAGCTCTCACCGATGTCCGTAACGCCAAGGGCTTGCAGGGCTTGCAACGCTTCCAGCGGGTGGCCTTTGGTCACCGCCACCAGGCGCACAGCGCCGGGGGCGCGGCCCGCCTGCTGCGCGGCGGCTTGCATGCGGCCTTGTACTTCTGCCAGGTTGTGTTGCAAGCGATCGTGGTAGCTCATGCGCAAAGTGTAATCAATGCACCAAAGCGCCCGGTGCGCCCACCCGAGCCGCGGTGCGAGAACCAGTGATCCATGTTGCTGGCGGTGCACAGGTCAGCAACTTCGATATTCTCTACGCCGGCTTGCTGCAGCACGATCTGATTGGCAGCCTGTAGATCAAAGTGGGTCGCCTCGCCATAGCGGGGCAACAGGTCGCCCGCCCGCGCTGCAAAAGCAGCCTGCACCTCGGCCACCACCTCCGGCCCCACCGGGTAGCGTGCCGCCGAAATGCACGGCCCGATAGCGGCGATGAGGTCTTGCGGGCGGCTGCCATAGTGCTGCGCCAGCGCCGCCACGGCGGCTTCGCTGGTGCGCGCCACCGTGCCGCGCCAACCGGCGTGCGCCAGCGCTACGGCCTTGCGCTGCGGGTCAAACAGCAGGATGGGCACACAATCGGCGTAGCGCATGAACAGCGTGACTTCAGGATGGTCCGTGATGACAATGTCGGCCTTGGGCGGCTTGGCCCAGTCTGCCGGGCGCGGGGCATGCGCTACATGCACCTCGCGCCCGTGCACCAGCCAACTGTCAAACATGCTCTCGGGCGTAAGCCCCAGTGCTGCAAAGCTGCGTTGCAGGTTCTGGCGCACACTGGGCATCTCATCACCCACGGTGCTGCCCACGTTGAGCGAATCATACGGCGCGGCACTCACCCCACCCTGGCGCGTGAAGACCGCATGAGTTACCCCAGACTGGCTTAGCTTCTCAAAGGTGAAGTAGCGTACCCCGCCCGCTTGGTGGAACGCCATCAGGACTTTTTGCTGCCTTTGATGCGAGCGGCTTTAGAGGCCATTTCCACACGTACATCATGGAAGGATTCTTCCAGCAGCGGAATACCAAACCAGGCGGTGGTGAAGCCAAAAATGGCGCCGGTGAGCGTGCGCAACAATGGCGTGCTCTCGCGGTACTCCCAGAAGCTCCAGCCGGGAATCTGGCTGAGGAGTTGGCTAAATCCATCCAGCCCGATCGGGGCAATGCCAATGGCGATCCACAGCATCCAATGCAAGGGGCGGATACGGCGGCCGGTAGCCGCGTACAGCAAGCCGAACACAAGGATGGCGCCGTAGATGGCCACATCCCGCTGGCAGAAGGCTACCTTGTAGCCCACCTGCTCGTTGCCAATAAAGCCGCGTGCCGCCAGCATATCTTCGCCGTTCAAGCCGGTGGCCTGCTCATAGCTGGCCAGCTCCATCATGCCCGCCGCTTCACGCGGGTAGACGGGTTGCTCACCAAACAAGAACCACGAACGGAAAGCCATCTGGTGACACACCGCGCCATAGGTCGAATAGATCGGCCGCGCCAGCGCGGGATAGCCAGCGTTCATCAGCACAGGCGCTAGAAACGGCAGACCCACATACAACAAGACGAGCAGGTTGAGCAAGCCGAGGTAATGCTTGCCAAGGAACTGAGCCAGGCGGTCAGAGCCGTTCATCTGCGCGCCGCGCGCCTTGCGTTGGTCATACTTCGGGTCGCCTTCGATCTGCTCGGCGCGGTCACGCGCCGCGGCCATGGTCATCTCCAGCTTTTGGCGGTCGAAGGGCGCCTCGAGCACATATGGGCCAACCTGCGCCACCGGCACGCGCGTAGCGTAGGCAGTTTTCAGGTCTTTGTCTTCGTCAATGTTTACGAGGGCAAGGTTGTGCGGGATCTTGTCCTGCAAGGCCTGCAGATCTTCTTTGGCCTGCTCACACAGCGAGCAGTTGTCCTTGGTGTACAGAGTGACTGTGATCATGGGCTAGGGTTCCATTTGGCGCAGATAGTTATCAATATTGGCTGCACTAAGCTCACCAATATGGAAGAAGCGAATGATGCCCTGGGCATCGATGAAAAAAGTGCTGGGGTAGCCGCGCACACGGTACAGTTCCTGTACGCTGCCATCGCTATCCAGCACGACGGGCAGCTCCACCCCGATCTCGTCAAGAAAGCCCTGCACCTGCTGGCGAGACTCGGCAAAATCCACCGCCAGCACCGCAAAGCCGCCCTGATTATAGCGTGCCTGGATGGTGGGCATTTCCTGGCGGCACGGGCCGCACCAGGTCGCCCAGAAGTTGAGCAGCACCGGCTGGCCGCGCAGTTCGCTCAGGCGTACGGGCTGCCCTTGCAAATTCTCGAGCACAAAATCCGGCGCGGGCGAGCCTACGACAGGCTCCGGTGCATTCAGCATGGCACATGCGCTCAGCCACACGGCACAGGCCAGCACCGCCAGCCGCTTCATAAGCGCAATACCCCCAGAACGTACAAGAGAACAATAAGCACCAGGCTGATCCCACTGCCAATAAACCACCACTCGCCGAAGCGCTGGCCACGCCGGTGCGCTACGGCGCCAACCCCGGCGCCAGCCAGCAGGCTGGCCAGGATCGCCCATAGCATCTGCAAGCCTACGCGGCCCTCTTCCATCATTTCGAAGAAGAAACCAAAGCTGGCCAGCGTCTGGAAACGGCCGCTGAGCAGCAACACGCCGAGTGCGATCAGCAACACGCCAGTGATGCGCTCCACATAGTGGCTGAGGCGCGCATAGCGCCGCACCACGCCGGTGATCCAGGCCACCTGCGTAGCGGCGATCAGGAATGGGATCGCCAACCCGGCCGAGTACGCCGTGAGCAGCAACGCGCCCTGGCTGAGCTCGGCGCTGTTGAAGGCCAAGGTGAGGATGGAGCCGAGCACCGGCCCCACGCAGGGCACCCACCCCGCCGAGAAAAACACGCCCATCAGGACCGAAGAGAGGTAGCCGCGCTGCGCTTGCAAGCTGGTCTGGGCGCGCAGCTCATAGTCCAGCCAGCGGATGCGGAAAATGCCGCTCAGATGCAAACCGAAGAGGATGACGATGACACCGCCCACTTGCGAGAGCAGGCGCGAGAAGGTGAACAGGAACTGGCCCAGCGCCGCCGAAAACAGGCCGAGCAAGATAAACACAACGCTGAAACCGAACACAAAGGCCAGGCCGTGCAAGAAGCTCTGCCAGGTGCGCGCTTCGCCCGCCGCGCTGCTGGCGGCCGAGCGGCCGCTCAGGTAGCCCACGTACACGGGTACTAAGGCAAATACGCATGGGGATAAAAAGGAAGCCAACCCAGCCAGGAAGGCTAACCACACGCTGGGTACTGGGATCATGGGAGAGACCTACGCTTGAACTACGCGCACGCTGGTGCCGGCGATCTGATCGATCTTGCCCGGGAAGTAGTCCACCTGCGGAGCGGTCCAGCGGAAGATGAACTTGGCATCCTCTTGCGTGGCATTGACACAACCCGCCGAGGTGCGCTCGCCGTAGTTATTGTGCCAATAGCAGGTGTGCACCGCGATGCCACCCGTAGCGATGAAGGTGCACCAGCCAATACCCGCCAGGTCATACCCGGCACCAGAGGTGCCGCCGGTCATGGTGGTAGAAATGTACTTCATATACACGCGCAAGTAATCACTCACCGGTGTGTAGCCTATACCCTCTTCTGAATCACGCCCAGTAGAGACGCGTGAGAAGTGCACTTCACGCCCATTCTCATAGCAAGACATGGTCTGGCGCGCAATGTTGATGACAATTTCCTTGTTCTCCACTTCAGGAGAAATAGGGCTGATGTCCTCAGGATGGATGGGCTTGAAGGCGCGTGCCGGCGCCCAGAAGTGGTCACCCAGGCTGCCGTACAGATCAAAGACGTGGTACTCGGTTTCACCGGCGTCATTGGTGCGGATGTCGTCCACCCACATCACCTGGCCGTAATACAGGCGGATGGGCCAGTTGCTCTGCACCAGGAAACGAATACGGTGGCCATACGGCGCATTGGCGTTGACCAACTGCACATCTACGTAGGGCTGGGTGACTTCCATCCACATGCCCGGATTGCCGCCCCCGCCGCTATAGTCTGGCAGCGAGGTGAGCGGCTCATTGACAATATTCTTGACGGGCTGCAGGAACGGCGCCCACACATAGCCCTGAGGGATCTCGATCCAGCGCTGGTTGCGCAAACCCGTGGCGCTGCCGACGACCTCACGGATCCATGGCACCACGGTGTCGCCCATCAACTGGCCGACCTCAGGCGCCTCGCGGTTGGGCGCCGAGCGCACATACACGAAGCGGTCCAACTCCTCGACCACGCGGCCAAGGCGCTCGGCTTGCGGGAACGGCTCCTGCAGCAGATAGCGCGGATTGACCTTGAGCGCCGAGCTTACACTCGGTGGCAAGGCCGCCGCACCCAGCGCCAGGCCGCCCAACTTCAGGAATTCTCGTCTGTTCAGGGGGGAGTTGCCGTACATAGGCGTAATTCTATCGCAGCCGCATGAATTCAAAATGAGCCAACCAAAAGCCGCGGCGTGAATCACGCCGCGGCTTTTGAGTACTAGCCCTTGAGCGGCAGCTTGCGCAGGCGCAGGCTGTTGCCGATCACGAAGATGTCGCTCAACGCCATGGCGCCAGCGGCCAGGATCGGGCTCAGGAAACCGAGCGCCGCGGCCGGGATGAGCAGGATGTTGTAGATAAAGGCCCAGAACAGATTCTGCTTGATGGTGCGCAGTGTGCGCTTGGCCAGTGCGATCGCCTTGGGCACGCCGCGCAGGTCGCCCGTCATCAGCACCACCGGCGCGGTGGCCATGGCTACATCCGTACCAGTGCCGATGGCGATGCCCAGATCAGCCTGCGCCAGCGCGGGCGCATCGTTGATGCCATCGCCCACCATGGCCACTTTGTGTCCAGCCGCCTGCAGCTTGGTCACCTCGGCCGCTTTCTCCTCCGGCAGCACTTCGGCCAGCACATAATCCAGGCCCAGCTGGCGGCCGACGGCTTCGGCTACGCCGCGTGCATCGCCGGTGATCATGCCCACCTTCAGGCCCATCCCGTGCAAACTGTTGATGACCTCGTGAGCGTGGTCCTTCAATGTATCCGCCACGCCGAACACGCCCGCAAGTGTGCCATTGACGGCGGTATAGATGGCGGTCTTGCCGTCTGCGTGCAGTTGTTCGCCAGCCGTCGCCAGATTGCCCAGCGCCACGCTGTGCTCGTTCATTAGACGCAGGTTGCCGATCAGCACCTGCTGCCCGTCCACCTCCGCAGCCACGCCGCGGCCAGTCAGGGCCTCAAAGTGGCCCGGCGTAATCAGGGCCAGCTCGCGCTCGTTGGCGGCGGCCACAATCGCTTCGCCCAGCGGGTGTTCGCTGGCATGCTCTACACTGGCCGCCAGGCGCAACAGCTCGGCCTCGCCGGCCGAGCCGCCGAAGGCGGCTACCTCGCTCAGCAGAATATCGGTGACGGCGGGCTGGCCGCGGGTCAAGGTACCGGTCTTGTCCAGCAGCACCACGGAGATGCCCGAAGCCTGCTCCAGCGCCTCGCCTGACTTGATGAGCACGCCCATTTCGGCGCCGCGCCCGCTACCCACCATCACGGCGGTGGGCGTAGCCAGGCCCATAGCACACGGGCAGGCAATCAGCAGCACCGCGGCAGTGTTGATGAGCGCACGCGTCAGCGTAGCGTCAGGTGCGCTGGCGGGGAAGAAGAAGTACCAAGCGCTAAAGGTGATGGCCGCGATCAGGATGACCGCCGGTACAAAAATTTCAGAAATGCGGTCACCTAGTTTTTGGATCGGCGGGCGGCTGCTCTGGGCATCCTCCACCAGGCGCACGATCTGCGCCAGCGCCGTTGCTTTGCCGACCTTGGTGGCCTCGAAGACAATGCGCCCTTGCTTATTCAGCGTAGCGCCGATGACTTCGTCACCGGGCGATTTACTCACCGGCAGCGACTCGCCGCTGATCATAGACTCGTCCGCCGAGCTGTGGCCCTCTATAATACGCCCATCGGCAGGGAACTTCTCGCCGGGGCGCACCACCACATGGTCACCCACCAACACATCCGCGCTGGGGATCTCGACTTCCTGCCCGCCGCGCAACACGCGTGCCAGCTTGGGCTGCAAGCCCACCAGTTTGCGGATGGCATCGCCAGTACGGCCGCGCGCATTCACTTCAAGATACTTGCCGACACGGATGAGGGTAATGATGGTGGCCGAGGTTTCAAAGTAACCGTGGCCGCTGAACAAGCCAAGCAGAATGGCTACCGAATAGAAATAGGCCACTGAGGAACCCAGTGCCACGAGTACATCCATGTTGGCGCTGCCGTTGCGCAGGGATTTGAAACCATTGACGTAATAGCTCCACCCAGCGATGAACTGCACCGGCGTGGCTAGCGCAAAGAACAGCCACTCCACCCAGGCGGCGTGCGCCCAATGACCAAACAAGCCAAAATCACGCCCCATGGAGAGGGTGAAGAGTGGCAGCGTGAAGAGCACGCTGAACCACATCAGGCGGCGCTGCTTCTGGATCTCGCTGCGGCGTACGCCAGCTTCAACATCCTCGCCCGCCGCAGCCGCGGCCAGCTCAAAGCCGGCCGCCTTGGCGGCGGCACGCAGTTCGCTCTCGCTCACGATGGTGGGCACGTACAGAATGCGTGCCTCGCCGCTCACCGGGTTCACGTTGGCCTGCAGCACGCCGTCCAGGCCGCTCCACGCGGCCTGGAGACGGCGTGCATCTGCAGGGTCACTCAGGTTCTGCACGCGCAGCTGTGCCTCACCGCTGGCGACGTCGTAACCCGCCTTGCGGATGCGCGCCAGCATGCCCTGCAGGTCCGCCTGTGTGGGGTCAAACTCCACCGCGGCGCGCTCACTGGAGAGGTTGACGCTGGCGTGCGAGACGCCCGGCACCTTCTTCAGGTTGCGCTCGACGGTGGAAACACAGTTGGCGCAGGTCATCCCCAGGATGGGCAAGTTGTATTGCTTGCTGGCTACAGTCATGAGCGACTTCTTTCTTGGCTGGCTCTACTCAGCCGGGTAGTTGATCTCAGTCAACAGGGCTTTGACAGACTCTTCGGTGGCAGGCTCAGAAAAGCGCACCATCACCTTGCGGTCCTCGATGCTGGCCTTGACGGCTTCCACACCGGGAAGCTCAGCCAGTTCGTTCTCGATGGTCTGCGTGCAATTGCCGCAGTGGATCTTGGGAACGCTATAGACAACCATGTTCATAGGAATTCTCCTTCCGGTCTTCTAGACCTTCATCGCTGCTTGATAGACTTCGGCGATCTCTGCCAGAACGCGTTCGCGCTCCGTGGCATCCTCGCCGCGCACAGCCGTGATCACACAGGAGTGCATGTGCTCCTCGAGCACCATCTGGCTCACCTTGTTGAGCGCCGCTTGGGTAGCCTGGATCTGGCGGATGATGTCGATGCAATACGCATCCTCATCCACCATGCGTTCAATACCACGCACATGGCCTTCAATGGTTTTGAGCCGTTTGCTTACACGCTCTCGGTTCATCATGCCTCCTCTGGGCTAACGCCCATTCGCATACCCTACCCCCATGGGGGGGGGGGGGGGGGTATGCGAGGAGTATAGCGTGGGTGGCTGAGAATGACAAGGGGTCTTTTGCTATTGGGTTTGGTGCTCAGCCGCCAGCAAGTCGCCAAGGGCTTGCAGGGTCTGCTCACGGCTTTGGAAGTGCACGGTGTGCATACCAACTTGGCGCGCTCCGGCAATGTTCTGCTCAAAATCATCCACAAACACGGCCTCGCCCGGCTGCACCCCCAGGCGCTCGGCGGCCAGCAGGTAGATGGCCGGGTGTGGTTTCATCACCCCCACCTCGCCGGAAATGATCAGAGTGTCAAAGGCATCCAGGATCGGGTACTGCGTTTGCAGCACCTCACGCAGATTGTTCATGGCGTTACTGAGCAGCCCCACCCGGTATTGCGGGCGCAGGGCGCGGATATAAGCCATCAGCGTCTGGTCCAGGTGGTCATCGCCAAAAAAGGTTTGACGCAGCTCCCCCACACTGAGGCCGAGCTCGGCGGCTACTTCTTGCAGGTACACCTCGCCATCCACGGCGCCTATTTGCGCCTGGCGGCGATTGTCGGCGTCAAAGACGCGGGCTTCCAGTGCTTCACGGCTCAGCCCTACATGCTGTGCCAGCGCATCGCGCCGGTTGTTGGCATCGGTACGCACCAGCACACCGCCAAAGTCCCAGATCACTGCTTTGATGTTCATCCGTGTATTGTACGCTGCCTGGTGAGACAACAAATTTACTGGCCGAGCGCATCCACCAAGGCGCTGTGCAACTCCTGGCCATCAATGTAGCCACGCCATTGCGCCAGCACGACCCCATTGGCATCGATCAAAAAGAAATGCGGCTGGTAGGTATAGCCCAGTTGCTCTTGAATGGGCAATGTAGCCGGGTCATCCCGGTCCAGATAGACAAAGTTGACCTGCTGGCCATACATATCTTCCAAACCGTGCACCGTAGGTGCAACCGCCTTGCACACCGCGCACCAGTAGGCAAAGAATTCCACCAATTGCACGCGGCCAGAGGCCAGCATAAACCCGTCTACCCGGCTGGCGTGGAAGTCTGGGCTGCCCGGGCGGATGGCAGGCAGCCCGGTGGCCTCCACCAGTTGGCTGGCGGTTTGCTCCGCCACCATGCGCGTGCCAGCTTCCAGCTGGATCTGCCCTTCGGGCAGGATAGGAGCCTGCGCCGCGCTGCAAGCGGCCAGCGGCAGGCTGGCCAATAGCAGCCCAGCCAACAGCAGCATGCGGTTATGTGCAGACGTGAATGAAAATTGCATACTAAGCATCGCAGAGATAGTAACCCCTGCACCCAGCCACCTGTGCGCCTCATACCCTGCTCTAACTGAAATTTAATGCGCCTTAACAAGACCCGGAAACTGTCTGAACCAACACACCACGATAGAATTGGCCTGCATGAGCACACTGGCAGGCAAAAACATCCTCATTACCGGTGGCGCCGTCCGCTTGGGCGCTGCCATGGCGCGTGCCGTAGCCGCCGCCGGGGGCAACCTACTCATCCATTACAACGACTCCAAAAACGACGCTACAGCCTTACAAGCTGAGCTGCAGGCCAGCGGCGCTACAGCTCACCTGCTGCAAGCCGACCTGAACGATGCTCAGCAAGCCAGCCAACTGATCCCGCAGGCCAGCCAGTACGGCAAGCTGTTCGCACTGGTGAACAGCGCGGCCATCTTTGAAGACCTCAAGCTGCAGGATACAGATTTGGCCGCCTGGCAGCGCCACCTGGAGATCAACCTCACCGCCCCCTTCCTGCTCAGCCAGGCCTTCTGGCGGGCGGCGGGCGGCGCGCCGGGCCGCATCGTCAATATGCTGGATTGGCGCGCCTCGCGCCCCGGGCCAGACCACTTGCCCTACACAGTGAGCAAAGTCGGCTTGGCCGGGCTCACCCGCTCGCTGGCCGCTGCCATGGCGCCCAACATCACGGTGAACGCGATCGCACTGGGCGCCATCTTACCGCCCAGTGATGGCGCCGGCGCCGAGGGCATTCTCGAGAACGTGCCCGCCGGGCGCTGGGCAACGCTGGACGAGGTAAGTCAAACGCTGCTTTTTCTGCTCGCCGGGCCGAGTTACATCACCGGCGAGATCATTCACCTGGACGGAGGACGCCACCTGGTATAGCCATGGACAAGCTCATCATCAAAGACCTGTTAGTACGCGGCATCATTGGCATCAATGACTGGGAGCGCACCACGCCCCAGGACATCCTCATCAATATCGAGATCAAGGCTGACCTGAAGCAGGCCGGCGATACCGACGACCTCAACCACAGCGTGAACTACCGCACGGTGGCCAAGCAGGTCATCGCCCACACTGAGACAGCCCAGCGCCTCACCGTGGAGGCGCTGGCCGAGGACATTGCCAAGCTGTGCCTGGCGCAGCCGGGCGTGCAGGCTGCCAAGGTGCGCGTGGAGAAGCCCGGCGCAGTGCGCTTTGCCGCTTCGGTGGGCGTTGAGATCAAGCGCAAAGCTGGTGACTGAGCAGCACCGGGTCTACATCGGGCTGGGCTCCAACATTGAGCCCGCCCGCAACCTGCAGGCGGCCATCCAGGCGTTAAGCCAGCCCGGCTTGCCGGGCAGCACACGCCTGCTGGCCATCTCCAGCGTGTGGAGCTCGCCGCCGCTAGGTACTCACGGGCCACAGTTCCTGAATGCGGCCGCCACACTGAGCACGGAGCTCACCGCCGACGACTTCAAGACGCAGGTGCTGCGTCCGCTGGAAGCGGCCCAGGGCCGCGTACGCACAGCTGACCGCAACGCCCCGCGCACTCTGGATCTTGACCTGCTGATGTATGACGACGAGTTGCTGGATCCTGAGCTATGGCTGGCTGCTCACATCGCCCTGCCCCTGAGCGAGCTGCTGCCTGAACTCACTCACGCCGAGAGCGGCGAGACGCTGGCGGCGGCCGCACAGCGGCTGGCCAGCCAGCAGCCTGCACAACGTACGGATATTCAACTTAACTAAAAAAGCCAGCGCTTGCTGGCTTTTTTTTGAAGCATACATATGGGTTATAGGCTGTTGATGACCGTGTCGTAGAGGCTGTTAGTAATGCCATCTGCGAGAAAGGTCAGTGCAACAATGCTTAGGATCGCCAAAAAGACAATAATGACAGCGTACTCCACCAATCCCTGGCCGGCTTCGCTTTTTCTGGTCCACATAGAGACCTCCTGAGTGACCAAAACGTCACTACTATCATGATACTACACAGGCAGGTTGCTCACAACGCAGCCAGCCGCCGAAATTAGCCTAGAAATTCAGCCTTTCGGCGCCGCGGGCCAGATTGTCCATAAATTCCTGGCGGGTGGAGGGGTTGCTACGGAAGCTGCCCACCATTGTGGAGGTGGTCATGCGGGCATCATGCTTTTTGACGCCGCGCATCATGGAGCACATGTGCAGCGCCTCCACTACCACCCCCGCCCCCAGCGGGTTGATGGCGTCACACAAGAAATCGGCCACCTGACGGGTCAGACGCTCCTGCACCTGCAGACGGCGGGAGAACATATCCACAATGCGCGGGATCTTGGAGAGGCCGATGACTTTGCCATTGGGGATATAGGCCACATGGGCGCGCCCAATGAAGGGCAGCATGTGGTGCTCGCACAGGCTGAAAAACTCAATATCGCGTACGATGACCATGTCATCGTACGCCACCTCAAACAAGGCGTCGTTGATGAGCTGCACCGGGTCCGTGCGGTAACCGGCCAGCAGCTCGCTGTAGGCGCGCGCCACACGGTCAGGCGTGCTGAGCAAGCCCTCGCGCTGCGGGTCCTCGCCCACTGCGGCCAGGATCTGCGTCACCGCCTGCTGGATGGCGGGCTGATCCACCACGCCATCCAGCAGCTGTGCCGCGTCATAGACTTTTTTAGCGGAGGCCATACTTAGGCGAGTTCCGTATTGATGAGACCGTAATCGCCATCGGCGCGCCGGTAGAGCACGCTAACACTGCTGGCCTCCATGTCATAGAAGACGAAGAAGTTCTGATGGCCCAGCAGGCGCATCTGCTCGATGGCCTCGCCTTCATTCATCGGGTGCAGCAGGAATTTCTTGCGGCGCACCACCTGCTCTTCCGGCTCGTCCTCATACAGTGCAGCTACTTCTTCAACAGCCTCATCACTAATCGAGGCGCCATCGCCCTTGCCGCGGTAGCGCTTGCCCTTGTAACGCTCGATCTGGCGCTGAATGCGCTCCAGCGCGGCGTCAAAGGCAGCCTGGATCTGGTCACTCTTTTGCTCCGCACGTAGCACGAACTTCTTGCCGCGCAGCGTGATCTGTGCCTTGTAGCGATGGTTGGCTTCGCGCGCCGAAGCGCGGTGGCTCAGATCGATGCGCGCATCCTCAAGATCATTGATGTAACGGTCGAGCTTGGAGGCGCGTCCTTCAACGTATTCATTCAAAGTCTCGTCTACCTTGAGATCGTGACCGAAGATTTCGACATTTAGCATGGGGTTCCTCCAGGGTGAGAATGAGAGAGAGATACCTTCAAAACTAGTGTACCAAAAGGCTAGTGCAGCTTACATAGGGCAATTGTCATAAAGTGCGCGCCAGGGTAAGGACATACACGCTGTGGGCGCCGGCCGCACGCAAGGCGCGTGCCGCTGCATGCAGCGTGGCTCCGCTGGTCATGATGTCATCCACCAACAGCAGGCGGCGGCCGGTTACCAGCGGGCTGGCCGCGAAGGAATCATTCACATTGGCCCAGCGCTGCGGCAGGTCCAGATCCATCTGTGGCAGGGTATCGCGCTGGCGCTGCAACACGTCGCTCGCCAGCGGCAGGCCGAGTTGCTCGGCCAGTGGCCGGGCCAGCAGCTCCACCTGGTTGTAGCCGCGCTGCGCCAGGCGGCGCGGGCTGAGCGGCACAGGCACCACGCCTTCCACACGCCAGCTGGCCGGGTAAAGCCCGGCCAGCGGCTGGCTGAGCGCCCTACTGAGCGCGGTGTTGCGCTTGTGCTTGAGTTTGAGGATAGCGCGGCGCAGCGCGCCGGCGTAGCTGCCCCAGGCGCGCGCCGACACAAAGGCAAACGTGGGCGGCATACAGCCCGGGCATTCGGCCTGCGGCTCTGGCAGCGGATAGCCGCAATGCGGGCACACGGGCGCCAACACTCGCTGCGTCTGCGCCTGGCATTCTGCGCACCAGGCGCTGCCCAGGCGGCGACAACCCCCGCAGCGCGGGGGAAACAGCCAGTCTGCTGCCGCAGACCACAGTGTTCTGCTCATTTGGGCTTAGAAAAATGTGCCAGAGCGCAGGATCTGCAAAATGGCTGGGCCTAGCAAAATGATCATGATGGTGGGGAAGATGAGCAGCGCCATGGGCATCAGCATTTTCACCGGGGCCTTCTGGGCGTTTTCCTCCGCACGCTGGCGGCGTTTGATACGCATAGCATCTGACTGCACACGCAGCACACGCGCCATACTCACACCCAACTGCTCACTCTGGATGACGGCGGCAACAAAGGTGTTGATCTCATCCACGCCCAGGCGGGCCGACATGTCACGCAACGCCTCACGGCGCAGTTTGCCGAGCTGGATCTCCTGCAGCACGCGGGCAAAGGCGCGTGCCAGGTCGTTATCCCACTTCTCCACCACTTTGCGCATGGCGGCGTCAAAGCCGAGGCCGGCTTCCACACAGATGGTCAGCAAGTCCATCGCATCCGGCATGGCCTTGGTGACCTCGGTCTGGCGGCGGCGCACATTGCGATTGAGCAGCATGTTGGGCAGGAAGAAGCCAATGAAGATCGAGCCGCCAATGATGAGCATGGAGGTCAGCGCAAACGGCGAGGTAGTGGGCGACAGCGAGAAGACGAAGAACATCAGCGCGCCGAGGCCCAGGCCAAACACCAGGCGGGATGCCAGGAAGATGGTGGGCTCCAGCCAGCGGGGCGCACTGGCCATCTCCAGCTGGCGGCGCGTCTCGGTGATGGCGTTCTGCGGCGTGAAGCGCTGGGCCATTTCGCCAAAGCGCTGCGCCGCAGGATAGATGACACGTTCCATCAAAGGCTGGGAGAGCTCGATCTCCTCCAGGCTGGTGATCTCACCGCGCTCGGCATACTCCGCCAGGCGGCGCGAGAGCGTATCGCCGCCGCGGCTTTCACGCAGGCCTAGCACCACCAGGGCCACCGCCCCGGCGACGACGATAAACAATAGCAGCAGCGCAACCCACATCATGGCTAGATCTCTACCGAGCTCATCTTATCCAATACAAAGTAACCGATCACCAGCATAATGCCGGAAACGCCCAGCATCAGATAGCCACACAAAACGGGCGGCTGGAAAAATTCCATCATGTACTCACGGTTGAGGCCCCACAGCGCCAGGCCCAAGGCCACGGGCATGAGCGCCAGGAAGCGGCCAGAGTACTTGACCTGCGCCGTAATAGAACGCATCTCACCTTTGATACGAATACGCTCGCGCACGGTGTGCGAGATGGTATCGAGGATCTCCGCCAGGTTGCCACCCACTTCACGCTGGATGTTGATGGCGGTGATGGCCAGGTCGAGGTCTTCGCTGGCGATGCGGCGCTGCAGGTTATCCAGCGCCGTTTCCATCGAAACGCCTAGCTGCATCTCCTGCACTACGCGGCGGAACTCATCGCTGATCGGCGAGGGCAGCTCGCGGCTGACCGCTTCCATAGCCTGCAAGGCAGAGAAGCCGGTGCGCAAGCCGTTGACCATCAAGTTGAGCATATCCGGCAGCTGATCGCTGAACTTCTCCAGGCGCTTGGCCTGCTTGAAGCCCACGAACATGCGCGGGATGAATATGCCAAAGATCGCGCCGATGAGCGCAAAAAACCACGAGCCATCAAAGAAAAAGAAGCTGAACAACCCCATAAAGACGCTGGCAAATGCCATCAGGATGATGAACTCACCAGATTTGAGCTTGAGGTCAGCCCGCGCCAGCTCGCGCGCAATATCATCGCCGTAGTTGGTGGTGGCGACACGCTCGTTGACCCACTGAGTGAGCGCAGAGCTTTTGGTCTGGGTCAGGTCAGACTGCTCCAGATTGCTCTGTTTCTCTGCCAGGTAGCCTTCGAGACGCCGATCCACCAACGAGCGTTCGCTGCGCAGTGTGACCACCAAGCCCACGACAAAGAGGGTTATGGCGATCGCTACTCCAAGCCAAAGGATCCAAACGGGCATAGCTTAATACCGTGGGCGCTGCCCCACCCCAAAGATACTGGGCGGCAGGTGAATACCAGCATCCTCAATACGATCCAGGAAGTTCGGCCGCAGACCCGTAGAGCGCAGCTGGCCGATGACCTTACCCTCCTCAAAGCCACTCTGTTCAAACTGGAAGATGTCCGTGAGGGTGATGACGTCGCCTTCCATACCCACCACCTCGGTGATATTGATCACCTTGCGGGAGCCATCTCGCTGGCGGTCTACCTGCACCACCAGATCGATGGCCGAGGCAATCTGCTCGCGGATGGCGCGCACCGGCAGGTCGTAGCCTGCCATCAGGGTCATCGTCTCCAGGCGGGCCAGGGTGTCGCGCGGGCTGTTGGCATGCGCCGTGGTCATCGAGCCATCGTGGCCGGTGTTCATGGCCTGGAGCATATCCAGCGCCTCACCGGCGCGAATTTCACCCACGATGATGCGGTCAGGGCGCATACGCAGCGCGTTCACCACCAGTTGCTGGGCATTGATCTCGCCCTTGCCCTCAATATTGGGCGGGCGGGTCTCCAGCGTGACCACATGCTCCTGACGGAGCTGCAACTCTGCCGCATTTTCAATGGTGACGATGCGCTGGTCACTGGGAACGAAGCTGGAGAGCACATTCAGCAAAGTAGTTTTACCGGAGCCGGTGCCGCCTGAGATGACCACGTTGAGGTTGGCCTCTACACAGGCTTTGAGAAAGATAACTGCCTCAGTGGTCAACGAGCCAAACTCGATCAGTTGCTCCACCGTGATAGGGTCTTTGGAGAACATACGGATGGTGAGCGTTGGCCCAACCAAGGAAATGGGCGGAATAACGGCGTTGACACGCGAACCGTCCGGCAGGCGCGCATCCACGTACGGGCTGGCCTCGTCCACACGGCGCCCCAGCGGGGCGACGATGCGGTCAATGATGCGCATGACATGCGCATCGCTCTCAAACGCGATGGGCGTGCGGTGCAGCTTGCCGTTGCGCTCCACATAAACGTTCTTGTGGCCGTTGACCATGATCTCCGTCACGCTGCTGTCATCCAGCAGCGGCTGCAACGGGCCAAAGCCGAGGATCTCGGCAACGATCTGCTCAAACAGGCGCTGGCGCTCGGGGCGCGAGAGCACCGTGTTCTCTTCGATCAGGATCTGATCGAAGAGCTCCTGGATGGTGCGGCGCACCTCGTCTTTTTTGATGTCCAGCGTGGGGTCAAGCTCAGCCAGCAGACGGTTTTGCACACGCGTCTTGAGATCCATGTAGCCGCCGCGTGCGGCGCCAGCGGGCGGCTGGCTGATGCGGCGGGCGCGCAGGCTGGTGGGACGCTGGTTATTGCCGCTGCCACCAGCAGGCAGGTCCCCCGTGGGGTCCTTGCGCTCCGGCGCAGGGTTTTGGCGCTGTGCTTCTTCGGCCGACTGGCCGCGCTCCAAACGTCTCATTAACGACATGCTGAAATTCTCCTGCTGGCTGCGGCAAGCCGCTTAGCCAACCTCGATCTGGTTGGGCACCTGGGCCTTCAGCCGGGTGACCAACAGTGTAGCCAGATCAGCCACGGACTTGGCCACGGGGGCGGAGCCGTTGCGCAGCACGAACGGCTCACCGCGATCCATGGCAGGCACCACCAGCTTCTCTTCCAGCGGAATGACCGCCGCCACATCTTTCTTGAAGTTGTCACGCACGCGCTCCGGCGTGATACTGCGGCGCTTATCAAAGCGATTCATCACCAGCACGATCTGGTCTCTGGAAAGCCCCAGCCCTTCGGCCAGGTCCAGGAACAGGCGCGCGTTCTTGATCGAAGGAATGTCCTGCGTGATCACCAGCACCACCAGGCTGGCTGCGTCCAACGCCGCCAGGGTGAGGTCATTCAAGATCGAGCCGGTATCCACCAACACATACGGGTACATACGGCTGAGGTAACGCACCACCGAACCAAACTGGTCGCCGCCTACGGCATCGGCCTGTTCAGGGCGCATGGGTGCCGCCAGGATGTGTACCCCAGAGGCCTCGTGGCGCAGCAGCACTTCATTTACTACTTCGCGGTCCAGCTCATCGGCACGCGGCGCCAAGTCAGCTACGTTGTTGCGCCCCTGTTCATTGAAAAAGAACGAGAGGTCGCCAAACTGCAAGTTGCCATCCACCGCCACCACGGCCTGCCCTTGCTGGCGCATGCACACCGCCAGGTTGGCGGCCAGCGTGGTTTTGCCGGTGCCGCCCTTGGGGCTGAAGATGGTGATAACATGCCCCTGGTCACCCGGCAGCAGCGTCCCGCTGCCGCTGCCAGAACCTGGCTGGCCGCTGAAGCCGCTGGAGGCAAGCTTCTCTTTTTCGTTCCAGGCTACACGGCCGGCGCGGCGGATGGCGGCGGTGAGCTCATCGACGTCGATAGGCTTGGTGAGGAAGTCACGCGCACCGGCCAGCATGGCGCGGCGCATGTAATTGGAATCACCCTGTACCGAGAGAATGACGATCTGCGTATGGGGCACCTTCTTGCGGATGGCCTCGGTGGCGCTGATGCCATCCATATCCGGCATGTTGATATCCATCAACACGACGTCTGGCTGGGTCTCGATCGCCAGGTCTACGCCTTCAAGGCCGTTGCGCGAGGCACCTACCACCTCGATCTGTGCATCGAACTGTAATAGTTTGCGGATGTTCTCGCGCGTCTCAGCGACATCATCCACGATCAGGACGCGTATTTTCTCGTCAGCCATCCTTGATAAACCGTGCGCCTCTCTGCCGGTCAGAAAATTACGGCTGGGCGGGGAGTGTTTGTTGTTGGTTCTGCTGCGCGGGCGAGACCAGCGTGTCAATGCGCGGGGCCAAGCCATATGGCAGCTTGGAAGGCACCGGAATGTTGTAGTTGTTCAGCAAGAACTCCAACGTCACTGCCTCAGTCGTGATCAGGCTGTCATCACCGCTGGCGCGCAGCGCCAGGTTGAGCTCAGCGCCGACGTAGATCAGGTAATTCAAAGTCACCGCATCCTGCGGAGTGACGATCAGGGTGATGATGTCCGGCGGCTCGACCACAGGCGGCACTTGCACCTCGGCTCCGGTGGACGGGTCGATGGTCGTGGTGGTCTGCGGTTGCACTTCCTCGCCGGAAGTATCGGTGTACAAGTGGTTGCCAACATGCAGCACCACAATGTCTTGCAATAGGGTCTGGCTCACCAGGCGCGGGCGCTGCACTTCAGACGGTACTGCGTAGAAGGGCTGGCCGGTTTGCTCGTCCACAAAACCGGTGCCCAGCTGAGCGGTGGGGCCGCCGTTCACTACTTGCGCAGTGAGCACGTTCATTAACTCATCGGTTTCAACGTTGGAGCTGCTCGCATCTTCGGCGGTTGCGCCGCCGGTGACCAAGGTATTGCCAGGTTCAATAATGCCGGCCGTATTGTTGGGGGTTTGGGTCTGGAAACCCTGATCCAGGTCCAGTAGCAGCAGCGTGGCGATGACGTTGACACGGTCACCGGCACGCAGGCCATAGGCCAGGCTGGAGAAGCGGTCAATAGGGATCGGGAAGGCAACCATGCCAGCCGGGATAAGTAGTGCCGTATCCGAGCCGCCCTGCTCCACCATCTCATTGTCCCCGGCCAGCATGCTGGCATTCAAGGGTGTGCCCGGCGTAAGGTCGTAGCGGGAGCGGCGGCCGGCCACCTGCAAGACGTCGGTGAACATGCCTTCGATCGTCTGGTCTGCCGGGTACGCCAGCAGGCCCAAATGCTCGGCGGTGATCAGCGTGCCGCGCTCAATGGGCTGCACTACGATAACGATGTCTATCGTGTTGACAGGCTGTTCTGCGGCTGCGCCATTGGCATTGCCCAGGTTGAGCACGGCATACAGTGCTACCAAGGCCAAAATGACCAGAATGGCCAGCACGATCAACAATCTTCCTACACGCATAGTCAAACCCTTTCAAAGCCTGCCAGCACACTGTCTGTGGACAGGGTAGAAGTAGTCTACATGAAATTAAGCCAATTTGCCAATCCCGCTCATGGGCTATCACTTTTTGACGCCTGAGACGAATGCAGCCCTGGCAATCGCCAGGGCTGCATTACAAATGAAGGGTCTCCAGCTTAGATGTTGGAGATGATATTACTGAAAACGTTACCAATAGATCCGCCGAGCAGGGACACGATCACGATGACCACAATGGCGACCAGCACCAAGATCAGCGCGTATTCTACGAGCCCTTGACCCTTTTGAGAATTGAACATTTAGGAGTTCCTCCTTTCATCCATTCTTCTTCGCAATTGCGAAGATATGCTGAAATTATAGGAACTGGCCTGTTTTTGCGCAATAGAATTGAAGTACTAATGGCTCAATCAGCCAAGTGGGGCTTGTGCTTCGGCCGGGACGGTAAACGCGAAGCGCGCCCCCTGCCCAGCAGCGCTATCCATATCGAAAGTGCCACCCAACAGGTCCATACGCTCGCGGATCGCCTTGAGGGTCAGCTCGGCCTCGGAGGGCACGGCGTGCAAGTCAAAGCCGCGCCCGTTGTCTTCCACGCTGGCGCGCACCTGGTGCTCGCTGATATCGAGTTGCACCTTGATGCTGCTGGCCTGGGTGTGCAGAGCGGCGTTGCTAAGCAACTCCTGTACAGCACGGAAGACCACAACTTCGATATACGGCTGTAGGCGGCGCTCGGAACCGGTCACGCTAACGGCGATCTCCAGCCCCATCTTTTCTGCAAGGTAATCGGCATAGCGTTTGATGGTAGGCACCAGACCCAGGTCATCCAACATCATCGGGCGCAGGTCAAAGATGAAGTCACGCACCTTTTGGAAGGTGCTGGAGGCGGCGGCCTTGAGGCTGTTGAGCTCCTGGCGGGCCTGCTCCTGGTCGATCTCGAACAGGCGCAGGGCGATCTCGGTCTGCAGGATGAAGTTGGAGAGCTGCTGGGCCGGCCCATCATGCATTTGGCGTGAGAGGCGCTGGCGTTCCTGCTCCTGGGACTGGATCATGATCTCAATCGAGTTCTGTGTGCTGCGCGTGCTCTCCTGTGGCTTGTCTTCGCTAGCCCCAACGTCACGCACTTTTTTGAGCACCTGCAACTGGCGCTCCAGGCGCGCCTTGTCGCTGTGCAACTTCTCGAACTGGCCGCGCATCACCACCAGGCGCTGCTGGGCCTCCAGGGCAGCATCGTAGGCCACGCGGATGTCCGGCGCGGGCACATCATCGATCTGGTTCTGGATCTGTTGAAGGTGGGCGGTGATGGTGGCGTTGCGTTGGGTGAGCTTGTCCAGCTCGCCTTTGCTCTGCGTCAGCAGCAGATCGATCTCAGCCAGCTCGCGCTGGGTCTGAGTGATCTCCAGCTCCAACTCCTCTGCGGCTGATCCAGCAGAGGTGGCAGACCCCGAAAACACACCGTCTTGGGAATCAGATAGGGCCACACTTACTCCTGGACGCGCTTTTCATTGTCATACAATCTTACCCAGCCGCGGCGCAATGCGTAGACGGCGGCCTGGGTGCGGTCTTCTACGTTCAGCTTGCGCAACACGGCGGTGACATGGTTCTTCACCGTCTGGTGGCTAATGTCCAAATGCGTGGCGATCTCTTTGTTGCTCATGCCGCGCGTCACACACTCCAACACTTCCATCTCACGGCTGGAGAGCGGCTCGAACGGCTCACCGGGGTCGCTATAGGCACGGCCAGCCACGCTGCGCTCGCCCAGCCAACGCTGCAAACCGGGCTGGTCCAACACCTGGTCACCGACCACAAAATTGCCGCCCGCCACCGCGCGCACCACTTCCACCAGTTTGAGCGGGTCAATGTCTTTTACACAATAGGCGGCGGCACCGGCGGCCATGGCATGGATGACCTGGGAGCTGTCATCGTAAGCGGTCAGCAAAACGACGCGGGTGGTGTTCTTTTTTTCGTTCTTCAGGGCACGCGTGAGCTGCTGGCCGTTGATGTTGGGTAAGTTGACATCCACCAAGGCTACATCTGGCGAGAGTTGCTTGATAAGCGCCAGCCCCTCGTTGCCTTCGGATGCCTGGCCGACCACATGCAGGTCAGCTTCCATGGCAAACGAATCGACAAGTCCTTGCCGGAAAATGGGATGGTCTTCTACAACAACGAGACTGATCTTTGGCATCGTTAGGTTCACAAAAAGAGGGAGTGAAGGCAGTATAGCATAGGCATTTCTACTGCTGTGGCGCCCCACCAACCCAGCGGTAGACCTGCATCCCGCCCAGCGGCGCCGTGAAGAGCAGCTCTCCGCGGGCGCTGAGCTGCGGATACCAGTCGGGGAACACGATGAGATAGTGCACGCCACGTTGGTCGAGATGCGTAGCCAGGCGTGCCTCATCGCGGATGAAGGGCACAACCTCCGGCGAGACCAGGCCAGCCAGATCCACCAGCGGACGCGGCGCAAAGTAGCCTAATGCCCCAATGTCGTGCACGGCCAACACGGCATCGGCAGGTGTGTTCTCTTGCACCCAGTGCGCGGTAGCCACCATCTCGCTCTCGATGAACTGCACATCGCGCACATACGCACCGCCACCCAGCCAATAGAAAGCCAGCGTGCCAGTTGCCAACATGCCTATGCAAGCCGTAGTAAAGCTACGGCGAGTTTTGGCGTTCGCAATGCGGTTCAGCAGAGCCGCCCACCCCGCGGCGCTCAGCACCAAAAAGATGGGGATGAGCGGCATGGCATAGCGGCCATGTTGGTAGGTCACCGGCAGGCGCAGCGCAAACAGCAGCGCAAAGCCCAGCAGCCAGGCCACCCAGGCCATGCGCCGCCAATCACGGGCGCGCAACGCGGCGTAGACCATATAGAAGAAGCCCGGCAAGGCAAAGAGGCCTGCCCCGATCAGCGGCTGCGCCAGCTGCGCGCCCCAGCGCTGGACTAGTGGCTGCGCCAGCAGCTCGGCATACTCAGCCTGCTTGGCGTAGAAGGTGCTCGGCCACAGGCTGCCCGAGGTGGCCTGGTTGAACAACAAATACGGCGCCAGCAGCAGCACAAAGCCCGCAAGCAGCTGGCCCAGTGCAGCCGGTTTGCGCGGGCTGCCGAGCCACACGGCAACGCCCAGGGGCGCCAGCAGCGTCAGCCCCTCAGGCCGCACCAGCATGGCCGCGCCGGCCAGCAGCCCGGCCACAAAGGCGTGCGGCACTGGACGCAGCGAGAGCCACAGTGCCGCCAAACACAGCATGGCGAACAGCGCCGTCTCCATGCCAGAGACGGCCGCCCACACCATGTGATGGGCTAGCAGTAGCCATGCGCCGACCCACACAGCGGCGTGCGGCAGCTTGGGCTGCAGGCGCACAAAGGCGGCTGCGCCCAGCGCCCCCAAGCCCCACAACGTTAGCCAGCCCAGCAGCCAAGCCCACAGCAGCGGAGCCAGGCCAAGCCACACCCCGGGGGTCAGCAGCAGTACCCAGAAGAAGCTTGTCGCCCCGCCCGATGGCTGGCCGGGCAGGAAGGCCCATTCGCCACGCAAGGCCAGGTTGCGCGCATAAGTTTGATGGATCCAGGCATCATCCAGCGGGAAGCCGCGCAGTGGGCTGAGCAACACATAGCCCGCCACCGCCGCAGCCGCCAGCAGGCCCAGGCCGAGCAGCTGCCGCCTGTTAAGGGAGGCGGAAGATACGCGTGCCATCCACTTCATCCAAATATTGCAGGCTGCTGAGCAGCGGCCCGGCTGCATACAGGTCAGCCCATCCGGGCTGGCCGGCTTCGAGCAGCAGTACGCTAGCGCCATACTGCCGCGCCGCCTGCATGGCGGGCTCGGGGCCGCCATGGGCGATCACGATGGCGGGCCGCCCGCTGGCCAGGCTGAAGCCGGGCGGGTTGTTGACCATGACGATCTCATCCGCACCCACCCCCAGCGCATTCAGGCGCTGGTGGAGTGCAGCATAATGTGCTGCACCTGCGTCCCAGCCACCGCCAGCCAATACTCGCTGCTGCACGGCATAGCCACTCAGCGTCAGAGCCAGCAATAAGATGCCCATTGAGAAGATATGCCCGGCCCGCGTCAGGTCCCAGCTGCGGCGGGCACTGCCCCACTCCAGCGCGGCGTGCAAGCCCGCCGCGGCCAGCGCCCACACCAACGGTTGCAGCGCGGCCGCGGCGTGGAAGAAGCCGCCGCGCGCGCCGGAGAACGGGAATATGAAACTGAACGCCAGCAGCAAGGCAAGCCAGGCCGCAGTACCCACGTGAATTGCCTTCTGCGTCCGCAGACGCCAGGCGCCCCAAACCGCTAGCGGCGCCAGCGCCACCAGGCCGCCCACCGCTACGGCGCTGGCCAGGTTTTGCGTCAGCGCGCCGACACGCGCGCCGAGTATCGAAACGATGCCACTGCCAGCCCAGTGCTGCATCGTGAGCAGGCTGGCCGGATAGCTGAACAGCTCATCGTATTCAGTGAGCCACAAGGTGTGCCCGCCGCCCGGCGCCAGCAGGCTGCCAAAGGCCAGCACGTTGCGCACGAGCCATGGCAGCATCACCAGCGCGTAGCCCGCAAACGCTTTCAAGCCAGCGCGCCAGCCGCCGCCCTGCCAGGCCGCATACACGGCCAGCAGCAACCACAGCGGACCCTCGGCGCGTGCCAGGTGCAGCAGCCCAGCCAGCACACCAAGCGCAACGTGCTGCCAGACTTCAGGCTGCCTGTCGGCAGCACGCTGCGCCAGCAGCCAGAAGAACAAGCCGCCTAGCAGCATGCAGATAACAAAACTGTCCGTGGTGGTGAGGAAAGGCAAATAGAAGCCGGGCAGCACTGCCAGCCAACCCGCCAACCGCGCTGAGCCGCGCCGCCCGGTGAGCTGCATGCTGAGCGCGGCGGCCAGCGGCGGCAACAGGGCAGCCATCAAGATCAACAGCACACGCCCGCCGTTGAAGCTGGCACCGAACACGGCCGTGCTGGCCGCTACAGCCAGCGAGGGCAAGGGCATCCAGTAGCTGTGCGAGGGGTGTGGCAGCCCGCTGGGCGCATCCAGATAGTTCCACAACAGCGGCTCGCTGAAGCCGCGCCCGGCGGCCAATTGCTGGCCGGTGAGCAAGTAATACTCCGCGTCCATGTAGCCGGGGCTGTGCTGCAGGCTGGCGACAAATACGAGCACGACCAGCCCCGCCAAAAACAGCGTGAAGTACTCTTTGCGCGTCATGGCTGCAGTGCGTAGAGCACATAGTCTCCATTGAAGTCTTGCAGCACCGACAATTGCGCCAGTGCATCCTCAACGGATTGCAGGTCAAATACGTGAAAGTGCTGTGGGTCAGCGTGCACAAATTGAGCGGCCAGGCGGCTGTATAGCACATAGTCGTAGCCAGCAGCCTGCCAGCTTTGCACCGCGGCCTGCGGCGAGCCGTAGCGCGCCAGGTCGTGCTGCCAACGGTCGATCACTTCGTCCGGGTCGCAGCGTGGCGCGCAGGCGTGGCCGCGCGCTTCCCACAGCATCAGCGTGCGGCCATCCGCGGGCAGCTCGCGCATCACCAGCGCATACAAGCCCAGATTGCGCTCGCTGTACGCTTGTACATCCAGCTCGCCAGACCACAGTTGCGGTACACCGCGCTCAGGCAGAGCCAGCCCGGCTTGCAACGCGCTCAACGCCAACGAGAGCGCCACCACGGCAGCGGCCACGCGGCCCACGCGCACCGTGCCCAGGCGCAGGTTCTGCACCGCGGCAAAGCCAAACGCAGCCAGTATGGCAAAGGCGGGAAACAGGCTGTAATACAAATGGCTGCGGATCAAATGCCCGGTCAGTAAGCCGCCCGCGGCCCAGATCAGCAGGCCGCCTACGGACAGCACGCCCGCTACGCGGCGCAACGGCGGCGTGGCCGTTGCGCTCGGCACCCATGCCAACATGGCGAACAGCAACAACAATGGGCCGAGCGAAGTCTCGTAGCCGGGCGCCGTGCCAATATGCCCGCCCTCAATACCCAGCCAGGTGGCACGGAAGGGCAGAAACACGGCATCCAGCCAATTGGCCTGGGCAGGGAGACCCTGATAGAAGCTCAACCGAATGGCATCCATCTCGCCACCCGGCAGCAACAATGGATAGAAGGGATTGCCGGTGTATATGAAGTTGCGCAGCAACCAAGGCAGCGCCAACACAAAAGCAGCAGCCAGATAACGCAGGGCCGCTCTGATATCAGGTTTGCTAGCCAGCAGGAAAACTAACACGCCCAATGGAGCGAGCAGACCCGAGGTGTACTTGGCGCCGAAGGCCAAACCGCACAGCACGCCGGCCCACATGGCCCAACGCGGCTGACGGGTCAACAGCCACTGCTCCAGAAGCAGCAGCACTCCCCAGCCCATCAGCACTCCCGGCCAGTCCACATAGCCAGAGCTGAGCGCGTTCACCAGCGAACTGCCGCTGAGCAAAGCCGTCACAGCCACCCAGCCCGCACGCGCGCTTATGCGTTGGGTGACATGGCCCAGCACGCCCAAAACGGCCAGCGCGCCCATACCCCAACTGACCAGTGCGCCATGTGCCGACCCCAGCGCCCCAGCCCAGGTGACCAGCATGTGCACGCCCTGCGGGAAGCCCCAATGCGTGATCTCGGGTACGTAGCCCACCCGCCCCTGCGCCAAGTAGATCTTGGGCAAGCTGAGGTGGTAGACCAGCGTATCGAAGGCCAGCGGGGGCGTCAGCACGCTCAGCATGCCGAAGGCAAAGATGACGCCAGACAGTATCGCCAGCGCGCGGCCCAGCCGCCCGCTGTGCTGCCACAACTCGGCCAGCCCGCTGAAGTCACGCGCCCACTGGCGCAGCTCGCCGCGCAGGAGCAGCAGCAAGCCCAGCGCCAGCAACCAGGCTAGCCCGGCGCTAGTGCCCAAGGTCGAACCGACCAGCAGGTATAGCAGGCCGAGCAGCCCCAACCCCACCGCAGCGCGCAGCGCCAGACGCGCCAACGCGGGCAATGACCCGGCAGGCAGCAGCCGCGTACCCAACGCGCCGCCCAACGCAAACAGCAGCGCCGTGCACAGCACATCGCGCCCCGCCAGTACGGCCTGTATAGCAAATTGGGGAGTGAATGGGCGATGGAAGGCGTAGTAATAGGCCAACGCTACGGCGAACCACACCAGGATGCTGGCCGCCAGCAGCGGGCGCGGCCGCGCAGTCTGCGTCATGTGCTCGTCCCGCCCGGCCGCAACAGCCACCAGCGCAGCCAATACAAGTTCGCCAGCAAGAAGACCGGAGCGGCCAGCAGCAGGCTGAGATGCTCGCGAAACTGACCCTCGCCCTCCGGTAGCGTGAGCAGGAACAAAGCCCACAGACCCACAAAGAGGATCGGCAGCAGCACCCAGGCGGCCAGCGGCCGCCCGGTTCGCCGTTGCCACCAGGCCAGCAGCCAGATCACCACGATGAGCAAGATCACATGGTTGGAGCTGGTGGAAGGCAAACCCACCAACGGGCCGAGTACCAGGGTCAGGCACACCGTCCACGCCAACCAGTCAAACCGCTGGCGCACGGCGCTGCCCCATTCGTAAAACAGCAGCAAGCCCAGCAAAGCGCTGACCACAATACCGGCCGTGCGCCCGGTGTCTCCCCACCATGCCTCGAACGCACCGATCAAGGTGCCGGGCGGTGTATAGCTGCCATAGGCCAGCACTTGCCCAAGATTGTGCACGGCCCAATCCGGCTGCAACACGAAGCTCACCCCCAACAGCACCAGCAGACTGGCAACAAAGGACCCCAACAGGCTGCGCCGCTTGTGAGACACGCCCCAACTCAATACAAACACTAGCACCAGCAGCACCATCTGCGGCTTGATGGTGCTGAGCGCAAAAGCCATACCCGCCAGCCCATCGCGGTTGCGCCGCATGGCTAATAGGCCGAGCGAGACGAACAAGGCCACCAGCACGGCGGCGTTGCCATCGATCAGCGGTTTGGCGCTGTGGAACCACATCAGCGCGAACAGCAGCGCCGCCACCAGCGGGCCGCGGCCGGGGCGCCAGCCGCTGGCCGCCATGCCAGCCAACACCAGCGCCGCCACGGCGATCTCCTGCGCAGTGATCCACAGCGCACGCGCCAATGGATAGTCTTCAACTAATGCAAACGGCGCAAACACCAATATGGAGTAGAAGGGATAGGCGAACAGCGCCTGGTCTTCGTCCGCCTCAGCCAGGCGGCCGTACATGCGGTCTTGAATGGCCGCGGTGGTCTCGGCGCTGTAAGGGCTGTGACCTTCCGTGATGAACAGACGCGTGCCTACCCAGCGCGGCAAAAAGTCATTGCCACCGGGGCTGACGCGTGTAAAGCGCAAGTTGACCGCGGTAAGCGCCGCGGCCAGCACCGCCAGCAGCGCCAGGCCTAACAGAATGCGCGGCCAGGCAGTGCGCATGCTAGCGCTCAGCCATGGCCCACAGGTTGAGGCCAAATTCAAACGTGCCGACTTGGAATTTATCCATCGCGAAGCCGGCGCGGCCCAGATGCCAGGCCAGCAGCGGCTCGCTGTATTCCATCACGTGCTCGTCGATCTCTTCGCGGCTGAGCAGGCCAACCCGCGCCATGAACTTGAGCAAGCCATCCGTCCAGCCCGCTGGCGTAGTGAGGATGATGCGGCCGCCGGGCTGCAGCACGCGGTAAGCCTCCCTCAGGATCGTGGTCAGGCTCTCCGGGCGGATGTGCTCGGCCACTGCCAAGAGGGTGATAGCGCTCAACTCGCCGTCCTTGAAGGGCAGGCGGGCATCTTCATTGATATTGCGCACATGCCAGGTGATTTGGTCATCCGGCACGGACGGGGGCAACTGGTCCATGGCAAATTTCTGCCTGAACTGCGTATTGGAGAGAAAGTACGGGAAGCTGCCGCAACCAATATCCAAAATGGCGCCGCGGCGCAAGCCATCTGGGATGAGCGAGTTGGCTTTGTTGGCGCGCAAACGCGAGAGGAAAGATTCCAGCAGGCCGTGCCCGCGGGTAACGGTGGTGTTGTGGGTGTCTGTGCTCATGCTCTATTCGTGTCCAAACAGCACGCTGTGCTCATCTTCATACAAAAGCTGCCAGCCTGCAGCAGGCAGCAGCTTGCTGAGCGCCAAGCCTGGCTCCAGCAAGACCAGCTTGACCTGGCGCTGGGCCAGGAGCGCTTCCCAGCCAGGCTCGGCATTAGCGATCTGTAGCCACTCGCCCAGCAGCTCATCTCCATATAAGTCTGTGCGCCCATCGGCATACACGCGGTACTCCGGCAACGCCCAGATAAGATAGCCGCCCCAATTATACGAGTTGAATAATTCGCCTTGCGGTTGGTGTGCCTTCATATATTCTGCTGCCGCCACCGGCAGGCCCGCACCCAAGGCGCGCTCATTGGCCGCAGCGGGCAGCACCGTGGCCGCCTTGGCGGCCAGCGCCACCAGCGCCAGCGCCAGCATACTGGCGTGCAAGACCGCCTGGGCGCGTGTGGGCCGGCGGCGATAACGCAGCCGCTTCTCCAATTGCAGCACGCGGTTGGGTAGGTTGCGGCTGAGCACGATGGGCGCCGCCAGCGCAAACAGGGCAATGTTGCGCGCCGCCAGCAGGCTCATGCCGCCCAGCACCCCCACCAGCAGCACGTCATACAGCGCGGGCCGCCGCGCGGCGAACAGCATCGCCAACAGAGTGAGGCCAAACAGCGCGGCAAAGGGCCAAATGCGCGCTTCGTGAAAATTGGGGGACTGCCACTCCTGGATGTAGCCGCGCAGCACATCCATCTCCACTGTGTCAAAGGGATAGCGCAGCATGACGGGGCCAGACGGGTTGATGCACACCGCCAGCAGCATGCCCAGCCCGGCCAGTGCCGCCAATTTGCCCCAGCTGTGCCAGGCTTCGTTCACGCTGGCGCGCGGCGCGGCCAGCAGCCACTCGGCGGCTTGGGCCAGCACATAGAGGCCGAGCAGAATGAAGCCCACCGCGAAACCGGGATGGCTGTTAGCCCAGGCCAGCATGAGCAGGGGCAGCCATAGTAAACGGCGCGGCTGGCCGCGGCGGGCCGCCTCCAGCAGCCACAGGCACACGGCGCTGAATACAAAGCTCCACAAATACGGCCGCGCCGCCCAATACACCGCCGAGCTGGCCGCGGCCAGCAGCACGATGGCGCTATGCAAAAAGATACCGCCGCGGCTCAGCGACTTGTATACAAAGGCGAAAGCCAACGTCACCAGCGCTGCTACCCACAGGTTGAGCCCGGCAAAGCCAGCCCAGGCATGCGCCAAGTACAGCTGCGCTTCGCTCAGCCAGGCGGCGCTGGGATACAACCAGGCCGCGCCGCTGCGCGTGTGCGAAAAACTATCGGTCATGGGCACGCCGCCATGCAGGATGGCTTCGCCGGTGCGCAGGTGCCACCAGGTGTCCGTATCCGTGGAGATGCGCAACGCCATGGCGAACACAGCGATAAAGGTGAGTGCAATGACCAGGCGGCGGAAGGACATATGCGTATGGTAATTGGTAATTAGGATTCAAATCTGTTAATCGACTAGTCAACTAATCTCAAAATTTGATGAACCGATTAATTGATTAGTAGATTGCTTTCAATCTAATATAGTGGCAATGCTTCGTAAGACCTTGCCGTACCTGCCGCTGGCCCTGTTTGCGCTCGCCGTGTTGGCGCGTGTGCTGCCCGGGCCGCGCACCATCGACGATGCTTTCATCACGTTCCGCTATGCGCGCAACATCCTTGAAGGCCACGGTTTCGTGTACAACATCGGCCAGCCGGTGCTCGGCACCACCACGCCGCTGTTCACCCTTCTGTTGGTTTTGCTGGCGCTGCCGTTCGGCGGGGCCAACGCAGACTTCCCACAGCTCGCCGTGGCGGTCTCCGCCATCGCAGACGGCCTGACGGCTGTGCTGCTCTTCACCGTTGGCCGCAAGTTTGGCAGCCCGGCGGCCGGGTTTGCCAGTGGGCTGGTTTGGGCCATCGCGCCGTTCAGCGTCACCTTCGCCATCGGCGGGCTGGAGACCAGCGTGTACGTCTTGCTGCTGGTGGGCACCCTGTGGGCGTATTTGCACGCGCGCGTCCCGCTGGCGGCTGGCCTGGCCGCGGCGGCCATCCTCACCCGGCCGGATGCGGTGCTGCTGGTTGGCCCGCTGCTGGTCTGGCACGCACTGCACTCGCAGCCCAACTTCCTGCAGGCCGGCTTCTGGCGCCAGAACGCTAAAGCCATGCTGATCTTCCTGCTGCCCCTGCTGGCCTGGGCGGCTTGGGCTTGGCTGTACTTCGGCAGCCCGTTGGCGCAATCCGTGGCGGCCAAGGGCAACGCCTACCGGCCGGAAGCGCTGGGCGTGCTATCCAACTTTGTCAATCACTTTGCCACGCCATTTCTGGAGCACCTCACCTTCGGCGCGGCCTGGCTGCGCGTCGGGCTGTGGTTGTATCCGTTCTTGTTCATCGCCGGAGCCTGGGCCGTGCTCAAGCAACACCGGGCCGCATGGCCCTTTGTGTTTTTCCCCTGGCTGCACTTTATTGCTTTTTCCATCGGCAACCCATTGATCTTTCGCTGGTATCTCACGCCGCCGCTGCCGTTTTACATCTTGTTCATTGCCATGGGCGCGCACACCCTCGCCATTCGTCTCACAGCGCACTTCAAGGCTGCGGGCAACCGGCTGGCGCGCGCCTTTGCGACACTGTTGATCCTGCTGCCGCTGCTGTCGACCTTGCGCGGCTGGACCTTGCAGCCTGTGCAGCCGCCCACCCGCCCGGCACCCCACATGGCCTGGATAGAGCTGGAGCTGCTCTACGCCCAAGCCGCAGAGATCCTGCTGCCCACCATCCACAGCAGCGCCAAGCCCGTCACCGTGGCCGCCGCGGATGTGGGCGTGCTGGGCTACCAGCTGCACGATGCGCGCATCCTCGATCTGGTTGGCCTGAACTCCAAAGAGACGCTGCCTTACTACCCGCTGGACGCCAAATACTATGGCGATTTTCTCTACGCCATCCCGCCGGACCTGGTCATGCACCAGCTGCCCGACTTTGTCGTCATCCTGGAGATCTACGGGCGCACTGGCGTGTTGCTCGATCCGCGCTTTCTCGCCACCTATCGCCTCGTTCACTCCATTCCGACGCAAATTTATGGAACGGACGGCCTAGTGATCTACGAACGGGCAGATCGATAAGCGCAGCGCGCGAGGGCACAGTAGCAACGCCGCACTTCGCAAGGACAAAGCGGAGGCGTAAGTTGCAAGTAGCGCAGGAAGCAGCTATACAGCTTTTTCGTCATTGCGAGGAGTATCCAGCTGATTGGCATGAGGTCTATACAGAATCGCGTAGGGGCGGGTCTAAGACCCGCCCCTACCAAGTTTAGGTTGAAGTCCTTCCAACAGGCTGACGGATCAATGACAAAGCGGAGGCGTAAGTTGCAAGTAGCGCAGGACGCAGCTATACAGCTTTTCGTCATTGCGAGAAGTATTCCAGCTGATTGGCATGAAGTCTATACAGAATCGCGTAGGGGCGGGTCTAAGACCCGCCCCTACCAAGTTTAGGTTGAAGTCCTTCCAACAGACTGACGGATCAATAACAAAGCGGAGGCGTAAGTTGCAAGTAACGACAGCTTTCTCGTCATTGCGAGGAGTATTCCAGCTGATTGGCATGAAGTCTATGCGGAATCGCGTAGGGGCGGTCTAAGACCCGCCCCTACCAAGTTTAGGATTGAAATCCTTCCACCAGGCGACATTTAACATCTTATAGAAAACACAAAAAAAAGACCCGCCTGTCGGCGGGTCTTTTTTATGTTTAGTTCTCGCCCAAGTACTCTTTGAGCTTCTTGCTGACTACCGGATGGCGCAGGCGGCTGAGCGCCTGGGCCTCGATCTGGCGCACGCGCTCACGCGTGACGCCCATCTTGCTGCCCACTTCTTCCAGCGTGTAGGCTTGGCCATCCAGCAGGCCGTAGCGCAGCTGGAGGATGCGTACTTCGCGCGGCGGCAGCCCGTCCAGCACCTCGCCGAGGTGCTGGCGCAGCAGGTTGTAGGTGGCCGAGTCATCCGGGGCCGGGGCTTCGTGATCCTGGATAAAGTCGCCCAGCACCGAGTCTTCTTCATCATCGGTGGGCGTTTCCAGCGAGAGCGGGCGGCGCGCCACCTGGATCATGTTCTCCACCTTCTTGGCGGGCACTTCCAGCGCGTCGGCCAGCTCTTCCACGGATGGTTCGCGCCCGAGGCGCTGGGTGAGCTGGTGCTGCACGCGCAGCAACTTGTTGATCTGGTCGCCCATGTGCACAGGCACACGGATAGTGCGGCCCTGGTCTGCGATGGCACGTGTGACCGCCTGGCGGATCCACCAGGTGGCGTAGGTGCTGAATTTGTGGCCGCGGCGGTAGTCAAACTTCTTGGCGGCGCGGATCAGGCCAATGTTGCCTTCCTGGATCAGGTCCTGGAAGGGTACGCCACGGCCCATATACTTCTTGGCTACGCTGATGACCAAGCGGCTGTTGGCGGTGATGAGATGCTCACGGGCAGCCCAGCCATCCTCAATATTAAAGCGGTACTTGTTGCGCTGGCCCTCATCCAGGCGGCCGGTGGCCAGCACTTCACGGGCAATGCGGCCCTTCTCGATGCGCTTGGCCAGGCTCACCTCTTCGGCAGCGGTGAGCAGGGGGACGCGGCCGACCTCCTTGAGGTACAGGCCGATCATGTCATCGGTATCAATGTTGGCCAGGTAGTTGTCGTCTGCTTCGCGCTGGCGACGGCTTTCGCTCTCTTCTTCTTCGATATCCTCATCGCCGCTCAAATCAGCATCGGCGACGGCTTCCAAGCCTTCAGGGTCATCCACATAGGCCACACCGGCGCCCAACAGGGCGGCAAAGGCCTCTTCCAGCTTGTCTACGTCACGCTCAGCCTCAGGGAAGAAGTTGAGGATGTCATCAATGGTGACATAGCCCTGTTTGCGGCCTAATTCAATTAAACGGACAACTGCGGGATGGTCTCGGTCTTGATCGTGGTCGTTTTCGACGATATCGCTTAGAAGTTTTTCGTTCAGCACTACGGGACGCTCTTTTCGGGTTGCAGACCTCACTGGGGCGGGGCATAAAAAGCCAGCAACGGGTGCTGTTGCTGGGCGTTTTTACACTTCCTAGTGGACAGAAACTATACAGTGAATCAAAGTGAGGAGTCAACAAGTAAATCAAAAATGAGAGAATTTGGCCCGAAATGGCAAAGCGAGCGCTGCACGGCCCAACCCGCATTCTTGACAGGGCGCAGCAGCCCAATTACAATTTTTTGTCGCGTTTATAAGGAAAGTGCCGGTAAGCCACTAGTGCCGGCACTTTTTGAGCCCATTGGCCGCTCTCCATAGCTTTTATGGAAAACAGCCTTGTGCCACTAATCTTTTTCAGGAGTTTTTTGCATGTATGAGTTAGGTTTGACCAGTTTTGAGATCGGAGCCATTTGGGCCGTGTTTGGCATTGCCATCCTCGGCCTGGTGTATGCACTCTGGCTGCGCAAGGAAGTGATGGCGGCTGACGCCGGTACCCCCAAGATGCAGGAAGTCTGGGGAGCTATCCGTGACGGCGCCAACGCCTACCTGGGCCGCCAACTGCGCACGATCGTCCCGCTGATCGTGGTATTGACCGCGGCCATGTACTTCTCGGTCACCATCGTGCCCCCCACCCCGGAAGCCATCGAGCGCTTCCACACCCTCAACCCGGAACAGATCCGCAACGTAGTCGGCATTGGCCGCGCTGTGGGCTTTGTGATGGGTGCGGTGTTCTCCCTGCTGGTGGGCCAGATCGGTATGCGCATGGCGGTGAACGCCAATGTGCGTGTGGCCTCTGAGGCGCGCAACTCCTTTGGTGGCGCGCTCAAGATCGCCTACCGCGCCGGCACCATCACCGGCATGCTGACCGACGGCCTCGGCCTGCTGGGCGGCACGATCATCTTCATCATCTTCGGCATCGCTGCGCCGGATGCCCTGCTGGGCTTCGGCTTCGGCGGTACGCTGCTGGCGCTGTTCATGCGCGTGGGCGGCGGCATCTTCACCAAGGCGGCCGACGTTGGCGCTGACCTGGTGGGCAAGGTCGAGAATGACATCCCTGAGGATGACCCGCGCAACCCGGCCGTGGTGGCCGACCTGGTGGGTGACAACGTAGGTGACTGCGCCGGTATGGCCGCAGACATCTTCGAGTCCTACGAGGTCACCATCGTCTCTGGCCTGATCCTGGGTGTGGCTCTCCACGCCCTGACCGGTCACATTGAATGGCTGATCTACCCGCTGATCGTGCGCGGCATCGGTGTGCTGTCCTCCATCATCGGCACCTACGCCGTGAAGGCTGGCAAAGAAGGCAACGCCGCCAAGGCCATGAGCGCCATCTTTAGTGGCTTCCTGTCCTCTGCCGTCATCTCGGTGGTGCTGTTCTTCTCCGCCGCCTTCTTCTACCTGAAGGATGCTGGCCTGCCCGGCGCCTGGTGGCTCACGCCCGCTGCCGTCGGCATCGGTGTGCTGCTCGCCATCCTGATCGACCGCATGACCGAGTACTTCACCGGCACGCACCAGAAACCGGTTGACGAGATCAAGAAAGCGGCGGACACCGGCCCGGCCACCCTGATCCTTCAGGGTCTGTCTGTGGGCTACGAGTCCTCCGTGTGGGCTGCGGTAGTCATCGCCGCCACCATCTTCAGCTCCATCCTGCTCTTCGGCGGCATTGGCAACACGGCCGCGGAGACCATCACCTACATCCTCTACGGCGTCGCCATGACCGGTATCGGTATGCTGACCCTGACGGGCAACAACGTAGCGATGGACTCCTTCGGCCCCATTGCTGACAACGCCAACGGCATCGGTGAGATGTCGTGGAGCGGCAAGTCTGACGCCACCACCAAGAAGGCTCAGCGCATCATGGCTGACCTGGATGCGGTGGGCAACACCACCAAGGCCATCACCAAGGGTGTCGCCATCGGCTCCGCCGTGATCGCCGCTGTGGCCCTGTTTGGCTCCTACCTGGTGGATGTAAGCCGTGCCCAGGCCGCCGCTGGCGTGCCGCTGGCCCAGCAGATCCAGTCCATCGGTATTCGCATCGATGTGCCCCAGGTGTTCGTGGGTATGCTCATCGGTGGCGCGCTGCCCTGGCTGTTCTCCTCCTACGCCATTCAGGCCGTCAGCCGTGCTGCCGCCCTCATCGTGGAAGAGTGCCGCCGCCAGTTTGCGCGTGGCGTGCTCAAGGGCAAGGTCAAGCCTGACTACAAGCAGGCCGTCAACATCTCCACCGGCGCCGCTCAGAAGGAACTGGTGCCTCTGGCCGTGTTGGCCGTGGTGACCCCCATCCTGGTGGGCTTGCTGCTGGGCGTGAACGCGCTGGGCGGCTTCCTGGCCGGCATCATCCTCTCCGGTCAGTTGCTAGCGGTGTTCATGAACAACGCTGGTGGCGCCTGGGACAATGCCAAGAAGCTGATCGAAGATGAGCCCAAGACCCCCAAGAAGAACCTGGGCAAGGGCTCTGAGCGCCACAAGGCTAGCGTGGTGGGCGACACCGTGGGTGACCCGCTGAAGGACACCGCCGGCCCGGCCCTCAACCCGATGATCAAGGTGGTGAACCTGGTCTCGGTGATCATTGCGCCAGTTGTGGTGCAGATCGACAAGCTCGGCCCCGCCGAGTGGGCCGCTGCAGGTGTGATGGTTGCGCTGCTGGCCTGGTCGATCCTCTCCAGCAAGAGCACCGGCTCCGTGGGCACTAAGCCCAAGAAGGCGGCTGCCCGCCGCTAAGGCGCGCACAGCTCACAAGAAGCAAACCAAAAGCCCCGCTGCAATGCAGCGGGGCTTTTTTTGTGCCGCGCGCTGTGCTAACGAAGTTGCAAGTTGCTGTAGCGCGATCCTTTGTTATCATGGAACCCATGAGGGGGAGTGTACGTAATCCCAAGCTCGATTTAAGCAAAAGACGGGGAAGCATGCGCTGGCCAGCGCTCGTGCTGGTAGGCATATTTGCGTTTGGCGTAGCCATCCCTGCTCTGGCCGCCTACCTGGGGCCGGACCGCGGCTACTCTGTGACGGTTACTGAGTCTGAAACTGTCCGAGACACGGATAAGGATGAGTGGCTGCTCACTGGGCCAAGTGGGCAAGTCTGTTACATCAGACACTCATGCAACGAGCATCCAGGCACAGATCGCCAACGGGATATTTGCGGATGGGAAGCCGTGAATTCTCACTGCACGCCGGGCTTCTCCATAATTGAAACCACGCGGACTGAAACACACTATCACCCCGAGGCTACCGTCTCGGGCACGGTGCAGTGCGCCCAAAACGGCACCAACGGCTGGTGCATTGGCAGCGGCAGCATAGCACTCGGCGCCAATGAGCCACTGGGTGGCTATAGCATCCTGGGTATTGAAGGCAATCTGGACGGGAATACGTTCTTCTGCCCCGGCACGAGTTGCAGTGTTGCGGGCAACCCCGGCTCAGCCAATGCCAACTACTGGGCGCTCTCCAGCTATGGCGACAGTTCCCGCATGGGTAGCAGCACCCTCAAAATCGATAACGACCTGCCGGTTATTGTTGGCCTGGTCAGCGGCGGACAAGGCAACGGCGGCTGGTACGTTGGCGACATCACGCTGACGGCGGTGGGCGCGGACGCCACCAGCGGGCTGGCCGCCCAGGAAGTGCAAGTGAATGGCGGCGGCTGGCAGAATACCAGCGCTACGATCAGCAGCGATGGCGCGTACAGCGTGGTCTTCCGTGCGATAGATGAGGCCGGGCAGGAGAGCTACACGGCGGCACAAGCCTTGGGCCGCGATACGGCCCCGCCCACGCTCAGCCTGGATGCTTATGACGCGCCGGCGCGCGGGGCCGCCATGGTGGCGGGGGCGGCAAGCGACGCTACCAGCGGTGTGGTAGCCGTGCATTTCTCGCTCAACGGATCACTGAATCAAAGTGTCGCTACTTCTGGCGGCGCATGGCAGCTGCATTGGGACAGTACCGAAGTGCCCAATGGCCACTACACGATACAGGTATACGCAGAAGACCAGGCCGGGCACTACAGCGCGCCAGCGCAAGTGAGCGTGCAGGTGGATAATGCGGTGCCTTATATCAACCTCTCTTCAGGTTGCTGGCCGATCTGGCAGGCGCTGGATCTGAATGCTGGGCCGGGTACAGCACCGATCAGCCTGGTGAGCCTGACGGTGAGCAATGGCAGCCAGAGCCTGACCGAAATCTTCCCTGCCCCACCACAGGGCTGGACATGGAACCGCACATTTAGCGACGGCAGCATAGCCCCCGTGGGCGACTACAGCCTGCAGGTGTACGTTGAAGACGCGTCTGGCAATTCTTCCAGCCGCGGCGCGTGCATCCGCATTCCGGATCCTGACGCGGCTGGCTTCAGCACACAAGATGGGGCACAAGCGGGCACGCTGCAATCCTTTGTGCCCTCGGGTGAGCCGGGCAGCCCGCCGCCCGCGGCAAGCTTTGCCGATGTGCAACCTTCGGTGACCGTGATCACCGAGCTGCAGCCCCAGCCTGCTTTTGTGCAGCAGTTGCAACAAGCCACCCCGGCCAATGCGGCAGTGTGGGGACCGGCGGCGCTGACGCTGGCGGCAGCCGCTACGGCGATCGCCATGGCGGAGAAAGAGAAGCGCGAGGAAGAAGAACGCCGCCGCAACGAGCCCGACCCATTCAAGATCCATCCCGACAACCTGATGGCCGCGCACCTTTCAGACGAAGACGTGTTGGCACAGGTCAAGGCGGCCGGGGCAAGGCCGAACATTTCTGTGGAGGAGGCGCGCATCATCACGCACAACGCGCTCCTCGCCAGCGGCTCCTACACCGTTACCGGCGCACAGCTCAACGAGCAAGCGCGCCAAGCGGCCAAGGACACCCAAGTGGGCGGCGGCGGCTACACCGTGCAAGCGGGCGACAACTGGTTCAGCATTGCCGAGAAGATCTATGGCAACCAGCGCATGGCGGGCCAACTGATCGATGCCAATGTGCCCAAAGGCAGCGACAATCTCATGCTGCAGCCTGGGCAGGTGATCGCCTTGCCCACAGTGACGGGGACCGAAGCCACGCACCCCAATTTTGACCCAGACATATGGGACAAAGTGGTGAAATTCACGCTGACGCAGGAGGCGCTGCGCAAGGCTGCGGAAGAAGACGAGGAGCCACGCCTGGCCAAGGGCGGGCCACAAAGCCCGGCACTACATCCCAACTTCCCTGATGGCCCAGCCGGGTTGGAGCTGGCCCTGCGTATGCTGGCGGATGGAACATTGACCCCTGAAGGCTTCTTGGCCGCCTTCCCGCATGTGGATCTCGCCAACGCCATTTATGCAGCCAACACCGGCCAGCTCACAGCGGCCACTATAGAATGGCTGTGGCGTGAGAATGTGTACTCGCAAGTGGCGCTGCAACAAAAACAAGAGGACATGGCCGCCCTGCGCAAAGGTCTGATCGACCTGCAGGCACGTGATATTACCGATGCCGAGCTGCTGGCCATGTTCCCGCATCTGCCGATCGACCAGGCGCTGGCAATGTTGAACAACCCAGAAGGGCTGTACAACCTATGGATGACGCATGTAGGCAAAGCCTGGCTACAGGATATAGAGGATCGCAAGAACCGAGAGCGCGGCTGGGAGGCTACGGCGCAAAGGTATCAGGGGCTGGCGGATGCTCTCGGCAGAGGAGAAGCCTTTATCGATCATCCTCCATTCCCGGAGCCGCCGTTCTCATGGCCAGATCTTGTGCGGGTTGGTCAAGGAATATACGCAGCAGGGCAAATGAGTCAAATCCAGTTCACAACGCTTCCGCAGAACCCAAACTTTCCAAACCGTACTTACTTCTCAGTGAGTGCACCGGGCTTGTCACTTGGAAGGCGAATAGATTTTCGCCAAGCCATGGGAATTTCTGGAACACGCTACAGTCTTCCAAACAGAGTACAAGTAACTCAAAGCGGACTATTGCATTCGGTCAAGACTGGCTTATGGCTTGACACATTAATCGCAGTAGGAACAAATTACGTGGACTTCACAACTGGCGAGCACAGTGAATACGGCTGGAAAAGCTACGAATTCGCGTTGTCAACCACCGTCGATTTTCTTGCTTCTATAGCTGTCGGCGTCGGCGCCGCCTTGCTCGCCGGTCTAATCCTTGGTGCAAGTGCTCCACTATGGGCATCTGGCTTGCTAGCCTTGGGACTAGGTTTTGCAATCGCAGGTATAACTGCCCCTATTGTTGATGCTGTCAAAGACGCTGGGTTTGAACTGCTAAAAAAGGATGATTAGTGCTATTGAAAAAGCGCATAAACCGTGAGGCAATCATTTACATGATGCAAGGATCTGCAGCGCGAGCTCTCTTTGCGCTTGTACTACTATGGGCCCCAGTTCTTTCTCCCCACATCATTTACTTCCACATAACTCTAGCACTACTGCTTTTATGCACTTGGATGCTTGGTGAATATACACAGTCCTTCACCACAAAGCTACTTTATGCCTTCTTGCTCGGTTTCATAATTTTCAATGGGGGTGCCAGGTATTTGATAAGTTCTTGGGACGGAGGTCTTCCAGCCATAGTAACGGCTTTCATTATCTATTTATTCATCTTTGCGCTACCCGCAATTAGCTTTAACCTTTCTCGGGAGATCCAAGATGAGTTGTTTCACCCTCGAAACAAATTCCTAAAGCTCTTCATATTGTTGTCTGGCATTTTCGGAGCAAATGGATACTGGGTTGGCAAAGCTATAGCCGAGGGCAACGGGAGCTGGGACTTGGCAGCAGGCTTCTTCCTCATTTCATTGTCATACATTGTGGCGCATTTACAAGCATTCCCTTTGTGGGCCGAGAAGCGGCAAATTTCATAGGAAGCGAGTTATGACCGTCCAAGATTTCATAGTAGTCGCAATAATAGGGACTATCGGAGCCTGGTTGGGACGCATGTTTGTGCGCTATAGAGCGCTCCAAAGAAGCCAAATGGATTCCGTGTCTAAAAAAGACGAGTAAATCAAGGGAAGCGAAAGGACATCAAGTACTTTGCCAATGTTCGCGGCCCTGTTTCGCGGCAGCAATAGTTGGATTGGCGATTTATTTCCTTGGCCCATTGGTTCCGGCAGCCATCGCAGGTCTGTATAAACTTCTTGAAGCCGCAAGAACAGCACTTGGATTAGGTTTCTGAACGAAATGAAAAATATGAAATACACTTACTCGATTCTCTTCACAAAGTTCCCTGGCAAAGGGCTTGGCGAAGTCGAAGAACTTGCCACCAAAGAAGAAATCTGTACTAACTTGGCCATAGTTGCGCTTATTAGTGCACTACAAAGGCGTTATTCTAAATCCACAAACATCCTACAGGAGAGAAGGTCTCTATGCAATGAGACTGCTCTTGAGGCCATGGAGGCTGAGCTACTTATTCAAACCAATACTAAGGTTTTAACTAACTCAAAAAGTGTAGAAATTCTTTCCGATGGGATCCTCACCACATTTCCTAAAGCAGGTTTCACCAGAATAGGAAAGGCTGAGAATTTCCTACAAAAAAGAGATTATGTACAAGCCAGAAATTTATTGCTTGAAACGATGGAAGACTATCCTGAAGCACATTGGCTAAACATGCTCCTCGCCCAGATTGAGATATTTTCAAGCAATTATTCACAAGCAGCAGTCTATGCCGACAGGATACCGGATAGATTTATACGAAACCTATACCTTTTTTGGAGCAAGTTCTGGTATCGCCACAAAGTCCTGTCTATTACTTTAATCATCTTTGTGTCCTTAGTACTTCGCAACATTGCATCCAATGCTTTTCTCTATGTTGGTTCTGGTCTTTGCTTTCTGCTTGCGTTGTACCTCCTTCAGTATCTAAAAGACCGAATAACACCCATCTGGTTGATATACCTGAGCGTCTCAATGATGATATTTTCATTTTTCTAGATGAGCCAAGGGGTAAACATGAAATCACACATACGCACACTTGCACTCAGCGCCGCAACCGGCGCCCTCGCCGCCTGGCTGCTGGCTGCCGTCGGCGGCCCGGCGCCTAGCGCGCACCTGGCGCAGCAACTCGGTCTGGGTAGCGGCTACCTGCTAGCCGCCATCCTGGGCGGCGGGCTGGGCCTATGGGTGGCGCTGGGCGGCAACAAGCGCATCGCTGGCTTTGGCGGCTGGCTGCTGGGCGTGCTGGCAGGCTGGCTGCTGTGGCGCTTTGGCAGCCCGCATATTAGCTTGATCGAGCTGGTGCTTAGCTCAGCATTCGGCGAAGCGGCCGCCGCCTACACCAGCGTGGTGGCGCTGGCGCTGTTCTTCGCCGCGATGCGCCTGGGCGGCACATGGGGGCAGAAGGCGCTGGCCGCCCTGCTGGACCTGGCGCAGCGCGTACGCGCCCGGCGCCAGGCCGCCGCAGTGCTGGCGGGCTGAGCGCGGCGGGAAGCAAAAGCCCCGCGGGTTTTCAATACAAGAGGGGATAAGTTAAGAAGAGAACGTATGCGAGCTATAAAAAGCAGAATGGTGCAACCAGCCCATCTCAAGTACATGTATACGTTTGTGGCGGCCAACCTCCTGCTAACTCTATTTATCTGGGCGCTGATAGCACGCTTTCAATGGGCCCAGGTAGCTGTCGTAGCGACTGGTTACTCGCTATTGTGCTTCGTGTTTATCCCATGGTGTAGAAATGCGAAGCTCTACTACTTTATGGGTGTTGTTGGTACGTTGTTCCAGAGCATTCTTGTTATGCTCTCCGTCGCTCCGCAGTTGCCTGCTGCCGCCTTGGGAATTGGGCTATTGTTGGTTGCCTGGATCTTGCTGACTGTCTATCAGCTAGGTGTTTTGCAAAGCAACCATGCGCGTCTGATTACAGGAGGAATGCTCAATGTAAAGCACAGTGTTTGGGATTTATCTAGGCCTGTGGCGCTCGATTACTCTAAGCACGGCCTTGGGCTATGGTTGTTTCTTTTGGTGGCACTCGGAGCCATTGTGCCTTACGCCATCGCGATAGGATTTTGGCTCAATCGTCATCCATCTGAGCAAGTTACACTAACGGCAAGCACTGTTATTGGCGCAGCTTTCTTAATGGTGCAGGCATACACTAGCTCGCTCCACGCGGCCCATATCTGCTATTTCTTGAGTTTGGAACGCCAGGAAGGCAAAAGGATTCTTTTGCCTGGGCGAAGCAGCGGGGAATAGCTATGGCCATAGTTGCCTTCATTGTGATACTGGCATTTGCAGCACCCAGTTTTCTTGGCATGCCAAAGTATTCACTGGATGCGTCCCCAAGTTTTTTGATATTGGCGATCGCCCTCGCTGTTTATACTGCGCTCAGTGGCAAGAACCGAGCCCTGCAGATTAAGAGATCCAGGATAAGTATCGTAGCAGCTTTATTGCTTAACGCAATCAGGCTCTGGTCAATCACTCTGTTCCCTGACATCATGACCAGTGCATTCGCGGTGAGCGGCCTTGCACTACTCATTCTCGGCATCCACGCGATGTTTCCTCGGCTGTTTATTCGTATGTGGGCGGAGCAATTAGCCATTGGCTCGCGCCAAGGGAAACGGCTCGTGTGGCTATTACGGGTCACCCTGCCCGGGTTGTTACTCGTGGGAACCTCTCTCGGAAGGTCAATCGCAAGACAACATTCCGATCAAGCCTTGTTCATACTCGCCAACTTGTCATTTCTGGGTGCAATGCTCTTCATGCATATAGCACTCTCAGAGCATTTATATAAGACCAATGCAGGCACTTCTACAAGGGCTAAGCAAATCTAACTTCAGGGGAGCAACCGATGCAATCTACATTATCAAAGACTACTACAGTACATTACTCCTGCTTACTAAACGCCCGCACCGCGGGCACAAGAAAGAGCACAAAGAAGCCCAGCAGCACCAGCACATCCACAGCCACCGGATGCAGGCGGCTGGCCGCCAGGAAGCCAGGCTGCGCCGCGCCGGCCAGCGCCACCTGGCGCAGCGCGTCAGTAGCGTAAGCCATCGGGTTGATGCGCACCAGCACATCCATCCACAACGGCAACCCAGCCAACGGGAACAACGCGCCGGAGAGCAGGAACAGCGGCATCATCAGGAAATTGATGATGACGTTGTAGCCCTCAATGCCGCGCAAGCGCGTGGAGACCAGCAAGCCGAGCGCCGTGCACGCGGCCGCCAGCACAGCCATGATGCCTGCCAACTGCACCACCTGCCCCAGCGTGAGCGGCAGGCCGAGCAGCCAGGCCAGCGGCAGGGTCAGCAGGCCCTGCAGGAGTGCGATGGTTGCGCCGCTGGCCACTTTGCCCAACGCCACCGCCAGGCGCGAGGCGGGCGAGACCAGCACCTCTTTTAAGAAGCCAGCTTCGCGGTCGTACACCACAGAGATCGCCGTGAACAGCGCCGTGAACATGATCGTCAGGCCGATCACACCGGGATACACAAAGGCGGTGAAGCTCACCCCGCCAAGGGATGCCGTGCCGGACAACAAGCTGGACAGCCCCGTGCCGAAGATAGCCAGATACAGCAGCGGCTGCGCCAACGAGGTAAAGATGCGTGAGCGGTTGCGCAGGAAGCGCGTCAGGTCACGCAGCCAGATCGTATAGAAGGCGCTCATCGTCTGCTGCGCCCCATGCGGCCGCGGCGGACGAGCGCTTCGGCGGCGTCTGGCGCCTCAGTGCGGATGGCGCGGCCGGTGAGTTTAATGAACACATCCTCCAGCGAAGGACGGCGCAGATTGACGGCCTGCACGGCGTGGCCGCCGCGCTCCAGCGCCGCCACCAACTCGGGGATGCGCTGCGGTCCATCGCCCACTTCGACGGCCAGGCCTTCAGGGCCGCGGCGCACCGCCAACCCCTCAGCGTGCAAGAGCTGCTCGGCAGCCTGTACATCCGCCACGCGGAAGTGCAGCACATCGCCGCCCAGCGTGGCCTTGAGCGCAGCGGGCGTGTCCAGCGCGGCCAGCGTGCCGCTATCCAGGATAGCGACCCGGTCGCAGCCTTCGGCCTCTTCCAAGTAATGCGTAGTGAGGAAGATGGTCACGCCACTTTGCTGACGCAAGGTGTGCAAGTAGTCCCACATCGCCCGGCGCGTCTGCGGGTCCAGTCCCACCGTGGGCTCGTCAAGGAACAGCACCTGGGGCTGGTGCATCAGGCCGCGGGCCAGTTCCAGACGGCGGCGCATGCCGCCCGAGAAGTTGCGCACCGGCTCGTGCTGGCGCTCGGCCAGCTCCACCAGTGCCAGCAGCTCATCGCTACGCTGCCGGAAAACTGCCCGTGGCAGGTTATAGATGCGGGCATGGAAATCCAGGTTCTCGCGGGCCGTCAGTTGCTCATCCAGGCTGGGGCCTTGGAAAACGACACCGATGCAGCGGCGCACTTCGTGCGGCTGGGCGGCCACATCGTAGCCTGCAACGCGGGCCGTACCCGCGCTGGGGCGCAGCAGCGTGGTGAGCATGCCCAGCGTGGTGGTCTTGCCGCCGCCGTTTGGCCCCAGCAGGGCGAACAACTCGCCAGCCTGCACAGAAAGGCTCAGCCCGTCTACGGCGCGCAGGCCGCCATAGTTGCGGCTGAGGCCGTGTGCTTCAATCGAATGGCTCATGCAGCGAATGATACTCCTGCAGAGACAATTCGCCCGCGCTGCTTGCGTGTATGCCTCTAAAATGGCATACTACTTTCCCAAACGCATGGCTGCTACCAATTTACGCGAGTATCTCTCAGGGATCGATCAGCTAATCGACTCCAATCAGGTAGAAGACGCCCTGGCGCACTGTCGCCATGTGCTCAAAACCTACCCAAAGAACATCGCTACCTACCGTCTGATGGGCAAAGCCTATCTGGAGAGCAAGCGTCACAGCGAGGCCAGTGACCTGTTTCAGCGCGTGCTCTCATCCATCCCAGATGATTTTGTGGCCCACATTGGCATGAGCATCATCCGTGAGGACGAAGGCAACCTGGACGCCGCCATCTGGCAGATGGAACGCGCCTTTGAGTCACAGCCATCCAACAAAGCCGTGCAAGGCGAGATGCGTCGCCTGTATGGCCTGCGCGAAGGCTACGAGCCGCCCAAGGTGCGTTTAACGCGCGGTGCGCTGGCGCGCATGTACTCACACGGCGACCTGTTCAACCAGGCCATCGGTGAGCTGAACAACGCCCTGGCCGAAGACGCCCAGCGCCCGGATCTGCAAGTGCTGCTGGCGGAGATGCATTACAAGAACAACCAGCCGGATGAAGCCAGTGCGGTGTGCTCGCAGATCATCCAGAAGCTGCCCTACTGCCTGTATGCCAACCGCGTCATGGTGGATATTTTGCGCAACAGTCAGCGCGATGTGGAAGCAACCCCGTACTGGGAGCGCGTCGAAGAGCTGGATCCATACGCCGCCCAGGTAAGCACGCTCAAGGATGTAGACGATGTGCCCGCCGACAGCGTCATGATCGATGCGCTGGAGTTGGACAGCCCCATGCTGCTCGGCGCACCCGGCGCGGCAGCAGGCGAAACCGACAGCGAATACGAAAAAGAAGACCTGCCCGGCTGGCTCTCTGTGGAAGACATGGATGCTCCTACCGCAAGTGATGTGGTCGAGCCGGATTCTGTCATGAGCAGCCTGGAAGGGCTGGAACCGGTAGACCAAGGCCTTGTGAATGACGGCGCGCTAGCGCCCCACTCCCCCTTCCAGACCGGCGCGCTGGAACCAGACGACATTCCTGACTGGCTGCGCGAGCTGCGCCCTAGTAACCCCACCGCCAGTTTGGATCCTGATGCCGCCCCCGGCAAACGCTGGACCGAAGAGTTTGAACAAGCTGGCTTCCAGCCCACCGGCCCACTGGACCTGGGGGATGTGGAAGCACACGAGGCAGCCCAAGCAGTAACTGGCGACGCCGCACCTGACGAAGCGGCGCCCGAGACCAACGAAGGCGAGCCGCAGGCTAGTGGCCAAGCCACTGGCCGCCCCACTGGCTGGCTACCCACCGGCGAACTGCGTTGGCTGGACACCGCCTTCACCGAGGAGGACGGCGCGCCAAGCGAAGCCGCCCCCGAGCGCCCCGTGCCGGAATGGCTGGCCGAGATGAACGAAGACGCGCTGGCACACACGCAACCCACGCGGCCAGCGGCCAGCGCACTCGGGGATACGCCCGCCTTTATTGATCCCGAACCTGAGCTGCGCAGCGATATTTTGGATACGCCAGATGGGCAAGCAGACACGGTGCCTACTGAAGCGGAGGAGAGCGCAGCCGCAGCACAGCCCAACTGGCTGAATGAATTGCAGGCCAGCTCTGGCATGGCGGATGACGATAGCGAGTTGCCGCGCACGGATGAGCTGAACGACGCGGAGAGCACCCAGCGCCTGGACGCACTGGCTGGCTGGCAAACCCCCACTGAAGATCCAAGCAGCATGCAGGAAACGGCCGCACAACCCGAGGCGCAAGCGGATGAACCAACCGCGGCGTTCACTGAGCCACAGGCCGAAGCCGGCGCCCCAGCCGATGAGGGCGGCGAAGAAGACGAAACCCTGAGCTGGCTGGAGGGCCTGGCCGCCCGCCGCGGCGTAGCCGAAGACGAGTTGCTCACTGACCCAGCGCAACGCAGCACTGCCAAGCCGGATTGGATGCAGGCCGAGCAAGGCGAACAACCAGAGCAGGCCCACGCGGCTGCGCCAAAATTGAGCGAGAACCTCGGCTGGCTGGATGAGCTGGCCGCAGCCGCTGGCCCGGTGGACGCAGCAACGGATAACGACGCAGCACAAGCAGACGCGCAGCGCGGGCTGGAAGAGGATTCACCCTTCAGCCAGGAACTGTCTGATGAAGCCTTGACAAGCGAGCCTGCTGAAGACGCCACGCCTGGCTGGCTGCGCCACTTCACCGGCTCGCTGGAAGAGCAGCCTGCCGACGAACCGATCGCGCCGCGCCCGCTGGACGATGCCCCGGACTGGCTGAGCGATCTACGCCCCCAAGACACCGATAGCCTGCGCGCCACATATGCTGGTGACGAAGACGAAGCTCCCCAGTGGCCCAGCGAACCGGATGCCGTGGAGCCTGAGACGGCTGAAGCACAACCGGAGCCAGCCGCAGAGCCGACCAACGCCGACGCACCAGTAGACGACACGCCCGATTGGCTACGCCGCCTTGCTCAAGCGCAAGAGCCAGCCTGGGATGCGGCGTCTGAGCAAGACGCCGCCAGCCAAGATGAAACAGAGGACAGCGCGCCTGCCCCGGTGATCGAGCCACGTTGGGTACCTGCCAGCCAATTGCCCGCCACCAGCGAACTGCCCACTGGCGAGCCCGATAGCGAAGCGCTGCCCAGCGCACAAGATGATGAGGGCTGGGCACACCCAAGCGAAGAGTCCAACGAAGCCACCTATGAAGTGGAAACGCTGGCCGCAGACGGGCTGCCGATCACTCCTCAGGCGGCTGCATATGCGGAAGATGAATACGAGCTCGAGGCGGAACCCGCGCGCGAGATTTCGTACGAGCCCTCATACGAGGCCCAGCAGCCTGAGGCAGAGCAGCCTGAGGCGGAACAGCCTGAACAGGCTACCCCGCAGGCTGAGTTGACACAAACATACGAGCAGCAGCCCGCATACGAGGCTGAACCCGCGCGCGAGACTTCGCACGAAGATTCATACGAGAACTCGTACGAGACCTCGTACGAGGCCGAGCAGCCAGAGCCAGAAGCGCACGAGTTGGAATTTGCGGCCGCCGCTACGGAAACAGCCGCGGCCGCAGCGCCGCGCAAGCGCGCCCGCGGCCTCTCCCCCGAAGAGGTCCAGGACCGCCTGGCCGAAGCGCGCCAGGCGCTGAGCTACGGCAACCTGGGCGACGCCGCCGAAGCCTACAGCTACTTCCTGCGCCGCCGCATCCGCCTGGACGAAGTTATCGCCGACCTGCGGGCTGCCTCGCGCCGCTTCCCGCGCCAGGTGGCCGTATGGCAAACGCTGGGGGATGCCTACATGCGCAACAACCAGCTCACCGAGGCGCTGGATTGCTACACCCGCGCCAAATCGCTGCTGTAAGCGGCTGGCCCTCATCTACTTGGTAAAATGCTGCTGCGAATTATCAGCAGAAATCTATTCTGAGCATTTTTTGTGGAGGCACATTGGAACGCAGTTTAGTTTTGGTTAAGCCAGATGGCGTGCAACGCGCCCTGGTTGGCGAGATCATCGCCCGCCTGGAGCGCCGCGGCCTGCGCCTGGCGGGCGCCAAGTTTATGCAGGTGAGCACCGCCCTGGCCGAGGAGCACTACGCCGAGCACCAGGGCAAACCCTTCTACAACGGCCTGGTGGAGTACATCACCTCCGCCCCGGTCATGGCGATGGCCTGGGAAGGCCCCAACGCCGTGGCGGCCATCCGCCAGACGATGGGTGCCACCCGCCCCACCGAAGCCGCGCCGGGCACCATCCGCCATGACTTCGGTCTGGAAGTGGGCCGCAACCTCACCCACGCATCAGACAAGCCCGAGACCGGTGAGCGCGAAGTGGCGCTGTGGTTCAAGGCCGAGGAGCTGGTGAGCTGGAACCGCGACATCGACAAATGGGTGTTTGAAGGCAAGTAGAAAAAAGCAGAGATTTGAGATTTAAAACAGGCGGCCCGTGCAAGCACAGGCCGCCTGTTTTTTGTCTGTCATTGCGAGGGCTGTACTGCGTAGCCGCGCGCAGTCAAGCAACCTGCCCCGCTAGTTGATCGCCAAGCCGGATTACAACCAGATTGCTTCGTCCGTTTGTCGCTTGCATGGAGATGCAAGCGACAATACTCCTCGCAATGACAGACTGAGAAATTTTCTGTCATTGCGAGGACTGCGCCGCACAGCGGCGCGGACGAAGCAATCCCCGAGTTTGAATTCATAGCAAGCTTGGGGATTGCTTCGCCCGCCTAGGGCGGGCTCGCAAAGACGGATATAAACAATTAGAGCAACTGATTAAGTGATTAGGAGATTTCTTTGTGATGCTGTTTGCTACTGCACGTGCAGCACGACTTTGGCATCTTCCCACAGGTCTTCGAGGCGGTAATAGTCGCGCTGGGCGTAGGAGAACAAGTGCACCATCACGCTGCCAAAGTCGGCCAGCAGCCAACCCTCGCCGGGCTTGCCTTCCAGGCGCGGCTTATAGCTCACCTGCGGACGGATCTCATCCACGATGGCGTCTTGCAGCGCCTTGAGGTTGCGTTCACTGGTGCCGGAGGCGATCACGAAATAGTCGGTGATAGGCGCCTGCTCACGCAGGTCCAACACCATAATATCTTCGCCCTTTTTATCTTCCAGGGCGTCTACGATCTTGCGAGCCAGTTCAAATGGTTCCAAATACTTATCCTTTAGCTGTGCGCAAGGAAATACGCACAAGAGGATTATATACGGCGCTACCCGCTTTGAGTTGACTCTCGAACAGCACAAGTTCGCTCAGGCCGGCGCGGAGCGCTGGCACAGCTTGCGCCGCCAGGGCGGCCTGCACACCCGCTAGCTGGCTGGGCGCGGCCTCACGGCGCGTACGCGCAAGGGTGAGGTGCGGCGTGAACGGCCTCGGTTCCGGGGCAAAGCCCTGCGCCTGCGCAGCCTGCTCGACCTGGCTGGCAATCTGATCCAGGGCCGCTGGCGCCTGCAGACCGACCCACAGCACGCGCGGCCGTTGTATGTTCGGAAATACGCCCAACTCGCTCAAGCGCACATCGAGTGCTGTGTGCTGGCTGGCGATGCGTTCCAGCGCCGCGCCGAACGCCGCAGCCTGGCTGCGCTCAAGCTCACCGAGGAACTTGAGCGTGAGGTGCATGTTGCGCGGCGGCACCCAGCGCAACGGCACCCCGGCCAGAGCGCGCTGCAAGCTGGCGCTGAGCGCGGTCAACTCGGCGCGCAAAGATTCGGGGAGCTCAAAAGCAATAAAGGCGCGCACTACCCCACCATGCGCAACAGACGTTCGTAATCTTCTGGCGTGTCTACATCGATCGCCATGGACGTATCCAACCATGGGAACCAGGTGACCTGGTACTTGGAGAACAAGGCGCGGCCGCCCATGTCGCCCTGCAGGGTGTCAAAATCGGCGAAGGTACTGCGGTCGAACAACACCGGCATGCTGCGGCGGCCGTCCACCAGTGTGGCGACGATGGGCGGCTGGTTAAAGGCGTGTTGCTCCTGCAGCGAGTCGAGCAGACGCACGGGCAACTGGGGCTGGTCCACCGCCATGAAGATGGCGGCGGCCGCCTGAGGCGGCACGGCGGCCAGCCCCGCTTTTACCGAGGTGCTCTGCCCCTCGGCCCAGTGGGGATTGTGCACTACCTGCACATCCAGGCCGTGCAGGGCGGCGGTCACCTCGGCGGCGGCCGCCCCGGTGACCACGATCACCGGCGCCAGCCGGGCGGCCAGGGCGGTTTCGGCTATCTGGCGCACGAAGGGCTTGCCCTTCCAGTCGAGCAGCTGTTTGGGCTGGCCGAGGCGGCTGGAGTCGCCGCCGGCGAGCAGGATGCCAGCGATGGGCTCAGTCATAGCAAAGATCTCGGTGATGCATGGTTGGCGCGTCAGCTTGGGGATTGCTTCGCTGCGCTCGCAAAGACGTAAAACAGTTCGCGTGCTCGATGTCAAATCGATGTAGGTAGATTGCTTCGTACGCCGCTACGCGGCTGCCTCGCAATGACAAGCAAGTCATACTCGTCATGCACCCCTTTGCAGAAACTCGATCAACAATGGATTGACCACGTCTGGCCGGTCAAAGTGCGGGATGTGCTTGGCCTGCGCGATGGAGTGAAACTCGGCCTGCGGCACCAACTCTACGAATGTAAGCGCGTGGCGGAAGGGTACCGTCTCATCCAGCTCGCCCCAGACAAGCTGCACCGGTTTGCCAGTCTGGCCCAGACGGCGATAGAGTTGCAAGTCCTCATCCAGCATGCCGCTGCGCAGCGAGGACAGCAAGGCGCGCTTGAAGCCGCGGTATTGCATTTGCTCGAAGTAGCGCGCCTTGAACGACGCGATGGCAGCAGGCGAGGGCTCATAAAAATCCGCCAGCATGCTCTCGAGTAGAGTCTGGCGCCCCATGCGCCCCAGCACGCCCAGCAGCAACTCGCCCACGCCGGGCCAGAACACGGCTTTGACGGCGAGCGGCAGGCCGAGGTCAAAACCAGCCGGGTCTACAAAGCTCAGACGGTCTACGCGCCTGGGGAAACGAAAAGCGAACTCGGCAGCGATGACGCCGCCCATGGAGAGCGAGATCAAGCTGGCGTGCGGCAGCTTGAGCGCGTCCATGAGCTCGGCGAGCTGGCGCACGAAGAGCGCCTTGTCGTAGCGCGTCTGCGGGCGGTCAGACCAGCCACGGCCATACAGGTCATAGCGCGTGACGCAAAAACCCGCCCCGGCCAATGCCGCGAATGTAGGATCCCAGATAAAGCTGGGCATGGAGAAGCCATGGATCAAGACGACTGGCCTACCGTTGGCAGGGCCAGCGCTTTCATAGTAGGTCTTGCCGTCAGAAAGCTGTGCCAGCGAGCCACTCAGGCCGGCGCGGGCAGCACGGTCCAGCCACAGGGGTTCGCCAAACAGGACACGTTCAACGAACGACATACTGCCTAGAGCTTGCCCAGGGCGCGCAGCACGCGCTCAGGCACCAGGGGAAACTGGTCGATCCATACGCCGGTGGCGTTGTACACCGCGGCGGTGACCGCCGCGGCAAAGGGCACATAGGGCATCTCGGCCATACCGCGCACACCCCACGGGCCGTTGGGATCGGCAAATTCGAGGATGAGGGACTGCACGCGGTCAGGCACGTCCATCACCGTGGGGATCAAGTAGTTGGAGAAGTACGGCGTCTTGGTGTAGCCGCCCTCCTGGATGAAGTTCTCCATCAATGTGTAGCCAGCTGCCTGCACCACTGCACCCTCGATCTGGCCTTCGATCTGTTGCGGGTTAATAGCGCGGCCAACATCATCGGCACAGATCACATCGGTAATGTGCACATGGCCGGTCTGCGTATCCACTTCGACAGCGATGGCTTCGGCAACGTAGCCATAGGCAAAGATCGGATCGCCCTGGCCGGTTTGCGCATCAAGCAGCGTGGTGGGCGGCGGCGTGTATTTGTATTCGGCGATGGCCGGGCGGTCTTCGTTGTGCCACTTCTCCAGCGCGGCTTGGGCCGCGCCGCGGATGGCATTGCCCGCCATGAACGTAAGACGCGAGGCGGAGGCCGAGCCTGAGTCGCCCGTAACGGCAGTGTCTGCCACCACCAGCTCCACTTTTTCCAACGGTACGCCTACCGCATCGGCAGCCATCTGCTTGAAGGCCGTGTGGGCGCCCTGGCCGACATCGGAACCCGCCTGATGCAGCACCACGCGCTCGATCTCGCCGCCGCCGTAGATCTCGATCGTGGCCCAGGAGCGCTCAGGGAATCCAAACGAGAAGCCCACGTTCTTGAAGCCGCTGGCAAAACCGATGCCGCGCTGGATGTGCGGCGCGGCAGGCGGCAGCGTAGACCAGCTGCCCGCCGGCGGCGACCAGCGGCCGCCTTGCTCCTGCCATCCGGCAGCACGGGCGCAGGCGTCGATGACTTTGTCTAGCGTCACGCCGGGCGGCTGGCTGACGCCGGTGGCGAGAATGTCACCATCACGCGCCACGTTGAGCAGGCGCAACTCCACCGGGTCCATGCCCAATGCCTCAGCCAGCTTGTTCATTTGCGCTTCGGAAGCAAAGGAGCCCTGCGGGCCGCCAAAGCCGCGGAAGGCGCCATTGGGAATGTTGTTGGTATACACCGGGCAGGCGTCCACGTGCACATTGGGGATGACGTACGGCCCGGTGGCCGAGAGCGTGGCATTGCCCAGTACTTTGACCGAGGTGTAAATGTACGGGCCAGAGTCAGCAATGATCTCTGACTTGGCGGCGATGACTTTGCCATCTTTGGTGGCGCCCCACTTGGAGCGAATGATGTAAGGATGGCGTTTGTGATGGCCGATCATGGACTCTTCGCGGGTCCAGATAATCTTGATCGGGCGCTGGATACCGCGCTGCTGCAGACGCCAGGCGGCCAGGCCGAGCACGATCTGGATCGACATATCCTCACGGCCGCCAAATGCGCCGCCGATGGCCGGGTGAATGACGCGCACCTGCTCATCCGGCAGGCCGAGGGCATGGGCGATGGCCATGCGCTCTTCGTGCGCCCATTGGCCCGCCACCTCGACGGTGACGCGGCCCTCGTCATCGATGTAGCCCAGGCCCGCTTCGGGCGCCAGGTAGGCGTGCTCCTGCACCGGGGTGCGGTATTCACCTTCGACGATGACATCGGCCTGCGCAAAGGCGGCTTCAATGTCACCGCCATAGCGCACGCGGTAATAGTGGTAGGCGTTCTCGCTATCGGGGTGGATGCGCATGGCATCCGGGGCCATGGCGGCTTCAGGATCGGTGAGCACGGGCAGGTCTTCGTATTCGACGTGGATGAGGTCACGCGCCGCGGCAGCGATGGCTTCGGTTTCGGCCACGATGAAGGCTACCTGGTCACCCACAAAGCGCACGCGTTCGGCATACGGCTTGCTGGAGCCGGGGCCGCACAGCACCGGCTGGTCTTGGATCATCAAGCCGTATTCGTTCACCGGTACATCTTTGGCGGTAAAGATGGCGATGACGCCCGGCAGTGCTTCAGCAGCAGCGGTGTCAATGGAGTGGATGATGGCGTGCGGCCGCCCGGCGAACAGCACCTTGGCGTGCGCCTGGTTGGGCCTGTTGATATCTCCCGGGTATTGAGTTTCCCCGGTCACCTTACCAATGGCATCTATGCGCGTGACGGATTGGCCGATGGCGGTTTGGCGTGTGTGCACTACTCGTACCGTCCGCGCGTCATGGTGGCGACTTCTTCATTGAGTGGGCCGCCCGCCAGGGAGTAGATGATGGAGCCAATGATGGAGAATACCAGATAGAGGATGACGGTGAGCACCAGCGTGAAGAGCCCCTTGAAATATGGGCTGGCCAGTAACGCCGGGTTGGCACGCGCGCCTTGCGCCAGGGTCTCATTATTGGCCAGCGCCCAAGCGATGATGATGTCGCTGAAGCCAAAGGCCAACACAGGAAGGATGATGAGCAGAATACAGCCAATGCCGCGCCAGATGGGGTGGACGCGCCACGGGAAGGGATCACGAGTAGGTTTACGTAGTTGCATGGTTACGCCCCTGCCTTACCGGCGTCCTCGATTGCATCCAGAATTTTATAGTAGCCTGTGCAGCGGCACAGGTTGCCGGCCACGGCTTCTTTGGCCTGTTGGCGCGTGGGCTGTGGATACGTGTCCAGCAGCATCACGCCCGACATCAAGAAGCCCGGCGTGCAGTAGCCGCACTGCACCGCGGCGTGGTCTACGAAGGCTTGTTGCAGCGGATGCAGCGTACCGTCGGGCGCGGCCAGCCCCTCGACGGTGGTGATGTGTGCGCCGTGCGCCCGCGGGGCGGGCACCAGGCAGCTCATCACCGCTTTGCCATCCATGAAGACGGTGCACGCGCCACACTCACCCTCGGCGCAGCCTTCTTTGGTGCCAGTGAGCAGGGCTTCTTCACGCAATAAACGCAGCAAGGTCTTTTCGTGACCTGTATCAAACGAGTACTCTTTGCCATTTATCGAGACATCGATATGGCCGTTCTTGGCCAACTGACCAGTCGACTGGTCAACTAGTCGACTGGTCGGCTTTGCAAGCAGGATCGGGTTATTGGGAATACGCGCCGGCTGCTGCGATTGCGCCAACTCCTCCAGCAGGCGAGCCACAGCCACGCGCACCATCTCTTTGCGGTAATCGGCCGAGCTGCGAATATCACCGATGGGCGAGGCAGCCGCGGCGGCCAGTTCAGCCGCTTGGGCGATGCTGGCTTCGTCGAGCGCCTGACCCACCAGGGCAACTTCAGCCTGCGGGGCACGGATGATGGTGGGCGCCACAGCGCCGAGCGTGATGGCGGCCAAGGTCACCTTGCCGCCCTGCAGACCCAGCACCACGGCGGCATTGATGACCGAGATGGCCTGGGCACGGCGCAGGGTCATGCGCATGAAGGCGCCACGCTGCGTCGCCGGGTCGAGCGCGGGGAAGTAGATATCCACCAGCATCTCATCCGGCTGCATCACAGTGCGGCGCACACCGGTGTAGAACTCGGCCAGCGGCACACTGCGCTCCCCATTAGCGGAACGCAGCACCAGAGTGGCGCCAAGCGCCATCAGGGGCGGAATGGTGTCATTGGCGGGCGAAGCCGTGATGAGGTTACCGGCCACCGTGCTGCGGTTGCGGATCTGCGGCGCGCCGACCTCGTAGGCGGCTTGCGCCAGCGGCAGCGCCTGCTGGCGCAGCAGCGGGCTGGCGGCGCAATCGTTGTGCGTCACCAGCGGGCCGAGGTGGATGCGGCCATCCGCATCCTGCGTGATGGCGTCCAGACCCAGGATACGGGTGACGTCAATCAGTGTGTGCACACCCTTGCGCGCGCCGCGCTCAAACTCCACGATGAGGTCAGTAGCTCCGGCCACGATGCGCGCCGCCGCGCCATGTTGGCTGAGGGCGCTCAGCGCTTCGTCAATTGTGTGTGCAGTGAGATAGGTAGACCACATGAGGCGACAATTATACGCCTCCGCTTAATCGAGACTTGCGATCCTGGACAGCGAGCCTATGCGCACGCATGCACAGATTGCAGAAAGCGCTCAGGACGTGATCAGGTGAGTGTGATGCCTTCGGCGAGCTGGCGTACTGCCTGCATACGCGCCACATCTTCCGGCGCGCCGTCGCTGGCCAGCATCAGGGCGTTCTCGGCGGCTTCGAGGATGCCGCTTGGGTCACGCCCATCCATGGCGAGGATGGGCGCCGCGCCCCAGCCGCCCACGGCGACGCGCGTGCGGCCTGAGGGCCAGCGTGCCAGCGCCAGCCAGGTGTTCTCAGATTCGTAAAATTGCAAAGTAGCCAGCAGGCTGAAGCGCAGCGCAGCCGGGCCATCGGCCGGGCTGCTGGCGCGCAGAGCCAGCAGGCTGCCATAGCCCTGCGTGCGGCCATCGGCGTACTCCAGCTCGGCGTCGAGCGCTAGGAGGGCAGCCGCCAGCCGCGAGCCGCCGGGCGCAGCCGCCAAGTGGGCGAGCACGGGCTGCTCCAGCGCACCCTCCTGCTGCAAAATGGCATGCAAGGCAGCGGGGAGCTCTGGTTGCGCCAGCAGGTCTTGCACGCGCGCGTCAGCGCTGACCTGCAACATGTTGCCTTTTACGCCAACGGCGCTCATGCGTCACCACCCGGATACACGCGCCACCCCAGATCGTCCAGATCCGCCGCAGTCAGGTCTTCAGGCGGCAGCGCCACCATGAGGGCTTCGCCCTCGGCCAGCAGCTCGCCGCTGGCGGCGTAGATGGCGGCACGCGCTTCGGCGACGCGGCCGCGGTCTTTCACCGCTACGCCGGTGATGCGCAACGGCTGGCCCACGGGCACATGCTTGCGAAACTTGGTGGTGAGGCGCGCCGTGTACATAAAACGATTGTGGTCTTTGAGCATGAAGACGCGGCTGACGGCCTCATCCATGATGGTGCTGATGACGCCGCCGTGCACGATGCCGGGATAGCCTTCATAGACCTGCGGAACGGTATATGCCCCCACAACCCCGTTCTCCACATCGGGATCGGCGTAAAACTCGAGCTTCAACCCGATCGGATTCTCCATGCCACAGGCGAAGCAGTTTTTGGAATTGGGGAGTTTTTGCAAAAGGCTCATTAGCAAGTCCTTTGGTCGCTTGGTCAGCTAGTTGCTTGGTCGGATACAAATTCATCGGGGAGCTCAAATAGCTCAGGAGCCACTATGTATGCCGCACTAGTCTCTCGAGCCACAAGCCCGACCCGTTTATGCTCCACCAAATATGCGCTCAATCGTCGAATCTTCTTGCGGACATCCACTGCAATCGAGAAGACCGCATCAAATTCTGTCTGGGCTATATAGCCCTGATCAAGGGCGATATAGAGTTGCGACTGTACCTCAGCAGTTGATCGAAACGAATAGCTTAGAAAGCGCACAAACTCGCTGTCGTATCCAGCGTCAAATCCCTCAGCAATATTAGAGCTGACGGAAATTGCTGCCTTACGAATCTGGTCACGCAGTGCAAAATCCTTAGCAAACGGGGGTTTGTTCGTTTGCACGTAAATCTGGTTGACCAATTCGCGAGCCGACTGCCACACGCGCAAATCCTGGAATTGGTTCACAGTTGCCATCGGACTAACCAACCAATCGACTAACCGACTTCGTTAGCTGCACCTTTATGCACAGTAGACCTCTGCAGAAAATCCAAGTCCTCGGGAACATCTACATCGTGAGACAGCGATTGCAATTCCACGATATGTAGCTGAGCTCCGGCCGCTGCCGCGCCCACGCTGTGCGCCTGGAACGAACCCTCGCCAAATTGGTATTCAACCAACCCCACTGGATTGATATATAGCGCATTGGTGCCCTCGTTATGATGATCAGGGGCGATCACCACGGCTGGCCCGTCTTTGCCGGCCTGCAACATGGCGGAGAGATCGGCCGGGCTGAGCTGCGGCAGGTCGGCCGGCACCACCAGCACGCTGGTGGCTTTATAGGTCTGCGCCACGGCCGTGGCGCGGGTCAGCGCCACGTTGAGGTGCGGTGCGCCATCCTCCTGCAGTGTGCGCGCGCCGTGCTCACGAGCGATCGCCAGCGCCGCCGGGTCTCGGCTGACTACCAGCACTTCGCCCAGCTCCGGCACGCTCTTGAGCGTATCGATGGTGTGCACCAGCATGCGCTCATTGAGGGCGGCGCGGTCATCTTCAGACAGCACCGGCGCTAGGCGTGACTTGCCGCGGCGCAAGGGTTTGACGGGGACGATGGCCCAAATTGACATCTACGTTTCCTTGGGTAGTGGGAGGCTCATGCCAGGAGTTGGCTACCAAGGGCAAGCACTGCGCTCGCCAATTGAGCACGGTCGGTGCGGTCTTTCATCACCGTAGCGGTCACCAGGGGCATTATACCGAGCGCGGCCACCGCCTCGCTCTGCGCGGCGTCCACTTCATCGAAAACGAAGCCGCGCAGCAGGTTGCCATAGTGCTGCGCCACCGCCAGCGCACTGGGGCTGATACCCAACTCGCTGAACATCTTGGCGGCCGGGCCCTTGAGGGCTTGCCCGCCAATGATGGGTGAGACGGCCAACATGGGCTTGGCCGCCAGCGCGGCCTGCATACCCGGCAGCGCCAAGATCGGCGCCACGCTCACCCAGGGGTTGGAGGGACACACGACCACAAGGTCGGCGGCGGCGATGGCCGCCAGCGCACCGGGGGCGGGCTGCGCCTGCTCCACGCCGTCAAAGCGGAAGCCGCTGACCTGCGGCTCGCAGCGGCGCGCTACAAAATATTCCTGGAAGGCCAATTCGCCTTCGTTGGTGTGCACCATCGTGCGCACCGGCTGGTCGCTCATCGGCAGCACCCTCGGGCGGATGCCCCACGCGGCGCAGAAATCTGCAGTGATGGCACTGAGCACATCGCCCGCCCGCAGGCGGCGCGTGCGTTCCAGGTGCGTGCCGAGGTCGCGGTCGCCCAGCCAGAACCAACTCGGCCCGCCCAGCACTTCAATGCTGTGCATGGCTTGCTGCGTCTCGCCTATACGGCCCCACCCTGTGAGGGGATTGGCTAACCCGGCCAGCGTGTAGCACACGGTATCCAGGTCCGGGCAAATCGTGAGGCCGAAGTGCTCGAAGTCATCGCCAGTGTTGACAACAATGGTGAGGTCGCCGGGCGGCAGGACCTGGGCCAAGCCATCGGCCAGTTTGGCGCCACCCACCCCGCCAGCGAGTGCAAGGACTTTCATGGCGCCTAGCTGCTGGCCTGTACCAGCGCGCGGAACAGGTTCTGCATGCGCGCATCCTGCGGCAGGCACTCGGGGTGCCACTGCACGCCGAGCCCGAAGGGATGCTCGGGCAGCTCGATGGCTTCGACCAAGCCATCCGGCGCGCTGGCTACGGCCTTGAGGCCGGCCGCCAACTCTTTGATGCCCTGGTGGTGCAGGCTGTTGACCTCGACGATGGGCTCGCCCAGAATCTCCGCCAGGCGGCTGCCCTCGTTCACCTGTACAGGGTGGGCCAAATAGTCCCAGGGATGGTTAGGGAAATTACTGTGCTGCAGCGCGCCGGGCATCTGGTCAGCAATGTGGGTATATAAGCTGCCGCCGAAAGCGACATTGGTGATCTGCAGACCGCGGCAAATACCGAGGAAGGGCTTGCTGTCTTCGGCGGCTTGGCGCACAAGTTGAATTTCGATCTCATCGCGCTCGGCGTCAAGGTCGTAGAGTTTCTCGTGCGGTTCGCCGTTGAAGCGGTGAATCTCGATATCCCCGCCGCCAGTGAAGACGAGGCCATCCAAGCGGCCGAGCAATTCGCGCAGTTTATCAAGCGGTAGGTTGAGCGGGATCAGTACGGGGATCGCCCCGGCGCGCACCAGCGCTTCGCTATACGGGCGCGGCGTTTGAATGACATCGATCTGATACAGCTCAGAACGCGCGTTGCGGGTGGTGACACCGATGAGTGGGCTAGGCATAGCGATATTCTAAAGCAGTCGAGTAGTCAAAGGCAGTCAGATAAGTCAAAGGCAGTCGAAAGGGGCTACGATTAGTTGATTGCTTTTAATTTGTCTTCGATTAAGTTTCACACCCAACGCGTAATCTCATCCACCGCTTGGCGTGGCCGCGGCAGTGGCTCGCCTGCCGGGTAGCCCAGATATAGCACACCCTGCGCCAGCCAGCTTGCGGGCAGACCCAGGGCCGGCGGCGCGGCAGCTTGCGCTAGCAGCGGCGCACACACCCACACGCCGCCGAGGCCTTCGGCCTGGGCGGCCAGCAGCAGCTGCCCACCTGCCAGCGCCACGCTCTGCATGGCCATGTACAGCTCGCCCTGGGTGCGCGCCGGGTCGGCATACGTATCCAGCACGCTGGTATCGAGGCATAGCAGCAAGGCGGCTGGCGCATCATGCAAGCGGGCAGCCGAGCGCGCCAGCTGCGCCTCGATCTCTGCGGCGCTCAGGCCTTCGGCATGTAGCGCCGCAGCGAACTCCTGCCCCATCGCTTCAGCCAACTGTTGGCGGCCCTCGCTGCTCTCCAAGATCACAAACCGCCAGGGCTGGCGGTTGTGAGCATTGGGCGCATAAGTGGCGGTTTCCAGCATGCGCTGCAAAACCGCAGCCGGCACCAGCTGCGGCAGAAAACGGCGCGCCGAACGGCGGCTACGCAGCCAGGCGTGCAGGTCTTGCGGGGTCAGGCTGGCGGCCACAGAATGATCTGCTCAGGCTTGAGCTTGTACAGCATGCGCACCTGGCCTTCGGGCACGTTGAAATCCTGCCCGGTGTACTTGCGTGAGAGCGTATGAATGTGCTCCGCAGCGCCCTCTTGGGTGATCTCCACCTGGCCGCGTAGCTGGATGTACTGGTACAGGTTCTGCGGGGCGACGATCGCCACGGCGATGTTGGGGTTGTTGCTCAGGTTGCGGAACTTGGCAGTCTTGTCAGAGGTGCCGAAGAGGATGTGCTCGCCATCCGTGTTGAACCACACCGCGGTGAGCTGCGGCGCGTGGTTAGCGTCCACCGTGGCGATCCAGGCAAAGGCCTTGGTCTCATCGGCCAGCAGGTGGCGGTAGGCTTCAGGAATAGTGCCGAGTGCGCTCATACTTTACGAGCCACTGGTGAAGATCTTGCGCGGCTTGATCTTGTAGATCACACGCACTTGCCCCTCGCGCTTGGGGAAATCTTTGCCATCATAGATATGCGAAAGTGCATTAATGTGCTCGTAGGCGCCTTCTTCAGTGACCTCGTCCACCACGCCGCGGATCAAAATGTAGCGGTACGGGTCTTTGGGATCAGGAATGCTTAACGCAACCTTAGGGCGGGCGCTCATGTTCTTGTCTTTGAGGCGGCCGCGGGCGGTATTGATCAGCACGTGTTCGCCCTCTACGTTGAACCAGACCGGGCTTACCTGCGGGGAGCCGTCTTCCAGCGTGGTCGCTAAAAATACGAAGGCACGCGTTTCATCTTTGAGCAGATCGTGAAAATTCTCAGGCACTTTGTTCATGCTTCATCTCCTTGTAGGCGGTGATAGTTTAGACAGGCAGTTGCACGCCTATCTTACCGAAACTCATCGCGCTCACGCGAGCGCAGCAACTCAGACAGTGATGCCTCACGCAGGGCATAGGGAAAGCCGCGCACATGCACCGCCGGGCAGCCTTCGGCGGCCTGGCCCATGGCCAGGCTGGCCGCGGCGGCCAGCTCGTCGGCGGCGGCCAGCTGCGTCACACGCAGCGGGCGGCCCGCCAGGTCTGGCGTGCCGCGCAGGTCCACCAGGCCGGGCAAGCCGCTCAGACCGATGCTGGTGCCCAGCGTGCCCTCACGCCAGGCGCGCCCGTGCGAATCGATGATGAGCACACCAAGTTTGGCCGCGCTAGCCTGTTCGAGCACGCCGCGTAGACGGCTGGCGCTGGCATCCGGGTCTTGTGGCAGCAGCAGGTAAGCGTCTTCGTCCGAGCCAGGCAGGTTGGAGTGGTCGATGCCCGCATTGGCGCTCACAAAGCCCAGGCGGTGCTCGACGATGAGCAGGCCCGGACGAGCGCGCAGCACCTCATTGCTCTCATCCAGAATCATCTGCACGAGGCGCGGGTCTTTCTCCGTCAGCGCGCCGAGTTCAAGCGCACGCTCGGTCGGCGTGACCTCGCCCAGTTGGCGGTAGCGGCCCTCGGCCTTGGAGACAATCTTCTGTGCCAGCACGATCACATCGCCATCGTGCAGGGTGAGGCCCTGGCGCAAGATGGCAGCCAAGAGCAGCGCGGCCAGGTCATCGCCTGGCTGCACCATTGGCAAGCCTTGCAGCGGAGTGAGGACGAGTGGCTTCACGTCTTAGGGCTTGGCGATACCGGCCACCTTGATGGTGCCGTGGCGCGATTTGTAGTGCTTGTTCATGCTCACCAGCACACTGGTCAGCCCTTCGACGGTGATGGCATTGTCGAGCTTGCCGGCAAAATACCCATTCAGCCCGGCGGCCTGTACCAGCTCGAGCGCGGCTTCGGCAGCGCTCATGTCGTCAGCGCACACCAGCACGTCGCTGTCCATCGGCTCGCTGAAATTCTTGCGCAGCCCAGCGGCGGGCACGGTTTGGAAGGCGGCGGCCACTTTGACGCCGTCGCCCAGCAGCTGCTGGGCGCGGCGGGCGGCGGCGGGCGCGGCGGGCGGCGTGAGCGCCGGGAAGCTCAGGCGCGCGGTCGCATCCAGCAATACTTTGCCCTGCAGCGCGTCTTTGACGCTGGCCAGCGCGGCCTCATGCGCGTCTTGCTCCACAGTGAGGATGGCCAGGTCGGCGGCGGCCACGGCGGCCGCATTCTCCATGCCGAGGATACTCTCGTACGCCACACTGGCGTTGCCCAGCTCAGCGTTCAGCTCGGCCGCGGCGGCCTGGGCCTTCTCCGCGGTGCGTGAACCGACAATGACGGTATACCCGGCGCGCGCCCAGCGCAAGGCCAAGCCAGTGCCCAGTGCGCCGGTGCCGCCGATGATGGCAAGTTTTTTGGACAAGATAGGCTCCAAGTAAGTCGATTGGTCGGCTAGTCGGTTCGTCTACTGGTCAGAACGAATTTGACCAATCGACTAACCAACTAACAGACAGGTTGGATGAATTTTATCAGCCGTATAATCCCTCCATGCCCGGCTCGCAAATCATTGTCGAAAACATCTACAGCATCGCCTTGGAGCACAACGCGCTGAACGACCCGGTAGAGCGGCGCGTGCCAGTCTACCTGCCTGCTGGCTACTCGCCTGAAAGCAAGTATCCGGTAATCTACCTGCTGGCCGCCTTTGGCAGCCGCGGGCTCAAGTTCCTCAATGATGACCTGTGGGAAGAGAACATTCAGCAACGGCTGGACCGCCTGATCGCCTCCGGCGGCATGCGCCCCACCATCGTGGTGATGCCAGATGCCAGCACGCGCTACGGCGGCTCGCAGTACCTCAACTCAGAGGCGCTGGGCGACTATGAAGATGCCATGCTGGAACTGGTGCGCATCGTTGACCGCAAGTACGCCACCCTGGCCGCACCCGGCGCCCGCGCCGTAGTGGGCCACAGCTCCGGCGGCTACGGGGCGCTGCGACTCGCCATGCGCCACCCGGGCACCTTTGGCTTGGCCGCAGCGCACAGCGCTGACCTGCACTTTGAGCTGGCCTACCGCCCCGATTTTGGCGAGCTGCTGCGCTACTACGAGAAAGTGGGCCTGGAGGGGCTGCAAGCCTTACTCGCCGACCCGCTAGCCGCCCTGCAGCGCGGCGCACCGCATACGGCGCTCAACCTGCTGGCGATGGCGGCCGCTTACGCCCCCAACCCGCACGCTCCACTGGGCTTCGACTTGCCCATCGACCTTCACTCTGGCGTCTGGCTGCCGGACACCTGGCAGCGCTGGCTGGGGCACGACCCTTTGCATATGCTTCCCCACCATGCTGATGCGCTGCGTTCGCTGCTACTGCTCTACATCGATTGCGGCAAGTACGATGAGTATAATTTGCTCTACGGCGCGCGCCTGTTCACCCAGCAGTTGCGCCAGCACACTATCACTTTTCACTATGAAGAATATGAAGGCGGCCACCGCCACATGAAGCACCGCTACGACACATCCTTCACTGCAATTTCTGCAGCATTCGTATCCTGAGAGGAATAGACCCCATGTCAGACCCACGCAGCACTGCCTTACAGTACGCCAAAGACAACCGCGCCCGCTTCCGCCAGGAGCTGGCCGAGCTGGTCGCCATCCCCAGCGTCTCGGCTGACCCGCAATACAAGCCAGACATCCAGCGCGGCGCCGAGTGGCTGGTCAACAAGCTCAAGAGCATGGGCATCGAGAACATTCAACTGCTCGACAACGGCGGACACCCGCTGGTCTTCGGCGAGTGGAAGGGCGCTGGCCCGGAGGCCAAGACCATGCTGGTCTACGGCCACTACGATGTGCAACCGGCCGACCCGATGGAACTGTGGGACACGCCCGCCTTCGAAGCCGTAGAAAAGGGCGATCTGCTGTTTGGCCGCGGCACCTCTGACATGAAGGGGCAAGTCATCGGCAGCCTGGCCGCCATCGAAGCCGCCTTGCACGCGGGCAGCATGCCCGTCAATCTCAAGTTCATGATTGAAGGCGAAGAGGAAACCGGCTCGCCCAGCATGGACAAGTTCATCAAGAAGCATGCTGACCTGTTCGCGGCGGACTTTGCGCTGAATCCGGATGCTGGCATGCTCACTCCCACCCAGCCCACCATCACTTACGGCCTGCGCGGCATGTCGTACTTTGAGCTGCACGTCAGTGGCCCGGCGCTGGACCTGCACTCCGGCTTCTTCGGCGGCACGGTGCGCAACCCGGCCAACGAGTTGGCCCGCGTCATCGGCAGCATGCAAGACGAGAACGGCCGCGTCACCATCCCTGGCTTCTACGACAAAGTGCGTGCCCTGGAAGAAGAGGAGCGCGCCGACTTCCGCCGCCTGCCCCAGAACGATGAGTTCTACTTGAAACAGGCTGGCTCCAAAGCGCTGTGGGGCGACAAAGAATTCAGCGCTTACGAACGCGCCACGGCCCAGCCCACGCTGGACGTGAACGGCCTGCTCTCCGGCTACACCGCCGAAGGCCCCAAGACCGTGCTGCCCGCCAAGGCCATGGCCAAGTTCTCCTGCCGTCTGGTGCCAGACCAGGACCCGTTTGAAATCGAAGCGCTGGTGCGCAAGTACATTGAAGACACCATTGACCCCAGCGTGAGCTGGGAGCTCAAGCTACTCTCGGACGCAGTACCCTCAATCTCCGAGCGCAACTCGGCCGCGGTGCAAGCCATGGCCAAGGCGCAGGAGACGGTGTGGGGCGTCAAGCCCATCTTCCGCCGCGAGGGTGGCAGCGTGCCCGTAGTCGGCCACCTGCAGGGCCAACTGGGCATCGAATCGATCAACGTAGGCTGCGGCCTGCCGGATGACCAACTGCACTCCCCCAACGAACGCATGCACCTGCCCAGCTGGGAGAAGCAGATCGATTCGTTCATCAACTTTATTTACAACCTGGCTGAGTAGTGCTCAGCCTTCACAAACCGAAGGCTGAGCGTGGCATTCACGTTGTGAATGCCAATGGCTCTGGACCCAAACCCCTCTATGGCGGCCAAGCCGTCATAGAGGGCGTAATGATGCGCGGGCCGCGCTTCATGGCTGTGGCCATGCGTGACCCCAAGGGCAAGATCGTGGTGCACAGCGAAGCGCTGAGCTCCATCTACACCAGCCCGTGGGCCAAGGTGCCCTTCCTGCGCGGCTTGCTGCTGCTGTGGGATGCGCTGGGTCTGGGCAGCCGCGTGCTCGGCCTCTCGGCCAATGTGCAAGCCGAGAACGAAGATGAGACGCTGGAGGGCACCCCGCTGGTGCTGACCATGCTGGCTTCGTTTGCTTTTGCTATCGGGCTATTCTTCCTGCTGCCTGCCGGCCTGGCCCATCTTGTTGAGCGCTTCTTCACCCTAAGCCCGCTGGCCGGCAACTTGCTTGAAGGCGTCTTGCGCCTGTTGATCCTGCTGGGTTACCTGTGGGCCGTGGCACGTATGGATGAGATCCGCCGCGTGTTCGGCTATCACGGCGCAGAGCACAAGACCATCCACGCCTACGAAGCCGGGGTGAAGATCACCCCCAAGAACGTAGACAAGTTCCCGCTGGAGCATCCGCGCTGCGGCACGGCGTTCCTGCTCACCGTGATCGTGCTTTCCATCATAGTGTTCACGCTCATCGGCCCGCTGCCGCTGTTGCAGCGTATGTTGCTGCGCGTGGTGCTCATCCCCGTACTCGCCGGTATCGCCTACGAGTACCTGCGCTTCACCGCCGCGCACATTCGCAATCCGCTGGTACGCATCCTGGTAGCGCCGAATTTAGCGCTGCAACGCCTGACCACGCGCCCACCCGACGCCAGCATGCTCGAAGTGGGCATTGCCGCTTTCAACGAGATGCTGAAGTTGGAAACCAGCAAATCGCCCAAGCCTAAAGCGTTGAAGATCTCGCCGCCCAAGAAGAAAGCAGTAGGCAAAGCCAAAGCAACCACAAAGACACGAAGGACACAAAGAAAGACAACAAACAAGTCGGCCAATTGACCAGTCGACTAATAGACTAGATACAATCTCTCTTATGAAGTCATCCAAACGTGCTTTATTGGCCCTGCTCGTCCTGACCCTCGCTGCGCTGGCCTGCGATTTTGGCCGCTTCAACCCGGCCGGCATGGGCCGCAGCCAGCCTGACTACGAGACCCGCGAGCTCTTCCCCGGTGCGCTGTACATGCGCGTAGTGCGCCAAACGCCGCGGCCATTGGTGTTTCATGTAGTGATCCTCGATCTGATGAGCGGTATCCGCAACGTGGTTACCGAAGGCAACCCCGATACGCAGCGCGTAGCAGCGCAGACCACCTCCAGCTTCCTGCAGCAGAACAATCTAATGCTGGCCATCAATGGCGATGGCTTCAGCCCCTGGTTTGACCTCGGCCCCTTCGGCTCTGAGCCTGATATTGGCGATCGTGTCAATCCGCTGGGCTTTGCCGTCTCGCGTAGCGTCACCTACTCCGAGCCGGCCAAGGGCCACCCCATCCTGTATCTCTACGAAGATGGCAGCGCCGACATCAACGTACTCGAAAACAAGCTGTTCAACGCCATCTCCGGCTTTGATCTGCTGGTCTCGGTGCAGGAGCCGGTGCCCGGATTGCGCACAACCAGCCCCGAGCCGCGCACCGCGGTGGGCCTGAACCAGTACGGCACGCAGATGGTCATCATCGTGGTGGACGGGCGCATGCCCGGCTACAGCGAAGGCGTGACCGAGCGTGAACTGGCCGGCCTGATGCTGGAGCAGAACGTGTTCACGGCGATGAACATGGATGGCGGCGGCTCCAGCACACTGGTGGTGCGCGGGCCGGATGGGCAGCCGCAGATCCTCAACACGCCGATCCACAACGGCGTGCCGGGGCGCGAGCGCCCGGTGGCCAACCACCTCGGCTTCTACTTCCCCTAAGCGCTAAGCAGCAGCCACCAACCAGGCCGCGCCCCAGGCGGGCACGCGCACTTCCAGGCGGCCAGCTTCAACAACATACTGCTGCCCGCTCAGCAGGTCTTGCGCGCCATGCAGCATACCCAGCGCGGCCGCGTCCAATGTGGCCGCCGCGGGCTGGCCGCTGAGATTGAAGACAGCCGCCAGCTGCTCTGCACCCAGTCTGCGCCCGAAGGCAAGAATCCCGCTCGCATCATCGTGCAGGAGGGCGAAGTAGTCGCCGTGTTTCAGCGGCGCCGAATTCTTACGGACTGCAATGAGCGTCTTGATCCAATCGCGCAGCTCAATATCCCAGCGCTCTTCATCCCACGGGAAACCGCCGCGCGAACCAGGATCGTGTCCACCGCGCATACCGATCTCATCGCCGTAATAGATGGCCGGCGCACCGGGGAAGGCGAACATGATCGCATACGCCAGCCGCGCCTTGGCGGCATGGCCGCGCAGTGCGGTGAGAGTGCGCATGGTGTCGTGCGAAGCCAGCAGGTTGTACATGGCCAGGTTGTTCTCGGCCGGGTACGTCTGCCAGATCGCCTCAGCCTGCGCCGCCATTTGGCTGGGCGGCAGGCTGCTGGTGCGAACAGCGGACGGCACTACATCCGTGTTGGGCAGTTTGGCGCCCAGCCCCTCCAGGATCAGCTTGCGCAGCGGGTAGTTCATCAAGCCGTCAAAGCGCCGCGGCTTGGTCCATTCCGGCTCCAGTTGCCAGATCTCACCCACCAGGTAGGCCTCTGGGTTGGCCTCTTTCACCACACGGGAGTATTCCTCCCAAAATGGGAAACCGATTTCATTGGGTACATCCAGCCGCCAGCCGTCTATGCCCTGGTCGAGCCAGAAGAGCGTCATATCGAAGAGATACTTGCGCACTTCGGGATTGTCGGTATTCAGCTTAGGCAGTTCGCGGAAACCCCACCAAGCCTCATACTCGGTGGCTTTGCCGCGGCCATAGGCGTTTAACGGATAGCTGCGGATAAAGAACCAATCTCTATACGCTGAATTTTCGCCCTTCTCAAGCACATCCTGAAAGGCAAAAAACTCGCGTCCCGTGTGATTGAGGACACCATCCAGGATCACGCGCATGCCGCGATGTTTGGCCGCCGCGATCAGATCCTGGAAGTCTTTCAGATCACCCAAGAGCGGATCAATGCGCATGTAGTCCGTGGCGTTGTAGCGGTGATTGGTAGGCGCGTGGAAGATGGGGTTGAAGTAGATGGCGTTCACGCCCAGGTCTTGCAGATAGTCCAGCCGGCCGGTGACGCCGCGCAAGTCCCCGCCGTGATAACCACGCCGCGTCGGCCGGCTCTCCCAGGCACGCAAACCGGGATTGTGCTCGTTGGCGCGGGCAAAGCGATCCGGAAAGATCTGGTAGAAGACGGCGTCTGATACCCAAGTAGGAGTCGGCATAAGGGAAGTATCCTGTTTGGCTCCAAATAAGAGTCGCTTTGATTCGGCGGCGCGTATAATAACACCCGTCCTTTATGCATCCTCTCTGATGAAATGATTTCAAATCTCCCTTTTTCACAATGGCGCCTGCTGCGCCACGCGCCGGCCAGCGGCATACGCAACATGGCGGTGGACGATGCCATCCTGGAGTTGGCGCGCAAAGGCGCCGCCCCACCCACCCTGCGCCTGTACGACTGGGCGCCAGGCACCCTGACCCTCGGCCTGGGCCAGCCGCTGGCGGATGTGGACCACGCGCGCCTGGCCGCCAACGGCTGGGGCATGGTGCGCCGCCCCACCGGCGGCCGCGCCATCCTGCATGTTGACGAGCTCACCTATTCCGTCATCGGCCCCAACGATGAGCCACGCCTGGCGGGCGGCGTGCTGGAAAGCTACCGCCGCATCTCCGGCGCGCTGATGCGCTCGCTGGGCGCACTAGGCCTGGCGGTACAGCAGCAGCCACAGCACGCCTTCCCCGGCAGCTCGGGCGATGCTGGACCGGTATGTTTTGAAGTGCCCTCTGATTACGAGATCACTCTGGGCGGCAAGAAGCTTATAGGTAGCGCGCAGGCACGCCGCAAAGGCGGCGTGCTGCAGCACGGCAGCCTGCCGCTGTATGGCGATATTGCGCGCATCACTGAAGCGCTGGTGTATGCCAACGAGGCCGAGCGTGCCGAGAGCGCGGTACGCGTGCGCCAGCGCGCCGCCACGGCGGAAGAGGGGCTGGGCCGCACACCGAGCTACGCCGAAGCGGCAGCCGCCTTCATCGCTGGCTTTGCTGAAGAATTGAACATTGAACTGGTCGAGGGCGAACTAAGCGCCGAGGAAGAAGCGGCCGCGGCCGAGTGGGAAGCGGAGCGCTATGCAAGTGATGCGTGGATGGAAAGAGCGTAAGGCAAAGTGAGCAGTGAGGGGTAATCAGTAAGCAGGCCTCGCTGAATAGGCACGCTTGTCATTCCGAACGAGGCGCAGCCGAGGAGGAATCCGTTAAGGCAATGAAGAAACTCGTCCACATCTGTTAAAAATTACATTGGTGCTGTTGCTTAGAACAATACTTTCTGAAACCATGCGTAGAACGGATTCCTCCCTCGCTCCGCTGGTTCGGAATGACAATAAATGCAAGAAGATGAACAGTGAGCAGGTTTAAAACCTGTTCACTCATCACTGTTCACTCATCACTCGCTTTATTCAAAAATTACTTCCGGGAAACCCAACTGTAAAAAGAAGCGATACAGAAAGTTCTCGGCGTTGATCTGCGCCTGCTCGAGAATGCCGTCCGCCAGGGCGGCTTTTTTGATCTCATCTTCGGCGGCCTGGCGCGCTACGGTCTCCAGGTTCTGGTCGCCACGCGTCAGCACGCCCTGCTCGCGGTCGTAGACGTAAGAGCGGTCATTCTCCAACGTGGCCACAAAGACCTCGGCAGGCGGCAAGGTCACATACAGCACGCCGCCCTCCACGCGCAGATCTTCAGGATTCAGCTTTTGCAGATCCACGCCAGCGATGACCGTGCCGTGAGCCACAAAGAGAATACGGTCGCCCACCAGGAAGCCGAACAGGCCCTGACGCGTTTCGGCGCTAATGATCTTCTCGACCGAGTACTGGATAGTTTCGAGGCGCGCCATGCTGCGCACTTCGTGCACGATGGTGACCGGGTCAGGAATCACCGTAGGCGTGGGATTGAGCACATTGGCCACCTGCGTACTGACCGACTCAGACAACTGCTGCACCGGGTTGAGGCTGGCCGCGGCCGTGTCCCGCACCAGGCCAAGGATCTGGAGCATGCCCCAGCCCACAATGCCAACCAGCACCAGCGAAGCGACCACAGGGAGCCATGCGCGTAGTTTTTCCATAGTGGGTTGATTATATAATGCGCGTATGAAAGTTGGCGTGCTGCTATTGCACCTGCGTTTTGTAGGCAGCGATTCGCTGAAGGCGAAACGCAGCCGCCTGCTGCCGCTATTGACACGCCTGCGGCGCGAGTTCAACGTCTCGGCGGCCGAGGTGGGCCAGCAGGATAGCTGGCAGGATGCGGTGGTGGCCTGCGCCGTGGTGAACACGCGCGGCGGGGCGGCCGAACGCAGCCTGCACGAGGTAGTGCGCTGGGTGGAGCGCAACTGGCACGATGCCGAAGTGGTGGATGACCAGATTGAGTTGATCTAAAGAATGTCGGCTAGTCCCTTCGTCTACTGGTCTTATGACCAATGGACCAAGTGACTAGCCGACAGAATTTGCTCTGCGATTAGCTAGGAGTTCAGCTAACGCCTTACCGTCTTCTTGCGTGCAGCCTTCTTGGGGGCAGCACGCTTGCGTGGCATCTTGCGCACCGCGGCTGGCCTGGCCTCAGGCGTGGTCAGCCCAGCGATCAGCACCAGCATAAAACCGGCAGCGGCGACCCAGGTGCCATAACGCACCGCCGTATCAGCGTTGCCATCCTGCACCACCATCAGCGCAGCGACCGCCAGGGAGGCCAGGCCTAGGCCGCCCAAGCCGATCTGGGCGTTACGCGTGACGTAGAAGATGGCCAGGGCCGCGGCAACTACAGCCGCCAGCACGAGGATCTTGTGCAGCTCGGCGCCATCCAGCTTGAACAAACCAGGGCCGGTGATGTCGCCTGTGCCACAACTGGCCAAGGGCAGCACCAGGAGTGCGAACAATGCAATGAGTGCACCAATACGAGAGAGTGTGGACTTTTCCATACAGTTCCTCCTTGTATGGGCGATAACGAAGGGTTGTGGGGATATGTGCTGCGAATTCTGAGTGTGAGCTTAATGTGGAAGTGCATTGTTTTGGATGTAAAAACGCGTCTCTGAATATTGAGGAAACCCCAACTGAGTGTCATTCCAAGCGTAGTAGCCGAAGGCGCGCCGAAGGCTAGGAATCCTTTAGGCCACTGCAAAGTAAACATGTTTTGAAATGACCTAAAGGATTCCTCCTCGCGCAAGTGCCGCTGCGCGGCACTACGCTGCTCGTTCGGAATGACAGAATGGGTTATTAAGCGTGGATAGACTAGATTGTTCCGCCGTTTGCGTAAGCAGGCACCTAACCTACTAAATCAATCGTACTGCAAACGGATTGACCTACGCCCCTTGTTCGTCAATCCCTTCTCCCCTAATAGCACCCTCTTGCAGAGCAGCCCAATACGGATACAGCGTTGCCGACATCAAGCCGTTTTTTACCAGTGGGTCGGCCTGCATATATTGCTCAGCCGCACGCCCAGAGGGTGTCCTCAACACCACCAGCAATAACATATCCTTGTCATCATTGCGCGTGCGCCCGGTATGCACCAGGATATTGTTAGCCAGCAAGTGCTTCTGGTAGGCGTAGTGCTCGCGCACATGGATCTGCTCCGCGTACGTAGGTTCCACCAGCATCTCAGGCCGGTTGGGCCGCAAGATATACAGCCACTCTTCAAGCTCAGCCATTACCCCTCCACTACGTGACGCGCAATCACCATGCGCATGATCTCGCTGGTGCCCTCGCCGATCGTCATCAGGCGCGCATCACGGTAGATCAGCTCCACCGGAAATTCTGAGCTGTAGCCGTAGCCGCCATGAATTTGGATGGCGTTGCGGCAGATCGTCTCGGCCACTTCGGTAGCGAACAGCTTGGCCATCGCCGCTTCCTTGGCGAAGGGCTTGCCATTGTCCTTGTTCCAGGCGGCTTGCCACACCAGCAAGCGCGCCGCGCTCAGCTGGGTCTCGGCATCGGCCAGCATCCACTGGATCGCCTGGTGGTTGGCGATGGGTTGGCCGAAGGTCTTGCGCTCCTTGGCGTACTTCACGGCCTCCTCCAGCGCGGCGCGTGCCAGGCCCACCGAAAGCGCACCGATGCCGACGCGACCGCCATCCAATGTGGCGAAGGTATAGCCCAGCCCCTTGCCTTCTTCGCCCAGCAGGTTGCCGGCGGGCACGCGCACATCCTGATAGCTGACGGCGTGCGTGGGCGAACCGTGCAGGCCCATCTTCTTCTCCGCAGGGCCAACGGACAGCCCCTGGCTATCGGTTGGCACAAGGATGAGGCTGTGGCGCTCGCCGGTGCGCACGAGGGTGACGATGAAATCAGCGATCGAGGCATTGGTGCACCACATCTTGCTGCCGTTGATCACCCAACTGTCGCCATCCCGCGTGGCGCGCGTCTGTACTCCGCCGCCCAGGTCTGAGCCAGCACCAGGCTCGGTCAGCGCCAGGGCAGCCAGTTTGCTTTTGCCGCTGGCGGCCACGGGTAGGTACTTTTGCTTCAGCTCCTCAGAACCGAAGAGCGCCACCGGCGCGCAGCCCAGGGCGCTGTGGGCGCCGATGCTGAGCGCGGTGCTGCCGCAGCCCCAGCCCATCTCTTCCACCGCCAGCACAATGCTCAGTGTGTCCAGCTCGGCGCCGCCATAGGCTTCGGGAATGTGCATACCCAGCAGGCCGAGCGCCGCGCCCTTGCGGGCGGCCTCCCAGTTGAACTCGCTGCGCTCATCCACTTCACGCGCCTTGGGCTTGATCTCCTTGGCGACAAAATCGTGCACGGCGGCTTGCCATTGTTTGTGCTCCTGGCTAAGTTCAAAATTCATTAGAGATGGCTCCTTGGTCAGAGGTCAGGATTTGATTTTAATCTATGCAGGGACAATCACAGACAATCGATTGATCAGTTAATCAACTGTTTTTGATTTCCTCAACACCTGACAAAGCAAATGGCCAGGCTGTATGCCTGGCCATTTGTAAGAATGCGCGGCTCGAGCGGTCAGCCTGTCTGGCTTTCCACAAAGCTCTTGAGCGCGTCAGCGGTATAGGTCCAACCGGTGACAAAACCTTCAGCAGCAAGATCGGGATTGTCGGAAGGAAAGGCCTCAGTGATGCGATGCGTGAGGGTGAGCAATGTCTGCTCGCCTTGAGCCTCGAGCTCGAAGGTAACGTACGAATCGCCCGCAATATCCTTGAAGCGCCAACTGTAGGTGAGTTTCCGGCCCTCTTCAACTTCGGTCACCTGGCAGATATGTTCATACTGGCGATCCTCGCTCGGGCCAAGAGCAAAGCGAGTTTCAAAACCTACTTCAGCTTTGAAATCGGGAAAGAAGCTGAGCCACTGCTTGAGCAGGCTTATATCGGTAAGCGCTCGCCATACCAGATCGGCAGGCGCATTGAGAGTACGGTGAATGACAACAGGTGGGGGTAATTGCATATTATTGGCTTCCTTTTGTTTTTCGTTTTTCATCTTCCAACACGTGCTCCAATGCATCGAGATGGGTGTTCCACTGCTTGCGCATCGTGTTGAGCCAGGCCTGCATATGCTCAAGCTCAACCTGATTGACGGCGTAGTAGCGTTTTTGCCCTTCGGCACGCACCTGTACCAGGTTGGCTTGCTTGAGCACTTTCAGATGCTGGGAGATAGTGGGTGCCTTGAAGCTAAAGCGACCCACGATCTCGCCCACGCTTTTTTCACCCTGCGCAATGAGCTCGAAGATGCGCAAGCGAGTGGGGTCTGCCAAGGCTGCGAACGCGTTCATGTCAAAATGATAAGCCAATCACTTAATTAAGTCAATACCTAAATATCCCGGCGTGAAGCGACGCGATGGCCCCTCCATAGCTTTCGTCATTCCGAGGCGGAATACTGAGCTCACCAAAAGATAAATATGTTCTAGCCGAGGAATCCTTTAGGTCAAGAAACAGACAAGCTATTTTTGCAGTTCATACGCATGTTTGGTCTTAGTAGTATCGACAATAACGTGTATCTCTGTCATCGCGAGAAGTATTGCAGTTCGTGTTTATGCAGGCTGCAACGAATGAAGGAATCTGGTTTAAGCTTGATATAAGCAGGCAGATTGCTTCGTGCGCAGGCAGGCCTGCGCCTCGCAATGACAACCAGTTCCCTCCAGGCAAAACCCGATTCTGCTTAATTTTTCAATCGCTTTTATACTCATTACATGGACGTGCGCATCGAAGCCAGTTGGAAGGAAAAGCTGGCCGAAGAATTTGAGAAACCCTATTTCGCCCAGTTGGCCGAGTTCGTGCGCGCCGAGTACAAGCAATTCACCATCTACCCGCCGGGCGGCAAGATCTTCAACGCCTTTGACGCTTGCCCCTTTGACACAGTGAAGGTGGTCATCCTGGGGCAAGACCCCTATCACGGTCCCGGCCAGGCCAATGGCCTGAGCTTCTCCGTCAACGAGGGCGTGGCGCTGCCGCCCTCGCTGCAGAACATCTACAAAGAATTGCAGGCTGATCTGGGCAGCCAGCCGCCCGCCAGCGGCGACCTGGCACGCTGGGCGCAGCAAGGCGTGCTGCTGCTGAACGCTACGCTCACCGTGCGCCGCGGCGCCGCCGCCAGCCACCAGGGCAAAGGCTGGGAAGAGTTCACCGATGCGGCGCTGCGCCTGCTCTCACAGGAGCGCGAGCACATCGTCTTCATCTTATGGGGCGCCTATGCGCGCCGCAAAGGCGCCTTCATTGACCGCATGAAGCACCTGGTGCTCGAGTCAGCCCATCCCTCACCGCTCTCGGCGCACAATGGTTTCTTCGGCAGCAAGCCGTTCTCGAAGACGAATGCCTATTTACAACAATATGGGATCGAGCCGCTGGAGTGGTAAACGTCTCGTTTGTCATCCCGAACGAGGCCTGCGCTTGAGCGCGGCCGAGGAGGGATCCGTTAAGGGCCGAATAAACCAGTGCCCTGTCTGATGTTTCCTTTGTGTCTTTGTGGTTAAGGCCTTATCTAGGTCGTAATCAGCGCAATTGCCACCAACGCCAGCCCCACCCCAGCCACCTGCACACGGCTAAGATGCTCCTTCTCAACCAGACGCGCCAACAGCACCGTAATACCCGGGCCAAGCGAGATCAACACTGCGGCAATGTCCAACCGGCCGTATTGCACTGCCCGCAGGAACAGGAAATTGCCCAGCATATCCAGCACGCCCGAACCGATCAGGATGGCCACCGGCAGCTTGCCCGGCAGCAGCGGGCGGCGGGCGGCTACTGCAATAGCCGCCAACAACAAAGTAGACGCCAGGCGGCTGGCCGCCAGCGGCCAAAAGGTGGCGGTTTCGCTGATCTGATCCAGCGTGGTGAAGAACAAGCCGAAGCCCAAGCCAGCGATCAGCCCATAGCCGAGTCCCGAGCTGTGTTTCTTGTCACCGCCGCGCGGCGAAACCAACCAGATGCTGGCCAGCGCCACGGCAAAGCCCAGCAACTGCTGCTGGCCGGGCATCCCTTCACGGATGGCGGTGATCAGCACCGGCACCGCCGCGCCGATTGCGCCCGCCACCGGCGACACCACGCCCATGCGCCCCACGGCGAAACCGTGCAGCATGGCCATGAAGCCCACCGTGCCCATCATGCCGCCGACGATGCCCCACATCAGGTCTGCGCTGGAAGAGAGTGGCTCGCCGATGAGGTAGGCGGCCGCCAACGCAGGCAGCGCACCGATCGGCAGCGAGAGCAGCAGGGTGTGGAAGGCGCCGATGCGGCGCGCCCCCAGCCCGCTAACGAAGTCACCACTGCCCCACGCAAGGGCAGCAGAGAACGCGTAGATGATGGGAGCAGCTAAACTAGCTAACATAAGTGAGTGATGATAACCTTTGTCTACAAGGAGGGTGATTCTTGAAATTCCTAACCAACATCGCCATACTTGCGGCTGTCGTTATCGGCGCGTGGATTCTTAACCCAGACGCGTTTTTTTTCATCAGGTCTGCGTTTGAGTTTCTATTTGATCTTATCTCTGCCACGAAACTTTGGCCACTCGTGATTATTGTCCTAGTAGTCGCAATGCTCAGGAGACCGCGCTAGCCTCAGCCGCTCACGAAGTCACCGCTGCCCCAGGCAAAGGCAGCCGAGAACGCAAAGACAGCAGCAAGGATGGGAGATGTCATAAACTCGACAGACTAGCGACCAGGGGCCAGCGGACTGGTCCGATCAGTCAATTTGTCTATTAGTCCTTGCGTTTCTTGGCCTTGCTACGTTTTGCCTTCAACGGCTCCAGCATGCTGCCGCGGCAGTTGGCTGCACCGCAGCGGCACAGGTATTGTTTGTCCACATCCGGCGCATCATCTTTGCTGCGGGTGAGGTTGTAGTCATAAAACAGCTCCTCGCCCTTCTCAATCGTGCGCGTGGCCTCAATATAAATGCGACCTTTATCATCCACCGCCTCACAGTTGGGATCACACGAGTGGTTGATGAAGCGCGCATCGTTGCCGTCCACGCCCGCATCGATCGTGGTCTTCTTGTCCACATTGAAGAGCACCACAATGCTCTTGGGGCCGGCCTTGGCGTAGCGCTCATCGGCTTCTTTGGGGCTGATGCGCTCGCCCTGGTATTCGATGATGCGCGTACCTTTGCGGATCTTCTTCAGCGCAAAGCCGCCATAACGATGAATGGGCGATTTGCGTACTTCCATATATTTGTTAGTCATGTTCACCACGATGAAAGGATTATGTACATAAAAGAATATGTAGCAGATAGATTAATCGATTAATCACTTAATCGGTTGATCGAATTTTTTGAATATGCTCGACCGCCTGCGGGTTAACCAGCGCAGAGGTATCGCCCAGGTCTTGGCCCAGGTAAGCGGCTCGCACCATGCGCCGCATCACCTTGGCGTTGCGCGTCTTGGGCAGGTCTGGCACAAAGACGATCTCCTTGGGCGCCAGCGGCTTGCCGAGCGCATCGGCCAGCAGGCCACGCAGCTCGGCGGCCAGGGCTTCGCCGCCCGCGGCGCCCGCTGCCAGCACACACAGCGCCACGACCACATTGCCCTTGAGCTCATCCGGCACGGCGATGGCGGCAGCTTCCACCACGGCCGGGTGTGCCACCAGCACGGACTCGACTTCGGCCGGGCCGAGACGCTTACCCGCCACCTTGATCGTGTCGTCTGAGCGGCCGAGGATATACCACTGGCCGTCTTCGTCGCGGGCGGCCCAGTCGCCGTGTACCCACACGCCCGGCCAGCGCGACCAGTAGGCATCTTCGTAACGCTGCGGGTCGCCCCAGAAGCCGCGCGTCATACCGATCCACGGCGCCTTGATGACCAGCTCGCCCACCTGGCCGGTGACGGAGTTGCCGTTCTCATCGAGCACATCGGCGGCGATGCCGGGGCACAGCCCGGCAAAGGCGGTGGCTTTGAGCGGCAGGATGGGATTGCCCATCACGATGCCGCCGGAGATCTCCGTGCCGCCGGAGTAGTTGATGATGGGTCGCTTGCCCTCCCCCACCACGTTGAATAGCCACAGCCACGGGTCAGGGTTCCACGGCTCCCCTGTGGAACCGAAGAAACGTACGCTGGTTAGGTCATGCGACCTAACCAGCGTATCGCCCAGCGGCATGAGCGTGCGCACCAGCGTGGGCGAGATGCCCAACGTAGTGATCCGGTGCCGGGCGACCTGCGCCCAGGTACGGTCCGGCTGCGGGTAATCCGGCGCGCCATCGTATAAGAAAAAGGTAGCGCCGAGCAGCAGCGCGCCGAACACCAGCCACGGTCCCATCATCCAGCCCATGTCGGTCATCCAGTAGATGAGGTGGCCGGGGCGCACATCCGTGCCGAAGGCCATGTCCTGCGCGGCCTTGACCGGGAAGCCACAATGCGTGTGCAGCGCGCCCTTGGGCCGCCCTGTGGTACCTGAGGTGTAAATGATCATCAGCGGGTCTTCGGCTCCAGTGGTTTCTGTTGGAGCTTCGGTGCTTTGCGTGCCCACGATTTCATGCCACCAGTGATCCCGGCCGCGCACAAAGGGTACGGGCAGCTTGGCATGGTCCAGCACGATGAGGTGCTGCAGGCCAGGCAACTGGGCGGCGGCGGCATCTGCCACCGATTTCATCTCCACCGCTTTGCCGCGGCGCGGGAAGCCATCGGCGGTGAAGAGCGCCTTGGCGCCTCCATCCGCCAGGCGGCTGACCACCGCGTCGACACCATAACCGGAGAAAAGCGGCAGGATGATGCCGCCCACTTTGGCGATAGCCAGCAAGGCCACGGCGATCTCGGGCACCATGGGCATGAAGATGCCCACGGCATCGCCCTTGCCAATGCCCAGCGAACGCAGGGCATTAGCGGCCTGGTTGACCTGGGCATGCAGCTCAGCATAGGTCAGGGTGCGGGTCTCGCCGTCCTCGGCTTCCCAGACCAAAGCGGGGCGGTGTTTTTCCGGCCCGCTCTGATATTTGTCGAGACAGTTGTGCACGATGTTCATCTCGCCGCCCATACACCACTGCGGCCAGGCAATGCCCTGGCTGAGATCTACGACGTTGCTATATGGTGTGTAAAACTGGATGTCGAGAAATTTAAGCACCGCGTCGGTGAACCAAGCCACGTCCGATGTGGAACGCTGCATGAGCTCATCGAAGCTGGCGATGTTATGAGCACGCATGAACTCGGTCAGGCGCGCGTTTTCAATGTAGTCGGGGGTCGGCCGCCAGACGATGGGGCCAGTAGCGAAGTCTGCGGGCATGGGGATATTGTACTGGGGTGACGGTGATGAGGGTGTGAGCATATAGGTCATCTTGTCATTCCGAGCGCAGCGAGGAATCCGTATTGGGTTATTTTTCCACGCCAACATATCTGCCGCATATCAAACCGGCGTCTAGCGGATTCCTCCTCGGCCTGCGCACGAAGCAATCTGCCCAGCCAAAATGAGCTTTGAACCCAGATTGCTTCGTCCGTTTACAGCTTGCATTTCATGCAAAGCTGTAATACTCCTCGCAATGACGGAAGGGTATAGCACAGCTCAAAAATCAGCGCAGCGAGGATCCCTCGCTGCGCTCGGGATGCACATTTTGCTCGGATGAGATGGAGGACAAATCAGCCCAGCACGGATTCCTCCTCGCGGCTGCGCCGCTCGTTCGGAATGACAAAGTGAGCGTGTGTTCGCCCCTACATCTTGGTGGCGCTAAGGTAGAAGAAATAATCACCCGTCCAGAGCTCAAAATCGCCGAAGCCCAGAGCAGCGAGCTGTTGCTGGATCTCGCTGGGCGGGTGATAGACCTTAACAATGCGGTAACTCTCCCCGCTGTGCAGGGTGCGGGTTTGTTCTTCGCCATTCTCCACCGGGCCGGAGAGCTGCTTGCCCCCGGCGGGCTCATCGGCGATGAAGATGCGGCCAGCAGGTTTGACCGCCGCGGCCGCCTGCTGCAAGAACGCTGGCATGCGCTCGGCGGGCACATGCGAGATCCAGAAGGCGAAGAACACCAGGTCGTACTGGGATTCTGGCTGCCAGGCGAACAGATCCGCCTGTTGGTAGCGCACGAGGGGCGAGTTGAGCTTGGCCTGGTTAGTGGCCAGCATCTCCGGCGCGCCATCCAGGGCGGTGATGTGCTTGCTCACCGCCAGCAGCTCCTGCGTCCACATGCCGGTGCCGCAGGCCAGTTCCAGAGTGCGGTCTACCTGGGGCAGCTGGGCAATGCGTTGCTGGATCTGAGCCCACTCGGCGGCCACGGCAGGGTCGCTTGGCCCGGCAAAGCGGCCGGTCTGATTGACCGACTCGTCATACTCGCGGGCACGCGCATTGTAGTAAGCCAATTGCTGGGCAAAAAGATCATCCGACATACTGAGATTGTAAATAGAAACTCAATCAAAAAGGCAATCAAAGACAATCGGATTAATGGATTAACAGATTGTCTTTGATCCTTGGCTTGACATTCAGCCAGGTTAAGATATATTCACTTTCAAATAGTTTCCAAATATAACTAATGCCAAAGACCAACCGCTCCAACGCCGCCAGCGACGTGCTCGACACCGTGCCGATGATCATGCGCATCATCCGGCGCAACTTTCGCGCCCGGCGTGACCCTGACCTAACCCTGCCGGAGTTCCGCGCCCTGGCCTTCATCAACCGCAACCCAGACTGTGCGCTTAACGAAGTGGCCGAGTTCGTGGGCGTAGAGGCGCCCGCCGCTAGCAAGCTGGTGGAGAGCCTGGTGCAGCGCGGGCTGGCCACGCGCCAGGCCGACGCGGCCGATAGGCGCCGCGTGCAGATCCGCGTGTTGCCCAAGGGCGAAACCAGCATCCAGTTGGTGCGTGAGCACACGCGTGAATTCCTCAATGAGCAACTGGCGCACCTCAGCCCCAGCGAACAAGCCACCGTGACCGAGGCGATGCACATTCTCAAAGACGCCTTCAGCAACAAGCCGCCTGCAAAGGAGTAACTGCAATTTATGAACGTGATCGAAACGCACGTACTTACGCGTCGATTTGGCGACTTTACCGCCGTGAACGGCGTCTCGCTGACGCTGCAAGAAGGCGAGATCTTTGGCTTGCTCGGCCCCAACGGGGCGGGCAAGACCACGATGATCAAAATGCTCACCACCCTGCTGCCCGCCAGCAGCGGCAGCGCCACTGTGGCCGGTTACGACACTGCCAGCCAGGCGGGCATGGTGCGGCGCTCCACCGGCTATGTGCCGCAGCTGCTTTCGGCAGACGGCAACATGACCGGTTACGAGAACCTGCTGATCTTCGCCAAGATCTTTGACCTGCCACCCGCGGTGCGCGAGGAGCGCATTGCCACTCTGCTGGAAATGATGGACCTGCAAGACTCGGCCAGCAAGATGGTCAAGACCTACTCCGGCGGCATGATCCGCAAGCTGGAGATCGCCCAGTCCGTCATCCATCGCCCCAAGGTACTGTTCCTCGATGAGCCCACCGTAGGCTTGGACCCGATCGCGCGCACCTCGGTGTGGGAACACATCCAACGCCTGCGCCACGAGTTCAACACCACGATCCTGCTGACCACGCATTACATGGAAGAAGCAGACGACCTGTGCAACCGTATCGCCATCATGCACCAGGGCCAGATCGCAGCCATCGGCTCACCGCACGAGCTCAAAGCTTCGGTGAACGGCGGCACGGCCAGCCTGGATGATGTCTTCACGCACTATGCCGGGACCGCCATTGAGGAAATGGGCGGCTCCTATATTCAAACCTCAAGGACGCGTATCAATGCACGCAGAGTTGGATAGTTCCCCTACCCCCGCCGCCTGGCTGCGCCCCCTGCAGGCCATGGCGTTCTTTATCCGCAAGACGCTCAACATCGCTGAGATGGAAATGCGCAAACTGCGCCATGAGCCCGTGGATCTGCTCACGCGTGCCGCCCAGCCCGTGCTGTGGATCCTGATCTTCGGCCAGGTGTTAGCGCGCGTGCGTGCTATCCCCACCGGCGATGTGGGCTACATCGAGTTCATGTCGCCGGGCATCCTGGCGCAGAGCATGCTGTTCATCTCCATCTTCTATGGCATCTCCATCATCTGGGAGCGTGACCTGGGGATCATTCACAAGTTCCTGGCCGGGCCAACGCCGCGCGCCGCGCTGGTGTTGGGCAAAGGCCTGTCGGCCGGCGTGCGCGGCATTTCGCAGATATTCATCATCTATCCCCTGGCCTATCTGCTGGGCGTAAATCTGGATTTCAACATCTTCAGCCTTCTGGGCACGCTGTTCACCGTGCTGCTGGGCGCGATCTTGTTTTCCACATTCTCGTTGTATGTTGCCATCAAGGTGAAGACACGCGAGCGTTTCATGGGCATTGGCCAGTTCATGACCATGCCGCTGTTCTTCGCCAGCAATGCCATCTACCCGATCGAGATCATGCCAGCCTGGCTGCAGGCCATCTCGCGCTTCAACCCGCTGACCTATGTAGTGGACGCGCTGCGCACCTTTATGCTGCAAGGCGGGCAAAGCCACTTCGGCCTCGGCACAGACTTTGCGGTGCTGATCCTGGTGTCGGCGCTCCTGGTGTGGGCGGCGGGCCGCGCCTACCCGGGTTTTGTGAATTAAATACAGCTTCATTTTGTCATTCCGACGAGGCCGCATGGCCGAGGAGGAATCCTTTAGGTCATTGCAAAACCCAGATTGAATTTGCTTGCCCTAACGGATTCTTCACGCTCGCTGCGCTCGGTTCAGAATGACAAGACAGGCACAGTTGTCATTCCGAACGAGCGGCGTAGCCGCGAGGAGGAATCCGCTAAAGTAAAGTACAAAAAACGCACTCCTCTCAAAGAAACCAATCGCTAGCTAAATCTTCAAGCTTTGGATTCATTGACGCAATCAATGCATCCTTCTTCTCGCGGCGCCAGGCTTTGATTTCCTTTTCACGGCGAATGGCATCCTCGACATAATCGTATTCTTCGTAGTACACAAGCAAATTAACACGGTATTGCTGAGTAAAACCCGAGATATTGCCTCGCTTGTGCTCGAAAATACGGCGCTCAAGATCGTTGGTCATACCCACATACAATGTGCCAGTTTTGCTGGACAACATGTATACGTAGTATTTCCTCTCCCACATATCCAGAGCTTAGCACTTTTTGAGCCCTATTTGAGCAGAAATGTTTTTTAGAGATTAGCGCTTAACGGATTCCTCACACTCGCTGCGCTCGGTTCGGAATGACAAAATTAAGGCTATTTGTCATTCCGACGAGGCCGTATGGCCGAGGAGGAATCCTTTAGGTCATTGCAAACCCAGATTGAATCTGCTTGCCCTAATGGATTCCTCACGCTCGGTTCGGAATGACAAAATTAAGGCTACTTGTCATTCCGACGAGGGCCGCATGGCCGAGGAGGAATCCTTTAGGTCATTGCAAACCCAGATTGAATCTACTTACCCTAATGGTTTCTTCACACTCGTTGCACTCGGTTCGGAATGACAAGAAATCAGGGCGCAGCATACTGCGCTGCGAAGCAGCGGACGCCGCTACAAGAAACGCTAAAAACAGGAGACAGAAAAAAGAGCCGCCCGATGGGCGGCTCTTTTTGTTCTTGCACAGCAGTTACTTACGAACCAGCATTGCTGATCTCTTCGCCAACGAAGATGGCGTTGCGCATCTGATCGGTCAGGTCGGCTACGGCGTTGGGGCTGTAGGGGATCAGCACCACCTTGCTGCCAGCGTGGGCGCCGATGTCCTTGAGCATGTCAAAGTGCTGGGTCACCATCAGCAGGTCCATCACCGTCTGCGGGGAAACGCTGGGGATCTCCTTCTGGAAGTCACCCACGGCGCTGCTCAGACCCTGTGCAATTTCCTTACGCTGGTTGGCAATACCCACACCCTGCAGGCGCTTGCTTTCGGCTTCACCCTCGGCGGCTTTCACCGTCAGAATGTATTCGGCCTCAGCCTTCTGGGCCGCGGCCAGGCGCAGACGCTCCTGGGTGTTGATCTCGTTCATGGCCTGCTTTACCTTGGCATCCGGATCGATGTCCGTGATCAAGGTCTGGCGGATGTCGTAGCCAAAATCCTCCATGGCATCAGACAGCTCGGTGCGCACGGCGGTGGCGATGTCTTCTTTGTTCTCGAAGACCTCATCCAGTGGCATCTTGGGCACATTGGCGCGCACGACGTCAAAGACGAAAGAGCGAATCTGAGTGTGCGGGTCTTGCAGACGGTAGAAGGCATCGAAGACTTTGTCTTCACGAATGAGGTATTGAACAGATACGGTCATACGCACGAAGACGTTGTCTTTCGTCTTGGTCTCGATCTCCACATCCAGCTGCTGCAAGCGCAGGTTCACACGGCCAGCGATCTGCTCGATGAGGGGGATTTTGAAATTGAGACCGGCACGATAAATACGGGCGAACTTACCGAAGCGCTGTACGATCACGGCGCTCTGCTGCTGTACGGTGAAGATGGTGCCCGGAATAAGGACCAGCAATACGACAAACCAGAAGGCGTATGTGCCGATCGAAGACAAGAAACTCATGGGGGATCCTCCAAATATGTTGGCCCTGAAAGGCGGGTCAGCGGAGGCGCCGCTGCGACTCAGCAAAGCTGCTGATTGCTATAGGGTACACGAAAATTGAAAGATTTTCGTAAGAACGCAGTTAGTAGCGCACGGACCGGGTGCTACTCACCCTCGTGGGCATGACTGGGTACCAACAACGAGCTGACTGGCAGCTCCCCCAGATGGCTGAGGTCGTTGAAAGCAAACATACGCCACTGGTGATTGTGCGTGTCGTAGGTCAGGCGTGCATAGCCCGTGTTCTGAAAGTGAAAGCGCGGCCCTTGGAAGTTGGCGTGCGGGCTGATGCCCAGGATGGCATACATAAGCATGCCGAGGAAGCCGCGGTGCGAGACAACAAGATACTTGCCGCGTGGCTGGCTGAGCAGGTTGTGCAGCACCTGCCCGGCGCGCAGGAAGAGCTGCCATTGCCCCTCGCCGGTGTTGCCGTACGGCTGATAGGGCGTGAGGAACGGCGGCGGCGGCACCTGCTGGCTGGCTACGGTGTGCGTGAGACCGGTAAGCTCGCCCAGGTGGCGCTCGGCCAACATCGGGTCGAGCTCGAGCGGCACGTTCAACGTCTGGTTGATGATCTCGGCTGTGTGGCGGGCGCGCTGCAAGGGGCTGGCAAAGATGCGTGTGAACTGCACGCCATCGCTGCGCCAGCGCTCGGCCAGCGCAGCGGCCTGCTGGCGCCCGAGCTCGGTGAGCGCAAACTCCGCTTGGCCTTGGTGCTTTTTGTCTATATTGCCCTGCGACTCGGCATGACGCAGCAAGGTGAATTCATACATGGCGTACCTTCTTCCATTTTGCGTAGCCGGGTTTCGCTTTCTTATCGTCTCGGGCGATCCGATAAGCGATAGACGAACTTCAGTGCGGACCAGGTTTCATCCACAGCAATGACCTTGACATCCACCAAACCAGCATCCAACCCAATCTGGCGGATGAGGTTCTCGTCAAGATCGCTCTTTACTTGTGAGGGTTTTGCCGACCGTTTAGGCCAAGAGATCCACAAGCTGCCGTCAAAGCGTAAAGCTACTTTTAATTCGGCAAATTTTATCTGTAGTTTGCTGGATTGCAAGGCAAAAAAGTGAACAAAATCCAAACTGTGCGGCTTGCCCAGGCGAGTGGTGAGCGTGACATCCGCGGGCAATTCGCCCAGCAAGTCGAGATAGCCGGGCGGCGCGCCGAGAATGTAAACGCGCTGCCCGGCTTTGATACCGAGTTTCTTGATTAATGGCGTGCCTGAATAACCAGCCAATTGTGGCTACCGGCGTGCAGCTTTTCCAGCCGCCTTGCGGCGCGGCTTTGCCCCTGGTGCTTGTGCATCCTGCAAGAAGCGCTGCGACCAGGCAGCCGCGGTGGCGCCAAGGAACGGGCCAGCGATATAGATCCACAAGCTGCCGAGGGTGCCGGTGAACAGCGCCGGGCCAAAAGTACGCGCCGGGTTGAGCGAGGCGCCCGTGAGCGGGCCGCCCATGAGAATGAGCGCAGCCAGGGTGACACCAATGGCCACGCCAGCGAACGGTGTGCTGTCTTTTAGCACCGCGGTGCGCAGCACCACCGTGGCCAGCAGGAAGGTGAGCGCAGCCTCCACGATGACGGCCTGCACGGAGTTGATGCCTGCGCTCGGCAGCGTGGCGCCCAAACCGGTACCTGCGCCGCCCAAGATGATATAGAGCAAGGCTGCGCCAAACGCGCCGCCCAGCATCTGAGCCGCCCAGTAGCGCAGCGCCTGCGGCCATGTGAGCTTGCCCGCCAGGGTCACGGCCAGCGTCACCGCCGGGTTGATGTACGTGCCAGAGATCGAACCGTAGGCATAAGCCAGGCCGATCAGGATCAGGCCATGAGCCAGCGCCACACCGACCACGCCGCCCATCCCAAGCGCACCGGCGCCAGCACCGACAAAAATGAGCGCTGCAGTGCCAATAAATTCAGCCAACCAGATTCTTGTCTTCATATGTCTCCTCTTAGCTAGTAACTAATGATTGCTAACTTCCTGCCAGTCGCGTGCACCTTGCAAAAACTCACGGCCGGTCATCGCTTTTTTACCCGCGGGTTGTACTTCATCTAACACCAATACCCCCTGCGAGGTCACGAGGGTTGGCAAGCCATCCTGGATACTGCGCGAGCCAACCGCCCCACTGCCTTGCGCTGCATGCGCCCTCAATACACGCAGCGGGCCGCCCTTCCAGGGCAGGCTGGCCATGGGCCAGGGGTTGTAGGCGCGCACTTTGCGCGCCAGCAACTCGGCGGGCTCGGCTTGCGGGTCGAGCTGGCCGGCGCTCTTTTCCAGCAGCGGAGCCAAGGTGACGCCATCTTCGGGCTGCGGCTGCGGCTGCAGGCTGCCCTCAAGGTAGCCTGGCAGCGTGTCGAGCAGCAGCTCGGCGCCCAGCACGCTGAGTTTGTCGCTCAGCGTGCCAGCCGTGTCCTCCGGCTGGATGGGGATGCTGCGCTTGCTCAGCATCGGGCCGGTGTCCATGCCGAGGTCCATTTGCATGATGGTGACGCCGGCTTCGGCGTCACCATGCAAGATGGCGGCGACGATGGGCGATGCGCCGCGCCAGCGCGGCAGCAGCGAGGCGTGCACATTAATGCAACCGTGCGGTGGCATATCCAAGACCGCCGGGCGCAGGATCTGGCCGAAGGCCGCCACCACGATGAGGTCTGGCGCCCAATCACGCAGTTGCTGCATGGCCGCCTGCTCGCGTAGGCGTTCTGGCTGGATGACGGGGACGTTAAGCTGCTGGGCCAAGACTTTGACCGGCGGCGGGGTGAGCTGGCGGCCGCGGCCCGCCGGGCGGTCTGGCTGGGTAACCACGCCTACCAGGCTGGCATCCGCTAAGCTAGTGAGGCTGCGCAAGCTCGCCAGCGCGAACTCTGGCGAGCCCATAAATACGATGCGTATTGTCATTCAGGAGTGCTCCAAGGGCATTTTAGCATGCAGCCTAATAGGTGTTCTCTGTAACTAAATTGCAACTAGTACGTTATGCCTCTTGTGCACCATCTAAGACGGCACTACAATGTGTCGTAATTCACGTGCAATCATAAGGAGATCTCTATGGCACAAGATACTGTTACGAGTGACGACAAGCTGTGGGCCGCGCTGGCGTATCTGTTTACGCCGCTCATCCCCGTAGTACTTTTCCTGATCGAGGGTAAGAAAGACCGCCCCTTCATCAAGGAGCACAACGCCCAGGCGCTGGCCTGGGGTCTGGTTTCCATCCTGCTCAGCTTTGTGCTGGGCGCCACCATCATCCTGGCCTGCATCGCTTGGGTAGTATGGCTGCCTCAGATCTTCTGGGCCTACAAAGCCTATCAGGGCGAGAGCATCACCATCCCCGTCATCACTGACTTCGTAAAGAAGCAGGGCTGGGCCTAAACACCACTCATCATACAAAACGCCCGTGCAATTGCACGGGCGTTTGTGTTTTAAGGCACAGACTAAGCTGCTGTCCAAGCAACGTCAGCAAGAATTATGTGTTATATCAGCAACATTAGTATCCACTCGGGAGGAGAGTTATGGCTGAAAAAACTGAACCAATAGTTCCAGTGAAAAAATTTGGTGCTTTGCTAACAGGATGGTTGGTGCTGGCCATTGTGGCCAACATCATCCTTGCGCTACTGACACTGTCAACAGCGGCGCAGGTTGCCCCACGGGATCAGGGGTGGGTATATCTATCTGGTGCACTCAATGTGGCCGGGGCTGTGTGCGCCATCGCCATCTTCCGGTGGAAGCGCTGGGGGGCCTACGGATATGGGGCCTGCTTGGGGATTACTGCTTTCTTGAATCTCCTTGCGGGGGATGTAGGCTCAGTTCTACGCGGCCTACTGCTCATGCTTCTGGTGATTGGATTGATCAAGCCACATTGGGCACAATTCGAGTAAACATAAGCAACCTGGCAAACACAAAACACCCGTGCTGCACTGCACGGGTGTTTTTGTTAGAATCGGCCTATGCCAAGCAAAAAGCAAACCCTCCCTGCCAAACCGAGCAACGTGAACGCCATCGGCGTGATGAACCTGGTCAGCGGCGCCGTCAACATTTTGTTTGGCGGTGGACTGACCATCGCCGTAGTCCTCGGCACCTTCTTCTTCGGGCTGATCTGCCTGCCACTCACCATCGCCCCGGTGGCGCTGGGTATCTTTGAGGTGCTGTACGGGGTCAAGCTGATGGCCAACCCGCCCCAGCCAGTGAAACCGGCCAAGGCCATCGCCATCGCCCAGATCCTCAGTTTTGTGTTCCTCAACGTCATCAGCGGGGTCATCGGCATCCTCTCGCTGACGATGTACACCGACCCTGAGGTAGAGGCGTATTTTGAGGCGGTGAACAGTAACGTGAACAGTGATAAGTGAGCAGTAAGCAGGACAAACCCACTGCCCTCCAATTCAATCTAAATTCCCCCTGCGTGGCTTGAAATCAGTTTGGCTTGAGTAGTAGGGAGGGTCTAAGACCCTCCCTACTACTCAATAGGTATTGACCCCAGCTAGCCACCTTGACTTTAGGCCAGCCCCCTTTTAGAATCGGCCAAATTTAACGAGCGTTGGGAAGAGTGCTCTGGCAACAGCGGCCAAGCCGCTGCAACCAGAGCCACCGAAGGTGCAATTGTGCAGCACATCACTGCACAAGAAACTCTCAGGTACAAAGGACCCTGCGCCCGCCATACTCCTCTGGAAATGTAGGCTGCTGCGCAGCCTCAACCGACGGGGCAAGTGCGCCGGAAGCACGACGCATCAAACTCTCAGGTCCAAAACAGAGGCGCACACGTTTACTTTGTGCGCTTTTTTATTGCCAATGATGGCACGAGGAGACCAAGATGAATTATCCAGCTGACCTGAAATACACCAAGAATGATGAATGGGTGCGCGTGGACGGCGACACCGCCATTGTCGGGGTAAGCGATTACGCCCAGGACCAACTGTCTGACATTGTATATGTAGACTTCAGCGCGGCCGCTGGGGCGCAGGTAGCCCAGGGCGCCACCTTCGCGGGCGTTGAATCCGTGAAGGCCGCCGCCGACATTTACATGCCGGTGGATGGCGAAGTCATCGAGGTCAACGGCGCGCTGGCGCAGACGCCTGAGGCGATCAACAGCGATCCCTACGGCGCGGCCTGGTTGGCCAAGATCAAGCTCACCAATCCGGCCCAGTTGGACGCTTTGATGGACGCCGCCGCCTATGAGGCGTACTGCAAGGAGCGTTCAGCGTGACCTTCGTTCCGCATACGGAGCGCGACCGCCAGCAGATGCTGGAGGCGATCGGCGTCAAGACGATCGCTGACCTCTTTGAGGCGGTGCCGCAAAAATTCCGTTTCCCCAAACTTAACCTGCCGGCCCCACTCACCGAGATGGAAGCGCTGGGCGAGCTCAAAGGCATCGCCGAGGCCAACGAGAGCGCTGACGACCTGGTCAGCTTCCTTGGCGCGGGCGCCTATCATCACTACATCCCCGCCGGCGTGGACAGTATCTTGCGCCGCGGCGAATACTACACCGCCTACACGCCCTACCAGCCGGAGATCTCGCAAGGCACGCTGCAGGCCATCTTTGAATATCAGAGCCTCATCGTAGCGCTGACCGGCATGGAGGTCAGCAACGCCTCACACTACGATGGCGCCACCGCGCTGGCCGAAGCGGTCAACATGAGCCGCGCCATCCACCGCGGGGCGCGCAACAAGATCATTCTTTCGCCGGGCATCCACCCGCAGTATCGCGAGGTGGTGCACACCTACGAAGACGGCGGCGATCTGCAGTTCATCGGCGAAGACCTGGACCTGAGCGCCGGGCCGGATGCGCTCATCGACATGATCGACGAGCACACCGGGCTGGTGTGTGTGGCCTACCCGGATTTCTTCGGCCGCGTGTATGACTACACCAAGCTGGCCGAAGCCGCCCACGCCAAGGGTGCGCTGCTGGCCGTATCCGTGAATCCCACTGCGCTCGGCCTGCTCAAGCCGCCGGGCGAGATGGGCGCCGATATCGTCACGGGTGAGGGCCAGCCGCTGGGCATCCCGCTCTCCTTCGGCGGGCCGTATCTCGGCATCCTCACCACGCGCAACCAGTATGTGCGCCAGATCGCTGGCCGCCTGGTAGGCGAAACGGTGGATAGCCGCGGCCAGCGTGGCTTCGTGCTGACCCTCAGCACGCGCGAGCAGCACATCAAGCGCGAGAAGGCCAGCTCCAACATCTGCACCAACCAGGGCCTGATGATGCTGGCGGCCACAACCTATATGAGCCTGCTGGGCAAGAGCGGCCTGCGCCAGGTGGCGGAGAGCTGCTATCACAAGGCGCACTACGCCGCGGCAGAGATCGCTAAGCTTAAGGGCTTCAGTCTCAAGTTCAAGGATGCGTTCTTCCATGAGTTTGTCATCGAGTGCCCCATTCCCGCCGCAGAGCTCAACCTGCGTCTGCTGGAGCTGGGCATCGTAGGTGGTTATGCCCTGGGGACTGAGTATCCCGGCATGCAGAACTGCATGCTGCTGACCGTGACCGAGTTGAATAGCAAGGAAGAAGTCGACTACCTTGTAGAAACCCTGGCGGAGGTGGCGCATGCCTGAGCCCCTCATTTACGATCTGGGCGCCCCCGGCCGCACCGGCGTGCAGATGCCGGCGCCGGATGTGCCTTTAGCGGACTTGCCCACTGGTCTGGTACGCGACAACTTGCCGCTGCCGGAGTTGAGCGAACTCGAAGCGCTGCGTCACCTGACGCGCCTCTCGCAACTCAATCACAGCATCCTGACGGGCTTCTACCCGTTGGGCTCATGCACGATGAAGTACAATCCCATCATCAACGAAGAGACGGCGCGCCTCGGCGGCTTCATCCACGCCCACCCGCTGCAACCCGCCGAGATGATGCAGGGCAGCCTGGCGATCATGTATCACCTGCAGGAGTGGCTCAAGGAGATCGGCGGCTTTGCGGCCGTCTCGCTGCAGCCCGCCGCCGGTGCGCAAGGCGAACTGGCCGGCGTGCTGATGATCAAGGCCTATCACGCCAGCCGCGGCCAGAGCCAGCGCAATAAGGTGCTGATCCCTGACTCGGCGCACGGCACCAACCCCGCCACCAGCGCCATGTCGGGCTACCGCGTGGTTGAGATCCCCTCGGATGCACGCGGCAACCTCGATCTTGAGGCGCTCAAGGCGGAGTGCGACGATACGCTGGCTGCCTTCATGCTCACCAATCCCAACACGTTGGGCCTGTTCGAAGAAGGCGTGCAAGAAGCGATCGAAGCCGTGCACGCCGCCGGCGGCTTAGTGTATGGCGACGGCGCCAACATGAACGCCCTGCTGGGCATTGCCCGCCCGGGCGATCTGGGCATTGATGTGCTGCATTACAACCTGCACAAAACCTTCACCACGCCGCACGGCGGCGGTGGCCCCGGCTCCGGGCCGGTGGGCGTGGCCGCCCATCTGGCCGACTTCCTGCCTGGGCCTATCGTGGGCATCGAAGAAGAAGGCAGCGAAGAGATGGGGCCGGTGTACGGCTGGCACCAGCCGCCCAAGAGCATTGGCCGCCTGAAGGGCTTCCACGGCCAGTTTGGTATGCACGTGCGCGCCTTCACCTACATCTTAATGCAAGGCGCCGAGGGCCTGCGCTCGGTAGCCGAGCACGCCGTGCTCAACGCCAACTACCTGCGCGTCAAACTGCAGGGCGCGTACAAAGTGCCTTACGACCGTGTGTGCATGCACGAAGTGGTGCTGGAAGGCCGCTGGGCCGACGCGCCGGACATTCACGCGCTGGATATTGCCAAGCGCTTGATGGACTTCGGCTTCCACCCGCCAACAAACTACTTCCCGCTCATCGTGCGCGAGGCGCTGATGATCGAGCCGACCGAGACGGAGAGCAAGGAAGTGCTGGACGCCTTCATCGAGGCGATGCTCACGATCGCCGAGGAGGCGCACAGCACACCGGAGGTACTGCAGCAGGCGCCGCACACCACCAAGTACGGCCGCATGGACGAGGTCAAGGCAGCGCGCCAGTTAGTGCTGTGCTGCGAGATACCGAGAGAAGTGAGTAGTGAACAGTAATTAGTGAGCAGGAAACCTGCTTGTTCAAAATAGCATAAACAAAAAAGAGCGCACCGATGGTGCGCTCTTTTTTATCCCCAAACTTTGGCGCTCGATGAATCAAACAAGAACAAACCAGGTGGATCCTTGCGCCCCCAATCCGAGATCATCCCATTAACCCGCTTCAACATCTGTTGATTGTTGTCAGAATTTATGTCCCCATAGATGCCTATATAAAGTCCGGTTACTTTGCTGTGTTTAAGTTGACTAATAATGTGAGCATCATTCTCGGAAAACGAGAAACCATAAGCAAACAAATCGCCGCCTATCCGCGACAGGCTCTTATAGCAATGATACAAATAGTCACTACGTCGAATCCTCGCGAACTTCTGATCACTTGTTCCTTCAGCGACGAATAAAGGGTATTTATGATTATCCAATGCCTGACGTATCTGCGGAATAAGTGGTATCCCAGTATTCACCCAAGTGTATTTTTGTAACTCGGTTTCTGTATCAAACAAATGAAGCGCACCATGCATGTAATAGATGTTCTGATCATGAGCCTGTGCGGAGTAGGTCACATAGTCTTCTTTACCAGTCTCAGGAGTTCTAAAGCCATCATCGCATTTTAGATTTGGCTCACCATCATGCATTAATGTCCAATAAAGAAGCAGGTCGTAGTTAGTAGAATAAATTCTGTGGAAAGGTGCAAGGAAATTCTTGCAGGCCAGATACTGCCCAGGAGCAATCTCGGCGGGAAGGTCTGGGTGACTTCGTGCAATAGTTTCAACTAACACATCTTTCAAACCCTCCGCATCTGAATTCATTTGGGCAAGGGAAGCCTCTTTTCCACCATAGAGCGCTCCTAAAAGTGAAGCACTCTGCAGATGCTTAATTATTATTTCAAAATCAGTAGTAGCTAACGCTTCAAATGCCTTTCTAGCATGTTCTGAAAGATTCGAAAAATTTGCCTTATCAAACAATGCGTCGTAAGCAAAGATGTCGTTAGACAAAGCCCTACTGAAGCCATTTCCAAGCAAAATATGAGGCTTCTTGTTTCGCTCCTTTTCAAGCGCTTGTTGAAATGTTGTCAGTTGAATTTTCATTAGCTTATCCACCTTGTTAAATGTCAAATGATATCAAGCTTCCATACAGCTTACTCAACTGTGTATACTGCGCCCATGGCCCACCCTCTCGTTGAACAGCTGCGTTTTGCCCGCAAGGAGTTCCAGCGCGGACTCAAGAACATATCCGAAGAGGATGGGCAGAAGAGACTGGGAACGATGAACAGCCTCAGTTGGATCGTAGCCCACATGGCCTGGCAAGAGCAGCTGTATTGGCTCACGCGCGCCCAAGGCCTAATGCCGGCGCCTGAGGTGCGCGAACAGGCCAGCGGCGCTCCCGCCAGCACGCCAAGCCTGGCCGCGGCGTGGAAAGCGTGGAAAACGATCACCAGCGCCAGCGATGCCTGGCTGGATACGCTAACCAGCCAGCGGCTGACCGAATTTCTGACGCAAGACGATGGCACTCCCTACCGTGAGAGCATCGGCTCCTACCTGTTGCGGGTGCGCCATCATTACTGGTACCACCTGGGCGAGAGCCAGGCCATCCGCCAGATGCTGAGCCACACTAGCCTAGGCACCTATGTAGGCGACCAGCACGGCAAGGCGCCCTACCAGCCCGAAGATTAATGCGGCTCCAACCCGGATTGGCTATACTTGCAGCCTCATCCAAAAGAGGTGTTATGAAACGACTACTGACCATTTTGCTGCTGACCACTCTGCTGGCCGCTTGCGCTTCCGCCCCGAGTGCAGATGACGCCGCGGTCCAGACTGCCGTGGCGGCGCTACTCACCCAACAGGCGCCTGCGCCTGAGGAAACCGCCGAGGCCCCTGCGGACGAGCCTCCCGCGGACACCGGCGGCGTAGCCACGTCGGCCGCTCCCCCGCAAGGCGACGAGTTGCCAGGGCTGCCCGCTGAAGCCAGCTGCGTGCCGCTGGGCACAGAGCGCGTGTACGCCACTGTATTGCAAGTTACCAAGGGAGATGCAGCCCTGATGCAGGTGGGCGACAAGGTTTTTGATGTGCGCTACATTGGTATTGATGACGGCGACAATCCGCAATCGATAGAAGCCAACCGCGCCATGGTTGAAGGCAAGCGCGTGGCGCTGGTACGTGATGTCACCGATGTGGATGAGTACGGCCGCCTGGTGCGCTATGTCATCGTGGATGATGCCTTCGTCAACCTGCGCCTACTGCAGCAACGCGTAGTCTATGTTTCGATCGAACCGCCGGATACGGCGTGTGAGCGTCTGTTCAACTCCGTCCCTTAGGTAGCCAGACACCAGAACAAAAGAGGCGCACAATGTGCGCCTCTTTTTTTGTATTGCCAGTTAACGATTGAACACCAGGGTGTGACCGCCACCGGTCAGGGTGAGGGTAGTGCCAGAAATCTGGTACCCATTCACCAGGCTCAGAGCCTGCAAGTAGGCGGCCTCATTTTGCATGATCAGCTCAGGCTCGCAGTACATCAGCGTGGAGAAGGGCTGTTCAAAGCTCACGGTGTTGCCAGACACGGTGTACCCGGCTCCGTAACCATTACAGCCACCGGAGCCGCCGCTTTGGCCATCTTCCCCAAACTCCAAAGTAATGTCCCGGCCTCCTACCACCATGCCTACCTGGGTATTGCCATCCAGGCTGGTGAGCACCCATGTGCCTTCATCCAAACTTGCCTGCGGTTGGGCAGCACAAGCCACCAGCAATGAAACCAACAACAATGCAATAAAGAGCTTCATTTTTCGTCTCCTATAGACACTGAACGCTGGCCGCCGCTGATTTGTTCCACTTGACGTTTGTCATTCGGCCGATATACTTAGCCGCTCTAACTATTAGGAGTCCTTGCTTGAAGCCGCCCGTACGCACATCCACCAAGAGCGTTGCCCGTAAATTCTGGGAGCTGGTGCCACGCGTGATCAGCGCCGTGTTCGCCGAGGCGCGCCGCGGCGAGCACAACCTGGCGCCCAGCCATTTCCGCATCCTGCGCATCCTCTCGCAGGGCGGCTCTACGCCCAGCGCGCTGGCCAAGGCAATGGATGTCAGCCTGCCCAGCATGTCTGCCAGCCTGCAGACGCTGGTGGAGCGCGGCTGGGTGCTGCGCCAGCGCAGCACTCAGGACCGGCGCAGCATCGAGCTGCAGGTTAGCGAGCGCGGCCGCCAGGTGCTTGCAGAGGAGCACGACCGGGTGACGGCGTGGACGGCCAGGCTGCTCGAACCCCTCACGACCGATGAGCTGCGCAAGGTGGAAGAGGGCATCGAAGCCTTCAACAAGCTGTTTGACGATGTAGCGGCCGCGCCCACGCCGAAGAGCAAACACAAGCCACGCTAGATATCTTCTGCGGGTATTGCCAGGGGGCCAATCTCCGTAACTGTTTTTGTCATTGCTTTCTGAAAGGACTGTGCTGTGCAAGCAACTCAAACTCAAGAGAGATCCAAAGCCGCCCGGCGGGCACAACGCCCCTCCCTCCCCAAAGGAGTGTTTGGCCGTGCGATACGCTATCTGTTCCGCTACAAATTTGAGGCGGCTCTGCCGTATCTGTTTCTACTGATCGCCACGCTGGCGCAGCTGGCCGTGCCGCGCCTCATCCGCAACATGATCGATGCGGTGACCCAGGGCGTGATCGCCACCCAGGTGCTGCAGGGGCTGGAGCAGATCCCGGCCGCCTTCCAGGAGCAGGCCTTGCCGCGTATCCTTGAAGCGCTCAACTATGCGCCGGGCACAACACTGCAACAGCTGGTGAGCCAGCTCAGTGCAGACCAAAGCGGCGCACCGGATCTACTGGTGCGGGCGGGCATCTTCATTGTGATCTTTGCTGTGCTGCGCGGCGTGTTCGCCTTCCTGCAATCCTACTGGGCAGAGCGCAACTCGCAGAGCGTGTCCTTTGACATGCGCAATGAGCTCTACGCCAAGATCCAGCGCCTGTCATTCTCGTATCACGACCAGAACCAGACCGGCCAGCTGATGATCCGCGCCACCGACGATGTTGAGAAGGTGCGCTTGTTCCTGGGCCAGGGTTTGGTGCAACTGGTGAGCGCCATCGTGCTGCTCAGCGCCACACTGATCATTCTCTTTGCCACCAATGCAAAGCTGGCGTTGGTGACCCTGTGGATCCTGCCCGTGGCGCTGGCCTTGTTCTTCATCTTTGGCAGCATCACCCAGCCATTGTTCTTCAGGGTGCAGATGAAGCTGGCGGCGCTCAACACCATCCTGCAGGAGAACCTGGCCGGCATCAAAGTGGTCAAAGCTTTCACGCGCGAGAAAAGCGAACAGCAGAAGTTTGGCACAGCGGTCAACGCGTTGATGGACCAGCAAATCTACATTGCACGCATCTTCACCTTCCTGTTCCCGCTCATCTTCCTGGTGGCGAACCTGGGCCAGGCCACCACGCTGCAAGCCGGCGGCGAGCAGATCATCGCCGGCACCTTGAGCCTGGGCGAGTGGCAGGAATTCAGCCTGTATCTCATCTATCTCTTCATCCCCCTGGCACAGTTTGGCTTCATCATCAGCCAGTTTGGCCAGGCGATGGCCTCCGCTGGGCGCATCTTCGAGATCCTCGACGCCACGTCTGACGTTACCGACAAGCCGGGCGCTATCGCCCTGCCTCAGGTCAAGGGCCAGGTGAGCTTTGAGGACGTGAGCTTCCGCTACTTTGGCGGCGGTGACCCCGTGCTGGATGGTGTGAGCTTTAGCGCCCAGCCCGGCCAGACGGTGGCGCTGCTCGGCGCCACTGGCTCCGGCAAGACCACCATCATCAACCTCATCCCGCGCTTCTATGACCCCACCGAGGGCCGCGTGACCGTGGATGGGCACGACCTGCGCGATGTGCAACTCGAATCGCTGCGCGCCCAGATCGGCATTGTGCTGCAAGAGACGACGCTGTTCACCGGCAACATTCGTGACAACATCGCCTTCGGCAAGCCTGAGGCCACCCAGGCCGAAGTGGAAGCGGCGGCCAAGGCCGCCGCGGCACACGACTTCATCATGACCTTCCCACAGGGCTACGAGACGCCGGTGGGCGAGCGCGGCTCCACCCTGAGTGGCGGCCAGAAACAACGCATCGCTATCGCGCGGGCCTTGCTGCTCAACCCGCGCATCCTCATCCTGGATGACTCGACCTCGAGTGTGGATTTGCAGACCGAGAGCCAAATTCAAGCCGCGCTCGACAAACTCATGGAAGGCCGCACCTCCTTCGTGATCGCCCAGCGCATCAGCACCGTCATCAATGCGGATCAAATCTTAGTGCTGGACAAGGGCAAAGTGGTGGCCAGCGGCAAACATGCCGAGCTGCTGGAAGACAACGAAATCTACGCCGAGATCTACAACTCGCAATTGGTGGGTGACAGCCCGGCCAGTGAGGATGCGGCTGCCTAAGGGCAGCGGCAGAGTACAGGAACGCTATGTTCAATACACGCGCATTACTTGACCAAGAATCCTTAAAGCCCAGGAAGACCAGCGAGACGCTGGGCCGCCTGGCGGGCTACTTCAAGCCCTTCTGGTACGCCATGCTGCTGGCGGCCACCTTCGTCACCATCGCCACCTGGGCGCAGGTGACGACGCCGGAGATCACCGGCCAGATCGTGGACTGTTACCTGACGCCCGCCGTGGCCAACACCTTTGGCGCGCCGGAGGGCATGATGGATGACGCCAGCCAGGCATCGCAGAGCAACTGCTGGCTGGCAGGCGAGACCGAGGCCACCACCACGACGCAGCGCATCATCAAGGCAGGTTTTAGTTGGGCCAACTTCAGCACGCCAGCCGACCCGGCCAACCTGACCACGGCTGAGCGCATCGCCGGCCTAGGCCAGTTGATCGCCGTGCTGATCGTGCTGTTCGTGCTGGGCTCATTCCTCACCGGCCTGACCTTCTTCACGATGAGCTGGGCCGGTCAGCACGTGCTGCGCGATCTGCGTGCGCAGCTCTTCGGCCACATGCACGCCCTGCCCATCGGCTTCTATGCCGAGAATGAAGTGGGCGACCTGATGAGCCGTATCACCAACGACAGCGACACCATCCAGCAGGCCTTGAGCTTTGCGCTGGTGAATGTGGTCAGCGGCATCCTGCTGCTGGTATGGATTGCCTATAACATGCTCACGAAGAACGTGCAGTTTGCGCTGCTCAGTATGGCGATCGCGCCTCTAATGGCCATCGTCACACTGTGGTTCTCTGAGCAAGCGCGCAAGGCCTTCCGCAAGACGCGTTTGGAAATGGGCTCGGTGAACGCCAACCTGCAAGAGAGCATTTCTGCGGTACGCGAGTCGCAGGCCTTCAACCGCGCCGAGGAGAACATCGAGCACTTCCGCAGTACCAACGCCGCCAACCGCGACGCCAACGTGCGCGCCGTGGCGTACACCTCGGCGCTGGCTCCAGCCCTGGAAGCGTTGAGCTACCTGGCGTTGGCCATCGTTACTGTGGTGGGCGGCCTGGCGCTGCTCAACGGGTCTTCGCTGGGCGGCACGGTGGTCTCCATCGGTTTGGTGATCACTTTCCTGGGCTACGTGCAGCGCTTCAACCAGCCCATCCAGCAAATTGCGGTGCTATGGAGCAATATCCAGAGCGCCGTGGCGGGCGCGGAGCGCATCTTTGGCCTGCTGGACGAAGTACCCAGCATCCAGGACAAGCCCGGCGCGCAAACAATGGGCGCCATTGAAGGCAAAGTGGAGCTGGACAATGTGAGCGCCGAGTACAAGGCCGGCGAGCCGGTGCTGCGCAACGTGAACTTCTATGCCAACCCGGGCCAGACCGTGGCCATTGTTGGCCCCACCGGCGCGGGCAAGACCACCATCATCAATCTGATCCCGCGCTTCTACGATGTCACCGGGGGTTCAGTGAGGATCGATGGCGTGGATGTGCGTGACGTCACGCAAGAGTCGCTGCGCCAGCAGATCGGCATCGTGCTGCAAGATACCTTCTTGTTCAGCACCACGGTGATGGACAACATCCGCTTTGGCCGCCCGGCGGCCAGCGATGACGAAGTCATCGCTGCGGCCAAGCTGGCGCATGCCGACAGCTTCATCGAGCGTTTGCCGGAGAAGTACAACACCGTGCTGGGCGAGCGCGGCGCTGGCTTGAGCCAGGGCCAACGCCAATTGCTAGCGATCGCGCGTGCGGCGCTGGTCGACCCGCGCATCCTGATCCTGGATGAGGCCACCAGCAGCGTGGACACGCGCACCGAGCGCCTGATCCAGAGCGCGCTCGAGAAGCTGCTGGCCGGGCGCACCAGCTTTGTGATCGCCCACCGTCTGAGCACAATTCGCAATGCCGATGTCATCCTGGTATTGAAGGCCGGCGAGATCATCGAGCGCGGCAAGCATGCTGAGCTGCTCGAGAAGAAGGGCTTCTACTACGACTTGTATATGAGCCAGTTTAAAAAGCAAGAAGAAGCTGGTTAGTTAGTCGGTTAGTCGACTAGTCGATTAGTTAATCGTTACGCTTGAAGACATAACTAACGGACTAATCGACCAAGCGACCAGTTGACTAGTCGACTAACTGTTCAGTCTATCGTAACCACTGTGTAGGCACGGTTAACATTCCCGTCTTCATCCCACACTTGCAACTGGATCACCCACAAACCACTCAAGCCGCGTGTGTCCCATTGAGCACGCGGCTGTGTGTTTGTGCCAGCGGCCAGCTGCAGCCAGCGCAGCGGGTAGAGGCCCTGCCCTACTTGCAGATCCCAGCCGGAGGTTTCGCTCGGCGCCTGGCCGCGCACTGTCACCACGCCGCTCACCGCAGCGAAGCGCGCTGGCTGCTGGATGGCAACGTTGCTGCCGCCTTCGTAGACGGGTACGCTGTCAAAGTCTTCGGGGGGCAGCGGCAGCCGGGCCGCCAAGGCGGCAGCCTGCCAGGCCTGCGGCACGTTCACGAATAGTTCCTCATGCACAAACTCGGCCGGAGTGAACACGGTTGCCAGGCGGCCATTGAGCGAATTCACTGCCATACGCTGGTACAACGAATCGGCAAAGCGCGGCTCGCTGCCATTGACGAAATATTCGCGGCGCGTTTGCGGGCAATCCACATCCGGCAATTGGCCGGAGGGCACACACACCATGACCGAGCTCAGGCCGCCGGGCGCCTGCCAATCGCGGATAGGCAGGCTGGCATGCGCCGCAGCGAACAACGCGGGCCAATCGGCGGCGCCCAGGCTGAGCACCACGCGTTGCGGTGTGTAGCCCAGCTGCCAGCCGCCTTCAGGCGCCTCCGGCGCCAGGGCGGCTGGGCGGCCAAGCGCCAGCATGAGCTGGCGCGTGGCCGTGGGGCGCACGCTGACATCGCTCAGGCTGTGGCTCACCAGGAAGGCCAGCTCGGCGCTGGCCAGTGAGTCGTATTGCGGCTGGCTCCAGTCGAGCACCACGCGGCCAAGCTCGTCTGTGATGAAGAGCAGCGCGGCTGGCTGCAAGCGGCCATCGAGCCATTGCCCGGCCAGCCGGCCGCTGCTCAGGCTGGCGTAGGCGGCTGCCAGCTCGATCGGGGCCAACAGCGCATCACCCAGCAGATAGTCACTGGCCTGGGCGGCGCTGAGCGGGCTACGGAAAGCTTGCAGCCCGGCAGCCGCCAACACACCAGCGGTGTGGTGCGCTCCGGCCTGTGACAACGCGGCACCCGCGGGCTGCAGCAAACCATTGGCCAGCGCACTGCGTGTGCTGAGCGGGCCGCGCAGGTCGGCACGGCTAGCCGGGTCAAAGTTCCATGTCAGCGTAGCGGGAGCCGTGCCTGCCGCGAACGAATCCAGATACACAAAGGGCAAAAGCAAGTGGCCTGCCGCCGCGTTGGCCTCTGCATCACCAGTCAGGGCGAGGATGCGGCCGTTGGGCGCATCCAGTGCCAGGGCGGCCTGGCCCTGCCCGGTGAAGGCGGCCTGCATGACAACATCCTGTGTCGTAATCAGCGTAAGGCCGCCACGCGCCAACAAGACCGTGCCAACTGCGGCGCGTGCCTGCTCAAGGGCCAAGGTTTGGAAGGCGTCCAGTGCCAACGGAGCGGCGGCGTCAATTAAGTGCAGCGGCGCAGTGAGAGCTGCTGCCAACTGTGCATCCGCCAGAATGCCTTGGCTGTGCATGGCGACCAGGTTCAACTGCGCCAGCCGCTGGATGGCGCCTGGGCTCTGCAAGGCATCCAGCGCAGGCGTATTCGCCATAGCAGCCAGCGCGGCAGCCTGGGCATGGCTGAGCTGGCTGGCGGGGACACCAAAATAGAACTGCGCGGCACTTTCCACCCCAAAGGTCCAATGGCCAAACTGAGCGCTGTTCTGCGCCCAAGCCAGCACCTGCTGGCGGCCGTAGCGCGCCGTCATCTCGCTGGCGAGGATGCGTGTGCGCAAGGCCTTGCGCCAGCCCTCGGGCTCATCAGCGAGCAGAAGGCTGGCGGCCAGGCGCTCGGCCAGGGTGTGTGGTACGGGCTGGCTGTGCAGCCAGGCTGCGCCGCGGTGCTGCCAAAAGCCGGGGTCGCTGCTGGCCACCAGCGCCTGCTCAAAGGCAGGCGCCTGGCCAAGCGCTAGAAACTGGCGCGCCACGCTTGCGGGGGTGAGCTCAAGCAGGGTCTGGCCACCGCTGCGGTCTTGCAGGCGGCTGGGCTGCAGCAGCAGGCCGCGCTGCGGGTCCAGCAATACAGGCAACGCGGCGACATCCGGCAGGTCTTGTGTCAGCCAGCGATAGGCTGGCAGGGCGGCCAGCGCCAGCAACGCGGCCAGCAAGCTGGCAGCGGCAAACAAGGCCACGGCAGCTTTGAGGGCCAGCGCCGCCGGGCTGCGGCGGGCGGCTGCCCGGCGTGCTTTGCGGCGTTTGACCAATTCATAGACCTGCAAGATCAGCGGGGGTTGTGACACGCCGCCGATTCTCGCACATTTGGCAGCTGCAGACAGAAAAATGCGGCTGCATATCATGGGTGTAAAATAACGGAGTTGCCAATTTACTAATTAGTAATTGGTAATTTGTCCGCCACCACCAGAGGAGAGTAATGGACCCTAAACAATTCCACGATCTGAACATCCCCGAACGCGTGCTGCTCGGCCCCGGCCCCAGCGAAATGCCGGCGCGCGTGTTGCAGGCCATGGCCATGCCGGTGATCGGCCATCTCGACCCGGCCTTTTTGCAGATCATGGATGATGTGCAGGAGCTCCTGCGCTTTGTCTTCCAGACCAAGAACCGCCTCACCATCCCTGTCTCGGGCACCGGCAGCGCTGGCATGGAAGCCGCGCTGAGCAACATGATCGAGCCGGGCGACCGCGTGCTGGTGGGCATCATCGGCTACTTCGGTGAGCGCATCTTCAACATGTGCGGCCGCTATGGCGCCGTGGTAGACCGCATTGAAGTGCCGTGGGGGCAGGTGCTGGATGTTGACGAGGTAAAGAAGCAGCTGAGCCAGCACAAATACAAGTTCCTGGCGGTGGTGCACGGCGAGACCTCCAGCGGGGCGCAGCAGCCCCACATCAAGGAGTTAGCGGCGGCGGCGCATGAGGCCGGGGCGCTGTTCATCCTCGATACAGTCGCTTCACTGGGCGGTGTGCCGGTGGAGGTGGATAACTGGGATGTGGACGTTGCGTTCAGCGGCTCGCAAAAAGGCCTCTCCGCATCGCCTGGCCTGGCTCCGCTCACGGTCGGCCCGCGCGCCGAGAAGGCGCTGGCGGACCGCAAAGTAGGCGTGGGCAACTGGTACCTCTCGCTCGACGAGGTGCACAAGTATTGGGGCAAGGAGCGCACTTACCACCACACGGCCCCGATCCAGCTCAACTACGCCATGCGCGAAGCGCTGCGCATCGTGGTAGAAGAGGGTCTGGATGCACGCTTTGCCCGCCACCAGCAGAACGCCGAGGATTTGTGGAAGGGCGTGGAAGCGCTGGACATGAGCATGCTGGTGCAGCGTGAGCACCGCCTCAACACCGTTACGGCCGTCAAGGCGCCCTCGGTGGCGGTGCACGATCTAGTGAAGAACCGCCTGCTGAGCGACTACGGCATCGAGGTGGGCGCGGGCCTCGGCCCGCTGAAGGGCCAGATCTGGCGCATTGGCCTGATGGGCCACAGCAGCCGCAAGGAGTACGTCACGCTGGTGCTGGCCGCCATGCGTGAGATCCTGGAAAGCGCATAAGCAAACAACGCTTATTCAAATGCCGTGAGCATGAGCTCACGGCATTTTTGTTTTGAGCAACGCTTGCATTTGTGGCTGCCGGGCAAATTCTCTATACTCGTGCAGTGAAGACTTCACAGATCCAACTCTCGCCCGATGGCGATTGGCGCGGCGCCCTGGGTCGCATCCGCGGCGGGGCGCAAGGACGCGTGATCCTGCTGTGGCCGGAGCGCGGCGAACCGCGCGCCCCCCGGCTGGTGCTGCAGCTGGCGGCGCGCCGCTGCCAGCGCCTCAACGTGCCGCTGGCGCTGGTCACCAACAAGGCCGACATTCGGATCCTGGCGCAGGAGTTCGGCCTGCCGGTCTTCGGCAATGCCCGCCAGGCGCGCAAAGAGGTCTGGGACCTGCCGCCCAAGGTGACGATGCCCAAACCGGCGCTCAACATGGAAGGTATCTATTTGCGCATCATGGCCGAGGAGCGGCGGGCGAAGTTTATGGGGCTGGAATAGTCCACAGATGAACACAGATACAAATCAGATAAAAAGCAGATACTGCGAACAAAAACAATAATCATCTGAGTTCATCGGGGTTCTATCTGCGTTCATCTGTGGATTCCCTTGCTTGTATACTTAACTCATGCGAATTTTGGCCGTAGATCCTGGGGAAGTGCGTATTGGCTTGGCGATCAGTGACGCCACCGGCACCATCGCTACACCGCTAACAATCATCCTGCACGAAAGCCGCGACAAAGACCTTGAACGCATCGCCGCAGCCGTCAAGGAACACGGCGCCGAGATGATCGTGGTGGGCTATGCGCTCAACGAGCACGGCCGCCCCACCCACAGCGGCCGCAGAGCGGAGCAAATGGCCAGGGCGTTGCGAGGTGTCACTGACTTGGAAGTTGAGTTGGTGGAGGAAAGCTTCAGCACCCGCGATGTGTTGACCGCTCGCCTGGCGAGCGGGATGAAGCGCAAGAAACGCCGCACCCCGCCGGATGCTGAAGCGGCCGCCTTGATCCTGCAAGGCTATTTGGATAGCAAGCAAAACTGACCACAAAGACACGAAGGCCACAAAGAAAAAATTACTACTTACCAATCTCCAATCTCAAACCTTTGTGCTCTCTGTGCCTTTGTGGTTAACTTTTAAAAACATGCGCCTTCTTATCTCCCTCGGTTTCCTTGCCCTGCTCGCTTTCCTGGCCTTCCTTGGCGGCAGCACGCTGCTGGCACGCGCCGAGCAGCGCTTTGGCCCGCCGGCGCCACAGCTCAGCTCGCTGCAGGCGTTGCGTCTGGGGCTGGAGCTCGGCTGGCGCGCCGAGGCGCTGCGCCCGGTGAACCCTGCGGCGACGCCGCAGGAGTTCACCATCGCGGCGGGCGAGCCGACCGGGCAGTTGGTCGCCCGCCTGCAGGCCGAAGGCTTGATCCGCGATGCGGCGCTGTTCAGTAGCTATCTGGTTTACAGCGGGCGCGACACGCAGTTGCAATCCGGCAGCTTTGCGCTCAGTGCGGCGATGCGCGGCGATGAGCTGGCCGCCGCCCTGCTCGACCCGACGCCTGAGCACGTCACCCTAGTCATCCTGCCCGGCTGGCGGCTGGAAGAGATCGCCGCCAGCCTGCCCAGCGCAGGCGTGAGCGTGGCGCCGGAAGAGTTCGTGCGCCTGGCATCCTCGACGCCCAACGAGCTGGCGCTGTATGCCGAGATGCCGATTGGTTCCTCACTCGAAGGTTTCTTGCTGCCCGGCAGCTACGAGATCCCGCGCGAGGCGGATGCCACTACCCTGTTGCTCACCCTGCTGCAAAGTGATGTGTTCTCGAACACGATGACGCCGGAGCTGCTGGCTGGCTTCCAGGCACAGGGGCTGAGCATTTATGAAGCGCTGATCCTGGCCTCTATCGTGGAGCGCGAGGCGGTGGTCAACTCAGAGATGCCGCTGATCGCCTCTGTGTTCCACAACCGGCTGGATATTGGCATGAAGCTTGAGGCCGACCCGACGGTGCAATATGCCGTAGGCTACGATGCGGCTCGCCAGGGTTGGTGGCCCACCCCGCTCAGCCTGGCTGACCTGCAAACCGACTCGCCCTACAACACCTACCGCTATGCCGGCCTGCCGCCCAACCCCATCGCGGCTCCCAGCGCCGAGGCGCTGCAGGCGGTGGCCTTCCCCACAAGCTCCCCCTACTATTTCTTCCAGGCCGTGTGTGACGGCTCTGGGCTGCATGTGTTTGCGATTACCTATGAGGAGCATTTGGCAAATAACTGTCAATAACCGACTGTACAACTACTTGACTAGTCGACTAGTCGACTAGTCAAGTAGTCAACACCTTCGCGGTACACTTAATCCATGAGCCTGCCTGAATCCCAAGACCTGCGCGTTTACGACGACATTATTGGCACCATTGGCAATACCCCGCTGGTGCGCCTCAACAAAGTCACCAAGGGGCAAGCCGCTCCACTGTACGCCAAAGTGGAGTTTTTCAACCCGGGCGGCTCGGTCAAAGACCGTATTGGCAAAAATATCATTGACGAGGCCGAGGCCAGCGGCCGCCTGAAACCCGGAGGCACCATCGTCGAGGCCACCTCCGGCAACACCGGTGTGGGTCTGGCCATTGTGGCGGGCATGCGCGGCTACAAGTGCATCTTCGTGATGCCAGACAAGATGAGCCAGGAGAAAATTCAACTCCTGCGCGCGTATGGCGCCAAAGTGGTCATCACCCCCACGGCAGTTGCTCCTGAAGACCCGCGTTCCTATTATCAAGTCGCCAATCGCCTGGCGGCCGAGAACCCCAACACCATCCTGGCCAACCAATATCACAATCCTGAAAATCCGCGCAGCCACTACCTCACCACCGGGCCTGAGATCTGGGAGCAAACCGGCGGCAAGGTGACCGATGTGATCATCGCCATGGGCACCGGCGGTACGATCAGCGGCGTGGGCAAGTACCTCAAGGAGAAGAACCCGGACATCCGCATTGTGGGTGTGGACCCGGTGGGCTCGATCCTCAAGGAGATCTGGGAGAACAAGGGCAAAATTCCGCCCGGCATCGAAGCCATCACTTATAAAGTAGAAGGCATCGGCGAGGACTTCCTGCCCAGCACCACCGACTTGAGCGTGGTGGATGAGATCATCCGCGTGACCGACAAAGAATGCTTCGTGATGACGCGCCGCCTGGTGAGCGAAGAAGGTATCTTCGCTGGCGGTTCGGCCGGCGCGGCCGTCGCCGGTGCGCTGAAGTACCTCAAGAGCCTACCGGCCGACCGCGTGGCCGTGGTTATATTGCCTGATTCGGGCAACCGCTACCTGACCAAACTATTCGACGACAAGTGGATGCGCGAGAACGGCTTTATGGACTCCGAATGGAGCGAGGCCACGCTGCGCGAGGTGCTGGGCGCCAAGACGATGAGCGAGCTCATCTCGGCCTCGGCCGAAGACCGCATCGCCGATGTGGTGAACAAGATGAAGGAATTTGGCATCTCGCAGCTGCCGGTGGTGGATACGGCTGGCGAAGTAACCGGCATTGTGCGCGAGGGCGACCTGCTTACCCACCTACTGGAAGCCAAGACCGGCCGCCCGGGCGAAGACAGCATCGCCACGCTGCTGCAACCGGCCCCCAACAGCCTACCCGCCAGCACCCTGCTGCCAGATGCCATGCACGAGGTGGTGCGCAACAACGCCGTGCTGGTGAACGAAGGCGGCCGCGTGGTCGGCATCCTCACCAAGATCGATGTGCTGGATTTCATCAACGGGTAGCTGAGTGCAGTGAGCAGTGATCGGTGAACAGCGACCAGGCAACCAAACGACAGTTTTTTATCCACCCATTGATTAACTGACTAATCGATTAATCGATAAACCGATCATGTCCACCCTTCCAGTCCTACACATCGTCCCCTCGCCTGACCTGGTGCCACATGAGTGGCACGATGACCAGCGCAGCAAGCCGCTCGTCGAGCGTCTGCGCGCCAGCGGCGTGCTGCGCAACCCGCCCATGGTCACGCCGCTGCCGGATGGCAGCGGGCGCTACATGGTGCTGGACGGCGCCAACCGCACCAGCGCGCTCAACCACATGGGCATCCCGCACGCCCTCGTGCAAGTGGTGGAAGCCAATTCACCCGGCTTGGATCTGCATACCTGGAACCATGTGCTGTGGGATTGGGACGGCGACGAATTTCTAGCCGCCATCGGCGATCTGCCGGATGTGACCCTGCGCGACATCGACCCCACCGTCAAGAAGCCCCAGAGCCGCTGGCCGATCAAAACCCTGGTGTGGGTGCAAACCGGCGATGGGCAGGCCTATGTAGCCCGCAGCATTCCGGGCGACCTGGCCAGCCGCACGCAGGCGCTCAACAAGATCACCGAGCTGTATGCCAAGAAAGCGCTGATCGACCGCACCACGGCCCAGCAGGTGCGTGAGCTGCACGGCAAGTACGAGAACCTGACCGCCATCGTGGTCTACCCGCCCTTCAAGGTCAGCGAGGTGCTGGAGTTGTGCGCCGGCGGCGTGCTGCTGCCGCCGGGCATCACGCGCTTCACAGTGTCGCCGCGCGCCCTGCGCGTCAATTACCCGCTAGAAGAGCTTTCGGCCAATAAGTCGCTGGATGAGAAGAACGCTGCACTGCAGCAATGGATCAACGAGCGCACCGCCCGCAAAGGCGTGCGCTATTACGCCGAGCCGACGGTTCTTTATGATGAGTAATGATTAATTGGTTAATCGGATAATCAGATAATCAAAAGATGGTCGCTTGGTCTACTAGTCGGCTAGCGCTGCGCTCCCGTCTTTGCGAGCGAACGCAGTGAGCGAAGCAATCCCCAAACTGGCAGCATCGTCCACATCAACAAGTCCTGCACGCCGTCTTTGCGAGCGTTGCACTGCGTAGCAGTGCTAGCGAAGCAATCCCCAAGCCTATTAGCCTGTCCAGATCAGGGATTGCTTCGCGTGGCCGCATTGCATGCGGCCAGCTCGCAAAGACGCGCGAGCAGAAATGACTAGATGACCAACCAACTAGCCAACGCATTTAAAAACAAAAAGAGCGTGCTATGCACGCTCTTTTTTATTCAGCCCGGCGTACCGCCGAGCGTCTTGTCGATCTCCAGACGGCGGCGGGCATCTTCTTCCACCAGCTCGTCCCATTCCGTGTTCTTGCCACCCAGGAAGGCTTTCAAGAATATGTTGATCTCGTCCACGCGGCCAGTATACTGCTCCAGCCCCTCGCGCTCCAACACAATACGCGCCGCATCGCGCAGGGTAGCGCCGGGCGAGTCTTCTTTGAACTCTTTGATAACTTTGGCTAAGAACTCGGTGAACTCCGCCGAGCTAGTTTCCAGCCCACCGATGGCATAGCCCATGCCCTCGGCAGCGGCATCCATCGCATCCGGGCTTTTGTCGCGCTTGTCTTTTCCGGCCATCACTGCCTCCTTGGTTTTTGCTTACGCCTTTGCTAACGCTTGCTCCAAATCAGCGATCAGATCGTCCACGTTCTCTACACCCACCGAGAGGCGCACCAGGCCCGGGTCCACAGCCAACGGGGAGTTGGCCACCGAGAGGTGCGTCATCACCGCCGGCACCTCGATCAACGACTCTACTCCGCCCAGCGACTCGGCCAGGGCGAACAGGCGTGTGCTCTCGGCAACGGCACGGGCGGCGGCTTCGCCACCCTTGAGTTCAAACGATAGCATGCCGCCGCCGTTGCGCATCTGTTTGCGGGCCAGCGCCTGCTGCGGGTGGCTCGCATGGTACGGGTAAAAGATCTGGCTCACCTTGGGGTGCGCCACCAGATAGTCGGCGATCTTGGCGGCATTCTCACCATGGCGCTCCATGCGCAGGTGCAGGGTCTTGATGCCGCGCAACACCAGGAAGCTATCCATCGGCCCCGGCACGGCGCCAGCGGCATTTTGAGTGAATGCCAGCTTGGTATGCAATTCATCATCATTCAACGCCACAAGCCCCAGCACCACATCCGAGTGGCCGCCCAAGTACTTGGTGGCCGAGTGAATGACGAGATCGGCCCCCAGCGCCAGCGGCTGCTGCAAGTACGGCGAGGCGAAAGTGTTGTCCACCGCAAATAGGGGTTTGCTGGGCTGGGCCTTCAGCATCTCCGCTAGGGCGGCAATATCCGCCAGGCCCAGGTATGGGTTGGTGGGTGTTTCGAGCCAGACGAGCTTGGTGTTTGCGCGCAGGTTGGCTTGGACAGCCTGCACATCATCCATATCGACGTAACTGAACTCAATGCCGAAGTCTTTGTATTCCTTCTCGAACAGACGGAAGGTGCCGCCGTACACATCGCCACCGACCAGGATGTGATCACCCGGCACAAACTGGCGGATGATGGTGTCAGTCGCCGCCAGGCCGGAGGCAAAGGCCAGCCCATACTTGGCCGCTTCAAGGGCGGCGAAACAATCCTGCAGCGCGGTGCGCGTGGGGTTACCGCTGCGCGAGTATTCATAGCCCTTGTGCACGCCTACGGCGTCTTGCACGAAGGTGCTGGTTTGGTAAATAGGGGTCATCACGGCGCCGGTGCTGGGGTCGGGCTGCTGGCCGGCGTGGATGGCAAGGGTTTCAAATTGGTCTGGCATTGTGTCTCCTGCCCACATTGTAATGGGGGATAAATGATTAACTGATTAATCGATTTATCCATGATTGGGCCGATTAGTCGACTGGTCAGTTAGTCAGCTGCACTCTTGTTTGGGTCTTCCTCACAGCCATTCCTCTCATCCTCTTCTTCGTTGACCCAGATTGCCACAACGCGTAGAGTGTAGCTAGGCCTCACACGGAGGCAGCGTTCAACAAAAAGGAGACTATCTTCATGTACAGAATGGCAGCAATTTTGGTCTTGGCTCTATTGAGCAGCGCCTGCGGCAGCCAACCCACGGCCGCCGAGGTGGTACCCATCGAGCTCACCGAATTCGCCATCCACTCGCCCATCTCGGTCTTCAAGGTGGGTACGCCGTACCGCTTCATTATCAACAACCCAGGCGCCGTCAATCACGAATTTGTGCTGCTGGCCGAGGGCGAAGAGCACCACATGCAAACCGCAGGCCAGCACGGCCATGATGCCGAGGACGGCGAGCACGGTCACGACGACGGCCATGGGGATGGCCACAACACAAGCGGCATGCTGCACGTCGGCGAGAGCCAGCTCACGCCCGGCGCCAGCGTGACCATCGAGCACACCTTTACCGAACCCGGTGACTACGAGTTTGGCTGCTACCTGCCCGGCCACTATGCCGCCGGTATGTACACCAAGATCAGCGTAGTGCCTTAGTACTCCTCATGAGTGGCGCAGCCCAGCTGCGCCACTCACTTGTTTGCCAATACAAAAGCTATAATCCACCCGCTATGTCAGACATCTTTTTCACCGAAGCGGGCGAAGCCCCTGTGCCTCCCAACGAAGTGCGTATCCGTGAGCTCGAAGCGCAACCGCGCCCAGACGGTGTGCGCATCCAGGTACGTATTGACATCACCCCGTTCCAGAAACGCCCCAACGTAGAAGCTGTGATCATGAACGAGGCCGAGCAGCAGCTGGCCACGGTCAGTGTGGTGGAAGCCATCGACCCGATCATGGAATTTGTCATGCACCTGCGCCAGCAGCGTACCCCGGGCCGCTACACATTGAAGGCACGCGTCTTTTATGCCGATATTGAGGCACAGCAGACTGAGACCCCGCTGGAGGCCAGTTCTGGCGATCTTTTGAGCAACGCCAGGGAAATCGTGCACGAGCACGCCATTGACTTCGTCATCCCTGAATGATTTTGTGATCTAAACGAGTTTTGCTGCTTCATGTTGTCAGACCCCTCTCCCACTCCTCTACGGCGTTCGCTTGGTTACTGGCTGCGCCTGGCCGCCGCGGGCGTATTGCTGGCCATCGTGCTGCTGTTCCTGTTCGCCGGGCCGCTGCTGGCGGATTGGTATGCCCCGGAAAGCGGGCAAGCCGCGGCCCTGAGCACGGAAACGGCCACGGCGCAGAGCCCGCAGCAGGACGAGGCGCCTGCCCCTACACCACAGCCCACCCTGCTGGTGGTGGGTGGCGGCCGTTCGCTGGATGGCCTGCGTATCCTCAGCCTGAGTGAATATGGCTACACGCGTCTGTTCAGCCATCAGTTGAGCGGCCAAACCTTCACGCGTCTCACCTATGGGGAATGGGATGATGTCGCCCCCGCCCTGTCTGCGCACGGCGGCCTGGTGGCCTTCGCCTCCAATCGCAGTGGCAACTGGGACCTGTTCGTACTGGAGCTGGACACAGGCATCACCGCCCAGCTCACCAATGACGCCGCCTACGACGGCACGCCCAGCTGGTCAGACAATGGCTGGCTGGCCTACACGCACAATCAAGATGGCAACCTGGAAATTGCCATCCGCCCGCTGGATGGCTCGGTGGAGGCGATCTACGTCAGCCTCTCCCCGGCGCGGGATCACTCGCCCGCCTGGCGGCCCGGCGCACAACAGCTGGCCTTTATTTCAGACCGCGGCGGTATGCCTGCAGTGTGGCTGCTCAATCTGGATCAAGACGGCGGCGGCCGTTTTGCGCAGCTGGCCCCAGCAGCCGGAGCGCAGGCCGCCCCGGCTTGGTCGCCCGATGGGCGCTGGCTGGCTTGGGCCGAGCAGGATGCAGCGGGAATGTGGAACCTCTACGCCAGTGACCTGCTGAGCACGCCGCGCTACATCGGCGCTGGCCGCCAGCCGCGTTGGAGCCCGGCTGGCGATGTGTTGTTGGCCGAGGTCAGCAGCGAAGGCGAGAGCTACCTGACGGCCTACACGATCGAGGGGCAGCTGGCGCTGGCGCCGCAGCCGCTGCCGGGCAGCCTGCATGGCGCCGCCTGGGGCGAGGGCGAATGGCCGGCTGCTTTAGCAGCACCGCTGCAAGCGGCCGCGCAGCCGCAAACGCCGCCCCTGTGGGCACAGCCCATGAGCGGCGAGTTCCAAGCCACTCCGCTAACAGGCACGTATGCGCCCACGCCGCAACTCAGTAATGCTGCTGTCCTGCGCTTCGAGGCGCTGCGCCTGCGCACGGCTCACCTGCTGGGCTGGGATGCGCTCTCCAGCCTGGACAATGCCCTGACCCCGCTCAGTGTTCCGCTGGCCCCCGGCCAGTACGAGAGCTGGCTGTACACCGGCCGCGCCTTTGAGCTGCGCAGCGGCCTGCTGAACGCTGGCTGGCTGGCGGCGGTGCGCGAAGACATCGGCGGGCAGACCTATTGGCGCATCTATCTGCGCACGGCGGCTCCTGCTGGCGGCTTGGGCCAACCGCTGGCCGCCCTGCCGTGGGACTTTGCCGCCCGCTATACCGGTGTTGAGGGCAGCTACCAAGCGGGCGGCAAGCTTGCGGACGAAATGCCAGAGGGCTATTGGATCGATTTCACGGCATTGGCCGCTGAGTACGGCTTTGTGCGCCTGCCGGCCCAGAGCAACTGGCGCAGCTTCTTCCCCGCCACGCTACTGACCCAGTTCGCGCTGCGCGAGGGGCTGAGTTGGCAAGCGGCCATGCAGCAGCTCTACACACTGGAAGAGATCCACACGCCGCGCCCATGAACGCCGCGTGCCGCTCAGTTTATTGCTGCATGGCTGCCCTGCTGGCCGCCTGTGGCGCCGCGCAGCTGCCCCTACCGACTGAGACCGCCCCACTGCCCAGCGTCACCACGCTCACCGCCGATGCGCCCGGCCCGACACTCACCGAGGCGCCTAGCGCTACGCCTACATCCACAATAGAGTTGCCCAGCATCGCCTGGCCCACATACACACAGCCTACCCTGGCGCCCTTTCCCATAAGCGAAGCACAATTCGCCAGCACGCCCGAGCCGCAGAGCGGCTTCCCCGCCATCCAGGCGCCTCTGGCGCTCAGCGCTCACGACCATTTCTATTTCACCTTCCCGGTGGCCAACGCGCACCTGGGGTTGTATTCGCCCAGCCAGCGCTATGGCGTGCGTCAGGAGCCTAGCCTGGCCGCTTCGCGCGAGCCGCATCTCGGCTTGGATGTGGGGCTGGATGCTGGCACGCCGGTGCGCGCCGCAGCCGATGGCGTTGTGGTGTGGGCCAGCTACGGCCAGACCTACAACTCGCCCTATTTTTTGGATGACCCCTATGGCATTTCCATCGTGATCCGCCACAACTTTGGTTACGACGGCGGCCGGTTGTGGACGGTGTACGCGCACCTGCGTGAGACGAGCGTGGAGGTGGGGCAGCAAGTGCAGCGTGGCGAAGTGATCGCCATGTCTGGCAACACCGGCCTCTCCACCGGGCCGCACCTGCACTTCGAAGTGCGCAGCGGCGAGAACAACACCTATAGCACCTACAATCCGGAGCTTTGGCTGGCGCCGCCAGAGGGCCACGGTGTGCTGGTGGGCCGTGTTACCAATGAGCGCAACCAAGTGCTGCTCAATTGGCTGATCGAAGTGCGCTCACTGGAAACCGAGCAACTATGGAGTACCTACACCTACTTCACAGGCAACCGCATCCAGCCGGACCCCTATTACAAAGAAAATGTCGTGCTCACCAATTTACCCGCCGGGCGCTACGAAGTGTCTGTGCCCTATCGCTCCATCTGGCGGCGGGTCGAAGTGGAGATCTTGCCCGGCGCGGTGACTTATTTCCATTTTGAGGGCAACGATGGCTTTGATTTCACCTTGCCGAGCGAAACTCCTTTGGTTGGCGTGCCGGATTAAGACACCGGCGTGTATACACACCTAAACAAAAACGGCCAGCAATTTGCTGGCCGTTTTATTGTTCCGAAGTCGAGACTAGCGGGAGTAGTACTCGATCACTTGGTTGATCTCACAGATGATGGGTACTTCCTGCAACTCGGGCAGGCGCACATACTTGGCCGCCATGTTCTTCTTGTCCACGTCCAGATACGGCGGGATATTGCCGATGCTCTCCAACGCCTCAGTGAAGGCCGCGATCTTGCGGCTCTTCTCGTGAACGGCGATGACATCGCCGGGCTTCACAGCGTACGACGGGATGTTGATGCGCTCGCCGTTGACCGTGATGTGACGGTGCGACACAAACTGGCGGGCGGCGTAGATGGTGCGGGCAAAACCGGAACGCAGCACCAGCGCATCCAGGCGGGATTCGAGCAGGGTGATCAGGTGCTCCGAGGTCAGGCCGGTAAGGCTCTGAGCCTTCTCCATGTAGCGACGCATCTGCGTCTCACGGATGTTGTACTGGTAGCGCAGGCGCTGCTTCTGCAGCAACTGCATCTTATAGTCAGAACTGCGGCGCCACTGGTTCTGGCTGCCGTGCTGGCCCGGGGGATTCGGGCGGCGCTCCATGACTTTGATGGCCTTCGGGGTGAGGGGGATGCCCAGCGCCCGAGAGCGTTTAACCTTCGATTCCTTCATTCTGCTTCCTTATGCTTGTACTTAGCTGCCAGTTTGCCGCGGAGCGCACTAGCAGCCTGAACAAATGCGCATATTGCTGAAAGGGGCAACAGCGCCGCAAGATGATACTTGCACTTGCTTGTTTTGAACAGCCCCAATCCGACCAAAAGACGCCTTGACAGAGCAAAACAATTGTTCTATATTTAGAACGCTTTTAGAACGCTTGTACTACAGGAGAAGATGATGGCAACAGAAAACGGACACGCAGACGAGCGCAACAAGGTTTTGCTAAAGACCCTGGGCGAGATCACCAAACGCTACGGCGAAGGCAGCATCATGCGCCTGGGTGAAGCGCACGGCATGCAGGTAGAGGCTATCCCTACCAGCTCGCTATCGCTGGATATTGCGCTGGGCGTGGGGGGCATCCCACGCGGCCGCGTGACCGAGATCTACGGCCCCGAATCCTCCGGCAAGACCACCTTGTGCCAGCACATCGTAGCGGAAGTACAGAAGCGCGGCGGCACGGCTGCCTTCATTGACATGGAGCACGCCCTCGACCCCAACTACGCGGCCAAGTGCGGTGTTGATGTAGAGAAGCTGCTGGTCGCCCAGCCGGATACCGGCGAGCAGGCGCTCGAGATCGCCGAGGCGCTGGTGCGTTCGGGTGCTGTGGACCTGGTGGTGGTCGACTCGGTGGCCGCCCTGGTGCCCCGCTCCGAGATCGAAGGCGATATGGGCGATGCCACCATGGGCATGCAGGCTCGCCTGATGTCGCAGGCGCTGCGCAAAATGTCTGGTGTCATCAAACAGACCAATACAGCCGTTGTGTTCACAAACCAGTTGCGCCAGAAGATCGGTGTAATGTTTGGCAACCCCGAAACCACTACTGGCGGCATGGCGCTCAAGTTTTACGCCTCGGTGCGCATGGATGTACGCCGCATCCAGTCCATCAAAACCGGGCAGGATGTGGTTGGCAACCGCACGCGTGTGCGCGTGGTCAAGAACAAGGTGGCGGCGCCCTTCCAGGTGGCTGAATTTGACATTATGTATAATGAAGGCATCTCCAAAAGTGGAGATTTGCTGGACCTGGCAGTAAATTACGAGATCATTGCCAAGCGCGGCTCCTTCTACAACTATGGCGAGGAGCGCTTGGGCCAGGGCCGTGAAACCGCCAAGGATTACCTGCGCGATCACCCCGAAGTTGCCGATGTCATCGAGCAGCAGATCCGTGAAAAGGTGCTCACGCAGGAACCCACTGGCTACATGGAAACTGAAGAGAGTGCCATCCTTGAATCAGAAGACGCCGAGTTGGCGGCAGTGGAAGCTTAAGCAAACAACGCCTCACAGCTTTGCTACGCAACGCGCCGCATCAAGAGCTGCTTTGCTCTTGATCGGCGCGTTGTTTGTTGCCGCATGCAGCCGCAGCGTGCTGCCTGCCGATCAAGGCTTCTTCATCGCCCCTACCCTGGCAGGCAACTCGCAAGCCATCGTGCTTGAGACGCCCACCTCGCTGCCTCCCAGCCCCACTCCGGATTGCGAAAACAACCTGGTCTTCCTGCGAGACGTCACCGTGCCAGACGGTACGCGTTTTGCGCCGGGCGCCTCGGTGGAGAAGAGCTGGGAGCTGCGCAATGATGGCTCGTGCGCCTGGATCCAGGGCTACACCGTGGAGCTGCAAGCGGGCAGCATCGGCCTGGGCGCTGTGCCGCGCCACCCGTTGCCCCCCGCCCAACCCGGTGAAAGCGTGGTGCTCACCATCCAGTTCACTGCGCCCAGCGAGGCGGGCAGTTATCGCAGCTTGTGGAAAGCGCACGATTTTGCCGGCGAGCCATTTGGCGTGGGCTTCTATATGGATATCACTGTTTCGGAGTAATATGCGCGCCCCCACCAACCCCACTGCCATCACATTCCAGGACACCATTCGCCAGCACGGCCTGCCGGGCGAAGTGGTTGAGTTCGAGATCACCACGCGCACCGCAGCGGATGCAGCCGCCGCCATTGGCTGTGAGCTGGGCCAGATCGTGAAATCGCTCATCTTCCGCAATACGGACGATGAGGGCGTGATCATCCTGACCAGCGGGAGCAACCGGGTGGACGAGGCGCTGGTAGCCGAGGCCACGGGGGCGACGCTGGGCAAAGCTGACGCCGACTTTGTGCGCACGCTCACCGGCTACGCCATCGGTGGCGTGCCGCCGTTTGGGTACCTGCCGCATTCTGGCAACCCGCACCCAGCGCATACCTACATCGACGAAGACTTGCTGCAGTACGCCGAAGTGTGGGCGGCGGCCGGTACGCCGCATGCCGTGTTTCCGCTGCCGCCGGATGCGCTGGTGCGGATCAGTGGCGGCAAGGTGATACGGGTGCACGGATAGTTGAACGCCTACACCCAGACTTATTGACGCTTAAACCTGCTTCTTACGGATTCCTCCTCGCCGCTTACCGGCTCGTTCGGAATGACAAATTCACTCAACTTGTCATTCCGAGCGGGTATATAAGCCATCAGACCGCCGAGCCCGTACCAGCGAGGAATCCGTATTGGCAGTTCTTCCGAATTCACTCAGACTCATCGGCGTATAAACCTACCCCTAACGGATTCCTCCTCGCCGCTACGCGGCTCGTTCGGAATGACAAGGCTAGATTGCTTCGTCGGCTGAAAGTTGCATGAACATGCAACTTTCAGCACTCCTCGCAATGACAATCGATACAAAAAGACCGGCTTTCGCCGGTCTTTATTTCCTAGATGGTGCCTTCTTCCCACGAGTTGAGGTATTTCTCCTGCTCGGGGGTGAGCTTATCGATCTTGACGCCCATGGCATCCAGTTTGATGCGGGCAATCTCGCGGTCGATATCCTCGGGGACGGAGTAGACCTGTTTCTTCAGGTTGGCTGCGTTCTTGGCCATGTACTCGGCGGCGAGGGCCTGGTTGGCGAAGGACATGTCCATCACGCTGGCCGGATGACCCTCGGCGGAGGCGAGGTTGATGAGGCGGCCATCACCCAGAATGTGGATGGTGCGGCCATCCTTGGTGTAATATGCCTCCACGAAGGGGCGCACCAAGCGCTTCTCGGTGGACATGGCGTCCAAAGCGGGGATGTTGATCTCGACGTTGAAGTGGCCAGAGTTGGCGACGATGGCGCCGTCTTTCATGGCGGCGAAGTGATGCTCGTCGAGCACGTTGATGTCGCCGGTGACGGTGACGAAGATGTCACCTACCTTGGCGGCATCGATCATGGGCATGACGCGGAAGCCATCCATGACGGCTTCGAGGGCGGCCATGGGGTTGATCTCGGTGACGATGACGTTGGCGCCCATACCACGTGCACGGTCAGCCAGGCCGCGGCCGCACCAGCCGTAGCCGGCGACGACGAAGGTCTTGCCGGCCAGCAGGATGTTGGTGGCGCGAATGACGCCGTCGATGGTGGACTGGCCGGTGCCATAGCGATTGTCGAAGAAATGCTTGGTCATGGCGTCGTTGACGGCGATGACGGGGAACTCCAGCTTGCCGTCGGCAGCCATGGCCTTGAGGCGGATGACGCCGGTGGTGGTCTCCTCCGTGCCGCCGACGATGGTCTCGAGCAAGTCACGGCGGTTCTTGTGCAGCTCGCTGACCAGGTCTGCGCCGTCGTCCATGGTCATGTGGGGCTTGTGATCGAGGGCGACGTGGAGATGCTTGTAGTAGGTAGCGTTGTCCTCGCCCTTGATGGCGAAGACGGGGATCTCGTCATGCGAGACGAGCGAGGCGGCTACATCGTCCTGCGTGGAGAGTGGGTTGGAAGCGACCAGCACGACTTCGGCGCCACCGACCTGCAGGGTGCGCATGAGGTTGGCGGTCTCGGCGGTGACGTGCAAGCAGGCCGAGAGGCGCAGGCCTTGCAGCGGGCGCTCTTTGGCGAAGCGCTCATAGATGGTGCGCAGGACGGGCATTTCACGCTCGGCCCACTGAATGCGGCGGCGGCCGCCTTCCGCTTGATTAATGTCTTTAATGTCGAAGTTTTCCATACTTGTTACTCCATTCAATTTATTGTTGACCAGCTGACCAGGCAACTAAAAAGGCCGGTCTCTTAGTCGGTTAGTCACTTAGTCTTCTTTGCTTAGCAATGCCTCTAATTTACCGCCATCATCATAATGTTCACGATAACGAGTTACAAAATCGGCCACCGAGAAGTGGTGGGTCTGGGGGCCGGCTTGCTCCAGGCAGTAGGTGGCGGCGAGGGAACCGATGCGGCCGCAGGTCTCCCAATCCAGCCCAAGGCGATAGCCGGTGAGGAAGCCGCCGCGGAAAGCATCGCCGCCGCCGGTGGGGTCCACGATGGTGTCTGTGGGTACGGCTTCCACCCAGGTCTTGGAATCTTTGGTGTAGATATCGGCGCCTTTGGGGCCGAGGGTGACGACCATGTAGTCCAGGTGCTCAAGGATGGCTTTGTCATCCATGCCAGTTTTGTCTTTGACGAGCTCAAACTCGTATTCGTTCATGAACATAGCATGGGCGCCCTCGACACCGGTGCGCAGAATGCTGCCGTCGAAGCGGATGATCTGCTGGCTGGGGTCGTAGACGTAGGGGATGTTGAGCTCTTTGCACTCGGCGACATACTGCTGCATGGCGGCCGGGTCATTGGGCGAGATGATGACGAGCTGGGGAGTGCCGCCCTTGGCGGTTTTGAGCGAGAGCTCGGTGGCATGCGCCATAGCGCCGGGATAGAAGCTGGCGACCTGGGCGTTGGACTGGTCTGTGGTGGCGAAGTAGGAGGCGGTGTAAGTACCTTCGATGACTTCCATATTGGTGGTGTCTACGCCATGGGACTTGAGGAAGGCGCGGTAGTCTGCAAAATCTTCGCCAACGGCGGCCATGACGCGGGGCTTGCCGCCGAGCAGGGCGAGGGTATAGCCGATGTTGGGGGCGATGCCGCCGCGGCGGCGATCGAGCTTATCTACCAGGAAGGAGAGCGAGATCTTCTCGAGGTGCTCGGCGAGCAGGTGCTCTTTGAAGAGCCCTGGAAAGGTCATGAGGTAATCGTAGGCTACGGAGCCAGTGATAAGAATATCCATTCAGGCCTCAAGCAAGTGTTTTTGCGCCAGTACACACAAAAACGCCCTCGGGTATCGAGAGCGTTCTCCCGCGCGTGGCGTAGGCAAGTTTAGCACGCGGAATGGCGATTGTCAAAAGGCAAGAAAGCAACCACAAAGACACAAAGAAACCTATTTTGTGCTGGTTCGAGCGGTTGCTTTTGAGGGTAGCGGACACCAAAATGAAGCCCATTTGTCTTTGCGAGGAGTATGCCGCTTGCGGAAACGGACGAAGCAATCTCCAAACCGATCTGCGGAAGCAGGCCTGGGATTGCTTCGGAGCCGAAAATGGCATATCTATGCCGCTTTCGGCATTCCTCGCAAAGACAGTTTAGGCGGCAAGATAACCTGGGCTGCAAGCGCTGCCAGCCAAAATCACTATAATCACCCGCATGGATGCCAACACACTGCAGACGCTCGCCACCGCCCTGACCATCTGGGGCGCCGCCTTCCTGCTGGCCCTGTGGGCCAGCCTGGTGTACTGGACCCACCGGGACGCGGCAGCCAGGCTGCGGGAGCCCAGCCGCCGGCTGCTGGCGGTGCTGCTGTCCGTGATCCTTTTCATCCCCGGCGTGCTCATTTACCTGCTGCTGCGGCCGCAGCGCTCGCTAGAGGAGGAGTACTTGCTGACCCTGGAGGAAGAAGCGCTGCTGCGGGCGATTGAGGAAAGCGAGAGGCGACATGGATGAAGGCAGTCCCAGACCCGACCACTGAGGATTTTGACCAGCTGCTCGCCTTCCAAAGCACACTGTGCGCGCCGGACTTCAAGCCCGTGCTTGCATGGGGTGGTGGCCGGCAGCCGGACGGCAGCATCCAACTCCCCTACCCCGAGTATCACCCCGCAGTAGACGAATTCATCCGTGCTGCCAGCGCGGAATGCTGGCGAGACTACGAGTATGTAGAGAACATAAGGAGCTTGCGACCAGGTATGGCAAAGCTGATTTCCGGTGCAAGCTTGAATCAACTGCGCACGGTGCTGACCTACATTGTGCGCGGCGAGCGTTTCAGCGACGGCCACTGGGGAGCAATGATCAAAGAGGGCATCGTGTGTGCAGTGCTTGTGCGACTGGCTGACGTATCTACCAAGACGTGATGATCAACCCAGCAGCAGCAAGCCGCTGGCTGATGGCTACGGCACGGGAGATGGTGTATTCCTATTCCCATAGTCATTGAAGTTATAGTAGATGAGCCTTGGAGCATTTCAATTTCTATACCATAAGCCAAAAAAAACACAGCTCCTGCGTACGCAGGAGCTGTGTTTTTTACTCTAACTTGGCAGAATTGGTTGGCTAGACAGCTACATATTCGGCGCTAGCGTAGCCTTCCGGCAGAGGCAGGCCGTCTTCTTGCATTCCTTCGAAATGAAACTGGATGGCTTCCTGCATATTCTTGATGGCTTCTTCGCGCGTATCGCCTGCAGCAACACAGCCATCTATATCCGGCGAGTAGGCTGAAAAATTTCCGTTTGCTTTTTCAATAACAATCAGGTATCGAGCCATCTTTAACTCTTTCCGTGAGGTTTCTCTATCTGGGCTTGTTTGAAGATACTTGCCTGTGTACCTTTGGCCAAGTCCTGATTTGGGTGGCCTGCAATAGTGACTCGGCCAGCCTTTTCCGCATGTTTGTACTGGCGGTGGCTGCCTTTGGTAGCAACCAGATACCAGCCATTCTCTTCAATCAGCCTAATAATATCCCGAACCTTCATAGTATTCGATTAGAGGCAGTACGCGCTCAGCTACCGCCCTAGCACAGCCCACCCCGCATACTTAGCCTTATCTCCCAACTCCTCTTCGATGCGGAGGAGCTGGTTGAACTTGGCGGTGCGGTCGGCGCGGGCGGGGGCGCCGGTTTTGATCTGGCCGAAACGGTAGGCTACGGCCAGGTCGGCGATGGTGCTGTCTTCAGTTTCACCGGAGCGGTGCGAGCACACGGTGCCCCAGCCGGCCGCCTGGCACAGGCGCACGGCTTCCACCGTTTCGCTGAGCGAGCCAATTTGATTCACCTTGGCCAACAGGGCGTTGGCGGCCTGCTCCTCGATGGCTTTGCGAATGAGTGCCGGATTGGTGACGACGAGGTCATCGCCCACCAGCTGCACCTTGCCGCCAATGGCGGCGGTGAGGGCCTTCCAACCGGCCCAGTCTTCCTGGGCCATGCCATCTTCAATGGAGACGATGGGGTACTTAGCGGCCCAATCGGCCCAGAAGGCCACCATCTCATCGCTGCTCAGGCGGCGGTTCTCTTTGCGCAGGTAATAGTCTTGCTTGGCGTCGTCAAATAGCTCGCTGGTGGCGGGGTCGAGGGCGATACTGATCTGCTCGCCGGCCTGGTAGCCGGCCTTCTCGATGGCTTGCAGCACCAGCTCAATGGCTTCGACGTTGCTCTTGAGGCCCGGGGCGAAGCCGCCCTCGTCGCCCACCAGAGTGCTGTAGCCCTTCTCTTTGAGCAGGGTGCGCAGGCTGTGATAGACCTCAACGCCCCAGCGCAAGCCTTCGCTGAAGCTGGGCGCGCTCAAGGGCATAACCATGAATTCTTGAAAATCAGTGGATTCCCAGCCGGTGTGCGCGCCGCCGTTGAGGATGTTGAGCATCGGCACGGGCAGCAGCGTGGCTTCGTCGCCGCCCAGGTAACGGTACAGCGGCTGGCCGCTGCTGGCCGCTGCCGCTTTGGCAGCCGCCAGGCTGACGCCGAGGATGGCGTTGGCGCCGAGCTTCGCCTTGTTGGGCGTACCGTCGAGGGCGAACATGGCCGCATCCAGGCCAGCCTGGTCGGCGGCGTCATGGCCAGCCAGCGCACCGGCGATGGGGCCGTTGACGTTGGCGACGGCCTGTAATACAGACTTGCCGAGGTAGCGGCTCTTGTCTCCATCACGCAGCTCGAGCGCCTCATGGATGCCGGTGGAGGCGCCGGAGGGCACCGCGGCGCGGCCGAGGCTGCCGTCCGCAAGGCGAACGTCGACTTCGACGGTGGGATTGCCGCGCGAGTCGAGGATTTGGCGTGCGTGGATGGAGGTGATTTTTGTCATAGAAGGATTGTAATTCAGGGAATCAAAAAGCAACCGACTAATCAATTAATCGATTGCTTTTGATGGTTGATTAGTCGCTTAGTCTTATTGCATGCAGCCACTATCGGCTTGCAACCGATACGCTCGCGTCCAGCTTGGCGGCGGCCTTCTCTGCCGCGGCTTTGACGAAGGCGGCAAACAGCGGGTGCGGGCGCGTGGGGCGCGAGAGGAACTCGGGGTGGAACTGTGTGCCGAGCATATAGGGATGCTCGGCCACCTCGATGATCTCCACCAGGCGATCGTCTGGCGAGGTGCCAGAGAAGCGCATGCCGTGCTCAGCGAAGGCTTCGCGGGCGGTGTTGTTGAACTCGAAGCGATGGCGGTGGCGCTCCTCCACGACCGGCTGGCCGTAGGCGGTGGCCGCCACGCTGCCCGGCTCCAGCTGGCACGGGTACACGCCCAGGCGCATCGTAGCGCCTTTCTCGGCGATGCCGCGCTGGTCCGGCATGAGGTCAATCACGGGATACGGCGAAGCCGGGTCAAACTCAGTGGAGTTGGCCTCGCTGTAGCCGAGGACATTGCGGGCGAACTCGATGGCCATGATCTGCATACCAAGGCACAGACCGAAGTACGGCACTTTACTCTCGCGGGCGTACTTGGCCGCAGCGATCTTGCCTTCGATGCCGCGGCTGTCGAATCCGCCAGGCACCAGGATGCCGTCGGCAGCGTAGATCTCATCCCAGCCGCGGCCCTTCTCGACCTCGCTGGCATGCACCCAGTCGATCTCGACTTCAACACCGAGGGCGAGGCCGGCGTGCACCAGCGCCTCTTTGACGCTCAAGTAAGCGTCATGCAGCTCAACATATTTGCCGACGAGGGCAATGCGCACGGTGGGCTTGTCTTTGCGGGCCGACTTGCTGATGGCTTCCCAGGCGCTGAGGTCTGGCTGGTGGCGCGCCTGCAGGCCGAGCGTATCGACAATATAGTCGGCCACACCCAGGCGCTCGAGCAGCAGCGGGATCTCGTACATGACGTCGATGGTGGGCACAGGCACCACGCCGCGGCGGTCAACATCGCAGAACTTGGCGATCTTTTCGCACAGGTCTGGCGTGATGGCCTTGTCGGCGCGGGCAATGATCATTTGCGGCGAAATGCCGAGCGAACGCAGCTCACGCACCGAGTGCTGGGTGGGCTTGGTCTTGAGCTCGTTGGTGGCGCCGATGTGCGGCAGCCAGGTGGTGTGAATGTAGAAGACATTCTCGCGTCCGACATCGGAACGGATCTGGCGCAGGGCCTCGATGAAAGGCAGCGACTCGATATCACCTACCGTGCCGCCCACCTCCACCAGCACGATCTCGGCGCCGGCTTGTTCAGGCACCATGCCGATGCGGCGCTTGATCTCGTCGGTGATCTGCGGGATGACCTGTATCGTACCGCCCAGGTAATCGCCACGGCGTTCCTTGGCGATAACTTCAGCATACACCTGGCCGGTGGTGAGCGTGCTGACCTTGGAGAGATTGATGTCTACGAAGCGCTCGTAATGGCCGAGGTCGAGATCGGTCTCAGAGCCGTCGTTGAGCACAAAGACTTCGCCGTGCTGGTAGGGGCTCATGGTGCCGGGGTCGACGTTGATGTAGGGGTCGAGCTTCTGCACCGCCACGGTGAAGCCGCGCTCCTTGAGGAGCCGCCCGATGGCGGCAGTGGTGACGCCCTTGCCAACGGAGCTGACCACGCCCCCGGTAACAAATATATATTTAATCGTCATGACACGGCTCCTGTAGTGTGTTCATTAGGCTAACGAATGGATTTGAGGAGATACCACGCCCGTAGTGTCATCCTGAGCGAAGCGAAGGATATCTGCTGGGAATGAAAAAAGTGAGCGCAGTTTGGAAAATGTGCTGCTAAGGATTCCTCCGCTGGAGAGTACAGCGACTCGCCGAGACGGGGAGAGCGATGGCGCGGGGATTACGTCAGATAGCGAGCAAGTCATTCCGAGCGAAGCGAGGAATCCTTTAGGGCATTTGGAGTTCAACTTGACTTTGCCTGCCCTAAAGGATTCCTCCCTCGCTATGCTCGGTCGGAATGACTGAGCTACCTTGCTTAAACGAAACGGAGAGGGGTCTTGTTGCGTGGGCTGCGCCCACGCGTTGGCCTTGCTACTCGGCTGACGCCGAGTAACGCAACGCCGACTGATTTGCGCTCCACAGCTTAAACGAAACGGAGAGGGGTCTTGAAAGAGCCCCTCTCCGTAGAGTGGCGAAGCGAGCAGCGATTTTGCACCTGCGCATCTATGGGGCGACATATGGCTCCAGATCGGCAGCGGCGCGGCGCATCTCCATGAGCATGAGGCCGAGCTTGGCCTCGCTGCGGGCCAGCGTGGTGAGCACCGCATCACGCCCGATGGCGGTGAGCAGCACCAGCCCCTCCTCGCCGCGGATGTAGACCTCCTCCATGTTGCCGCGCTGCAACTCCTGGGCAATGCGTTCACCCAAGCTGAGCATGGCGGCACTCATGGCGGCAACGCGTTCCTCTTCTATATTGGAGGGCAAGGCAGAGGCAAGGGACAAACCGTCAGCGGTGACGACTGCGGAGGCGATGATGTCTGGAGCTGAGGCTTGCAGATCCCGAAGGCGGTTCACGATGTGAGTCGAACGCGTATCGGCCATATCAGTAACTTAACGACTATACCATAATGAAGGAGAAGGCATGAAGGGATAAATCCAAGACAATCGATTAATCAATTAGTCGATTGATTTTTGACTATTGCTGCCAGCGCGTGATGCGCTCGGCGATGGTTTCTGCGCCCAGCTCGGCCAGCAAGCCGCGCAGGCGCGGGTGCGCGCCGCGCCATTCGAGATCTGCTAGGGTCTCGGGCAGCGGTACATCCGTGTGCAAGGTGGCGAGCGTGCGGAAAAGCAGTGCATCCTGCAGCTGGGCCTGCAGCGTGGCGGCCAGCTTGGCAGCACGGCCGCTGCTGAGACCGGGCACTTGCCAGGCGGCCGGGTCGGCTGGGATGGCATCCAAGTGACCATAAGCGGCCAGCACGCTGGCGGCCGACTTGGCGCCCCACCCCGGCAGCCCGGGGTAGCCATCGGCGGCATCGCCGACCAGGGCCAGATAGTCTGGGATGCTGGCGGGCGGCACGCCGAACTTGGCTCGCACAGCCTCGGCATCCTGGATCAGGTCACGGCGGCGGTCCCAGGCGACGGTTTTGCCGCCCACCATTTGCATCAGATCCTTATCCGGCGAGCACAGCAGGATGCGCTCAACGGCCGGGTCAGGCGCCCAGCGGGCGGCGCCGGCGGCCAGGGCGTCGTCCGCCTCGAACTCGACCATGGACCACACCGTGACGCCAAAGGCGGCCACCAGGTCTTCGACGATCTGGAACTGGTTCCACAGCTCCGGCTCAATGCCCTCGCCAGTTTTGTAGCCGGTATAGAGGTCATTGCGGAAGGATTCGATGACGTGATCGAAGGCATAGGCGACATGCGTAACGTCGGGGCGCTCTAGCATGGCCATCAGGCTGCGCAGCAGCCCGATGGCAGCGCCGACCTCACGGCCGTCGGGCGTTTTGCGCGGCGGCGCACCGAAATGATTGCGATACAGCTCGTAGGTGCCGTCGACCAGGTGGATCTGCATGCAAGGATTGTAATCGTCTCGCCGGTTGAAATCGCAGCGCGAGAGCAATGCTCAGTGCTACAATGCCCCCATTCATTCGCCGCAATCATAAGGAGAGAAACATGGCAAAGAAACGTGCAAAGAAGAGCAGTGGCCTTAACTTGTCCGCCCCGAAGCAGGTGACCTGGGTTATCTCGGCCATCCTCGGTGTGTTGGGTCTACTGGGGCACTTCGCTATTCTGCCCTTGGGCAGCTATGCTTTTGCTTTGGTGGCAATCGGCTTTGTAGTTCTCGCCCTGGCTACCGCAGTCAGCGGCCTGTAAGCCTGCTTCACAACGCAGCAAGAAAAGCCCAGCCGCACGGCTGGGCTTTTTGTTTGAGAGATGCTACATTTGTAAAGAGGCTGCTTTGCAATGCTAGAACGCGGTAGGGCGAAGCGTGCTACAGCCTACCAAGTCAGTCTTGAATTCTAGCCAGTTGGCATAACGTCAATTCAGAATCGCGTAGGGGCGGGTCTAAGACCCGCCCTACCAGTCAATATTGAACTCTCCTCAATTGGCATGATGTCAATTCAGAAATCAACATGGATCTCCGCTGATCCAGGGTTAGGCGCCTGCTCTAGCGTAAGTCTATCGTGCAGGGCGGAGCATGCTTCGCCCCCTACATAAGCCGTGTCATTCCGAGCGTAGCGAGCCGCTGGCTTTCCAGCGCAAGAATCCTTTAGGCTATAACCACAGGGGACACGGATTTGAGAACAAAAATGCTAAAATAGTTGTATTCACAACCACCCCAGCATAGGCTGTGGTGGTTAAGTGGTTTTAACGAGGATGTATGTTTAGAAAGCGCAAAACTAAAGAGACCGAGAGCGGCAACCCACCCTACCTGATCGTAGGCTTAGGCAACCCTGGGCCGGAATATCGCGAGAACCGCCACAATGCCGGTTTTATGGCTGTGGAGAAGCTGGCGGAGGACCTGGGCGTGAAGTTTGCCAAGGTGCAGAGCGAAGCAATGGTGGCGCAGGCAGGCACGGGCGAAGGGCGCATTGTGCTGGCCAAGCCGCGCACCTTTATGAACAACTCGGGCATCTCGGTGAGCCAATTGGTGCGCTTTTACAAAGTGCCGCTGGAGCAACTGCTGGTGGCCTTTGACGATGTGGACCTGCCCTTTGAGACACTGCGCCTGCGCGCCGAGGGCAGCTCGGGCGGGCAGAACGGGATGAACTCCATCATCCAGAAGCTGGGCTCGCAGGCGTTTGCGCGCCTGCGCATCGGCGTAGGCCGCCCCAAGGGCCGCATGAGCACGCCCAATCACGTATTGCAGGACTTCTCACGTAGCGAACAGCAGGCGCTGCCGTTCGTGCTCACGCGCGCCAGCGAGGCCATGCAAACCTTCGTGAATGAGGGCATCGTAACGGCGATGAACAAGTACAACAGCGGCGAATGAGCGAACTCCTGCAGCGCATCCAACGCCAGCCTGCTTTTCAGCAGCTGCTGGCGAATAGCCGTGCTGGCCTGCAAGCAGGCAGTAGCCCGCTACAGCTAGGGCTGATCCGTTCAGCGCGCCTGCCGCTGGCCGCGGCATTGGCGGCGGCCAGCGGGCGGCCAGCTTTGCTGCTGACCCACCGGCGTGACCGCGCCCTGACCCATTTTGAGGAGTTGGCATTCTGGGCGCCGGCGCTGGAGCGGCTGTACTTCCCGGAGCCCAGCTCGCTGTTCTACGAGAACGCCCCATGGAGCGAGACGGCGCGGCGTGAGCGCCTGGCCGCCCTGGCCAGCTTGGCCTTGCCCGCCCAAGCTGGTGCGCCTAGCGAAGCGTACTTTGTCACTGCCAGCGCGCGGGCGCTGATGTCGCGCACGCTGCCGCCCGCAGAGTTCGCTGCAGCGGCACAGCGCGTGCAGCGCGGCGCGCGCAGCCAGCCAGCCGAGCTGGCGGCGCAGCTGGCGCGCCTGGGTTATGAGGCAGCCCAAAACGTGATCGCCCCCGGGCAATTTGCGCGGCGCGGCGGCATTCTGGATCTGTGGCCGATGCAAGACGAGCTGCCGGCGCGCCTGGAATACTTTGGCGATGAGCTGGACAGCCTGCGCTGCTTCGACCCGGCCACGCAGCGCACCATCCATGCCATCGATGAACTGCTGATCCCGCCGGCGCGCGAATACATCCTGAGCCAACCGCTGCCTGAGGGGTTGGAAGCACGCACCCTGACCGAATTCCACATCCCCCTGCTGCACGCGCAACCGGCCGGGCTGCTGGACTATTTGCCGGCGGATGCGCTGATCTTGATCGACGACCTGGACGCGTTACGTGAGCAGATCAGCGAGCTGGAAACCCAGGCGCTGCAACTACACAATGAAAACATTGAAGCTGGCACAGTGAGTGCGGGCTACCCTGCCCCATATCTCTCGTTGTCTGAGTTGGAGGAAGCGCTCTCGGAGCGCGGGGCGATCGAACTTGGGCCGACCCTGGCGATCGAAGAAGCCAATGCCGTCAATGCCATGTTCCGCCCGGGGCCGCGCTTTGGCGGCCAGCTCAAGCCGATGCTGGAGCAGGTGGAACGCTATCTGGATGCGGGCGACGAAGTGCTGATCGTCTCTCGCCAGACACCGCGTCTGAGCGATATGTGGGCCGAACGTAATTACGGCGCCGGCAACCAGGCTGACCCGCAGTTTGCTGAGGGCAGCCTAGCCGAAGGCTGGAGCCTGGAAGCCTCTGGCCCCAGCCAGCAGAAGGAAGCGCGGCTGCACCTACTGACGGATGGCGAGATCTTTGGCTGGGAGCGGCCGCAGCCGCGCCGCCAGCCGCGACCGGAGAGCCAGGCGCCCGAGGCGGGCTACGTAGACCTGCACAACGAAGAGCTGGTGGTGCACATTGACCACGGCATCGGCATCTTCCGCGGGCTGGTAGAAGCCAAGATCGAAGGCAAAACGCGAGAGTTCCTGCGTGTGGAGTATGCAGGTGGTGACCAGCTGTATGTGCCCGTGCACCAGGCTGACCGGCTGAGCCGCTACATCGGCTCGCGCGGCGAGACGCCCACCCTGAACCGCCTGGGCGGCCAGGATTGGCGCACCACCAAATCACGCGTGCGACGGGCGGTGGAAGCGATCGCCGAGGACCTGCTGGAGCTTTACGCCAAGCGCGAGATGGCACAGGGCCACGCCTACCCGCCGGACACGCCATGGCAGCACGAGCTGGAAGCCAGCTTCCCCTATGTGGAAACTGAGGACCAGCTCCGTGTACTGGCCGAAGTGAAGCAAGACATGCAAAACCTGCGCCCGATGGACCGCCTGGTGTGCGGCGACGCGGGCTACGGCAAGACCGAGATCGCCCTGCGCGCTGCCTTTAAAGCCGTGATGGACGGCAAGCAGGTGGCCATGCTGGTACCCACCACGGTGCTGGCCCAGCAACACTACGAGACCTTTCGCCAGCGGCTGGCAGCCTTCCCGGTGCGTATCGAGATGCTCTCGCGCTTCCGGGATGCCAAGCAGCAACAGGACACCATCCGCAAGCTGGCAGCGGGCGAAATGGACATCGTCATTGGCACGCACCGTATGGTTCAGGCGGATGTCAACTTCAAAGACCTGGGTCTGGTCATTATTGACGAAGAGCAGCGCTTCGGTGTGACGCACAAAGAGCACCTCAAGAAGCTGCGTACCGAAGTGGATGTGCTCACCATGACGGCCACACCCATTCCGCGCACCCTGTACATGGCGTTGACGGGCGTGCGCGATATTTCGACGATCAATACGCCGCCCGAAGAGCGCCTTCCGATCGTGACGCATGTAGGGCCGTATTCTGAGCAGCTAGTGCGGCGGGCGGTGCTACGCGAGCTGGACCGTGGCGGGCAGATCTTCTTTGTGCACAACCGCGTGCACAGCATTGAGAGCATGCGCATGCAGCTGCAGCGCGTGGTGCCTGAAGTGCGCATTGGTGTTGCGCACGGCCAAATGGCCGAGCGCGATCTGGCCGAGCGCATGAACGAATTCTCCCGCGGCGAGATCGACCTGCTGCTGACCACCACCATTATTGAGTCGGGGTTGGATATACCCAATGCCAACACGCTCATCGTAGACCGGGCGGATGCGTTTGGCCTGGCGCAGCTCTACCAGCTGCGCGGGCGCGTGGGCCGCGGGGCGCAGCGGGCGTATGCCTACTTCTTCCGCCATGCGCACAACGGCATGACCGAGGAGGGCCGCCAGCACCTGGAGACCATCGCCGAGAACACGCAGCACGGTGCGGGCTTCTCGGTGGCGATGCGCGACCTAGAGATCCGCGGCGCGGGCGACCTGCTGGGCGTACGCCAGCACGGCTTGATCGCATCCGTGGGCTTTCATTTATACACGCGCCTGCTCTCCAAGGCCGTGGACGACATCAAGCGCGCCGGCGGCTTTGGCGCCGAGGCGGGCGCGCTGAGCGTAACCCTGTATCACCCGCTGATCAATGTAGACCTGCCGGTCGAAGTGGGCATCCCGGCCAGCTATGTGAGCGACAAGGCCATGCGCCTCAAGCTCTACCGGCGCCTGGCGGATATTCACGATGTGAGTGAGATCGAAGCGCTCAAGGAAGAATTCCGTGACCGTTTTGGCGCGCCGCCTGCGGAAGTGCAGAACCTGCTGTTCCAACTGCATGTGCGCGTGCTGGCCGAGCGCACCGGGCTGACCACCATCAATGTAGAGAACCGCCAATTAGCGTTGCGTTTCCCGCCGCCGCGCAAGAAGGAGCAGCCGATGGAATTCTCTACCTTGCCAGCGGGCACACGCACCAGCAAGAACACGATATGGCTGAGCGACCTGGAGTCAGCTGACTGGCGCCAGCGGCTGCTGAGCCTGCTGGAGGCCTTGGTGCAACAGCATGCGCTGCGAGCAGCGGTGCGGCAAGAAGAAGCCGAGCAATAACAAGAGACGGCCTGCGACATAGTCGCAGGCCGTCTCTTTTTTTTTGTGCTGAGTGAGCTTACTGCGCCAAAGCGACGAACTCCAGCTCCAGGATCAGGGTCTGCTCCACCGAAGCGACTTGCGGCACGCTGGGGATCTGCAAGTCGTAGCTCGGGCGGTCGATGGTGGTGGTGGCCAGGCCGCTGATGCGGCTGTCTGATTCCACGGTGACGGTGATGTCAAAAGTAGCCGGATTGGTGATGTCACGAATGGTCAGATCACCCGTGATCTGGAAGCTGAAGGTATCACCCACCGCAATGCTGGCGGGCAGGCCGCTGTAGGCCGTCGGCGTGAAGGTGACGAACTCGTAAGCATTGGTCTGGAGGATAAGGTTCTGGATGGCACGGTTGCGGCTGCCGCTATCCGTAATGAAGGTGCGTGCATTGACCTGCACGGTGCCTACTTGCACGATGGAGGGGTCAGTGGGATCGATCAGGATCTGGGCCGCCACGGCGTTGGTGATGCCCACCACGGTCTTGTCGGCGCCATTGAGCACCTCATTGATAAGGAAGCGCGCCTGGCTTTGGTCCGCGGCGACCTCGAACACCAGGGCGCCGGCGGCCGCTGCCTGCTGGCCCTCGCTGGCGGCGGGCTGGCTCTCAACAGTAGCAGATTGCACCTGCGGCGAAGGCAGCACCGGGATGGCGGTCAGCTCGCCGCTGGGGGCCGCGGAGGGGCGCAGGGTGTAGAAAGCCAAGGCGGTAAACAGCGCCAGCGCACCCAGGCCAAGAATTGCAACGATAGTAAGTGTTCGACGATTCATAAGTCTCCAGAGGGGGATTAATGGACTGACTATACAAGCTGCGCATTAAGCCCTTATGAAGAAAGCGCCTGCGATCGCAGGCGCCTTTTGTGGAGAGTGAGCTTTGCGTGTACTACTTGGGCAGCAGCGACTTCATTTGTTTCTGGATGAAGTGCGTAGCGCCGCGCGGGTTGAGCTTATACAGAATGTTCATCATGGCGGCGTCTTTGCCGATGTAGGTTTGGAATTTGTTCTTTTCAATGGCACCGATGATGGTTTGAGCGGCGGTCTCTGCCGAGGTCATGGGCAACTTGGAGTCGCCAGCCTGCTCGGCGCCCAGGTTGCTCACGCCGGAGTTCTGGGTGATGTTGGTAGCGATCGCGCCGGGGAAGACCACCGAGACGCCCACGGGGGTCTCGAGCAGCTCGGCGTACAAACCCTCAGTGAGCAGCTTGACGGCAGCCTTGGAGGCGCCGTACAGCGTCTGGCCGGGGAAGGGGAAAAAGCCACCCATGCTGGAAACATTCACGATGTGCGCCTCGGGCCGCTTGAGCAACTCCGGCAAGAAGGTCTTGACCATGTAGATGGTGCCGTACAGATTGATGTTGAGCACGCGTTCGATGGCACCATACTCCAGGTCCTGGATGGGCACAAAAGGCTGGATGATGCCAGCGTTGTTAACGAGGCCATCCACTACGCCGTGGGCCTGCACCACCGCGGGCAGCAGGGCTTCGATCTGCTGGCGATTTGAGATGTCCACCACGTGAATTGACAGGGAAGTGCCTGCATTTGCCAGCTGTGCGGTTTCTTTGAGGTTGGCCTCGTTGATGTCCACTGCGGCCACCTTGGCCCCGCCTTGCAACAACGCCAGCGTCAGGGCGCGGCCAATGCCGCTACCAGACCCCGTAACGACAAACACCTTCTCATGGATTTTCATGATGGTCTCCTTGCCATGAGTATAGAAGCAAGACACAGGATGCCCTAGGGGCAAATGACCTCGGCTTTTTGGGCAGTTGCGTGCTACGCACGCGGCAGAAGCTACTCGGCTCCGCCGAGTGACGCTTCTGCACTCAGTGGTTGACCAACCTTCTGGGCCGAGTTGCGTGCTACGCACGCGTGTGTGTCCCAGACTGTGGCTGGTAAATTTTTTGCAAGGCAGCCTGCAGTGCCTATGCTATGCTGGCGGCCAGGAGGCCGCAAATGTCTACACCGGAAGAGCAGTTGCAAAGCATGGTTAAGAACATGCCAGAGAAGACGGGCAAAAGCCTGGAGCAATGGTTCGCGCTGATCAAGTCAAAGGGGTTTGAAGCGCACGGCGAGATTATCAAGCTGCTGAAGGGCGAGCACGGCGTGTCGCACGGCTTTGCCAACACGATCGCCATCATGTACCGCCAGCAGGCGGCCGGCGGCCCGAGCAGCGATAGCGAGCTGGAGGCAGCCTATTTCAGCGGGGCCAAAGCGGCGATGCAGCCGTTGTATGCACACATCGCCAAGGCGGCCAAGGCGCTGGGCACGGATGTGGAGCTGGCGCCAAAGAAGACCTACCTGAGCCTGCGACGCAAGAAGCAATTTGGCATTGTGCAGGTGAGCAGCAAAGACCGTGTCGACCTAGGGCTGATCTTGAAGGGCGTGCCTGCCAGTGGGCGGCTGGAAGCATGGGACGGGATGTGTACACACCGTGTGCGCTTGAGCAACGCCAAGGAGTTCGATAAACAGGTCAAGGACTGGCTGAAGCAGGCTTACGGAGAGGCGTAGCCAGCGAGGCATGTTACGCTGCGCAGCAGCGTACACCCCCTGAGAATTCCCGAATCCCTTCGTGCCACCGTTCAAGGCAGTGACTCAGCCGTCATTGCGAGCGCAGCGAAGCAATCTGTTTTTTGTTGTGAGCGGAGATCAAACCAGATTGCTTCGTCCGTGTTGGGTATGAATTGCAGGGTGTTTGCACTCCTATGTTTTTTGCAGGGGCTCTGCCCCTGCCACCCCGTCGGGGGAACCAAAGTTGGTTCCCCCGAACCCCTCCGCAAACGCTCATGTGAGTTGTGTATTCTGAGGCTATTCCTCTGCGACCCGCGTTGATGATTAGGGATGTTACAGGAATGAATCCCTTAGATAAAGTGGAGTAAAGCTTAAAACTTAAGTCTCTGACGCATCTTCGCCCAGGGCGGTCAGCACTGCGCTCACAATGCGCCCCACCGTTTGACCCGCGTCAACCACAATGGCCTCGTCCGGCTCCTCGAGCACCCCAAACTGGCTGTCCACCAGCGAGGCGGGCATGAAGTGACGCTTACGGCCCTGGACGCGGCGGGCGATGAGCTCCGGGGTACCTTTGAGGTACACAAAGTGCAGCGGCACCCCGCCCTGCCCCAGCTGCTTTCGGTAGTCTTGTTTTAGGGCGGAGCAAGCCAGCACGACGCGCTGGCCGCTGGCGGCGTGCTGCCGCAGGGTGGTGTTGAGTACCGCCAGCCAGGGGCGGCGATCCTCATCCGTGAGTGGCTGGCCGCTCTGCATTTTGGCAATATTCTCAGCCGAGTGGAATTCGTCGCCCTCGAGGAAAGGCACATTCAACGCGGCGGCCAGCGCACGGCCGACGCGGGTTTTGCCCGCGCCGGAGACCCCCATCACCACGATGCTGTCGCTCATACGCTAGGGCTGGCGGCGGAAACGAAGGCGGCGCACAGCGCCAGCCAAGACGGAGCGCAGGCGGCGCGGCAGCAAGCTGGCCGCCAGGGTGAGCCAGGCGCCCGGCGCCAGCGGCTGCAGGCCGATGGCGGTGCGCAGGTGTTGGCGGGCAACCCGAATTTCCTGCAGGCCGCCCTCCCCCAGCAGGTTCTGCGCCACGGAAGTGTACATGGCGGCCAGCGCCTGGCGGCGTGTGATTGGCGACAGCTGCGGGTCATCTGTGAAGGCTTTATCCAGCATGATGCGGAAGTGGCCCGCGGCGCGGGTCTTGTCGCTGGACATGCTGACAGCCTGCTGGCGGATACGCACCAGGCTCTCTGGGACCATATGAAAGGCATAGTGACGCGCAATGCGCCGCCACATATCCAGGTCCTCGGCGGCGCGCAGACTCTCGTCAAAGCTACCCACAACGTCAAACACTTCACGGCGCAACATGAGGCAGGGCGTGGCCATCAGCATGCGCCAATAGGACAGGATCGCCGGATACAGCCAGCCCTGGAACCAGTCTGGCTTGCGCAGGCCGAGGTCTGGCTGCTCTTCGCTGAATTTTGTGAACCAGCAATGCACCAGCATGGCCTCTGGATGGGTGTCCAGATAGGCGGCTTGCTGGGCTAGTTTTTCGGGCTCGTACAGATCGTCATCATCCAGGAAGGTGATGTAGGCGCCGCGTGCCACGCGGATGCCGTGATTGCGGGCCGCTGAGAGGCCCGCATTGGCCTGGCGCACATAGCGGATGCGGCCAGCCGCCACCAGCGGCTGCAGGCTGGCCTGTGTGTCATCCGGCGAGCCATCATCCACCACAATGCACTCAAAGTCTGTATAGGTTTGCGCCAGCACGCTGGCAATCGCCTGCTGCACCATCCCAGCCCGATTAAAGGTGGGGATGATGACGCTTACTTTAGGGGGATCGCCAGCCGCAGCGTGCATGGCCTGATTTTATACGTTCAGCTTGGGATTGAGGATCTTATCCAGGGCAAAACCCACCATGGAGAAAGCCAGCCCAGTAAGGAACACCAACGCCAAAGGCTGCAAGACCCAGAAGCGTGAGCCATACATCAGGCCGGAATTGAGCGCTTCATAGATGATGCGCCCCCAGGTGGGATAGATCATGCGGATGTTGAACATGCCCAACGTCGCTTCGAGGAAGATGTAGGTGGGGATGAGATAGATCAGCTGGGGAATCAGCAGCGGCATGATCTTGGGGATCATGTACTTGAAGATGATGCGCCAATCCGAGGCACCATAGCTGCGCGCCGACTCGATATACGAGGCGCTCTTGACCTGCAAAAAGGCCGAGCGAAACGTCTTGACCGGGCTGCCGAACGAGCTGAAGAAGACGATCATGGAGAGCACGCCCCAAATGCTCAGCCCGTAGAAGGCATAGAACAGCACGCCGATGGCCAGGATGGGCATGACCATGTTGATATCTGACAGGCGCTGGGTGATCCAATCCACGATGCCGCCAAACCACACCGAAGCTGCCCCCAGCGCCAGCGCCACAAAGACAGAGAAGGTGGCCGCGCCCAGGCCAAACAGCAAGGCGAACGGCATACCCCACACCAGCGGCACCATCAGCTCGCGGCGGTAGCCATCCGTGCCGCCAAGGCCGTAAACCTGCCCGAGCATCACCAGCTCCGCGTCCAGGTCTGCATCCGGTTCGAATAGCAGCGCATCGATCTCCAGCGTGTATGTGCCGGGCACCAGTTGGTTGCCTGCCTCATCCGGATTGCTGAACAGGTAGTGCAACGGCACACTGGCGGGCTGTAGCGCGGCCAGCGCCGGATGAGCCGCCACGGTACGCGCCATGGCAGTTGGGCCAGAGAAGACTTTGTCAGTCAGCGGCACTTTAAGATGGCCCGGGTCGCCCATGGCCACCAATTCGATCTCGCGGCCATCCGGCGTGTGCCAGGTCCATAAGATAAAAGGACGCTTGCTGCTGTAATCTGGCTTGAAGTACAAGAAGATCTCTTGCGGCACTTCCTGATATGAATATTCAAACTCATACACGATGTTGACGACGCGGTTGCCATCGGCGCCGGTGCTGATCGTCTTCACCGCCCCAGTGTCTGGGTCGGCGCTGTTCATCAAGATGGTGTCCAGGTACGGCCGCTCAGAAAACAGATTGACCCAATTAGGCATGGCTACGCGCGGGCGGTAGGTACGGCCAGTGACCGAATTCGAATACCACTCCAGGCCGATCTTGCTGAGTGGTAAGGCCACAACCGCATAGAGCGAACCTACCACCATAAAGCTGATGATGATCAAGCCCAATAGCGCGGCAGGATAGCGCCTGAACTGCACTAGCACGCCCCACAGGCTGTGGGCCGCCCGGCGCAGAAGCGCGGGCAGCTGGCGCAACACATCGGCCACCTGCGCCAGCCAGTCGCTCGGCTTGCCGCGGCGGGCTTCACGCGCCGCCCGCCGCATTGCGGCGGGCACGCTGGCGCGGCGCGGGCGCATGAGGCGCAGGTTGAGCGGCTCATCCACGCGCACGCGCGGGTCGATCAGGGCGTAGAAGACCTCGAGCAGCACTACGGTCACACCCAGCACATAGGCAAAAGTGGTAACCAACCCCACAGTGACGACCATGTCGCCGGGGAACATCGACTCGCTCCAAAAATTGGGCAGCGAGTCCACATACAACAGGCCGATACCCGGCCATTCGAATACAACCTCCAGTGCGATGGCCATCTGCCAGAAACCCACCAGGGTGAGCATGAAACTGGTGACGATGAAGGCCAGCGAGGGGCGCAAAATGTGGCGGCGCTCCAGCAGGCGGTTGGGGATGCCGCGCGCCTTGGCCAGCTCCACATAATCTTCTTCAGCAAAGGAAATGAGGTAGGAGCGCCAGGTGTATACAAACTGGAAAAACAAATTGAGCACAATCGCCGTGACGGGCAAAATGTAATGACGCGCCGTGGCCCAAAAAGCTTCAAACGAAGTGGCGGTTGGGATGATCGTGCGTATACCCGACGCAGGGAGCCAACGCAGTTGGATGGCAAAGATAAGGATCAGCACCAGGCCGATCACCCAACTGGGAAAGGTGGAGAGTGGCGCCAGGAAGGATACGATGCGGTCAAGCAGCGAGCCTGGCCGCCGCGAGAGATTGAGTGCCAAGGGTAGGCCGATCACGAAGACGATCAAGCTGGCTGTGCCTACCAGCATGAGGGTGTTGGGCAAGGCGTTGAGCACAATCGCCCTGACCGAAGTCGCCTGCGCCGAAGGCAGCTGGGCGCGCAGCTGGCGGTAGGTGATCTCGCCCCAATCAAAGGTGAAGGCACGCAAAGCAAAACTGATCTGGCGCGGCAGCTTGGGCAGGTTGAGACCGGCATCCTCCTGCAGCTGCAGGTAGATCTGCTCTTGTGTGCGCGGCGCCTCAAACATCACGCCTGCATTGAACTGGGCGCGGTACTCGCGCTGCGCCTGCATCTGGAGCTGGCGTTTCAGACCTTGCTCAAGCTGGCCAGTACTGTTAGAGACAATAACAGTGAGGCTAACCCCTACAAACACAGTAAGCCCCACCATGAAGCTGCGGCGGAGCATAAAAATAAGGGTACGGTAAACAGGGTGTGAAGTGAAGAAAGCTTTCTGCATTGTTTTCTTTGAGGGAAGAAAGAGGTAAGTATATGCCAAACTTCAAAGAGATTGAATTAAAAAACCAACTACAGATGATCTATAACGCGTCAGGCGTGCCCCAGCCGCCTCCGCCCGGAGTGCGGATGCTGAGCACGTCGCCCGGGCGCAGTTGCACTTCGCCCTTGGCGGGCAGCGGCTGCGCCGCGCCACCGCGAATCAACACGTTCTCGCCGGCGGCGCCGGGTTCGCCACCAGCCAACCCGTAGGGCTGGCTGGTGCGTCGCTCGCTCAGCAGGCTGGCCGTGGCTTCGCTTTGCAACAGCAGATCGCGGCGCAGGCCGTCTCCGCCGCGGAAGCGGCCCGCGCCCCCCGTGCCCGGGCGCAATTCGTAACATAGCACCTGGATGGGATAGGCGTACTCCATCGCCTCGGCGGGTGTGTTGAGTGTATTGGTCATATGGCTGTGCACGCCGCTCGGGCCGTGTGCCGTGGGGCGTGCCCCCATGCCACCAGCGATGGTCTCGTAATACGTAAAAGCGCGCCCGCGGGCGGCGTCCCAACCCCCGATGAGCGTATTGTTCATCGTGCCCTGGCTGGCGGCGGGGATGTGTGCAGGCAACGCCTGGGCCAGCGCGCCCAGCAGCACATCCACGATGCGCTGCGAGGTCTCCACGTTGCCGCCGGCCACCGGCGCGGGCGGCCGGGCGTTCACCAGACTGCCCTCAGGTGCCAGCACGCGGATGGCGCGCAGCGAGCCGGTGTTGTTGGGCACCTCGGCATCGACCAAACAACGAAAGACGTAATACACCGCGGAGAGCGTGATGGCATACACAGCGTTGACGCTGCCTTGCGCCTGCGGGGCCGTGCCGGCAAAGTCCACCGTGGCCTGGCCGCCTGCAATATCAATGCGCACACGGATGGGCAGCGGGCCGTTGCCGAGGCCGTCGTCGTCCAGCGCGTCTTCGAATTCAAAGCGGCCATCGGGCAATGTGCTGATCAGGGCGCGCGTGAGGCGCTCGGTATAGTCCAGCAACGCGGCGGCGTAGTGTTGCACTTCCTGCAAGCCGTAGGCGGCCACCAGCTCGCCAAAGCGGCGCACACCGCGCTGGTTGGCGGCGATCTGGGCGCGCAGGTCACCGGCGCGCTCTTGCGGCGAGCGCGTATTCCTCAAAATGATGTCCCACACACCGGCTTGCACGTCCCCGCCCGCCAGCAGCTTGACCGGCGGCAGGATCAGCCCCTCTTGCACCAGCTCGCGCGCAATCGGCATGGAGCCAGGTGCCATGCCGCCCACATCTGCATGATGGGCGCGGTTAGCAGCGAAGCCGACCAGCGCGCCGGCGGCAAAGATGGGTGCGATTAGGGTAATGTCTGGCAGGTGTGTGCCGCCATGGTAGGGATCATTGAGCACCACCATGTCACCCTCGGCGAACGACAGGCTGCGGATGGCGCTCTGCACTGAGAGCGGCATCGCCCCCAAGTGCACGGGGATGTGCGCGGCCTGGGCGATCATCTCGCCCTGAGCATCGAACAGCGCACAAGAGAAATCGCGGCGCTCCTTGATATTGGGCGAGAAGCTGGCGCGCTGCAGAGCGGCGCCCATCTCCTCTGGAATACTGGCAAAGAGATGCTTGAATATCTCCAAACGGACTACGTCCGTACGCACGAGATCCGTCTTCACGCTACGCCCCCAATGGTGATGACCAGGTTGAGGAACGCGTCCACTTCGGCATGGTCGCCCTCGCCCACCAAGATGGTGGTGTCCGGCCGCACCACCACCGCTGGCCCAGCGAAGCGCTGGCCGGCGCCGAGGCGCGCGCCGTCGTAGAAGGGTGTATCCACAAGGCCGCTGGCAAAGCGCACCGGGTAGTGGCCGAGCACGCAGCTCTCGATGGGCTGTGTGCTCGGCTCGAACGCGGGCAAGTGCGGGCGCTGGGTGAGGCCGATGGCCTGCACGCGCAGATTGACGATCTCTACGGCGGCCTCCACATCGTGATAGCCATAGGCTTCCTGGTGGGCGCGGTGAAAATCGGCCAGCAGTTGCGGCCCCAAGGGCAGGTTGAGCTCAAAGGACTGCCCCGCGTAGCGCAGATCGGCGCTCGGCTGGAATTGCATATCGGCCGCGGCCACACCTTCGGCGGCCAGCTCGGCCTGCGCGCTGCTCAGCAGCGGAGCCAGACGCATGTCGAGCTCAGCGGCGGGGGTAACCCCCGGCAGCATGACTGTACGGCTGTAGTCCTTGACCACATCCGCCAGCAGCATGCCCAGCGCCGAAAGCGTAGCGGCATGGCGCGGCGCGAGTACGCGCGGCATGCCCAGGGCTCGCGCCAGGTCTGCGGCGTGCAGGCCACCCGCCCCACCGAAGGCCAGCAAAGTGAAATCACGCGGGTCGTGCCCTTTTTCGACAGAGATCACGCGCAACGCACGCGCCATGTGAGCATTGGCGATGTGCACCGCGCCCAATTGGCACTCCTCTACGCTGATGCCCAGTTCGGCGGCTAAGCGCGCGAAGGCAGCTTCGGCGCGGGCGGTATCCAACGGCATCCGGCCGCCGAAGAACTGGTCTGGCCGGATGCGCCCCAATAGCACATTGGCGTCTGTCACCGTGGGCAGCTCGCCGCGGCCGTAGGCCGCCGGGCCGGGGTCTGCCCCAGCGCTGTGCGGGCCAACCTGCAAGCCCCCGCCCGCATCGCGCCAGGCGATGGAGCCGCCGCCAGAACCGACGGTGTGGATGGCCAACATGGGCACGTGCACAGGCAGCCCGCCGATCTGCGAGCTGCGGCTGACCTGCGCCGCGCCGTCGATCAGGGCCACATCCGTAGAAGTACCGCCCATGTCAAAGGTGAGGATGCGCGCGTAACCCGCCGCGCCCGCCACGGCCTGCGCGCCCACCAGGCCGCCCGCTGGCCCACTGAGGATGCAGCGCACCGCCTGCTCGCCAGCCAGGCGCGGGCCGGCCATACCGCCGTTGGACTGCATGATCTGCAGATGGTCAGCAGGCAGCGCCGCGGCCAGCTTGTTGAGATAACGGCTCATCACCGGCGAGACATAGGCGTTGAGCACCGTGGTGCTGGCGCGCTCGTATTCGCGGAACTCAGGCAATATGTGGTGCGAGACGGAGACATTGAAACCGGCCGCAGCGAAGCGGGCGGCAACGGCCTGCTCATGGGCCGGGTTGGCAAAAGAGAACAGTAGGCAGATTGCTACGGCCTCAATGCCCTCACGCTGGCAGTGCGCCACCAGAGCGTCTAGGGCGGCTTCATCCAGCGGGGTTTGGACGCGGCCGTCAGCGGCGATGCGCTCGGCCACCTCAAGGCGGTCTGCGCGTGGCACCAGCGGCGCGGGCGGGTTGGCAAGGAAGTCGTACAGCGCGGGGCGGTTCTGCCGCCCGATCTGCAGCAGATCGCGAAAACCCTGTGTGTTCACCAGGGCCACTTTGGCGCCTTTGCGCTCCAGCACGGCGTTGGTGGCCACCGTGCTGCCATGCACGATGTGGCGCTGGCCGTTGCCCGCTAGCTGTGCCAGGCCATCCAGGATAGCGGCAGCCGGGTCATGGGGAGTGGAGAGCCGCTTGAAGGTGTCCAGTTGGCCGCTAGCAGGGTCAAAGACCACAAAGTCCGTAAAGGTGCCGCCGGTATCCACGCCGATGCGCATGCGACGAATTGTAAGGCAAGGATGAAGGTGATTAGGGATTTGAGCCAAACAAAAAATCGCCTTTGCCAGCGATCTTGGTTACAAAACAAGGACTCAACCTGGAACCTTCGGGTTATGAGCCCGACGAGATCCAGGAAACAAAACAGCCAGCAAATGCTGGCTGTTTTATTTCAGTAGCGGGGACAGGACTCGAACCTGTGACCTTCGGGTTATGAGCCCGACGAGCTGCCACTGCTCCACCCCGCGATGAAGCAAGATAATACCATCTGTGTTGTGGCAACGTCAAGGCCCGCGGTAAAAAAACCAATTCCACCAGATCTCGAAGTTGCTGGCGGCGGTGTTGAACTCCGCTTGGGGTATCGGCGCCTGCGGGGTGAAGTCTGCTGGCGGCAGCGGGATCACGGGGAAGTCTCCTGGGCGCGCCCAGCGGCCCTGCTCGCGTGCCCACTCTTCTACCGCAGCTTCGGAGTTGGCGTAGGCGATGCGATCTTGCAGGCTTTGCTGCGTGGCTGCCAATTCCGTGATGTACGCTTCCTCGCGATCCAGTTGGTCGTTCAAACGAGAGAATTCTGCAACGCGGCGGCTGAATCCGAACAGCACGATGAGCAAGGCCAGCACACCGAGCCCGAACCACATGCGTTTCGTCGTTAGATCCAGTTTACGCAGCATGAATGGAGTGTACCTGCATGAAAAAGCGCTGGCAAGTTGTTAGGGGCCACCAGCTGCGCTGGACTCCGGCGAGCTGAGGGCTTGCAACATGATGCGGCGCACGCGTTCCTGGTTGGGCACCAGCACGGCGCTGCCCACGCTGTTGCGCCAGGGGGTGACATCATCCGGCCCAATGGAGAAGCGGTGGATGGCTTGCGTGTCTCGAATGGCGTTGGCCATGGGCAGCAACGCCAGCGCATCCGCCAGGGTGATGTTGGTGCGCACCATCTGCTGATACTGTGAGTACAGCTCAGGCGCGCGCACCAGCGCATTGAGGCTGAGCAGGCGGAAGAAGATGGCCGTGATCATCTCCTGGTGGCGGCGGCCGCGGTCGTAATCGCTGGTGGTGCCGCGTGAGCGCACATACCAGAGGGCGGTCTCGCCATCCATGTGCACTTGCCCGGAGGGCACGCTGAAATCGCCGGGGCCTTCGCGCTCATCCCACAATGGGCGGGCGACTTGCACATCTACGCCGCCGAGCGCGTCCACCATTTGCATGAAACCGCTAAAGTTGATCAGGACGTAATAATCCGGCTTGACGCCGAAGTTGTAGGCCATAGTATCGGCCATCATTTCAAACCCGCCACGTTGCATGCCGGCGTTGATGCGCGTGATGCGCCAGCCAGGGTGATAGACATAGAGGTCACGCGGGAAGGAGGTCAGGCTGACCGTCTTGTCTTGCGTATTGATGGTGAGCAGCTCGATCACATCGGTGCGGAAACCGCCGTCATTGGGGCGCTGGTCGCTGCCCAGAATGAGGATATTGATCTGGCCATCCGGCTGAGGCAGCTTGCCCATCTGGCTGGGAATATCGAGGTCCGAAGGTTCCGTGGGGCCGGGGAAGTCACCAAAGCCGAGGTCTACCAGCTCCTCGAGGATTTCAACGGTGGGCAGCGGCTCATTGCTGACCGGCCCGGCAGGCAGAAACGGTGTAGGGGTCGGCGTGCCCAGCACGGCTGCGGTGGCCTGGGAGGCAGCAGGCTGGCACGCGGCGAGAACAAGCGCAGGGATCAGGATAAGAGCGAGCAGGACGCGCTTCATGGTTAGTTTAGTGTGCAAGACTTGTGCCTCGGCGTACAAGAATAGCCGTTTTTGTTCCACACTGGGTTAACGCCTGACTAGGGGTTTTGTTCCCTCTGAGTGAGAGCGAGCGCTACGTTAGGGGTCTGTTCCCTCAGGACTAAGAAGCCGCGGCGGTGAGGGGCAGCAGCACACTAAAGGTTGCCCCCACCCCGGCCTGGCTTTCCACCCAGATACGGCCACCGAGTGCCTTGGTGAGCGTCTCGGCAATGGTGAGGCCCACGCCGCTGTCACCCACGCCGGAGATGACGGGGTTCTGGGCGCGGTAGACCCGCGAGAAGACGCGCGGCAGGGCTTCTTCAGGGATGCCGCCGCCGCTGTCGCTGACCTGGATGAGCACATACTCGCCCAGTTCGTCTTGCTCTTCGAATACCGCTGCCAGCGAGATCGCCCCACCTACAGGGGTGGCCGCATCTGCATTTTGCAGCAGGTGATAGAGGATCTGCTGCAGGGCATCGCGATCGGTGTTGAGCGAAAGCATCTGGCGCGGCAGATTGACGCGCAAGGCAATACGCTTTTCCTGCATAGGCTCGCGCAGCAGGCTGAGTGCATCGTCGATCACTTCGCCAAGGTCTACCCGGCCGCGTTGCACGTTCTGGCCTTCGGGATCGAGCTCAGCGATACGGATGAGATTATCGATGAGGGCATTCATGCGTTCTGTGGAACTACGCACGCGCTCCAGGAATTTGCGCTGCAAGGCGCCGAGCAAGCCGACCGACTCGCCGAGCAGTAGATCGGTGTAGCCCATCACCGAGGAGAGCGGCTGGCGCAGCTCCTGCGCGATGGACGTGACCAGCTCCACCTGCTCCGCCGGAATGCGGGCATCCGGCTGCTCCTGGGCTGCCTCGGTGATGGCCTGCTGGGCCACTTCCAGGCGGGCATGTACGGCGGCCACTTCTTCCAACGCCAGGCGCAATTCTTCCTTGGCCTGCTCGGCCGTGATGTGGGAACTGGTGACCAGCACGCCACTACTGGCCGCCGGGGCCGCCTGCAGATCGGCCAGCGACTGTTTGAGGCGCTGGTTCTCCTGCTGCAAGGCGGAGAGCCCTGTGCCCTGTCCTGCTTCCAGCTCCGTCCCGGTTGGCTGGGTCTGCAATGCATCAATGTGAGCTAGCAGGCGCTCCACATCGGCACGGTAGCGAGCATTCTCTTCTTGCAGGGTCTCCACATCTTCACGGCTGTGCTCCAGCGGGTGGGTTTGCCAAGACGGGCTGCTGACGCGGTCAACGACACCCAGCGTTTCGGCCAGCTCGCTGCCAAGCGTTGCCGTGCGCCGCTCAAGCAGGATCTCATCGCTGGTTTGCCAGGGTTGCTCCAGATGGATGGCCAGCACGGCCCAACGGCGCAGATCTTGAGGAAAGTCAAAAGGGGCTAACAATAAATGGCCGGGGAAGCTCAGACGGAGCGCCTGCGACAAGGCTGTGAGTTCACCGGGGGCAGCATCCACTTCCAGGCGCAGGGTGCGGACACGTTGCAGGGCGGAGGCCAGGCGCGGCACCTCGCGCAGCGAGATGTCGGCTGGTTCCAGCGGCGCCTGGCGCAGCAAGTTATAGCCGTACTGCACTTCCAGCTGGAGTTGCGTGTCGTTGTGAGTAGCCAGCACGCACACATCGGCGCCCAGCGCTTCGGCCACTTGGCGTGCCAATTCTTCCGGTGCGGAGAGCATCACCGGATGTTGTTCTGACTGCGGTTCGGGTTCATCAAAGAAGGCCGGGGCAGCAGACTGAGCAACGGACAGGCTGAATTGCTCCTCGGCTTCAATTTCTTCAGCTTCCATCTCTTCAATTGAAGGGAGTTCAGTCCCAAGCTGGAAGAAATCCTCTTCACTGTCTTCGCTGTCTTCATCATAGGAGAGCGGCCAGCGGTCTTCATCACCCCCATCTTCAAGAGTGGCATCCTCATCTGAAGACTCGAGCAACTCGTCCAACTCGGCGATCTCAGCCTGCGGCAGCGCGGCCGGTTGCGGCTGCAGGTCAGGCAAGCTAAACAGCAGCGGCGTAGCCAGCAAAGCAGCGGCCTGCGCCAGCAGCGGCAGGTTGCCAAACGGCTCTGCCAGCAGGATGTGTACAACATGCCCCAGCAGTAGCAAGCTGACCTGGGTCAAACCCAGCGCAATGCCGGGACGGCCGTCCTTGCGGCCAGCGACGATCTGTAGCAGGCCGAGCACGGCGATCAGCCCAGCAGTAGCGCTCCAGGCGTAGTCTGCATCGGTGTAGTTGAAGCTGCTGCCCGCAGGTACGCCCAGCCAATACAGCAGCATGAGCAGCGCCAGCAGCCCGGCGCCGACCAGCGGCAGTGCGGCGATCAGGCGGCTGCGGCGCTCGGCGGCAGGACGCCGCGCCCACAGCCATACCACGATGGCCAGGCTGAGCACCAGCACACCGCGTTCGCCGGGAGCGCTGGCGGCGGCCGCCAGCGGCCAGCCCAGCCAGGCAAAGATGTACACACTAAGCTGCAGCAGGCGCAAACCCATGAGGGCGGCCAGCCCCAGCTTGACGCCACGCACAAGCCCGGCGCGGCCCGCCCGGTTGTGCAGCCAGAGACTGAGACTTGACAGCATCAGGAGCATCAACAGGGAATACAGTATGCCGCCCAGTGGGCTATCTAAAACAGTGAGCATGGTGATTCCTGTGATTATAAAGGAGGCGCCTGTTGTAGTTGCCCGTTGACACGGGGTATTTTCCAGTTAGAATACGCCCTCAGTCCGCAAGTAGAACAAATGCCGAAGTGGCGGAACTGGCAGACGCGCTACGTTCAGGGCGTAGTGGGCGAAAGCTCGTGTGGGTTCGACTCCCACCTTCGGCACACAAAAAACAGCCAGGCAATTGCCTGGCTGTTTTGATTCTGCAAAGTATCGCTCTAGCCGCCGATGTACTTGATGTAGTCGAAGTAGGCTGAGATAACAATAAAGGGCACAAAGATGGCTGCAATGAGCAGATAGCGCTTGCGCCAGTTGGTGTTCCACAACGTAACTAGGTTGTAGCCGATGACGCCGATAGCCAACGCCCCTGCCCCAATGTTGACCAACGGGGAGAAGGTATCGCCCCAGCCCAGCAGCGGCACCACCAAGGGAACGATGATGTATTGCAGGGTGCAACGGATGGCGGTAAGGATGATAGGGATGCCGATGACGGTGCTGCCGTAGGCAGCCAGCGGCGGGGTTTCGGTAGTGATGGTTTCTTGCTTGGCCATGGGTTAATTATAGACCTGTTTTAGCTAGTCATTGCGAGCCACATGCCGCTTTGCGGTCTGTGCGCGTGGTACTCTGGGTGCGGATCTATAAACGCACGCTATTTTGGAAGACTTGCCTATAAGGATTCCTCCCTGGTACGGGTTCGGCGTTCTGGTGATGAGCTAAGCACCCGGTCGGAATGACACGGAAGCCTAAAGTGTGCATCCTGAGCGAAGCGAAGGATCCTTGCTGACCAGTTATAAACGCTCTCTATTTTTGGAAGACCTGTCTATAAGGATTCCTCCCTGAGCAGGGTTTGGCATGCTGGTGCTGCCTAAGCACCCGGTCGGAATGACACGTGAAGACAAAGAGCCGCCCTTAAGGGCGGCTCTTTGGTTGGCAGGAAGGATGACGGGACGGTATGAGACCGTCCCTACTCCATTGTTTAGTGTCCACCGCCAGTAGTAGTAGGCGTCTTGGCTTTGGTGACCCAGGCTTCCTCAGCTTGCAGGGCGCGTACGGAGCCGGGCTGGATCTTGCGGTAGACCTCGTGCGGAGCGCGGGCTGCGCCGTCCACCTCGAGCAGGCGGGTGAGCGGGATACCGAAGAGGCGCTCGTTCTCTTCAAGATACGGCAGGATCAGCTGCCAGTCAGCCTCGCTGAGTGGAACGAACTCGCCGCCGTTGAGTTGCTCACTCACAACGCGCTGGTGTGGGTCACGCACGTAGATGGCGCCGCCGGAGGCCAGCGAGAACAGGTTGCTGCCCGGGTACGGTGTTTCGAGCTCAGCGATCTGGCCGTCTTCGTCAAACATGATGCCGTTGAGCACCACAAAGCCGCCGCCGTTGAGCGGGTCGCCGGCCATGAAGGATTCAGCCAGATAGTCAAGACAAGTGCCGTTGATGACCACGCGCGGTTTGCCCACCGCGTTGATGAGCGGGCGGCCGGCGGCGTTGCCGAGGATGAAGGCGCTGCCACCCTTGGCGCCATACATGAAGGTCTGGCCGACATCGCCGTGCACGACGAGGCGTCCAGCTTTCATGATCTGGGCCAGCTGGTCCTGCCCGTTGTTGTGCACGGTGATGGTTGCGCCGTCCATACCGGAAGCGAGATAGTCGCCTGCCGAGCCGTAGGTGTGAATGTGCACATCCTGCGTGTTGGTGCCGATGCCATTGCCAATGAAGCGCTGGCCGCGCAGGTGAATAACGATGATGTAACGGAAGCCCGCCTCAACGATGCGCTGCACTTCACGGCCCACCGAGTCATCGCCCTGCGGCGGGTAACCCTGTGCATCCAGAATGAGCGTTTGCGTGAGGTTGGCAGCTTTGGGCACATTGGCACCGTATGTGTGATAGACGTAGCCTTCACTTGGCGCGGCTTTGATGGCCGCCATCACGCGCTCCAAGCTGGCGTCCACCAGCGATACCAAGCTGCTGCGGCGCAGGCTGCCGGTGGGATAGCGGCGGTCCATGAGCAGCGAGAGCAACTCGATGGCGCGGGCGCGGCCGGCATCATTGGCTTCGCCATTGGCGCTGGCTTCAACGCCGGCCAGGAAGTCTTGTGCCTGCTGGTAGCTCCAGCTGGGCAGCTGGGTCTGCGCCCAGTCGTACAGCTCGGCGGCGCTGCCAGTTGGCAGCGCCATGGCAGCGGGGCTGTACGCCGCGCGGTCATAGGCCGGGCGGCTGGTGGGCTGCTTGACGGGCTCACCAAATTTGTTGGTGAGCACCAGCTTGGGCTTGGTCTTATAGTCATCATGCACGCTGAAGAGGAACGCGCCGCCATCCGTGTGGCTGCCGCCGCGGGCGTTCCAGTAGCGGTCGGCGCGTGACCAAAAGCGCGGGTCTTCGGCGGCCAGGCTGATCATGGCGGCGTCGATGCCTTGCTTCTCAGAGGCGGCCAGCGCGATCGAGACGGTTTCGCCATCCACGGTACTCTCTTGCCAGGCGAAGACCTGCGGGCGCAGCATGCTGGTATCGGTGATGCCGGTGAGGCGGTAGACCGCCTCGCCCTGCCCGCCCTCATCAGACTGGGCGATGAGGAAGAACCACGGCCCATCCGGCGAGGAGTGAATGTGGCTGCTCTGTAGCATGGAGTAGATGCGCTGCTTGTCAGCAGGGAGCAAGGTGTAGTCACGCTCAGTGGTGGGCGCGAGAGCTTCAATAACATACTCGAGCGGATAGTTGTAGGTGCGATACAGCAGGTCAAAGACCTGCACGGCCACTTCGGTATCGGTGAGGTACAGCGGGTAGATGTTGCGCTGGGCTAGATACTCGCTGATGGAGGCGTGGTTGGCAAAGTCGCCGTTGTGCACCAGGGCCTCGTTCATGCCAATGAAGGGATGGGCGCCGCCGGGGTGCCATACGCGTCCCTTGGTGGGATAGCGGTGATGGCCAATCCACACATGGGCGTGCATATCTTCCAACTGGTAATAGCGGATGACATCATCGCCATAACCAACCATTTTGAGCACCAGCAGGTTCTTGGCATGCGAGAGCACAAAGGCGCGCTTCTCACCCAGCGAGGCGTAATAGGTGGTGTTGATCTTGAAGCTATTCTGGTAGACGTACTCGTCTTCGACGGCGCGCTCCGGCAAGTTCATGAAGTCATGCTCGGCACGGAAGGCGGACAGCGCGGCGGCTTTGGGGCGCACGAAGTATTGCACCACATCCGGCGGGCGCACATCCAGCCCGGTGATCTGGGTGTAGTCAGCCATGTGGGGTTGCTCGCGCACATGGTCAATCTCGAAGACAGGGTGGATGTACTGCGCTTCGACTTCAGCACGCGCCGCTGGGTCCATGTAGGCCATGGCAAGCAAGTAGTCATTGTGCAGCACATCTGGGCTGACACCGAATTCAGCCGCGTCCAGGCCCACGGCGGCGATGCCGCCGCCCTTGCCGTTGCCGCGGTTGCTCATCTGCGCCAGGGCGGCCAGCATGTGGCGGGCGGCCACGCGCTCGCTGCTGGCCATGCCGATGACGCCGCAGCCGCCCTCGGCGGCTTCGTCTCGGTTGAATTGGGTCAGGTCAGTGCGCGGCAGTTTGCTGCGACTGTTCAGGATGCGAGTTAGTTCGTTATTCATGATGGTCTCCGAACATCTTTGCGGGAAGCAACTTGCTGCACTCAATTCTCAAAGGAGATTGCAAAAAAGCCAGGCTTGGGGATTGCTTCGTCTGCTGCATCTGCGATGCAGCATTCCTCGCAAAGACAAACTTTTCCGTCTTTGCGAGACCGGCGTAGCCGGGCGAAGCAATCCCCAAGCTGTTAGCAATTGTCTTAGTCAAGATGCTCCTCCGAAAGATCTTTCCATTCCGGGTTGAGCGAATTAATCAGGTCAAGTTTCTTTTGGCGTGAGCCGCCCTTGATTTGCTTTTCACGCAAGATGGCTTGTTCCATATCCTCAAGGGCTTCGACGTACACAAGCTTCTTAGTGCGATAACGAGCTGTGAAGCCTACACTTGGGTTGCCTTGGTGCTGAGCCAAGCGGGTTGCCAAATCACTGGTAACGCCGGTGTAGAGAACAGTATTGTGGGCGTTGGTCATGATGTACACGCAGGGAGATTTTTCATGCTTCATCACTGCAAACCTGGTTGGGGATTGCTTCGTCAGCACGCAAAGACCACAATAGCAGGATACGTCGACCGCTAGCTTGGGGATTGCTTCGGGGCTGAAAGTTGCATAAACATGCAACTTTCAGCACTCCTCGCAAAGACAAATGAAGTGATTTAGCCCACATAGCGGAGTAAATCTCTTCGGCCACGTAATTCGCGAATGCTTTTGAGCCCCAGCTTGCGCAGCAGGTCACGCAGTTGGATGGCGTAGGCGTTATACATATTGACGATGCGTTGCTGGCCCCAGTCTGCGGGCATGAGCTGCTGCAGCAGCGGGTCCGTAGTGGTGAGGCCGAAGGGGCAGCCGCGGCCGCGCTCGCAGTTGCTGCAGCGCGTGCAGCCGATGGCGATCAGTTCGGCGGTGCCCATCACGCAGCCGTCCGCGCCGAGGGCGATGGCTTTGGCGACATCGTAAGCAGTGCGCACGCCGCCGCTGGCCATGAGAGTCACTTCCTCACGCACATTCTCGCTCACCAAGTACTTGTGCACCTTGGGGATGGCGAACTCGATCGGCATGGCGATGTTCTTCTTGGCAATTTCAGGGGCGGCGCCGGTGCCGCCGTACGAACCATCCAGGTGCACGATGTGCGCGCCGGCGAAGTACGAGCCCACTGCGACCATATCCACATCCGTAGGCGTGGACACCTTGACGGAGACCAGGGCGCGCGGGTTGGTGGTACGAATCCAATCCACATGCTTGCGATGGTCCTCGACCGAATACACGGAGTGGAAGGGGAATGGCGAGAACAGGCTGACCCACGGCACGCTCTCGCGCATGGCGGCCACCACATCGGTGGCCTTGTCGCCCAGCAGATGGCCACCGAGGCCGGGCTTGGCGCCCTGGGCGTACTTGAACTCGACAATCGGCGCGTACTGAATGGTCTCTTCGCGCACGCCAAACATGCCCGTAGCGACCTGAGTGATGATGTGATCCTTGTAGGGCACCAGCGACGGCGGATAGCCGCCCTCGCCGGTGCTGGTAAAGGTGCCGAGGTGCTGGGCGGCACGTGCCCGCGCCTGCATGACATGCTCGCTGATGGAGCCGTAGGACATGCCGCCGCCGTACATGGGGATGTTGATCTTGAGCTGCGCCCCGTCATCGCGGCGGTTAAGCGGCAGCGAGAGGTCAATTTCGGTATCAGCCGGCAGCCACTGGTCTTGGCTGGGAATGTTGAAGTCGAGCACATCAAAGCCGCCCCCGGAGGCACCGATCTTGTATTCCAGACCGTTGTCCGGCACCTGGCCGGTTTCGGCCATCAGCCAGGTAGCCAGGATCAGGTCCTGCGTCCAGCGGCTGTCGCCCAGTGCGGGCGGGGCTTCTTCAGCACGCGGCCAATACGCAAAGCCTTTATGAAAATTTGCGATGTGCTTCTCGACAATGAGCTGCTCGTCGGTCTTGCCAGCGATGTTAGCCATTAGAGGCCTCCGTGTAACCGAGCAGGCCAGCGAAGGCATCTGCTTCCAGCGTCTTCATGAACATGGCGCGGCCCATCTCGCCGCGCAGGCGGCGCACTTCACGCAGGCCCATGGCGCCGAGAATTTCGAGCAGTTGGTCGCGCCAGGAGGCGCACAAATTCTTGAGCCGTTGCACGCCCCAGGCCTCGTTGAGGTCGGTGGGCAGGCGGAAGCTGCTGGCGCCGCGTGCGCTACACTCGCCGCCAAAGCGGGCCTGCAAGGCCACCAGCAGCGGCGTATCCACCGCCACGGCGTCCAGGCCGCAGATCATGGCTTTGGGCATGTGCTCGGCAGCGATCATGCCGCCGCTGCCCAACAGAGTGACTTCCTCGCGGATGCCAGCATCCACAAAGGCCGTGTGCGCCCCACGGATGAGGTCGAGCACAAAACCGCCATCGGCGCTGCGGCCGTGGTAGTCGGCCAGCAGGTGGAAGACCTTGATGCCGCGCTGGGCATAGCTCACCAGCGCATCCGTCTCTTCAAAGCCGGTGCGCAGGGCCACGATGGCCAGCGGGAAGGCGGTGGTGATGGCCGCATACAGCGCCTCATCCCAACCCTGCATCTCGATGATGCGCGGGGTGAAGCCCAGCTGGCCCAGACGGCGGGCGTGCTCGGGGCGTACTACAGGCACGATCGCATCGCCAAATTCGCCCAGGCCGGTGGTGTACTCAAAGGGCAACACGACCAGCGTATCCAGCTCGGCGGCGGTGCGGGCGTAGATGCGCGCCACCCCCGCGGCCAGCTCGGTCTGTGGCGCATCCAGCACGATGGGCAATTGGATCGAGAGGTAGTGCGGCGTGCTGCCCGTTGGCTGGCCGCTGGGATCGAATTCCAGATAGTTGGGCGTAAAGCCGATGTCTACGACGGTGGAGATGGTCTCGCGGCCGTGGATGCCGTCACGCGTCGGGCGCACGATCTCAGACATATCCGTCCACATGCCGTCCCAGCCCTCGCCGCCAAACTTGCCGCGGTAGCCGGCGCCGCGCACGGGCACCAGGCCACTGGAAGCCTCGTAGGCGATCTGGTCTACATAATTGAAGGTGAAGTACGAGTCGCCCAGGCTGCGGCGCTCAGGGTTGTGCTCGATGCGTACGAACTCGGGGAACTCGGTGGTGCAGCGCAGGCAGCCGACGCAGTGCTCCTCGCGCGGCATGAAGCCGCCCACCGGGCCGGAGAACACGCCGTACATACACGGGCGGCTGAGGATGACATCCTTGCGGCCGCGGTAATGAAAGACTTCTTTGATGAGGAGTTTGGCCAGTCCACTACGGCGCACTTTGACCTTGAAGCGGCTGGGCCACTTCTCAATGTCTGGCGCGGGCTGGGTGGGAATGTGATAACGGTGATACCCAGCCGCTGCTTCTCGATGTTCAGGCATAGCAACCTTTCTGCCCAATAAAAATGGGCACGCAGGGCGTGCCCATTGAATCCATCGAGGCCACACCCTTCCATAGGGAAACTACGCAACCCACCCGCGCGGGCGGGTTGCACCAGTGCGCCGCGCTCTGTGCCACCTGTCACCAGGTGGTTTTCTCGCGTCGCTTGTGTTGGAAGGGAGAAACGAAGCCCGTGGTAGGGCTTCAGAGGCATCCGCTGATCTGTGCTGTTTGCGTGTGGTTTACAGCCACCCGCAAACAGCACTGCTCGATGTTCGCTGGCACGGCTGCCAGCTTAGCTCCGGACTTTCACCGGTGGCATTGTTTGCACAACACCAGCGCCTTTCGGGCGCAAGAACCTCCACCTCGTAGCCTTAAACGCTCTAAGGGGACGTAGTCACCCGCAGAGCGTAAGGCCCAGCCGCTTGTTCTCTCTATTCAGTTGTTAACAGGCAAGACTATACCCGTGGGCGGGAAAGGTTGTCAAGTCAGGGCGTTATGGGCTGCACAGCAGCTGCCTCTGGCACGGCGCCTTTCTGCACAGCAGCCTTCAAGGCCTGGAAGGCGAGCGGGTCAATACCGGTGCCTACCTGCCCTTCCAGCAGGGCCAAGGCCTCCTGCGGAGTGAGCGGCTGGCGGTATGGGCGGGCGGCGGTGAGCGCTTCGTATTGATCCGCCACGGCCAGCAGGCGCGCATCCTGCGACATTTCGCCGCCGGGCAAGCCGCGGTGGTAACCGCCGCCATCCAGGCGTTCGTGGTGGGCGCTAGCCACGTGCGCCAGCTGGCGGAAGCCGCGCACGCGCTCCAGGATGCGATAGGTGTACTCGGTATGCGAGCGCATCTGTGCCCACTCGGCATCGTTGAGCTTATCGGGCTTATCCAGAATAGTGTTGGAGACGGCCAGCTTGCCAATATCGTGCAGGAGCGCGGCACGCGAGAGATCGCGGCGCTGTTCTAGCGGCAAGTTGAGCTCGGCGGCCATCAGGCGCACGATCTCGGCGACGCGGGCAGAGTGGCGGCTGGTATAAGGCGACTTGGCATCAATCACACGGGCGAAGGCCTCGGCGATCTGGTCCAGCTTGTCCTGGTCTGCATGCAGAATGCGGTCGGGCGGTTCAAAGGCGCCGATATCTGTGATGAGTTCCTTGGAGTCCAATTTCTCCCAGAAAGTGTCATCGTAGGCAATGGTTTCAAAGAACAAATCCACGAGAGCCGGGTCAAACCAAGTACCACGCCGTTTACGCGCCACCTGGCGAGCTTCCTCTGGGCCGTGGGCGCTGTAAAAAACTTCGAGGGTCTGGGCAAAACCGAGCACACGCCCAAGCAACGAGATGGCTTCACCTTTCTTGCCCAGCGGGTTGCCCTTGCCATTCCAGAGTTCGTCGAGATCCAGAATGGCCTGGGCAGTATCTTCGGGGAAACCAAGCTGGCGGGCGATCTCCGCGCCGCGCTCGCAACGCGTACGGATGAGCCCGCTGGAAAGCGTGGTGGCTTGCAAGCTGAGGCCGAACAGGCGGCGCAGGCGCTGCAGCAGCGGTTCACCCTGCCCGGCAGCGCGGGCCAAGAACAGGCCGCTTTGGAGCAGGCTGGATGAATCAATTTGCTTAAGTTGCTTTTTAGCTAGGCGGTCATCTGCGCCGAAGAGCGAGGTCATTTTGGCAGCGTTACTGGAGCAGCCCAGGTCGCCCAGCAGCAAGGCATAGAAGAGCGCCGAACGCTGGTCAGAGGTGAGCTGCATGTGATTTGCCAAGGTCATGCCAATCATGCAGTTACGGATGGCGTGGCCTTCAGGCTGGTCTTCAGTAAGGTCCAGCGCGTAGGTAAGTGCAGAAAGCACTTCGGACAGACGAATATCTACAGCTTTGTCAGTTTGCGGCATAGGGAAGGAAACGAATAATAGCCGCTTAACGCTTCAAGCGGTTGCGCATCTGGGCCAGCACACCAGCCAGCTCCGGCACGCGCAACAGCCAGGCGGCGGCCGCATACACCAGCGCGCCGATGGCGACGCCGCCGGCGGCCTGCAGCCACAGCGGCTGAGCAGAGCTGGCGCCCAACCAGCCCCACAGCGCCGCCAACATCGCCGCGCTGGCCAAGGCAGATTGGCCCGCGCCGCGCAGCAGGCGGCCTTCTTCCAGCCCGCCAAGGCGGCCGCGCATCAGCCAAAGCAGAATCAGCATCTCAATGAAGGTGGCGGTGGAGTTGGCCAGCGCCAGGCCGCCGTGCGGCATCCAGCCCGCCTGGACGAACACGCCCGGCAGCACCAAGCTGAGCACCACATTGAGCCCCATGGCCCCCACCCCAACGATGACCGGTGTGTGCGTGTCTTGCAGGGCGTAGAAAGCACGCGAGGCGATCTCGACGACGGAATGGCCGACCAGCCCAGCGGCGTACCAGAGCAGCGCCCAGGCTACGAGCTGCGTATCCTCTGGCCCGAACTCGCCGCGCTGAAACAGCACAGCCACCACCGGCTGGCGCAGCAGGATGAGGCCGATGCTGGCAGGCAAGGCAAGGAAGAGGATGCCGCGCAACGTGCTGACCAGCGAAGAGCGCAGCTCGGCTAGATTGCCGCGCGCAAACTGCGCCGAGAAGGTGGGCAGCGCCGCGATGGCGATCGCCTGGCCAATGGCTTGCTGCGGCATGAGCATGACGGAGAAGGCCACGGTGATGGCCGCCAGGCTGCCCGCCGCCATACCCGAGGCGACGATGGTGTTGACCAGGAAGTTGAGCTGCACCACGGCCACACCGAGCAGGCGCGGCGCCATGAGACGGCCCACCTGGCGCACACCGGGCAGGCGCAGCCCCAACGTGGGTGAATAGCGCGGCCGCAGGCGCAGCAGCGCGGGCAACTGCACGCCCAAATGCAGCAGCGAGCCCAGCACCGCGCCCCAGGCCAGGCCGTGAATGCCCATGCTGGGCACAAAGATGAAGATACTGAGGATGATGCCCAGCCAAAGCATGCTGGGCGCCAAGGCTGGCAGGAAGAAGCGTTGGTGAGCGTTGAGCACGCCCATCAGCAGACCGCTCAAGCCGAAGATCACCGGCGTGAGCAACTGGATGCGTAACAGCTCAACCGTCAGAGCTTGTTGCGCTGCGGAGAACTGCGGCACCAGCACGCCGCTGACCAATTGCGGGGCGAAGACCCAGGCGATGGCAGAGACGACCGCCAGGGTGAGCCCCACCAGATTTGCCACTGAGGAGGCCAGCTGCCAGGCATCCTGTGTAGCGCTGGGAGCCTCGTCTTTCTGCAGATAGCTGGTGAAGGTGGGGATGAAGGCGGAGGCCAACGCCCCACCGGCGATGAGGCTGAACAGGATCTCAGGCAGGCGCGAGGCGGCGTAGAAAGCATCCAGCGCGGCGTCGGTGCCGAAGGCACGCGTGATCAGGATCTGGCGCAACAGGCCCATGAGGCTATTGAGCACAAAAGCTAACATCACCGTACCGGCGGCGCGGGCGATCTGGCGGGTGGCGTTGGACATTGGGGCAGATTATACGGCGGACAGATTAATCGATTAGTCGATTAATCTGTTAACAGGAAGTACAGGAATTGTTTTATGATTCCGGCATGTCCATGGGCCGATTATTCCTCTTCGCATGGGAGCAGGACCAGGCCAAAACGGCCGCCAACACCATAGCCAGCTGGGGTTGGCAGGTGCAGCTGGAATGGCAAGACGGCGGGCGCGGCAGCGCCGCGGTCAAAGCCGCTCTGCCAGATGTGCTGGTCTTCTACCTCGACCACAAGCCCTCGCACAGCCGCGCCACCGCCGAGCACCTGGCCAATACCAAGAGCACGCGCTACATCCCCATGGTGTTCGTGGGCGGCGCGGGCGAGGGGCTGCAGAAGGCGCGCAACCTGTTCCCCACTGGCTTCTTTATTGCAGAAGATGAATTGCAACACACGCTGGAAGGGTTGCGCCCAAAATGAGCACACCCACGCGCTGCGGTTGGCATGGCGACGACCCGCTGTACATCCAGTATCACGATGAGGAATGGGGCGTGCCGCTGCACGATGAGCGCCGCCTGTTCGAGATGCTGATCCTGGAAGGCGCGCAAGCTGGCCTGAGCTGGATCACGGTGTTGCGCAAGCGCGAAGCCTACCGCCAAGCCTTCGATTATTTTGACCCCGTCAAAGTAGCCGCGTACGGCGAGGACAAGGTGGCTGAATTGCTGGCCAACGCCGGTATCATCCGCAACCGGGCCAAGATACGCGCCGCCATCGGCAATGCCCAGGCCTTCCTGGCCGTGCAAAAGGAATTCGGCAGCTTTGACGCTTACATCTGGCAGTTTGTGGGCGGCCAGCCGCTACAAAACCAGTACCAGACGCTCAAAGACATTCCGGCAGAAACTCCCGAATCGCAGGCGATGAGCAAAGACCTGAAGAAGCGCGGCTTCCGCTTTGTTGGCCCAACCATCTGCTATGCTCACATGCAAGCCACGGGGATGGTGAATGATCATTTGGTGGACTGCTTTAGGTATAAACAAGTGAGCAGTGATTAGTAAAGAGTAAACAGGAAACCCTTTCCTGATTACTGATTACTGCTCACTGCTCACTTGCCCCTTAAAGTGAAAGAGCCGGGTACGCCGCCCGGCTCTCACTAAGGAGGAGAAGAAGAGAGAAATCGCCCTTACGAGACATATAATAGGCAATCTAGACTCAGGGTGCTTGACGCTTACCCTACGATTACCCTACTCTAGTCACCCACTTAGCCGTAGTTCGCCTAGGAAAAAAGGACTATATGGATCTGGCCATTCACACTGAAAAACTGGCTCGCGTGTACAAGCTGCGCGACGCCAAGAAAGAGCAGCCCCGCGAATTGGTGGCGCTGCGCAATATCAATCTGGATGTGCGCCGCGGCGAGCTATTCGGCTTGCTGGGGCCAAACGGCGCGGGCAAGACCACGCTGATCAAGATCCTCACCACCCTGCTCTCGCCCAGTTCCGGTGTGGCGCATGTGGCGGGCTACGATGTCGCCAAGGAGCCGGAGAAGGTGCGCCCGCGCATCAACATGGTCTCCGGCGGCGAATCATCCGGTTACGGCTTGCTGACCGTGCGCGAGAACCTGTGGATGTTTGCGCAGTTCTACGGCATCCCCAGCAAGCTGGCCAACCAGCGCATCAAAGAGCTGCTTGACGTAGTGCAGCTGGGTGACCGCGCCAACACCAAGTCCTCTGACCTTTCCACTGGCTTGCGCCAAAAGATGAACATCGTGCGCGGCTTCCTCACCGATCCGGATGTGCTCTTCCTCGACGAGCCCACCCTGGGCCTGGATGTGGAAGCTAGCCTGGATGTGCGCAAGTTTGTACGCAGCTGGGTGGATGACAACCCAGACCGCACGCTGCTGCTGACCACGCACTACATGGTGGAAGCCGACGAGCTGTGTGACCGCGTGGCGATCATCAATGGTGGGCAGGTGCTGGCCTGCGACACCCCGGCCAACCTGAAGCGCCAGCTGCAGCGTGATGTGATCTACCGCATGGAGGTCAGCCCGCTCAACGGCCTGCAGCCCGAGGCGCTGGAAGCGCTGGGCGGCGTGCGCAAAGTAAGCCACGAGGCCAAAGATGGCGCCTCGGTGCTGGAGCTGATCCTGGCCGAGGATGATGCGCTGGGGCACGTGGTGAACACGCTGACCGGCAAGGATATTCACATTCTCAATTTGCAAAAGCGCGAACCCTCACTAGAGGATGTTTTCGTGAACCTGGTGGGTCACAGCATGACGGAGGCAGAGAGTGCCAGTGATGGATAGAGTGCCGAAGAACAGCGGCTGGCGGCTGTTTGTGCAGACCGTGATCGGGCGCGCCTACCCGCGCATCATCGGCCTGCTGCGCGAGCACTCGTGGTTCTTCTTTGAAGTCTTTCTGCCTGTGCTGTCTGTGGCCGCGTATGTCTTCATTTACCGCGCCATCGGCGCTGCGGATGTCTTCATCGGCTTTGTGGTGATGGGCGGCGCGATGACCGCGTTTTGGCTCAACATCCTGTGGTCGATGAGCAGCCAGATGTACTGGGAGAAGCAGACCGGCAACCTGGCGTTGTACATCATGGCGCCCAACTCGCTGATGGCCATCCTGCTCGGCATGGCCTTCGGCGGCCTGTTCTCCACCGGGCTGCGCGCCCTGGTGATCACGCTGGCGGGCAGCCTGCTCTTTGACGTGCACTTTGAAGTGGCCAACTACCTGCTGCTGTTCGCCGTGTTCATGCTCACCATGGTGGCCTTATACGGCATGGGCATGATGACGGCTTCACTGTTCCTGCTGCTCAACCGTGAGGCCTGGCACTATGCCAACCTGGCGCAGGAGCCGGTGTATCTGGCCTCGGGCTTTTATTTCCCCATCAAGAGTCTCAACTTCTGGGTAGCGGCTGGCGCCTCGGTCATCCCGCTCACGCTGGGGCTGGACGCCATGCGCCAGCTCTCTTTCCGCGGCGGGGTGGAGCTTGGCTTCCTGCCGGTGCAAACCGAGCTTGCTATTCTGGCTGGGCTGTGTGTCGTGTTCCTGATCGGGGCGCGCTGGCTGCTGAGCTACATGGAGCGCCTCGCTGTGCGCGAGGGCCGCTTGACGGACGGACGGAGATAACATGCAAGCCACACAACCAATCGAAAAGCGCGCCGCTGAGCGCGGCGTCTCCGGGCGCACCTTCCGGGCCGCGGCCTGGCTGGGTTGGCAGATCGAAGCCAACTGGACTGACCCGGTCATCTTCTTTATCTATTCCGTCATCAAGCCGCTGTCTGGCGCGGCGATTCTGGTGGTGATGTACAGCGTCATCACCAATGCCAACTTTGAGGACCCGATGTTTGCCTATATCTACCTAGGCAACGCTTTCTATATCTATGTAGCCGCGGTGCTCACCGGGGTCTCGTGGACAGTGATTGACGACCGCGAGATCTATCGCATGTTGAAGTACATCTACATTGCTCCGGTGCATGTGCCGGTGTACCTGCTGGGGCGCGGCTTTGCCAAGTTTGCGTTTGGCAGTCTGGCGGTGTTCATTACCATCGTCGTGGGCGTCTTCTTCCTCAACCTGCCGCTGGACCTTAGCCTCGTGAATTGGCCGCTGTTCATCGTCAGCCTGACGATGGGCATCGTCATGCTCGCCATGATGGGCCTGGTGTTGGGCAGCGTAATGCTGCTCATCGTCAACAATGCCAACTTCATGGGCGAGGCGGTGGCCGGGGCGCTGTACCTGTTCAGTGGCGCCATCTTCCCCCTCACCGTGTTGCCAGCCTGGCTGCAGCCGGTAGGCTACATCGCGCCTATCTCCTACTGGCTGGAGCTCATCCGCCGGGCGCTGGTGGGCAACATTGCGCAGAGCTTCCCCACCTTTGCGCAGTTCTCCAATGGGCAGCTGCTCGCCATCCTGGCGGGGCTGACCCTGCTCTTCACCGTGCTGGGTTTTGTCGTCTTCCGCTACTGTGACCATCAGGCGCGTGAGCGCGGCTACATCGACCGCGTCACCAATTTCTAGCGCCTGGCACCGCCGCCCAAGCGAAAGGAGCCTGCATGACGGATTACGGGCACGAATTGCTATTCGGCGCCTTCATCACCCCGCTGGCGCAACCGGCCCAGCACGCGGTCGAGCTGGCCGTGGCGGCCGAAAACGCTGGGTTGGATCTGGCCAGCTTCCAGGATCACCCGTACCAACCGCGCTTCCATGACACCTGGACGCTGCTCTCGTACGTGGCGGCGCGCACGCAGCGCATCCGCATCAGTGGCAATGTGCACAACCTGCCGCTGCGCCAGCCCGCCGTGCTGGCGCGCAGCGCTGCCAGCCTGGACTTGTTGAGCGGCGGCCGCTTTGAAATGGCCCTCGGCGCGGGCGGGTTTTGGGATGCGATCGCCGCCATGGGCGGCCGGAGCCTGAGCCCCGGCGAGTCCATCCAAGCGCTGGACGAAGCCATGCGCATCATGCGCCAGCTGTGGGACACCGAGGAGCGCAGCGGGGCGCGGCTGAACGGCAAGTTCTACCAAGTGAACGGCGCCAAGCGCGGCCCGGCGCCCGCACACAAGATCGAGATCTGGGTCGGCGCCTACAAGCCCAGGATCCTGGCGCTCACCGGGCGGTTGGCGGATGGCTGGGTGCCCAGCCTGGCTTATTTGCCAAACGGCGCGCCCAGCCTGGGGCGCATGAACCAGCTGATCGATGAGGCCGCCGAGGAAGCCGGCCGCCCAGCCACCAGCGTGCGGCGCATGCTGAACATTGGCGGCCAGTTTGGGCCGAACGACAATGGCCTGCTCAACGGCCCGCCAGGGTTGTGGGCTGAGCAACTGGCCGAGATGACCTTTCAGTACGGCACGAGCGTCTTCATCCTGGCCGTGGACGATGTGTCGACAATTGAACGGTTCGCCAAGGAAGTAGCCCCAGCCACCCGCGAACTGGTGGCTGCCGAACGCAGCCGCAAATGACCGCCCGCCACCCTGCACCTTTGCTGTTTTACGCTGCCCAGCCGCACAAGCGGCTTGGCCTGGTATGGGCCGCAGTGAGCGAGCAAGGCGTGTGGTCGGCAGCGTATGGGATAGACGAGCCGCGCTTCTGCGACCACGTGCTGGAGCGCGGCCCGGCGCAGTTGGTGAAGCAGAGCGCGCCAGTGGCGGCGGTACTGGCGCAAATGCTGGATTTCCTGGCGGGCAAACGCCGCCGCTTTGACGTTAGCGTGGACTTCAGCAACATGACGCCCTTTCAAATCGCTGTGCGCAAGGCAGTGATGGCCGTACCCTATGGCCAGACCGCCTCCTATGGTGACATCGCCGCCGCAGTCGGCAACCCGCGTGCGGCGCGTGCCGTGGGCGGCGTGCAAGCCAGCAACCCGATCTCGTTCATCATCCCCTGCCATCGCATCATCGGCGCCAATGGCAGCCTGGCGGGCTACGGCGGCTTTGGCGGGCTGGAGACGAAGCGCTGGTTGTTGAAACTAGAGGGCATGGAAATCAGCTGATTTGTCGCTTAGTCTGAGGTCAGTTAGTCCGTCGACTAATGGACTAGCCGACCACTCGACAGATGGAGCTCTAACAAAAAGAGAGCGGCTAAGGCCGCTCTCTTTTTTTATTCACTTTCTGGGCCAACAAATATGGCTACTTCTCGACGAAGATACGGTAATCCGAAGCGTAGATACCTGGCGGGTAGTCCCCATAGCCATCGTTCAAGGCGGCAGTGTGCGTGACGGTTACCAGCATGTGGTGCTCACCTGCTGGCCAGTCGGTCATCAGTACAGTGAGCAGGTTGCAGGGCAGGTCTGGATGCGATTCAAAGTCCAGCTGGTCGTTGGGGATGATCTCCCCATTCAGCTCTATACTGATCTGCATCTTGGCCCAGTTATCTTGCAACTGCTCGGGGGTCAGCGTGCACCAGTAGTAGCCACCCACAATGTCGGTGGATTGGCGCAGCACGATGGTGTAGTAGAGCGTACCGGGGGTCTGGTGCTCAGCGTCGCTGTACTCCTCGCGCGCCACGTCAAACAGGGTCGGCACGCCCGCCTGCAACTGACCCAGGGCGTTGTAATCGTTGTCCAATGCGGGCGGGCCAGAGGGCACTACACCGGCACCGGCCGGGTTGTCGAGCACAGCGATGGCGGCTTCCAACAGCGGGTCACCAGCGCTGAACAGAGTTTCCTCATTCACTGGCACCACTACGTCTGGCACCACGCCCACATCTTCGATGATGATGTTGCCGTCAAGGTCCATCGGGCGGGCGATGGGGAAACGCACCGTCATGCCGGGCATTTCAAAGTCTTTCACGCCGCCGCCCAGGCCGCCCGTGGGATAGTGGCCCACGATGGTGGCGCGGTCCTGGATGGTCATATCATGGGCGAAGAATTCGCAGGCGCTGGAGCAGTTAGGCGAAACCAGCACAACGATCTTGCCGTGATATTGCATATCCTCGGAGGGAGGATAGAACATATCCGGCGTGTTGGGGTCGGTGTAAAAGTAACCCAGGCTCTCATCCCAGGCGGAGCCGAGACCGATCGCCATTTCTTCGGTGAAGAAATGCGCAGCCATCTGGTCAGCCAGGAAGCCGAAACCGCCGCCGTTGTTGCGCATGTCAATCACCAGGCCGGGAATTTCGTTGGCATTGAGCGTATTGATCATGCGCTCCCACAACTGAATGGTTAGCACTTCATTATCAAAGAAAGAGTAAATGGCCACGTAGCCATAGCCACTGTCCAGCACTTCAAACTCCACAGGCAACTCAAAGCCTGTGGTGGCGCCGAAGAAGGAGGACTGATTGAAGCTGTCGTACTCGATCTGCGAGCGCACTGCGGTGGTGGTCAGCGCGCCGCCCGGGTTCTGAAACTCGACGGCGACATCCACGGGGTCAGGGAAGCGCACAGCATAGCGCAGCTGCTGCAAGCGGCGCGTGTGGTCTGTGCTGAAGGGCGACGACCACGGCACGGCGCGGGAGACGACGTCGTCAATGGGCTCACCGTCAAAGCTAATGATCTCGGCGCCCAGTTGGATGCCGGCGTTCTGTGCGGGGCCATTGGGGGTCAGGAAGGTGACGATGACACGGCCATCGCTGGTGTCTCGGATGGACATGCCTAGGCCAGTGGCGATATCGATGTTGAACTGCTGGTTGAGCACATTCGGGAAGGAAAAGCCAATGTGCCCGTCCGGGATCGACCACAAAAAGTCACGCATGGCGAAGGCATACGCATCGGCGTCATTGTCGGCTTCGGCTTGCTCAAAGCGCGGGCGGAACTCAGCATCCAACGCGTCCCAATCCAGCCCTTTGAGCTCGGTAAAGGCGTACTCCTCGCGCATCATCGTGATCATGGCGTCAAAGGCATCGCCATAGGTCATGTCAGAAAAATCGTCCAGGGCGGCGCCTTCAGGCTCCAGCAGGTCCATCACCACTTCGCGCGAGCGATCAAAGGTGAAGGGATCGCTGTCCATATCCACCAGGGTGTAGCCCTGGGGAATACCGACGATGGGGTCATCCGCGGTGAACAGCTTGCCGTCCGCGCCGAAGCCGGAGGGGAAGCCCTGCTGGTTATCCGGAGCATAGACGAGTAGCTTGCCGCCAATGTACTCGCGCTCGGTGGCGGCTTCTTCGCTGGTGCGCGTGGAAGCATACGCGGTGGACCAACCGCCGCCGCCCAGATCGCGCTTCTCGAGGAAGGGATCTCCGAAGGCGTTGGTCCAATACGCCGGTGCAAACACCAGCACGCCGGTATTGTCCTCGCCGTTCTGGTCAACATCGCGCATGCCGCCTTGCGGCACGATGGGCAGCGACAGGCTGTAGGTGAAAGGAGACTCATAGAAGCTGGAGGTGATCTGGCCCATCACCTGGGAGGCCAGTGGCATCAGGTAGCCGCGGTCACGATCGATGAAACCCGCCTGGTCCTCGAGGATCACCAGCGGCTGAGCGACGCCATCCGTGAAAAAGGGATAGGTGTAGGTGAGCTCACCCGTAATGGTGACCACGCCGCCCTCCTCATTGACGATGGCCGCCGGCTCAAAGCCCGCAGCAGGCAAAGCAGGCGTGTCGCCCGCGCCACCACCGCCGCAGGCGGCCAGGGCCAGGGCAAGAAACAAAAGTAGAAGGGTATTGAATGTACGCATTTTTCTCCTCCTCAGGAGAGAGCAAGTACGCGGATTCTAGCACGGCCACTGGCGGCGCAGCCGGGTGCGCCAATAGCAAACGCGCTTACAATCTCTGAAACTACAGCCTTTCCAAGGAAAGTTGTTGCATTCATGAAAGTTCTGATCGCTGATTCATTGGCGCCGCAAGCCATGCAGCGCTTGCAGGCGGCTGGCATCCAGGCCGATGACCGCGCCGGCATTGAGCTGGCCGAGCTGCTCAACGTGCTGCCTGAGTACCAAGGGCTGATCGTGCGCAGCCGCACCAAGGTAACCGCCGAGGTGCTGGCGGCTGGCCCCAACCTGAAAGTGGTTGGCCGCGCCGGCGTGGGCGTGGACAACATTGATCTGGCCGCCGCGGCTGCCCATGGTGTGGCGGTGGTGAACACGCCGGTCTCCACCAGCGTGGCCGTAGCCGAGCTGACCATGGCGCTGATGCTGGCGTTGGTGCGCAGCGTGCCGCGGGCAGACGCCAGCATCAAGGCCGGCGTTTGGGATAAAAAATCCTTTGAGGGCGCCGAGCTGGCGGGTAAGACGCTGGGCATCCTCGGTATGGGCAACATCGGCGCCAAAGTAGCACGCCGCGCCGCGGCCTTTGATATGGATGTGCGCGGCTTTGACCCTTTTCTGGACGATGCCACTATCCAAACCCGCGGCGCTCTAGCCGCTAAACTGGACGCAATTTACAGTGAGAGTGATGTGATCACCCTGCACCTGCCTCTCCTGCCCGACACGCGCGGCATGCTGAACGAAGTTACTTTCGAAAAGATGAGGCGCGGTGTGTACCTGGTGTGTGCGGCGCGCGGCGGCGTGATCGACGAAGACGCGCTGCTGACCGCGCTCAACCGCGGCCAGGTGGCCGGCGCGGCGCTGGACGTGTTCGCCACGGAGCCGCCGGGCGCCAGCCCGCTGGTAGCGCACCCACAGGTGATCGCCACGCCACACATGGGCGCGCAAACCGCTGAGGCGCAAACCCGCGCCGCGCTGGATGTGGCCGACGAAGTAGCCAATGTGCTGCTGGGCAAACCGATGCGTTGGCAAGTGAAATAGCCGTAAGCTTTCAGCTTTTAGCCTTTTGCTTATGGCTTATAGCTTACGACCTAGTGCTAAGAAAATCAAAAAGGAGAAGCATGAGCAAAGAACTGGAACAACTGAAAGAAAGACTGGCAGAGGTTGATGACATTAACAATGCCAGCGCCGTCCTGGGCTGGGACCAGCAAACCTATATGCCGCCTATGGCCGCCCAATCCCGCGGCCAGGCGCAAGGCACACTGGACAGAATTTCGCACGAGAAGTTCACGTCGCCTGAGATTGGCAAGCTGCTTGAGACACTGGAGAAGCAAGCCGGCGACTGGGATCCAGATTCAGACGAGGCACGCCTGGTGGCGGTGACCCGCCGCGAGTTTGACAAGGGCACCAAGGTGCCCGGCAGCATGGTCGTGGAGCGCGCCGAGCTGACCACGATGGGCAACCAGGCCTGGCAGGAAGCACGCAGCAACTCTGAATTCTCCACCTTCCAGCCGCACCTGGAGAAGCTGGTGGATTGGGCACGCCGCTTCGCCGAGCTATATGCTCCCTATGACCACGTTTACGACCCCATGCTGGATATTTACGAACCCGGCATGAAGGCCAAGGATGTCAAAGCCATCTTCGATGACATCCGCCCCAAACAAGTGGACCTCATCAAGCGTATTTCTGAAGCACAGCAAGTGGATGACTCTGTGCTGCACCAGCCGTATGACGAAAAAGGCCAGTGGGACTTTGGCGTGGGTGTCGTGACCGATTTCGGCTACGACTGGAAACAAGGCCGTTTGGACAAGACCACCCACCCCTTCCAGACCACGCTGGGCTGGGGCGACCACCGCATCACGACGCGCGTCTACCCCGATTTCTTCAACCCGTACTTCTTCGGCACGCTGCACGAGGCCGGTCACGCCATGCACGGCCAGGGGTTCAGCGAGAGCCTGAAGCGCACTCCGTTGTACAACATCCCCTCGCTGGCCATCGGCGAGTCACAATCGCGCATGTGGGAGAACCTGGTGGGCCGTTCCAAGCCTTTCTGGGAGCACTACTACCCCAAACTGCAAAAGGTCTTCCCTGAGCAGCTCAAGGGCGTGGACATGGAAACCTTCTACAAGGCCATCAACAAGGTGGCTCCGTCTTACATTCGTGTAGAGGCAGATGAAGCCACCTACAACCTGCACATCATGCTGCGCATGGAGCTGGAGATGGCCATCATGGAAGGCGAGGCCGAGGTCAACAAGCTGCCCATGTACTGGAACGACCTGTTCCAGAAGTATCTAGGTGTGACCCCGCCCAATGACAAGGAGGGTGTGCTGCAAGACGTGCACTGGTCCTTTGGCCTGATGGGCTACTTCTCCACCTATGCACTGGGCAACCTGGTCTCGGCCCAGCTGTGGGAAGTGATCGGCCGAGACATTCCAGATATCGAAAACAAGATCCGTACGGCTGAGTTCGCCCCACTGCTGCAGTGGCTGAACAAGCATGTGCACGCGCCAGGCGCCAAGTTCGAACCCCAGGAGATGGTGCAGCGCATCACCGGCTCCAAGATCAACGGTGATGCCTACATCCGTTACCTGGAAACCAAGTTCACTGACATCTACGGGCTGTAAGCCAAACCAAGCAAAGCGCCGCCCGTGAGGGCGGCGCTTTTGTTTTAAGGGCGCGCTGAAAAGCCGCCTTGCGTTCAGGTATTATTGGTGCCTTATGGCAAGTATCCTGTTCGTTGACGACGAGCCCTTGACGCGTACCCTGCTCACGCAGGCAGCTATCATCATGGGGCACGAGGCCATCACCGCCGCCAATGAGGAGGAGGCCCTGCACCTGGCGCAAGAGATGCAGCCCGACTTGATCGTGACCGATGTCAACTTGAACGGGCGGCGCAGCCTGGAGATGATCCGCCAGCTGCGCTCCTCACCTGACACCGGCAGCATCCCGATCGTGACCTTATCGGCATTGAACTTAAGCGAAATCCAGTCAGAGGCACGCGCCAGCGGTGCGGTGGCCTCACTGGAAAAACCCATTCGACTCCAGGAATTGTTAGAGGTAATTGGTGAGTACGCTCCAAAAAAGTGAACCCTTGCGCGTAGTGGTGATGCACGGTGACCAGACCGGCGAGGAATTATTGCTAGAGACCCTGCGCGTGGCAGACGCGCTGGGCGTCAGTTTTGATCTGCAGCATTTTGACCTCAGCTTAAAGCACCGCGAAGCCACCAAAAATGAAGTAGTGCACGAGGCTGGCAATGCCATGTTGGACTGTGGCTATGGCCTCAAAGCGGCCACGATCACGCCGGAGAGCGGCACGCTGGGCAGCCCCAACGCCATTCTGCGCAACGCCATGAAGGCGCAAGTGATCCTGCGCACCGGCCGCCGCATCCCCAATGTGCTGCCGGTGGCCGGCGTGCACGCCCCGATCGCCGTGGCGCGCATGGCGGTGGAAGACGCCTATGGCGCCAAGGAATGGCGCGAGACGATCGATGGTGACGAGGTAGCCTATCGCACCTCGCAGATCCACCGTTCGACATGCCGGGCCGTGGCCGAGTTTGCCTTTTTGTACGCCAAGAAGAACGGCGCTACCGTGTTCGGTGGGCCAAAGTTCACAGTGAGCCCGGTGTACGAAGGCATGTTCAAAGAAGAGATGGACGCCGCCTCTGTGCGCCATCCGGATGTGGCCTACCGCCCGCTGCTGATCGACGCCACCTTGGCACTGCTGCTGCAGGCCAACGGGCAGGCGCTGGTCATCCCCGCCATGAACCGGGATGGGGACCTGCTGTCTGACCTGATCCTGCAGATGTTCGGCAGCATTGCCGGCTCGGAGAGCCTGGTGCTGGCAGTGGATAGCGAGACGCAGAGCGTGAAGGCCGTGATGGCCGAGGCGCCGCATGGCACCGCCCCCGCCCTTGAAGGCAAGGACATTGCCAACCCCATGGGCATGATCCTGGCCCTGGGCGCCTTGCTGAGCTATGTGCCCGGCAAAAACTTTGAGCACGCCTCACGTGCCATTTATGAAGCGGTGTTCGAGGCGATCCATAACGGGCATGCCACCACTGACCTGGGCGGCCACCTGGGCACCAAGGCCTTTACGGATGAGATCATCCAACGTGTGGGCACCAAACTTGAAGTGTGGTCCTCGCTCTCCTAAGGTTTCCACCCTCTGGCTGCTGACGGCGTTTAGCCTGCTGTTTCTGGCGGGCTGTGCCGCGCCGCCAGAGGCATCCTCATCTCCACTCCCAACCCATACCGCTGAGAGCGCTGGCGTCATCTCGCCGAGCGCTTCAGCTACACCACCGAACGCAACAGAAATTGCAGAATATTCAAATAACACAATAGATATTGCAATCCTATCGCCAGGCAGCGGCTCCCAAGTAACCTCGCCCATCATTCTACAGGCACAACTGGAGCCAGGCAGCGATGGGCAAGTGCACATCGAGCTCAGTGACGCTGCCGGGCGGCTGCTGGCGCGCCAGATCCTTAAGTTTGCCGGGGGTGAGTTGCAGCTAACGGTGCCGTTTGAGATCAGCCGCCCGCCACTACCAGCGCGGCTGACCGCGCGCACGTTGGACGCTTACGGTCGCGTACAGGCGCTGCGCTCGGTGGAGCTTGTGCTGTTGGCAGAGGGCGACGCCAGCCTGCTGCCCGCCTCGGCAGAACCGGCACTGCACATTGAGCAGCCCGCCGCGGGGCAGAGCGTACCCAGCGGCGAGCTGACCATACGCGGCATAGCCTATGGAACAGCGCAACCACTGAGCTTGCAACTGATCACGCGCGAGGGGCGCATACTGGTGGCACGCGACGTCTATCTACACGATGCGAGAGATGGGAAGGCGCGTTTTGAAACCACACTCACGCTGACCCTCCAGGAGCCTACCTGGCTACAGATCGCTGTCACCGCCTTCGGCCGTCAGGTGCCGGGAGCGAGCAGCTTTGATGGAATCGAAGTGCTGGTGCTACCCTAGCCCATTAGCAAGCGATAGACCTGGATTACCGGCTCCCACACCAGATACTCAAACAGATCAAACCCAAAGCGCGGCAGCACGAAAATAGCACCCAACAAAATCAGGGAGCCGTACGGGCGGATACTTTCCATGAATTGCTTGCCGCTGGGGGGTAGGAAGTAGGTCAAGATCTTCTCGCCGTCCAAGGGGAAGATGGGCAGCAGATTGAAGAACAGCAATACAAGATTGATGAGAACAAAAGTATCCAGTAACTGGAAGGCTGTGGGGAAGATACCTCCAGTGCGGAAGTCCATCACGATCAAGTTGAGCTGGAAGGGTAGGGCCGCCAGGATGGCCAGCACCAAGTTGCTAGCCGGGCCAGCCAAAGCCACCAGCATGAGGGCCGCGGGGTGGCGGCGCTCCAGAGCAGCGGGGTTGATCATCACCGGCTTGGCCCAACCAAAACCAGCCACGATCAGGAGTAGCGAACCGAGCGGGTCCAAATGCGCCAACGGATTCAAGGTCAGCCGCCCATGGGCGCGCGGCGTGGAGTCGCCGAAGCGGTCAGCAGTGAAGGCGTGCGCAAACTCGTGCACGGTGAAAGCCACCACCAGCACAATGACACGGGCGATCAGAGCGGGAACAGTGAGATCAAGCATGCGGGGAATTATAGCGGCCTCCGGCGCATATATGACCTGCAAGCCAGCGTGATACCATTCCCATACCATGCTGCCTGAACTCAAGCTGGATGATGTAGTACGCCTGCGCAAAGTGCACCCTTGTGGCAGCACCGACTGGAAGGTGGTGCGCCTCGGGGCCGATATTGGCCTGGTGTGCCAGGGTTGCGGGCGGCGCGTACTGCTGGAGCGGCGCAAGCTGGCTCATAGAATGAAGAAGATACTGAGCGAAGAAGAAAAGTAACCTCACAAATCCATTAATCAGTTAATCCTATGCTCTCACGGAGTGATTAACTGACTAATAGATTCGTTTTGATTTTCATGTCCACTCTATTCCTCGTCGCCACCCCTATCGGCAACCTTGAAGACATGAGCCCGCGGGCGGTACGTGTACTACGCGAAGTACAGCTCATCGCTGCCGAAGATACGCGCCACAGTCGTAAACTGCTGACGCATTTTGACATCCACACGCCGCTCACCAGCTACTACGAGCACAACCAGAAGGAAAAACTGGAGCCGGTGCTGGCTGCGCTGGGCCGCGGCGATGTTGCCCTGATCTCCGATGCCGGTACGCCAGGCATCAACGACCCGGGCTACTTGCTGGTGCGGGCGGCGCTGGACGCTGGGTACCAGGTCAGCTCGGTGCCGGGGCCGAGTGCGCCAGTGGCGGCGTTAGCGGCCAGCGGGCTGCCCAGCGACCGCTTTGTCTACCTGGGCTACTTGCCACAAAAAACCAGCGAGCGCCGCAAAGCCATCGAAGCCGTTGCCAGCCTACCCTATACGTTGATCTGGCTGGAAAGCCCGCACCGCCTGCCCGCCGCCCTAGCTGATCTGCACGCTGTGTTGGGTGAGCGCCAAATTGCGGTGGCCGCCGAGTTGACCAAACTGTACGAGCGCTTCTTCCGCGGCATGCTGAGCGAGGCGGCCGCCTTCTACGCCCAAGAGCCAACCCGCGGCGAATTTACGCTGGTGGTGGCCGGCGCGGTGGCCGAAGAAGCAAGCTGGGACGAAGTACAAGTAAAATCACTGTTGCGCACCGGACTGGTAGATACGCCACCCTCGCAGCTGGCCAAGCGGGTGGCCGCTACCACTGGCTGGCCGCGCAGCCAAGTCTACACACTGCTGGAACAACTCCGCAAGGAAGATAGCGAACAATGAATCTGAACGACCTTGAGCAAATGAAGCAGTTTGACGCTGAAGACATGATCGGGCATATCAACGGCCTGCCGGACCAGTTGGCGGCTGCCTGGGCGCTGGGCCAGACGCTGCCGCTGCCAGACTGGCAGAGTGTGCGCCAGATCGTGGTGGCCGGCATGGGCGGCTCGGCGATCGGCGCCGATCTGCTGGCGGCCTATGGCGAAGCACAGCTCAACGCCAGCCTGATCACACACCGTGACTACGGGCTGCCCGCCTGGGCGGGGGCCGATACGCTGGTGGTGTGCTCTTCGCACTCCGGCAACACCGAGGAGACGCTCGCCGCTTACGAAGCGGCCAAGGCGGCTGGCAGCAGGATCCTCGTGGTGTGCACCGGCGGCAAACTGGCCGCGCTGGCACAGCAAGACGGCCACCCACTGTGGCAGTTCGATCACAAGGGCCAGCCGCGCACAGCGGTGGGTTATTCGTTCGGGCTGCTGTTGGCGTTGGTGGCGCGGCTCGGCCTACTGCCGGACCCGGCCGCCGAGGTGGCCGACGCCGTGGCCGCCATGAAGGTGCAGCAAGCCAGTTTTGTGCCCGAAGTGGCCGACACTAGCAACCCGGCCAAGCGCATGGGCGGCCAGCTGATTGGCCGCTGGGTCACCGTGTACGGCGCCGGGCTGATGGCGCCGGTGGCGCGTCGCTGGAAGGCACAGATCAACGAGAATTCCAAGGCTGCTGCCAGCTTCGAAGTCATCCCTGAAACCAATCACAACGCCCTGCAAGGGCTGCTGCAGCCTGAAGTGCAGTTCAATGCCAGCATGTCGCTGTTCCTGCTGGCGGCACATGACGACAAGCGCAACCAGAAGCGCACTGAGCTCACCCGCACAGCGGTGATGGTGGAGGGGCAGAACACGGACATGATCACCGCCACGGGCGAAACGCGCATGGCCAACCTGTGGACAGCGCTGCATTACGGCGACTATGTGAGCTTCTACCTGGCTATGGCGTATGGCTATGACCCTACGCCGGTGCCGGCGCTGGCGGCGTTCAAAGCGAGCATGGCGTAGGCGGGGTTACAGCAATGAAGCTCTCCGCTCGGCACTTCTTTATTTTCTTCGCTCTGTGGGCAGCGTTGCTATCGTTCGAATATTGGGGCTTTGGCGAGAATTCATACATCAAGATGCCCGACTCGGGGGACGGCCATTTGGCGGCCCGGCTGAGCATTGGCGAGAACATCGCTGCGGGCGAGAACGGCTATTGGAACGCTGATTTGTGGGGTGGCACAGACAAGAAAGCGCAGTCAGATAATTTAGGTATTTTTGATACGCTGTTTATCTTCTTGCCTGGTTGGCTTGCAAGTGGCTTCTATATCTTCTTGCAGCGCTTCATCGCTGGGTTCTTCACATTCCTCCTGCTGCGCAACCACCTTAAGGTAAGCATGGCTGCTGCTGTGCTGCCAGCCATGCTATATGCGTTCTACCCAGCTGGGCAATACAACCTTCAGTTTGATGGCTTCACCCATTACGACGCGCTGGGATTGCCGGGCATTCCCATGTATTTGTATGTCTTGGGAGAATTAGCTAAACCGGGACACAGCGTACTCAAACAAGTGGCACTTGGGTTTGGGCTGGGCTTTTTCTTTGCTGATGCCTCTCAGTATAAGTACACCATTTTCTTTGTCCCGCTGCTGCTTTTATGGCCTCTGCTGATCTACCCTGGCTACAAGAAATTCTCCTGGTGGCCGTTGCTGGCCTTTGGCTTGGGTTGGGCGAGCCTCGAGATCTTTGAGCTCGGCTCCGCTCTACTCATTTCGTCCAGTTCACAGCGCCAATTCCGCGAGTCATGCTACGGTGTTTCTGCCGTCGAAACCCTGACTCTTTGGCAATTCACTACTAAGTATGTGCTCACCTCCAGCTATTTGCCTGGAGTAATGCTTGGCGTGCTGGGTGCCGCCACTTGGTCCAAGTCACCAAGCCATCGTAGGAATCTATGGTTGGTGGGGTTCTTGCTGATATACATGTTTGGTGCTTTTTACTTGCCAGCTATTATCTGCTCCAGCTACAACCCTTTCGGGCACTTCAAAGGGTTCACCTATGTGCGTTTCTATATCTATATCCCTTTTGTCGTTGCCCTGCTGTATTCCATCGGGCTGCACAATGTCACTGAATGGAGCAAGGAGCATTTCAAGGGAGAGCAGGGTCGCTGGCTATTCGTCACTCTCACAGCCGGCCTGTTGATCTTTCTGTTCAATGCCACGCTAGATGTAAAGCGCATTACTTTAGCGGACCGAGCGAACGGTAGCAACTACGCCAACCTGTACCAAAACCCTTACCTACGCCAGCTGGCCGAATATGCAAAAGAGACCGGCGGCCCTTACCGCGCGGTAACAATAGCGGTAGATGAGAACGCCTTCAACCCACACCCTGCTTTCTTGTGGACTTATGGACTCAATACGACAGATGGGTACTTTGCGCTCTTTAGCCAGCGTTTCATGAACTATTGGCTTGGCGTACTCGACCCTATGGTGCAACAGATACCCGAATGCCGCTATTACCTAAAGCTGCTACAGGGCAACAGCCGTATCTGGCTTAGCACTATGTGCGACACTGGTGAAGTCATTGAGGTCACCGATGACCTATCTAAATGGTTCGATATGGAGTTGCTCTCGCTCACTGGCACACGTTATTTTGTGAGCAGCTTCCCGATCTATGATCCTAAGATGCGCCCCTTGGTGACTGAGGAACTGCCCTGCGAGGCGCCTGGCTGCACGCGCTACTATGTCTATGAGAATAACCAGGCCCTGCCTCATGTCTTCGCAGTGGGAAGCACAATTGTGGCAGAGAGCCGAGAGCAAGTGATGGATCTGTTGGCGCAAGCCACTGCCGAAGATCTGGCCAACATTGCTTTCCTAGCGACTGAGGACACTCATGGGCTTGCGCTCGACACGCTGGGACTTGCCCCCGCAATCTTGCAAGTGTCGCATTATTCTTCTGATGTATTGCAGATAAGGCTGCAAAGCAGTGAAGCCAAGCTTTTAGTACTAAACCGCTCGATCTTCCCGTCTTGGCGCGCATGGGTAGATGGCAAAGAGACGCCGATTGTGCCGGTGGACGAATTGCTGATGGGAGTGCTGGTGCCTGCCGGCGAGCATGTGGTGACGTTTGAGTACTTGCCGCCATACACTCTGCACGGCGTGCAATACCGGCTGGCGCCTGAGAAATACTTGCCTGAGCTAGTTCAGTAACTAGCCTGTGCGAGTGATGCGCGAGATACACTCTCCCCTACGTTGCTTCTCTATTCTCCGAGCCACTCCACAATCGTAGCCTCGCCCTGCCCCACGCCGACGCACATAGTTGCCAGACCATAGTAGGGCCGCGGCCCGGTGGCGGCGCGGCGGCGCATCTCGTGCAAGAGGGTCGTGAGAATACGTGCCCCGGAGCAGCCCAGCGGATGGCCAAGCGCAATGGCTCCGCCGTTCACATTGGTAATGTCTTCGCTGATGCCAAGCTCGCGCAGCACCGCCAGTGACTGCACCGCAAAGGCTTCGTTGAGCTCAACCAAGCCAATATCCGCAATTTGCAGGCCAGCGCGCTGCAGCGCCTTGCGCACAGCCGGCACTGGGCCGACGCCCATCGTGCGTGGCGGCACGCCGGCTACAGCCGAAGCCACCACGCGCGCCATCGGCTTGAGACCCAGCGCTTTGGCTTTGGCCGCGCTAGTGATCAGCAGCGCCGAGGCGCCATCATTGAGCCCAGAGGAGTTGCCCGCAGTGACCGTGCCATCCTTGCGGAAGGCTGGGCGCAGCTTAGCCAAGCTCTCCAGGCTGCTGTCACGGCGGGGACGCTCATCTGTGGCCACCATGATGGGATCCCCCTTGCGCTGGGGTACGGGGACCGGGAGGATCTCATCCGCAAAGTGACCAGCATCCATGGCGGCGATGGCGCGCTGATGGCTTTGCAGCGAGAAGCGATCCTGTTCCTCACGCGAGATGGGCGTATCGTCATAGATATTCTCGGCAGTCTCGCCCATCGAGTCATTGCCGTACATTTCTTTGAGTTTCTGATTGGGGAAGCGCCAGCCAAGCGTGGTATCCCACATGGTGACGTTGCCATACTCATAGGCTTGCGCGCTCTTAGCCACCGAATAGGGTGAGCGCGTCATACTCTCCACACCTCCGGCAATGTAGACATCGCCCTCCCCGGCCTTGATGGCGCGAGCAGCGGTGTTGACCGCGTTTAGGCCAGAGGCACACAGGCGGTTCACGGTCACAGCAGGCACTTCGACCGGCAGGCCAGCCAGCAGCACAGCCATGCGAGCCACATTGCGGTTATCCTCACCGGCCTGGTTGGCGCAGCCCAGGATGACCTCTTCGATCTCTGCCGGGTTGATGCCGGTGCGTTCGACGAGCCCTTTGAGCACCAGTGCGGCCATATCATCCGGACGCACAGCAGCCAGCGAACCGCCCAGCGCGCCAATAGGTGTACGCACGCCATCAATGATTACGGCTTGGTGTATTTCTGTCATGCCTCAATTCTAATGTGTTTGAAATCAGTTCTTCGGTTTTTGGGCAAGCAATCCAATAAATGTGCCAAAGAGGTAGCTTGTGCTGCGCACGGGCCGCAGCCCGATACTCTCCAACAAGCTCATTAGCTCAGCACGGTTATACACGCGCCCCAGCCAGGCACGCGTGCGCGCTGAGGGCAACAGGCGCAGCAAGCCAGCCAAGCCATAGCGGCTGGGCACGCCAATAAATACCAGGCCGCCAGGCTTGGCTAGTTTAGCCATGCTGGCCACTGCTTCTTGTGGGCGATCTATCTCTTCAATAGACGAGGAATTCCACACCAGGTCCAGAGTCTCTGGTTGCAGGCCTGCAGAGAACAGGTCGGTCAGCACGAAAGATGCCTGAAACCCAGGGATGTTGGCCTGCTGGTAGTCCTCCAGGTTGAGGTCAGCGGCAATGCTGAGCGCTACGCCAGGCTGCTGCGCCAGCAAATGCGCAGCAAAGCCGCTGCCGCAAGCCACCTCCGCCAGGCGTAACCCGCTGCGCCCAGCCAGCGCGTGGCGGGCGAGAAAGCGCACCAGGCGGCGGTTCATCTGCAAGCGCAGCCACTGGTACGGGCGGGTTGCCTCCAGCGAGTCCAACCAAATTCGTTCAGCCATTCTTTTTCACCAGCACCAATACAGAAGAACCGATCGGCAAACTGAGGATACGCAGACACTGCGCCTCAAACCAGGACAACCAATAGAGGGGTTCATTGATCAAGCCATGCGGAACATCCACATCTGAGGTGCTGGCGCCAGTCCGGGGTTTGTTTAGTAGTTTGCGCAAAACTACCAAAGGGAAAACTAGGAGGAAGAAATAACTGCTGCGTTTGATTTGTACGGCCTTCCCCTCAAAAAGCGCTTGGAGCTGCCCAATATTGAAGCGGCGCACTGAATTCACGGCTCGGTCATGCTCGCTGAACAACCACTGATGAGCTGCCATCACAAACAGCGCCTGGCCACCGGGGCGCAAAACCCGCAAGGCACTTTGCACAACAGATTGCGGGTCAACGGTGCCCACCTCCAGCACATCGACACAGGTCACCAGGTCGAAGCTACTGTCTGCAAACGGCAGCTCGTTGGCGCTAGCACGCGCCACTGGCCCATCGCCGCGCTCACGCGTGAATTCAATCGCCTCTGCGGCAAAATCGATACCTATCGGCCGGTAGCCTGCCGTGCGCAGCTTGTGCATCAGCCCACCTGTGCCGCAGCCGATCTCCAGAACACGTCCAATACGTGAAGCAGGCAGCACGTTGAGCACCGCGGCATGCAGTGCACGGAACCACCACAAGCGCTCCTCGGCGGCATGTAACCGCTGGTACTCCCGAGGCTGCATTAATCACGCCCAGTGATGAAGCGCATACGGATACTAAATATGCGCAGCACATAGCGGAAGCCAGTGACAAAAAAGCCCACTAACGAAGGAGCTGATTTGGAAATCCCCACACTACGATCCCTGAAGGCATAGCCCACTTCTTTTATGCGCAGACCGGCCCGATGGGCGTCGTAGATGAATTCGATGAAATAATCACCGTAGCCGAACGGAATGAGGGTGATGTAGTCAAACACTTCGCGGCGGATGGCAATGAAACCGCTATCGTAGTCTCGTACCGCGTTCTTCAGCATTATGCGGGCCAAAGTATTGATGGCGCGGCTGGCTAAGGTGCGCAAGGGGTGGCGGTTATCGCTACCTCCTTCAACATAGCGCGAACCGATGGCTATGTGGTGCTCGTCCAGTTGCTCAATTAGTTGACTCATCACTGCGGCAGGCATGGTCATATCTGCGTCCATCCAGCCTAAAATATCCCCTTGGGCCTCCAGGATGCCACGGTGAAAGGCAGCCGCTAGCCCGCGCGCCTTGCGCCGGATCAGACGCAGCCTAGGGTATTGCAAGGCGGCTACGATGTCTGCCGTATCATCGGGCGAGGCATCATCCACCACGATCACTTCTAACGGCGCGGCAATGTTGGCATACAATGACTCGATCAAGTCTGCAATATGCTCTTTTTCATTGTAGGTAGGGATGATTATGGAAACTTGGCTATCCTTGGGACGCATAAGTTGAAATTATAAATGGCAACGGCAGGCGTATACTTGCCGCTTGGAGACCTATGCCCTTTCCTTACATTGGTGAACTGGCTGGCTTGGCCACTGCGATGTTCTTTGCAGGTGGGGCCAGCTTCTTTACATTGAGCTCGCGCTTGGCGGGGTCGCAGGTGGTGAACCGCACACGCTTGCTGGCCGCCACCCTCATCCTGCTCGGCATCCACACCTTGCTGTATGGCACAGCCGTCCCCACCGCGGACGGCCAGCGCTGGCTGTGGCTGGGGCTGTCTGGCGTGATCGGCCTGGCGCTGGGCGATGCTGCCTTGTTCCAAGCGTTCGTACAACTGGGTACACGTATCACGATTTTGGTATTTAGCACTGCGCCAATATTTGCAGCCATCCTTGGCTTTGTTCTTTTTGGCGAATCGCTGACACCCTTGCAGATCCTTGGCATGTTGGTGAGCCTGGGTGGTGTGCTGTGGGTAGTGTCTGAGAACGAAGGCGAAGAGCGCAGCAACTCGGAGCAACGCACCTATCTGATCGGCCTGTTATTTGCTTTCCTGGCAGCCTTGGGTCAAGCGTTGGGAGCTATCACTGCCAAGTACGGGCTCGAAGGTGACTTCCCGGCGCTGTCTGCACAAGTGATGCGCATGCTCGTGGCTACCCTGGCGATCTGGTTGTTCACGGTACTGCGCGGGCATGTCCGTGACACTTACAAGACTCTGCAAGCAAAGCCCAAGGCGCTGACGTTGCTGCTGATCGGCTCATTGTTTGGGCCGGTGACCGGTGTGTGGCTGTCCCTTGTTTCGATCCAGAACACCCAGGTGGGTGTTGCCAGCACACTGATCGCCATGGTACCTATCTTCTTGCTGCCTATTGGATACTTTGTATTCAAGGAGAAGGTAAGCTCACGCAGCATCCTGGGCACGCTGGTGGCCCTGACGGGTGTGGCGATCCTGTTCCTAGCCTGACCTTATAATCAGCCCATGTCATCACCCAATCTCTCACATTCGCTTTCTGGCGTTTACACTGCAGCCGTCACTCCGCTGACCGCTGCGGGCGCGCCCGACCTGGCCGCCTGGCAAAGCTTGCTCGGTTTCTTCGCGCAGCGCGGCGCCCACGGCGCCTTGCTGCTGGGCACCACCGGCGAAGGCACGAGCTTCTCCGCCGCCGAGCGCATCGATATCTTCAAAGCAGCCGCGGCCGCCCGCCCCGAAGAGTTCCGCCTGCTGGCGGGCACGGGCACGCCCAGCCTAACGGAAACGATCGCGCTCAACCAGGCCGTTTACGAACTGGGTTTTGAGGCCACGGTTGTGCTGCCGCCCTTTTTTGTGCGCAACGCCAGCGAAGATGGGCTGTTTGACTGGTACAGCCAGGTGATCGAGCGCAGTGTACCTGAAGGCCGCTGGCTGCTCGGCTATCACATCCCGGCCGTGAGCGGCGTGCCGCTGCCGCTCAGTCTGCTGCAACGCTTGCACGCCACCTACCCCACTCGCTTTGCCGGGCTCAAGGATTCCACAGGCGACCTGGCGTCTGCAGCCATGTACGCCGAAGGCCTACCGGGCTGTGCCGTGCTGGTTGGCAATGACAAGCTAATGACCAGCGGCATGCAAGCCGGCGCGGCAGGCGCCATTACGGCGCTGGCCAATCTGCGTTGCGCAGAATTGCGCGCCGTGTATGAGGGTTTTCTGTGGGACACAGATGGCAGCACGCACCAGGCCACGCTGGACGCGGCGCGCGCCGCTATGGATGCTATGCCTCCGGCGCCCGCGTACCTGAAGGCGATGCTGCATGCACAGCACGGCCTGCCGCTGTGGCCGGTGCGCAGCCCGCTGCAGGATTTCTCGCCAGAGGAAGCTGAGCAGGCAGTAGCGGCATTAAGCTGATTCTCTAATCACCAACTCGGAGGGAAGCACTTCCATTATTGGTTGGGTATGTGGCCTTTGAATAAGTTGCATGAGCATATTCACAGCGTGACGCCCAAGTTCTGCAATAGGCTGCGCAACTGTGGTGAGCGCCGGTTTGTAGCTGGCGGCAAAAGGCGCATCGTCAAAACCGACTACAGCCACATCCTCAGGCACGCGCAGGCCCAGTTCGCTCAAGCAGCGAATAGCGCCCACAGCCATGGCATCGTTGGCCGCAAATACTGCATCCGGCTGGTGGGCAGCAAGCTTGCGCATGGCCGCATACCCTCCCTCCTCTATAAAGCCACCTTCGGCAATGAGATTCTCATCCACCTGAAAACCCGCTCTAGCCAGTGTGTCACGATAGGCCTGAAGACGTACACGGCTAACCAAGGTCCCGGCAACACCGGTGATAGTAGCGATACGCTTGTGACCCGTATGGATTAAATAGTTGACAGCGCGGCGGGTGCACTCTTCATTATCAATATCCACAAAGTTGACCGGCAGGCTATCAGGGTACCGCCCGATCAGCACGAAGGGGATCTGTGACTGGTGCAATGCGGCCACAATGGGGTCACGATCCTGAAAGGACGATACGATGACTCCGTCAAGAAGGTCATTGCTAAGAATCTGGGTAATGCTTCTCCGTTCGCGCTCAGGCTCACCGAGCCAAAGCATGACTGAGTGATTGAGGCGATTGCAGCGGTCGGTCACGCTTTGGACGAGGATGGGAAAGAAGGGTTCTACAAACAGCCTGGAAACTCCAATAGGGATCACTAGACCAATGACGCCAGTTCGCCCTCCCGCCAGTTTGCGGGCAGCCCGGTTCGGTACATAGTTGTTCGAAGAAACAACCTCAAGTACTCGTTGGCGCGTTCGCTCGCTTACATTGGGGTCATTGTTGATCACTCGAGAGACTGTAGAGCGAGACACACCGGCTTGCTTGGCAATTTCTTCGATTCCGATCATGTTTCCCCGTTTCTAAACTATTTTTTGCCTTTCTAGGCAATTGTAATCCTGCAGGCTGCTTCAACTGTGGTTGAATTGGTAAATGGGCAGCACATCATCTGTTGTCATCTGCGGTGCCGGGATCCTCGGCATCAGCGCAGCCTACGCCTTGGCTCAGCAAGGGTTCAAAGACATCCTTGTAATTGACGAGCACCCGCCACTCACCCTGACCTCTGATAAATCCAGCGAGTGCTACCGTAACTGGTGGCCCGGCCCGGGCGATGCCATGGTGCAACTGATGAACCGTAGCATCGCGCTGATGGAGGAGCGTGCCGCGGCCTGCAACAATATGTTCAAGCTCAACCGCCGCGGCTATCTATACGTCACCACAGACGCGGCACAGATCGATGGTTTGCGCGCCGCGGCCACTGAGGCAGCGCAGCTCGGCGCAGGCGAGCTGCGCGAGCACGCGGCTGGCAGCGCCAGCTACCAGCCGCACCATGCCGAGGGCTACGAAGGGCCAGGTGGCTCAGATCTGATCACTGACTCGGCGCTGATCCAGCAGCACTTTCCCTACCTGGCGCCGGAGACGGCGGCCGTGCTGCATGTGCGCCGCGCCGGCTGGTTGAGCGCACAAAGTTATGGCATGTGGATGTGGGAGCAAGCCCGCGCCGCTGGCGTAGAACTTGTGACTGGCCGCGTGTCGGCAGTGGAGACAGCGGGTGGCGCGGTGAGCGGCGTAACGCTAGCGGATGGCACAGCCATCAAGACACCCACTTTCGTCAACGCCGCGGGACCGCATATTGGCTCTGTAGGTGCGCTATTGGGTGTAGATGTGCCAGTCCACAACGAGCCGCACCTTAAGGCAGCTTTCAATGATCATCTCGGTGCGGTGGGCCGGGATTCGCCGCTGGTGATCTGCGCCGATGAACAAGAACTGCCCTGGAGCGCAGACGAGCGCGCCATGCTGGCCGAGGACCCAGAGACCGCCTGGCTGCTTGGCCGCCTGCCCTCCGGCGCTCACACGCGCCCTGAGGGCGACGCGGCAGCGCAAAGCATCCTGATCCTGTGGGATGTGCACAACGAGAAGGTAGCGCCTACATTCCCGATCGCAGAAGACCCGCTGTACGCCGAAACCGCCATCCGCGGCCTGGGGCGTATCTTGCCCGGCATGCGTGGCTATCTAGAGCGCATGCCGCGCCCCAGTGTGGATGGCGGTTACTACACGAAGACGCAGGAGAATCGCCCGCTGGCCGGGCCGCTGGGCGTGCCCGGCGCATACATCATCGGCGCGGCATCCGGCTACGGCATCATGGCCGCGGCGGGGCTGGCCGAGCTACTGGCCGGGCACATCACCGGCGGGCCGCTACCGGAGTACGCGCCGCTGTTCAGCCTGGCGCGCTATCAGGACCCCGGTTACCAGGCGTTGCTCGCCAATTGGGGCGAGAGCTGGCAATTGTAAAATCACCATGGAGGGGATAAATGGCTCGGAATTCTAGGAGCAGGCGCCGCAACAAATCAGCTTTTTCAGAATTACTATGGGATGGCCTGCTCATCGTAGCTTTGGGCTTTGCTAGTAACACGCCTTGGCTTAAGTCGATTGCAATCCTCATTCTTGCTTTGGGCTTCATCTACATCGGCTGGCGTCTGTTCCGATACTTCAGGATCACGCGCCCATTGGACATCCACGGTGTAGATGAAATGAGTGGGACAGAATTCGAACGTTTCGTTGCCCATTTGCTGAAGTCACAAGGCTATAGTGTTGAGCACATTGGGGGCTATGATGATTTTGGGGTCGATTTGATCGCCAGCCGCGGCGGCCGCAAGCATGCCATACAAGTGAAACGCTGGAAGCAGCCTGTAGGGGTTGATGCCATACGCGCAGCAGTCGCCGGGATGGCCTTCCACAAATGTGACCGTGCGGTAGTGATCACCAACAGCAAGTTCAGCTGGCGTGCACAGAAGCTGGCAGAAGCCAACAATTGCAAGCTAATTGATCGCACTGTTCTAGCAGAACAGATCAGAAAGGCTAGCTAGGGCTATCCCGCCCACAGATCAAAACTGAACAACGCTGCCATGATGCTCATCAACAACAGGCTCAGCATGCTCCATGAGCGGTCAAAGGCGGCATGTTTGCCCGCACGCGCCAGCAACAAGAACACAGAGGGCGCCACCAACACATAGCGATACATCCCCTGGGCCTGTCCGCTCGTGAAGGACAGGAAGACAGCTAGCAAACCAAACAGCGCCAGATCTGGATGGCGGCGCAAGCCGACGATGCACGCCACAAAGCCAAACAAAATGCCTGCCAGTTCCAGCGAGTAGTAGGCCGAAGATTGGGAAACCCCAGCCCGCAGGATATCCAACACTACGCCCCAGTTGTAGAAGGTCTTATCCCAGGCCAAGAGTCCGCGGCCGAACCATACATCCTCCACGATAGTGAAGGCTTGTCCATAATACGAAATGCGCCACAGGCCGAAGGCCAGCAGCGGCACAGTTGCCAGCAGCAGGCCACGGATCGCACTCCATGAGAAGCGCTGGGCAAGTTCGCTCCAGGCGCCGCTGCGAAACCAGGCGTAGAACATAGGCACCGCCAAAAGCACGCCCACCGCGCGGGTATACGTGGCCAACACAGCCAAAATGGCCGCCCACCCCAGCTGCCCGCGGCGTGCCAACAGCAGCGCCCAGAACGCCAGGCCAACGAATAGCCCCTCGGTGTAGACCTGCGCCAAAAAGAAACCGCTGGGAAAGATCACGAGATAGAAGGCTGCCCGCAAGCCGCCATCCTCGCCGAGTTCATCTTTGGCAAGCTCATACAGGGCCAGCATGCCAGCCAGCGCGCCGAGCAGCGAGATGCCGACCGCGGACAAGGTAGCGGTGGCAATCGGGTTCATCCCCAACACGCCCAATGGCAGGCTGAGGGCGCGGATGGCAAGCGGATACATGGGGAAGAAGGCCTGGCTCATGGAAAGCCGATCACCGGGCTGCGACGCGGCGGGCGGGGTGAAGGGCCAGAAGCCGAGCACGGCATCATCAAAAGTGCCGTTGACGCGGCGAATGTTATCGGAGTGATAGCCTTCCAGTGCAATGCCAAGATAAAACTCCGAGTCCCATGAGACGTGTGTGTTCAAAAAGGGTTCGCTGAGATAGAGCTTATCCGCCTGTGCGCCTGCCCGGGTCTCCTGCGGAGTCCACTCAATTGCATAATCAGGCCGGGTCAACTCCAAACGAGCTGGCAAGTAAGCCTGATAGCCGAGCAGGAGGATGGCCCAGCCAAGCCAGATGAGGGTCACTGTGCGGCGGGCGGGATCTTGAAAGAATTTTTGCATAGTCGTCCCTTTAAAGTTGGCGAACTATACACCAGTTGCGTTGAGCACAACTCAAACAATTCTCATACTTCGCTTGCTTGACATTCACATCTTTCCTTGTATACTCAGCCAGTCTTATCCAACTATCGTTATTCAGCAGTCGCTGCTGTTCTGCGTTCTCCGAACGCTTTGGTTTGAACTTCAGTTTCGGCCCGTCATACTGACGGTATACCCCCGTAGACTCCTGAATACAAAGGAATATTGTGAAATTTACTGAGTTCAACCTCGATTCACGCCTATCGAAGGGCATTCAGCGCGCCGGGTACCAACAGGCTACGCCTATCCAGGTGCAAGCCATCCCGGTAGCACTTGAAGGCCACGACATCGTAGGCACGGCACAAACGGGCACCGGCAAGACAGCCGCTTTTGTGCTGCCCATTCTCAACAAGCTGTTGAGCGGGCCGCGCAACCAATCGCGCGCACTGATCGTCACTCCTACCCGGGAGTTGGCCGAACAAATCCGCGAGACCATTGTCACGCTTTCGGCGGGCACGGGTTTGCGCTGTGTCACCGTTTACGGTGGCGTGGGCGCCCGCCCACAGGTGGAAGCGCTGCGCCGCGGTGCCGAAATCATTGTGGCCTGCCCCGGCCGCCTGCTTGACTTGGCCAATCAGCGCGCCGCGCGCCTCGACAAGATCGAGGTGCTGGTGCTGGATGAAGCCGACCGTATGTTTGACATGGGCTTCCTGCCAGATGTAAAACGCATCGTCAAGCTGCTGCCCACCAAACGCCAGAGCATGCTGTTTTCAGCCACCTTCCCCAAGGAAGTCAGCGAGCTGGCCAGCGGCATGCTGCACAACCCCAAACGAGTCGCCGTCGGCATCAGCGCCCCGGCACACACCGTCTCGCATGCCTTGTACCCGGTACCCGGTGCACTCAAGACCACTATGCTGCTGGAACTGCTGAAGCGCGCCGAGGCCAACTCTGTGTTGGTCTTCACCCGCACCAAGCACCGCGCCCAGAAGGTGACACGCCAATTGGAGCGTGAAGGCTATATGGCCACAGCGCTACATGGCAACCGCAGTCAGAGCCAGCGCCAGGCGGCGCTGAAGGGCTTCCGTGATGGGCGCTACCAGGTGATGGTAGCCACTGACATTGCGGCCCGCGGCCTGGATATCGAAAAGATCAAGCTGGTCATCAACTATGACATGCCAGACACCACGGATGCCTACATCCACCGCATTGGCCGCACCGGCCGCGCAGAGCGCACCGGCGAAGCCTTTACGCTGGTGGTGGCCAACGAAGACCGTGACATGTTGCGCGCCCTGGAGCGCGTGATGGGCAAGAAGATCGAAAGCCGCAAGCTAGATGGCTTTGACTACAACGCCGCGCCTCCCAAGGTGGCGGAGCAGACCATGGACAGCCGTCGTCCGGTCAAGGGTGCTGGTGGCCCCCGCCGGCCGCAGCGCACCTCCGACGGCAATTCGCCGAAGAGTGCGCCTAAGGGCGCTACGTCCCAGCGCCCAACGCGTTCGCCGCGCAAGGACCGCCAGAATAGTGCGTACGCCAAACGGCTAGAAAGCTACCGCTAACAAAAGAGGCGGCTCAATAAGCCGCCTCTTTTTTGTTTGGTTTTCGAGCCACATACATCATCATATGGCCGTTGTGTGCGTTGATCCATTTGGAGTTCATAAGCCACTTACGTAGACGCCAACCCTGTGGCCATTCAAACATTCTGGTGAGCCCGGGTAGCTCGTCTTTCACGCCTTTATAGCCGCCGTATTGGTAGCGGGCGATAACTTCAAACCCGTGCTGCTCCAAAATGCGCGAGAACTCCTGCGCTGAATACGCGTATTGATAGAAAGGCAAGTTTTCCTGCCCCGGGCGGCCGTATATGCCCAACCTAGCTTTGAGGCGGCGCAAGAAGTTGAGATAGGGTACGGAAATACACGCTACGCCGTCAGGAGCCAAAATACGAAAGGTTTCTTTAAGGAACTGCTGCGGCCCTTCTTGCAGGTGTTCCATGACGCCGAGGGAGATGTATCCATGGTAGTAGCCATCGGGCACGTTCATAGCGGTGACATCAGCCACGCGGAAGGGATGGTCTGGGAAGCGCTCATTGAGAAAACGAATGGTGTCCTCGGCGTAATCTACGCCTTCGGCTTCATAGCCTCGCTGGCGCAGAGCAATAACAAATTGGCCGAGGCCACAGCCGGCCTCAAGGATCTTGCCGGTTTTGGGCAGATGACGCGGAAAGATATCTGTGTAGTAATCGAGCTCACCGTTAGCGGCTTCGGCGTACAGGCGCTCAGTGTCCTGGGACTTCCAGACAGAGTCCCAGTGCTGCGCAGTGGCCGCCTGGCGGTAATAGACCAGGCGGCCGTTGGTGAAGATGCGTTGGGTGGTCATCGAGTTATGCGCCTACGGAGGATAGCTTGGAGATTGCTTCGTGTGCAGGCAAGTCTGCGCCTTGCAATGACGGTTTGGCTGTCATTATTCTGCGGGGATGAACTTCATCGAGATCGAGTTGACGCAGTGACGCGTGTTGGTGGGCGTGAAGCCTTCACCTTCGAAGACGTGGCCGAGGTGGCCGCCGCAGTTGGCGCAGGTGATCTCGACGCGGTAGCCGTCCGGGTCTGGGTGGCGGGCGACGGCGCCGGGAATCTCGGCGTCGAAGGCGGGCCAGCCGCAGTGAGCGTCAAACTTGGTTTCGGAGCCGTACAACGGCGCGTCACACTGGCGGCAGACGTAGGTACCGGCGGCGTAGTGGCGGTCATACTCGCCGGTGAAGGGCATCTCGGTGCCTTTGTGGAGGATGATGCGCTGCTCTTCGGGTGTGAGTGGGTTCAGTTTCATATTTTCCTTACAAGCTGATCTTACTTGGCTAAGGCTAGATAGCACACAAACAAGACGTGTTGAGGAGTATTCCAGCATCCAGATTGCTTCGTCCGTTTCCAGTGCTGAAGCACTGGAATACTCCTCGCAATGACAAATTGGTCAAGCTTTCACTACGGCCAAGGTTACCGCAGCGCCGTCCACTTTGTGCTCCTCGGTGTAGGCTCCGGCCGGTGCGGGGCCAGCAGTCAGCTCCAGGCTGAGCGTCTCTGACTTGATGGTCTCGGCCCAGTCGGCCAGCACGGCAGCCAGGTCGCCTTCGGCGGTGTAGTAGGTGCGGATGCGGTCTTCGATATTGAAGTCAGCCTTCTTGCGCATGTCCTGGATGCGGCGCACTAGCTCGCGGGCGGTACCTTCGGCGCGCAGCTCCGGCGTGAGAGCGGTGTCGAGGCCGACGGTGACGCCTTTCTCGGCGGCGACGGCCAGGCCTTCGGCGGGCTGGCTGTTGACCAGCACCTCGTCGGCGGCCAGCTCAACATCGTTGCCGTCCAGCGTGAGCTGAACGGGCTCGCCGGCCGCCACGCGGGCGGCGACGACGGCTGCGTCGAGCGCGTTGAGCGCGCCGCGCAGCTTGGGGAAATCGGCGCCGAAGCGCGGGCCGAGCTTGGCGTTGTTGGGCTGCAGGCTGTAGGTGACCAGCTGCCCGGCTTGTTCAACGAAGGAGAGTTCTTTGATGTTCAGCTCGTCCTTGATGATATCGGTCAGATAGTCAGCTAGTTGCTTGGTCCCGCCAGAGGCGTGAACCAGGGCCTTAGCCAGCGGCTGGCGCACTTTCAAATTGGCCGCGCCGCGGGCGCTGAGGCCGAGGCTGGCCACCTGGCGGGCGAGGCCCATCTCATTGATGAGAGTCTCGTCGATGGCGGCGGTGTCGGCCTGCGGATACAGGGTCATGTGGACGCTGGAGTAGGCGGCATCGTTGTGGGCGGCGACCAGGTTCTGGTACATCTCCTCGACCACGAAGGGCGTCATGGGCGCGATGGTGCGGATGAGCTTGACCAACACATGCCACAGCGTGGTGTAGGCGGCCTGCTTGTCGCCGTCTTGCTCACTGCGCCAGAAGCGGCGGCGGCTGCGGCGCACGTACCAGTTGGACATATCGTCGATGAGGGACTCGACAGCCAGGGTGACGCCGAAAGCGTCCCAGTTGTTTAGTCGGTTGGTCGCTTGGTCAACAGTTTGATTTAGTCGAGCCAGGATCCATTTGTCCAGCGGATTGTCGGACTGCGGCGTGGCGCCCTCAGGATTGTTGGGGTCGAAGGTGGCGAAGCTGGGCGTCCAGCCATCCAGGCGGGCGTAGGTGACAAAGAAGCTGTAGATGTTCCACAGCGGGATTAGGAAGCGGCGGCGCACATCGTCGGCCTTGTTGTAGCCGAAGAGCAGGTTGTTCTCCGGCTTCTGCGCGCAATACATCCAGCGCATCACATCCACGCCCATCTTATCGGCGGCCTGGTTGAACTCGATGGAGTTACCCTTGCTCTTGTGCATGGACTCGCCGTGCTCGTCGAGCAGCGTGCTGTAACTGAAGAGATTCTTGAACGGCGCGGTCTCGGCCATGACGGTGCCCATGGCGAGCATGCTGTAGAACCAGTTGCGGAATTGGCCGGGGAAGCTCTCACTGATCCAGTCAGCCGGGAACCACTGCTGCCAGTACTCAGGCTCGCTGCGGTAGCGCAAGGTGCTCATGCTGACGATGCCGGCGTCGAGCCAGGGGTTGCCGACATCCGGGATGCGGGTCATGTGGCCCTCGGCGCAGTGCTCGCACTTGACCTTGACGGCATCGATGTACGGGCGGTGCGGCGTGTGGCCGGCGAAGGTTTCGTAACCAGCGACGGCGCGCTCGGCCAGCTCGTCTTCGCTGCCGACGACGGTGTGCTGCTTGCAGGTGTCGCAGACCCAGATGGGCAGGGCCAGGCCCCAGTAGCGCTTCTTGCTAATCATCCAGTCGTGCATGTTGCGCAGCCAGTCCATCTCACGGGCATGGCCGAACTCCGGCACCCAGCGGATCTGGTCGACCACATCCATGATCTGGTAGCGCAGGCTGTTGGCCTTCTCGTCGGCGGTGAGTTCCTCGCGGGGCTTGTCGTAGGACTGGCCCATGCTGATGAACCACTCGTCTACCACGCGCCAGACCAGCTCGGTCTTGCAGCGCCAGCAGGTGGGATAGCGGTGAGTATATGGCTCGTATTTGTACAGAAGGCCTTTTTGCTGAAGGTCATCCGCAATCAAATCAGGAATTTCAGCGGTGGTGGCTCCGACAAATTTACCGAAGCCATCCACAATACGTGCTTCGTCGTCGATGGGGACGATGATGGGGAGCTTGTTTTGCAGGCCAAGCTGGTAGTCCTCGGCGCCGGCGCCGGGGGCGATGTGCACGATGCCGGTGCCTTCGGCCTCACCTACCTCATCCCAGAGGATGACGCGGTGGGCCTCCCTGGCGGACTGGGTGACGCCCTTCACCAAGTCACGCAGCTCGAGGTGGCCGCCGGGCTCGTTGGCGGCGGGCAGGTCATCGAAGGGGCCATCGTAGGCCCAGCCTTCCATGTCACGCCCCTTGAGCTCGGCCAGGACTTCGTGCTCGCCCTTGAGCATGGCGAGCGTGCCCTTGGAGAGATAGTAGACATCTTCGCCTTGGCGTACCTTCACATAGTCAAGCTCCGGACCGACGGCGGCGGCCACGTTGCTGGTGAGGGTCCAGGGAGTCGTGGTCCAGGCCAGCAGGTACTCGTTGCTGCGGCCGCGCAGCGGCATGCGCAAGGTGATCGACTTGTGCGTAACCTCTTTGTAGCCATCGCTCTCGATCTCGTGCTGGCTGATGCCGGTGGCGCAGCGTGGGCACCAGGGCATGGAGTCTGCGCCGCGGTAGAGCCAGCCCTTCTCCCAGCACTTCTTGAGGAAGGCCCAGATCATGTAGTTGTTCTCATCGCTGAAAGTAAAGTAGCTGCCGCCGAGCTCAGGCAGGCCGAGGTGGCCGACGACCTGCTCGACAGTGCCGGCGGCGCCGCCGGCGGGGCCGGCGTAGGCAATTTCGGCTTGCGGGTCAGCGGCGAGCTGGTCAGCCAGCCAGCGCAGCTGAGCGGGGTCGTCCCACTCCATCCAGTAGCCGAGGCGGATGGACTGCTCGGTCTGCACGGCGGCGAAGCGCAGGACGCGTTCCTTGCAGCGCAGCACGAACTGGTCGAGCCCATAGGCTTCGATGTCGCGCTTGCTGGCGAACTTGAGCTCCTTCTCGACCTCGACCTCGACCCACAGGCCCTGGCAGTCAAAGCCCTGCTGGTAGCGCAACTGGCGGCCCTGCATAGCGTAGTAGCGGTTGTAGAGGTCTTTGTAGGTGCGGCCCCAACCGTGGTGGACGCCCATGGGGTTGTTGGCGGTGATGGGGCCGTCAATGAAGGACCAGGGCTTGGCGCCGGCGCGCAGAGCGCGCAACTTGGCCAGCGAGCGGTCGGCCTGCCAGAAGGCCAGCATCTCGTGCTCCTGAGCGATGAAATCTACTTTGTTGGGTACTTCTTTGAACATAATGCTCCTTGATAAATCTGCTAATCGATTAGTCCGTTAATCACTGTCATTTTGTCAGTAGGTTGATTGGTCAACCCACTGCGTAAGCAAACAAAAAAGCGCTCGTCCCATGTGTTGCTTGGCAACACATGGGACGAGCGCTAGCCCGCGGTACCACCCATGTTCCTGCGCTCACTTAGCCGCAGGCAACTTAGTCGTCTTGGTAACGGGATACGAGCCCGGCGCCCCTACTGGCCGCCAGCGAGCGGGCGACGTTGGGTTTGCGTACAACAGAGGGATGTTCGGCCACGTGCGCTGGCCCGGCTTGCACTGTCTCGGGTTCGCTAGCAGCGGGTACGAGGCGTACTCGGCTCTGAGGATGTGGGAATTATGCCATAGAGTTTGAGCGGAAGGCGCAGGATCTGCGTAAGCTTTGTGCCAGCAAGGCACAACTCGCTAGCAGTGGGCATGCGGCGTGCTTGGCCCCGACGGAGTGAAGATTTATGCCTACATCCACCTACTCTGGAATATACGATTTAAAATACACTAGGAGGGTAAGATGCAGAAAATAGCTTCTATTGTTCTTCAGGCAAACCAAGCACTTACTCAAAACAATCTCCCGCTTGTTAAGCAATTAATTGATGCGGCAGAGCAGGAGTTTTCCCTTGCTCAACTAACTCCAGAGATGATTCATCACAGAGGAAATCTCGGCGGCGTCATGATTGATTTTGGGTCTTGGACAAATCAGATTAGTTTCGTCCAACGAGGAATAAGCTATCTAGAGGAATATGTCTCTCATCAGGAAACTGATGAATTTAGTGTTATGCATCATTACAATCTTGCAAATGGTTATTCAGCCTTAAATAAATTTATCCGTCAGGAATCGTTCAAGGCTGGAAAGATTTCAAGCGAGCACATCCGCGAAAAAGAGCTATACAGGCGGGCAATTTCAATTTCAAAAACAAAAAGAATTAATGAATATGAAAGGCGAAATCTTCCGGACCTTTATACAAACTACGGCAATACTCTAGATGCGATAGGAAGACCAATCGAGAGTCTTGAGGCATTCGATAGCGCGCTAAGGCTTGACCCAAGAAAAACCGAGGCGCTGAGCAATAAGGCTCAAGTTTTACAGAACCTAGCTTTCCCCGCAATTGGTCACACTCATCTTTTCATGCTTGAAGCAGAACGACTTCACAAACTAGCTCTTTCGACAAAACCATATCCCCTGCTCGAGGAATTTATAAGGAAACATCTTAGGGAGATTGATAACTTTTTCGTACTTCACTCGGAAAATGTTGGCCCGGAAAAAGTGCGAAACACAAAGTCTCAGAGTAAGTTTGAGAAATACTTACGAGATTTTTGTTTAAAAAACAAGCTCTATCTGAGTCCAACATCATTTGTAGGAGTAGATGGAAAGCAGGTTTTAGGCGATCCAATGTTCATAACATACATGTGGGCAAAACTAGGAGACAGGACTAAATTTAATAAATATGCAACCTTTCTGAATCAGATCAAACAGGACTACGTTTTCTCGCGCTATCTTTTAGTCCAGTCAACCTACAGGTCCAAATATACGGAAGCAATTGACAAAGAGGTAGATTATTACTATCCACTAGATTATTCAGTTCATAGTTCTTATGCACAGATGCTAAAGGTAGCATTTAGGTTAGCTGTTGATACTCTGGATAAGATAGCAGCGTTCGTCCATGATTACTGTGAAGTAACCTCAGTGCCGCACAATAAAGTCAATTTTAGAAACATTTGGTCAAGCAGAGAAGACCCTCAACAACTTAGACCCGAGTTGGCCGCAAAAAGCAACTTGCTACTTCATGGCCTACTAGATTTAGCATTGGATTTAAAGGAGAATGGAGAATTTGACTTTGTTTATAAACGTCGCAATGTTCTTACCCATCGCTTTCTTTCCTTGCACACGGAGAGCATTCGACAAAATGAGGGAGCTAACATTCCAAAGCTCCTACATTCTTCTTTTTTTCAAGAAACTGTGCAAGTTATGAAAATTACACGAGCGGCTGTAATTTATCTAATACTATTTGTCGATTTAGAGGAAAGAAAACATCAGCCACAAGGGCCTTCAATTCCTACGTATTTTCTAAAAGTAGATCGAGTTTTCCGCCATGTCCCTGATTTTGGAGAGTGAACTCGAGCAGACTCTCTAATCACCTCTAGAGACATTTGAAATAGGCGCCAATAGAATAGCTAAAACAAAAACACCGCCCGGCTTACGCCGGGCGGTGTTTTTGTTTTTACAGCGTTATAGGCTAACTAAATTAACCTACGACGGTGACATCTTGAGCTTGGGGGCCTTTCTGGCCCTGGGTGACGGTGAATTCCACCTTCTGACCCTCTTCCAAATTACGGAAGCCATCGCCGCTGATGGCGCTGAAGTGGACGAAGACGTCCGGGCCGTTGTCGCGGGTGATGAAACCAAAACCCTTGGTGCCATTGAACCACTTGACGGTGCCTTGAATGCGTTCTGCCATTGCGTTCTATTAACTCCTTTCTTACAGAGTTAAGTCATACAGAGGAGCTTGCGCAGCAAGCAGCAAAACTGCTGGCGACGCGGGAATAGAACTCGGCAACGCCAAGAACTTTCCACAATCAAGGGTACTGTTGTGAAGACCGTGTGGGGGGCAACCTTGAAAAACCACTGCTAACCTACAAGCGAAAATATACCATGAATATATGTTAGATGGGTATAAGAAAAATCAGCTGTTAGCTATCAGCTATCAGCGGTCAGCTAACAGCGAAAAGCAAACCCAAAACCGGCGATTGCAATCTTTGCTAAAGCTAATTGCCAAAAGCTGAAGGCTGACTGCTGAGCGCTCACAGGGCTATAATCAGTCCATGCGTGGTTCCCCCGCCCTACTATTCATTGCCGTCTTCGCCCTCCTGCTGGCTGGCTGCAGCGCCCTGGCGCCGGAGCCAACCGCCACGGCTACGGCCACGGATACGCCGACCCTGACGGCTAGCGCCACGGCAACCGCCACCGCCAGCCACACACCCACGGCCACGATCACGCTGACGCCCAGCATCACCCCCACCGCCAGCCAAACCCCGCCGCCGACGCCCTGCTTTACCTGGGGTACCGTGAATGTGGAGATGGCCAGTTGCCGCTTCGGGCCGGGCGGCGGCTACCTGCTGGCGACAACGCTGTATGAGGGCAATACGGTCGAAGTGCTCGGCCACATGGCGCTCAACGAGAACTGGTGGTACGTCAACCTGGTGGAGTACCGCCCGGCGCGCAAATGCTGGGTCAGCCAGGAGCTCATCACGCTGGGCGTGGACCGCAGCCTGGTCTACCCCATCGATAACCCCCACCTGGTGCTGCCCTACACCACCCAGCCCTACGAGCCGCTCAAAGGCGTGCGCGCCACCCGCCAGGGCAATATTGTGACGGTGTATTGGGAGCCGTTCACCTACCTGCCAGGCGATGATTCGCTGCAAAACAAATATTTGATCGAAGCATGGGTGTGCCAGAACGGCGAGTTCGTCTTCCGTGCCTATGGCACCAACAACACCTCGATCGAGATCCAGGACGAGAAGGGCAACTGTAGCAACGCCTCGCGGGCACGCGCCTTCGGTTCAGACAAGCACGGCTACACTGGCTGGGTCGGAGTGCCCTGGCCATAGATCGTTAGCAGCACAACATACATAAAAAAAAAAGTCGCTTAGTCCCTTAGTCGATTGGCCAGCTTTTGCCGACCAGTTTGACCAATAGACCAAGCGACTTTTTGATTAATAGATTAGGGACTAGAGCTACAACCCGTACCTTCCAAACGCAAACAAGTGCAGCAGAATGAGCAGCCACAGATTGCCGGTTTTGCGCCAGAAGTAGCCACCCAGCACACCGTTGGTCAGCACCAGCACCAGTGCCGCGGCGTAGGTGATCGGGTAGCGGTTCACGTACAGCGGCAGGAACGAAGCGCTGTACAAGACGGACTGCACGACGACAGCCCAGCGGCCCGGCAAGTAGGCGGCCAGGCGCGGCTGCAAATAGACGCGGAAGAAAATTTCGACCAGGGCGGCCGCCGCCACCAGCACGACGGCGTTGTTGCCGATGAACGCCAGCGCATTGGCGATGGCGTTCTCGCCCGCCGCCCCGCCCAGCTCACGCGGCGGCAGGATGGCACCCAGCCCACGGCTGAGGACATAAACCAGCAGGATCACCACGGCCAGCACGCCGATCTCGGCAGGCTTGGGCATACGCAGGCCCCAGGCGCGCGTACCGTAGCCAGCAGAGACCATGGCGATGACGGGCAGCAGCATGGCGCCCAGCAGCCACGGCCAGCTGATGTTGCCGCGGAAGCTCTCGGCGGCGCCGAAGACCAGCAGGCCGTAGCCCACCAAACCCAGGATCAGCTCACGGCGCGGGCCTTTGAGGCGCTCTTTGGGGGCATCTTTCCAGGGGAGATACTGGCGCGCCACGGCGAACGTAGCGGCGAGGATAATGGCTTCAGCCAGGAAGCTGCGTGTGGCTTCCCCGGGGCCAGCCGTGATCAACGTGACCACCAGGCCGATCGCCATCAGGATGCCGATGACCACGCTGCTGTCGTAATTATTGAAAAAACCGGGTTCCTTCATGCACGCGCCTCCAAACAATGGGCAATGTCTAGGAAAGTATAATGCAAACACTATGAAACACCGCGCGGCTGCCCTCGCTACCCTTGCCTTGCTGCTCACCGCATGCAACACCATCGCCCCGGCGCCTACAGAGACGCCGCTGCCACTGCCCGCCACGGTGACGCCATCGCACACCCCGCTGCCGAGCGCCACCCCTACCCCAACCGAAACACCGACTCCCGTCCCCACGGCCACCGATACGCCCACGGTAACGCCCACCTATGTGGACTCCTTGCGCGCCAAGGTGATCGTAGACGGGCGGCTGGCCTGCCGCTTTGGGCCTGGGGCCGACTATCTATACAAGTTCACCTTCCCCGGCGGGGTCAATATCGAAGTCGTGGGGCGCATGGAGCACAGCAACTGGGTGCTGGTGCAAGCCATCGGCGGCAACAACCGCTGCTGGGTCAACGGCGGCGAAGATTATTTGCAATTCACCGGCGACCGCAACTCCCTGCCGCCGCGTGACCCGCATACTGTGCTGGCCTGGTCCTACATCTATATACGCGGGCTGAGCGGAGTGAACGCGGTGCGCAGCGGCAACACGGTGACGGTGAGCTGGCACGGCATCCAGCTCAATGCCGGCGACGACTCAGAGCAGACGCCCTACGTGGTGGAGGCCTGGGTGTGCCAGGGCGGCGAGTATGTCTTCACCGCAGTCGGCTCGTGGGGCACATCGGCACAGATCATTGATGATGGCAGTTGCGGCATGCCGGGCTACGCCCGGGTAGCAGCAGCCGAGAAGCATGGTTACACACCCTTTGTGGATGTGCCGTGGCCGTAGGGGACAGTGATTAGTGAACAGTACTGAGTGATCAGGGAGAGGGTTGTCGTATGCGAGCAGAAGACAGTCGCCTGTTCACTAATCACTGCTCACTCTCTTTACAAAAAAATCCGGCTGAGAGCAACTCTCAGCCGGATCTCGTTATTGCGTTCTGGTTTTACAGAGCGATAACGTCTTGAGCCTGGAGGCCCTTATCGCCCTGGACCACGGTGAACTCCACCTTTTGGCCCTCTTCCAAGTTGCGGAAGCCATCGCCACGAATGGCGCTGAAGTGGACGAAGACATCATCGGCGCCGTTTTCACGGGTGATGAAGCCAAAGCCCTTTGACCCATTGAACCACTTAACGGTTCCTTGTTCTCGATCAGCCATTTTGGATTTGGAACTCCTTTCTTACAAATTTCGGACTACAGGGTCCAAATCGAACGGGGCTGCCCCCTCTAACTTGGGACTGCTGTGTACCAGATGCAGATGTTAACATGAAACATAAATAGGGTGTTATGGGCGCTAAGTACTTTTGCCTAGGCACTCTGGAGCACTAGGGGTGGGGATACACCTGGCTGTGATCGGGGTTGTCTGGCAGGTAGAGGATCACGGCCGGGCCAACAGGATGCGTGAACTGCGGATTATTGAGCGTGCTGGAGCTGCCGGTATATAGCTTGCCATCCAGCGTGAACTGGTAGCGCACCGTCCAGGGCATGCGGCCATTGATGCGCACGTTATAGTTCGGCTCCAGGCCGGTGATCTCGCCTTCTTTGGCCTGGCCAGACTTGAGCACCTCAGCGGTTTGCACCGCCTCCTGGTAGCGCCAGTACATGACAGCGAGGCCGCCACCTAGGAAGAGCAAGCCCATGCCCACAAAGGGGAAGCCAACAAAAGCAGTAATGATGCCAAGGATCAGCCCAGCGCCCACAACGGTGAAGATGAAGCCCAGCAGCACGAAGACCGTCATCGAGATAACCCAGCCATCCTGCCCGAGCAGCTTCCACACGTAGTTGGGAGCGATGGTGCGCGGCGGCGAAGGCGGCCAGTTCAGCTGGCGGGCGCCACGCTGCGCGGGCTCAGCCTCGGCAGCGGGCGCCTTGCGCGGCGCGGGCATCGTCCCGCCGCAGTTACTGCAGTTGGATTGAAAGGTGACATAGTTGGTGCCACACCAGGGACAAACGATAATGTTGTTCATTTTCAGTTCACTCATCGCAGTATAAAGCAAATTACATTGACACTGTCAACTACGACGTATACACTTCCGTTATGCCCAAACCTGCGGCAAATGCCAAAGAGCCGCTGTCACAATCCATTGAGGATTATCTAAAAGCCGTGTATGAGTTGACGCGTGGCGAGGGGCGCGCATCAACCAACGCGCTGGCCGAGTACCTGAATGTGGCCCCAGCCTCGGTGACAGGCATGCTGCAAAAACTGGCCAATACCCAGCCGGCCCTGGTGGAGTACCAGAAGCACCGCGGCGTGCTGCTGACCGAGCAAGGCGAGCGTGTGGCGCTGGAGACCATCCGCCACCACCGCCTGCTGGAGTTGTTTCTGCACCAGATCCTGGGCTACGAGTGGCATGAAGTGCATGACGAAGCTGACCGCTTGGAGCATGTGATCAGCGAGCAGTTCGAGCAGCGCATCGCAGAGGCGCTGGGCGACCCGCACCACGACCCGCACGGTGACCCGATCCCACGCGTAGACCTGAGCCTGCCGGAGAGCACCGAGGTGCCCCTCAGCGCCCTGCGCCCGGGGCAGCGGGCACGCGTGACGCGCGTGCGTGACACCGCGGCCGACCTGCTGCTGCACCTCAGCGAGCTTGGTGTAGTGCCCAATGCCGAGCTAAGCGTGACGCAGTACTCAGAGTTTGACGGTAACCTGCGCGTCAAGCTGCGCGGCCGCAAAGATGAAATTGTGCTTGGTCCACGCATCACCGGCCAGGTGTATGTGGAGACCCTGTGACGCATCAGCACGCGCACGACCAGAGCCATCATCATCATGGCTCTGGGCAAAACATCCGCACCGCCTTCCTGCTCAACCTGGGCTTTGCCGCCATCGAGATCGTGGGCGGGCTGCTGACCAACAGCCTGGCCATCCTTACCGATGCACTGCACGATTTTGGCGACGCCATGTCGCTGGGTATGGGTTGGTATCTGGAAAAGTATTCCCAAAAGGGTGAGGATACTCAATACACCTATGGCTACCGGCGCTTCTCGCTGCTGAGCGCGTTGCTCAACACCATCATCCTGGTGGTGGGCAGCCTGTACATCTTGTCTGAGGCGATCCCGCGCCTGCTCAACCCGCAACAGGCCCACGCGCCCGGTATGGCGCTGATGGCCGTTTTTGGCATCGTCATCAACGGCCTGGCCGCGCTGCGGCTGAAGAACGAAGAGTCCATGAACGCCCGGGTGATCGCCTGGCACCTGATCGAAGATGTGCTGGGCTGGGCGGCGGTGCTGATCGCCAGCCTGGTGATGATGCTGGTGGACGCTCCGATCCTGGATCCGATCCTGTCGGTGCTGATCTCGCTGTACATTCTCTACAATGTGCTGCGCAACATGGGCAAGACGATCAAATTATTCCTGCAGGCTGTGCCGGAGCAGGTCAACCTGGACGAAATTCAGGCCCAGGTGGCGGCCCTGCCTGGTGTGCTCTCGACCCACCACTTGCACGCTTGGTCGCTGGAGGGCGAGAGCCATGTGCTTACCCTGCACGTGACGGTGGCCGAGCACACAGAGCGCACGGCGGTGATGGCGCTGCGCAGCCAGATCCGCGAGCTGCTCAAGAACCGCGGCCTGGCGCACACCACCATCGAGATCGAATACGGGCCGAACGACTGCATGATCGAAGAATTGCACGCACACGCTCACTAGGGGCAGCTGGGCCAACCGAGTAGAATTAGGTCACCCACCCTTAGGGGAACCATTCAGATGCCGCCTCAGGGCGGCATCCCTTGTGAGCGCTGAGCGTATGCGAATTGCCTACTTTACTGAGACCTTTTTGCCCAAGATTGACGGCATTGTTATCACCCTCACGCATCTTTTCGATTACTTAAAGGAAGAGGGGCACGAGAGCCAGCTCTTCGCCCCCAGTGGCTCCATCGAGCACTATGCCGCCACGCCCGTGTCGCGCCACCGCAGCATGAAGACGCCTTTCTACCCTGAGCTGCGCATTGCTACGCCTATCGCCCGCGTGGAGAAGAAGGTGCTGGCGTTCAAGCCAGACCTCATTCACCTGGTGAACCCGACCTCGCTGGGCATCGCCGGGCTGCGTGTAGCACTCAAGCATTCCATCCCAGTAGTAGCCTCGTACCAGACGGATGTATCCGGCTTTGCGCGGCGCTGGAAGATGGGCGTGGTATCTGAGCCGGTGTTCACCTTCTATCGTTTCATCCACAACCGGGCAGACATCAACCTGGTGCCTTCAAACTTTACGCGTAAGCAGCTGGTATCCAAGGGTTTCAAGCACCTGAAGGTGTGGCCCGGCGGTGTAGACTTGGAGCGCTTCTCGCCCAAGAAGCGCACAGACAAGTGGCGCAAAAAGCTGACCGGTGGTGAGCAAGGCAAGGTGCTGGCGCTGTTTGTCAGCCGCCTCTCGCGCGAGAAGCGTGTGGAGTTGTTGCTGCCGATCGCGCGGGATATTCCCGGCCTGCGGCTAGCCATCGTAGGCGATGGGCCGGACCGCAAACGGCTGGAGCGCATCTTCAAGAATACGCCCACCGTATTCACTGGCTACCTCAAGGGCGAGAATTTGGCCCAGGCCTATGCCTCGGGCGACCTATTCGTGTTCACCGGCGCCGAGGAGACCTACGGCAACGTAGTGGTCGAGGCGATGGCCTCGGGCCTGCCAGTGATCGCACCCAACTCCGGCGGCGTAGTGGACCTGGTGGAGCACGGCAAGACGGGCTTGCAATACCCCTCAGAGAGCCCGGAGAGGCTGTTTAAGGCGGTTCAGAAGTTGGTAGGTGACCCGAAGCTGCTCAAACAAATGAGCAAGGCAGGCTTCAAGAAAGCCCAGTCACAAAGCTGGCAGAATTCATTCGATACCCTTTTTGCACAGTACGAGCGTGCCCTCAAGATGCCGCGCCGTGAGCCGAGCGATATGGTGGAGTTCCATCTGCCAGGCACTGCCAGCAAGAAGCGCGGTAGATAACGGTTACGGGCGGCATGATCAAGACGATCTTCTTTGACCTCGACGACACGCTGTATCCCAAGGACAGCGGGGTGTGGCAGGCGCTGCGTGGGCGCATTGCCCAATACATGCATGAAGTGGTTGGCATCCCCGAAGCCGATGTGCCGACGGTACGCGAGCACTATTTGAAAACCTATGGCACCTCGCTGCGCGGGCTGCAGCACCACCATGCCATTGATGCGGAAGCCTATCTGCGTTATACGCACGAGCTGCCGATCGAAACACTGATCGCCCCGAACCCTGCGCTGGATGCCATGCTCAGCCAGCTGCCGCAGACCAAGTACATCTTCACCAACTCGGCCAGTTTTCACGCCGAGCGGGTGCTGCGGGCGCTGGGTGTGGAGCGCCACTTTGCTGAGATCATTGATGTGCGCAAGATGGAATTCCGCAGCAAGCCGGACCTGTTTGCCTACCAACTGGCCTTCGAACGCAGCCAGACCGCCCCAGGCGAGACACTGTTCGTGGACGATATGCCCGCCAACCTGGCTCCGGCCAAGCGGCTGGGCGCCCTCACGGCGCTGATCGGCGAGCCAGAGGACGGCACGGCTGTGGCGGATGTCAGCCTGGCGCAGGTAGAGCGGCTCACGGAGGCCATGCCCGCGCTGGTAGAATTTGCGCATGGGTGAGCGCGCAATCCTGGTTATCTGCCTGACACTGTTTCTTGCGATTGGCCTGCTGGGGGTCATCTATGCCGGGGCGCGGCGCAAGGCCATGATCGGCCAGATCGAGATCGCCAAGAAGATCGTTACAGACGCCAAGAACCCCTGGAAATCTGAAGACGAAAAGATGGAAGAGCTTGCCAAGAAGGTGGAGGAGCTACGCAAACAGGAGTAAATGTTTATACCGCTCTAATCCGCCCATGATACGCTTACCAAAATTGAAACTTATCACCCACCAGAACGGAACTTGCGATGAAATCAAATAAACCCCTTGTCGCCATCCTTGTGGCGTTGATTCTGGTCGCGCTGTGCGCCTGCGTCTCGACCATTGCGTTGTTTGGCTGGGCTATGCGCGAGCAGATCACCACTTTCTTCAATGACCCAACGACCCTTATTGACCTGATCGACACTCCTACGCCACAACCCGAAGTCTTGACCCCGGTAGGCAATACGGTCGACCTGGAGCGCTTGTTTGACCCGATGTGGGAAGTCAACGACATCCTACATCATGATTTCTACGACCAGCCGGTGGATGATGGCGTGTTCGCCCAAGGGGCGCTGGATGGGCTCATGGCCAGCCTGGAAAGGCTGGAGATCGACCCGGCCGAGCTGACCGCCGCCAGCAATGCGCCCAGTGCGGCGGCACTGGCCGACGAAGCGGGCACGCCCGAGGACCTGTACGACGCCATGCTGCCCTACTGGGAAGCCTGGCGTACGATCCAGTACGGCAGCGCTGACCTGGATACCAGCTATGAGCGGCTGATGCGTGATTCGATCCATGGCGCGGTAGGCGCCATGGGCGACCAGCACACCAGCTTTATGGACCCCGTGCAGCTGCGCCAGGCCGACCTGGAGTTGCAGGGCAACTACGAAGGCATCGGCGCCTGGGTGGACACGGGCGGCGACTATGTTGTCATCATCGCCCCGATGCAAGGCTCCCCGGCGGAGGCCGCCGGCCTGCGAGCGGGCGACCAGGTGCTGGCGATTGACGGCGAAGACATGCTGGCGATCGGCAGCGATATGGCCGTCAACCGCATCCTCGGCCCCGCAGGCACCCCGGTGGTGCTCACGATCAGCCGCGAGGGCGAGGAGCCGTTTGACGTCACCATCATCCGCAGCCGCATTGTGGTGCCGAGCGTGGAAAGCGAAATGCTGGCGGGCAACATTGCCTATATACAGCTATTCACCTTCGGCGCCGACACCAGCGAGGATATGCACGCGGCCCTGCAGAGCCTGATGGCGCAGAACCCGCGCGGCCTGATCCTCGACCTGCGCAACAACGGTGGTGGCTACCTGGACACTGCAGTCGAGATCACGTCTGAATTCCTGAAGGACGGCGTGGTGCTGCTGGAAGACTATAACGACGGCTCACGCTATACCTATGAAGTAGAACCCGGCGGTGTGGCCACAGACATACCGATGGTGGTGCTGGTCAACCCCGGCTCCGCCTCGGCCTCAGAGATTCTGGCTGGGGCGCTGCAGGATTATGGCCGTGCCCCGTTGGTGGGCGAGACCAGTTATGGCAAGGGCTCTGTGCAGATCTCGCGCATGCTGTCAAACAGCCAGGGCGCACTGCGCGTCACGATCGCACGCTGGTTGACGCCCGAGGGACGCCAGATCCATGGCGTTGGCCTGGAGCCAGACTATGTGGTGCCCCTGACCCAGGACGATGTAGACGCCGGCCGTGACCCGCAGTTGGATGAAGCCATTCGCCTGCTGGGCGGCAATTAGCGGTTGGCTAGTTGGCGACGACGGAGGACTGAATGTACCTGAATTCAAGTTATCTGATCTTCATGGTGCCTGCATTCCTGATCATGATGCTGGCCCAGTGGTATGTGAACTCTACCTACTCGCGCTGGAGCCGGGTCCCCGGCCGCAGCGGGTTGACCGGCGCCCAGGCAGCCCAAAAGCTGGCCCAGCGCGGCGGGCTGAATGTAAGCATCGAACAGGTGGCCGGCCGCATGAGCGACCACTACGACCCGCGCAGCAAGGCGCTGCGCCTCTCGCAGGGCGTGGCGCAGAGCACCTCGGTGGCGGCGCTGGCGATCGCCGCCCACGAATTGGGCCACGCTATGCAAGATAAGGAAGACTACGGCCCGCTGCGTCTGCGCGCCGCCCTGGTGCCGATGGTGAACATTGGCTCCTGGCTGGGCTGGATCCTGCTGATGGCAGGGTTTGCGCTCAACTTCACTGAGCTAGCCTGGCTGGGCGTGATCGTGTTCGCCGGTGGCGCCGTGTTTGCGCTGGCAACGCTGCCCGTCGAGCTGGACGCTTCGGCGCGTGCTCGCCGCTTGCTGGCCGATACCGGCATCATCATTGGCCAAGAGGAGCAATCCGGGGTGAGCAAGGTGCTCAATGCGGCCGCCCTCACCTATGTGGCCGCCCTGTTCACCGCGGTGATGCAGTTGCTGTACTATGCCTCGCTGGTGTTGGGTATGGGGCGGCGCAGGTAGCTAGCCTGTGTGAATTGCAAGATAAAAAACGCCAGCATATGCTGGCGTTTTTGTGGCTTCAAGGTCAATCTTGCAGATTGCTTCGTCCGCGCTGCGGTTCGGGATGACAAGAAGACTTCTTGTGCCCTAAAGGATCCCTCCTCGCCGCTATGCGGCTCGTTCGGGATGACTGCATGGCAAGAAAGTGGGGCCGGCCTAACGTGAAAAAAATAAAGGGCGAGTCTATGACTCGCCCTTTGTGTACTAGGCAGGAAGTGTGTGACCTAGAGGCCGAATTCGGCGATGACCTGCGGTACCCAAGCCACAATGCGACCCTCGGTCAGATCGCGCTGATTGTCGTCATCCAGAGAGAGGCCCATGAACTTGCCATCCTCCAGGCCTAGCGACTCGTCGAACTCAAAGCCTTCGGTGGACATGAAACCGACCAGAGTGGCGCCGCGCTCGCGCACCTTGCGCCCCAGCAGGCCGATGCAATCCTGGAAGGTGGCGGGGTAGCCGCGCTGGTCACCCTGGCCGAAGACGGCAACCTTCTTGCCTGCCAGCTCCAGCGTGTCCAGCTCGTCCCACACGTTCTTCCAGTCTTCCTGAATTTCACCGATGTCCCAGGTAGGGATACCGAGCACGAGGTACTCGTACTGCTCCATGTTCTTAATGGACTCAGAATAGACGTTGAGGAGGTTCACCTCGTGACCTGCCGCCTGCAAGAGTTGCTGAATGCGCTCTGCGGCGGTCTCGGTGTTGCCGGTGGAGGAACCAAAAAACAAACCAATCGTAGCCATGCTGCTCCTGTCAAATGTGAATTGGATCGGCACAAGTGTAGGAGCGCACTGAGCAATAATCTAGGTTATTGGGCGAACCCAATGTTCAACTGGTATCAAAAATTCGTCTGACTAGTGCGCGTGTACGCACCAGCTAAGCTCAGCCGCGCGCCTGCAGCAAGTCTTGCAGGGCTGGCCCGAGCTCTGGAAATGTGAAGTTGAAACCAGACTGCAGCAGACGCATAGGCACCGCGCGCTGCCCGTCCAGCACTACAGTGGAGACTTCACCGAGGGCGAGCTCCAGTGCGAAGCGCGGCGCGGGCAGCCAGCTGGGGCGGCGCAACACGCGGCCCAGGGTGGCGGCAAACTCGCGGTTGGGCAGCGGATACGGCGCGGTGATGTTGAACGCGCCCTTGGTGTGCTCAGTGGTAAGCAGGAAGCGCAACGCCGCCAAATAGTCTTCGATATGGATCCATGGATAGTATTGGCGGCCGTTGCCAAACCAGCCGCCAGCGAACAGACGAAAGGGCAAGACCAACAGCGGGAACGCCCCACCCTCTAAGGTGAGCGGCAAGCCGGTGCGTAGCACGACGCGGCGCACGCTGAGGCTCTCCGCCTCCTGGGTACTGGCTTCCCATTGCTGGCACACGCCCGCCAGGAAGTCCGACCCGGCGGCCGCATCCTCGGCCACGGGCTCAGCGCCGCGCGGGCCGTAGTAGCCCACGGCGGAGGCTTGCAGCAAGGTGCGCGGTTTGGGCGGCGCGGCGCGCAGGGCTTCCATCACCGCCTGGCCGGCCTGCACGCGGCTGTCCAGAATAAGTTGCTTGCGTTTGGGGGTCCAGCGGCTGGGCAGGAAACCCTCGCCCTTGATGCTGGCCCCGGCCAGGTTGACGATCGCATCGGCAGCATCGGCCTCTGGCTGCCAGCCCGCCGCGCTGCGGCCATCCCACGCCACGGCCCGCACACCAGCCGGGAGACCGGTGACGCGCTGTGGGTCGCGGCTGAGGATCGTGACCATATGCCCTTCGGCCACCAGGCTGGCGGCGAGGCGGCGGCCGATCAGCCCGCTGCCGCCAGTGATGAGCACGTTCATTATTGAGCCTCCTTGATCTGCAACAACTCGGCTTTTTCGGCAGCTGGCAGGAAGGCCAGCTCCAGCGCGTTGCGCTGGGCCTGGTGGATCTGCTCCAGGCTGAGCCCGGCCTGAGGTGCGGCCACATCGTATTCGTACGGCAGGGTAATGGCGCTGATGCCAGGGTCGTCTGAGTTGATCGTCCCCAGCACACCGGCCTCCAGCTGGGCTTTGAGCGGATGGGCGGCGTAGCTGGGCACGGTGCTGGTCTGTACGTTGCTGGTGAGGTTGGCCTCTACACCGATGCGGTGCTCCACCAGGTATTCGACCAGGGCCGGGTCATCCATGGCGCGCACGCCGTGGCCGATGCGCGTGGCGCCGAGGTCACGCACGGCCTGCCAGATGCTCTCGGCGCCAGCGGCCTCGCCAGCATGCACGGTAATATGCCAGCCAGCCTCACGCGCCAGGTGGAAATGCTCCACAAACAGGCTGCCGGGGAAGCGGCCCTCGTCGCCAGCCAGGTCCAAGGCCACAAAATGCTGCTTATGGGCCAGCAGGGCCTTGAGCTCGGCCATGCCCTGCTCGACGCCAAAGTGACGGCTGATGATGCCGATGAGGTTGGCTCTGACCCCGGTTTCGGCCATGCCGCGCTGCACGCCAGCGGCCACGGCGGCGCACACCTCCGCCGGGTCGAGCGCGTGAGCGCTGGCCATGAAGGCCGGGCTGAAGCGCAGCTCAATATAGTCAATGCCCTCAGTCTGTGCGTCCAGCAGGTTCTCGTAGGCGATACGCTCCACCGCGGCATAGTCCACCATTACGCCCACCATCCACTTGAAGCGAGCGATGAACTCCATAATGTCTGGCTGGATCTCGGCCACTTGCACATGCGGCCGCAAGCCCTCAAGGTCCCATGCGGGCAAGGGCAAATTGTGCTGGCGGCCAAGCTCCAGGATGGTTTGCAAACGTACGCTGCCATCCAAGTGGCGATGCAGATCGATGAGTGGCAGGTTGGGATGCGCGTTGGACATAGCTCAATTATGACGCAAAGTTAAAACAAAGAAGCGGCGCATGTGCGCCGCTTCTTTGTGACTGTTTTGAAAACCTAGCGCTTGGCGGTCTTCTTAGCAGCCTTCTTGGCGGTCTTCTTGACGGCCTTCTTGGCGGTCTTCTTGACGGCCTTCTTCACGGTCTTCTTCACAGCCTTCTTGGTCACCTTCTTGGCAGTCTTCTTGACGGCCTTCTTAGCAACCTTCTTCTTTGCAGCAGCTTTCTTCTTTGCAACAGCCATTTTTGTGGTTCTCCTTCCACGAGTGCACTAACTGAAAACAGTTAGCGTGATACAAAAAGTATATGACTGTGCATGTGTAAAACGTGTGCAAAACTGCGTATAAAAATGTACGAAAAATGTTTTGTATGTATAAAAAATGTAAAAAAGTGAGCTTTCTACAAAAAATCTTGACGCTTGCGTAATTAATTTCGCGCGTGCAGAAAAAAATTAGAAGACTGCGAACATCTCTTTGATGATAGGCAGAATTAAATTCCAGTTGGGTAACAACACTTGTGCACCGCCACTAGTAACCCAGGGGATAACCGCTTCACGCGGCAGTGTGACTGCATGCAAACCATCAAAGACAATTGCGCGCAGAAAAACAAATGCGAAGCGCGGCCACAACCACACCGGTAGATTCGTATCCACGGCTTGATCCAACGCGATCAATGCACTCGGAATGCGCAGCCATTCCAAGGGATTGAGCATCTTTTTGCCAACCGAGACGATAAAGAGTTGGCCGTGCGCCATGCGAAAGAAATCATCTCCACTACGATCGCGCACGAAGGCGAGCGCTTGCGTGCCATTCAAGTGGTGTGAGCCTGCGGGGTAGCCTGCAGCAGGCGCATCCAACGTGATGGTGACGCCACCGAGCGCATCCACCACAGCCGGGAAACCGGCCAGGCGAATGCGCAGATAGTGATTGACATTGACGCCAAAATTGCTGCGCAGCGTTTCGAGCGCCAGCCGCGGCCCACCACCCGCGCCCGCACCTTCGCCGAAGGCGTGGGCGGCATTGATGCGGTTCTCGCCATAGCCGGGGATGGGCAGCCACAGATCACGCGGGATCGAGAGCATTTCAATGCGGCCAGACAAGGGCCGGGCGCTGACAAGAATCAGCGTATCGCTGCGGCCAATATCGGTGCCGTCGGGCGTGCGGTCAATGCCCATGATGAGCAGATTGTTGGGCAGCGGGGTGAGCAGATAGGCGGCCAGCGCCACAATGATGAGCAGCAGTGCGCGTACAGGCAGGCAACCGCGGCCCGTGCCCCGCACCGGCCGCGAGGCACGCGTGGCCTCCAAAGTAGTGCGCCCAGCGAGGTCACGCGAGGTGATGGGCGCAGCTGGCAGCGGGCGGGGAGCCGCGGGCGGCGCTTGCGGAGCCTCGGGAGGCGTAGGGCGCCGCGGCTCTTCGGGCTCAGGACGCAGCGGCGGTTCGTAGTTCTCGTAGGGGTCCATGTGGGAAGATGAATACTGAAAGATGAAGGATGAAAGAAACCTCGATATTATGCCTTGCTAAAAGATTAAACCTGGCTCCGAGGCTTAGTGTTATGTGAGTTAGCGCAATCCCTTTAAAAAAAGAAAGAGCCAGTGCAAGCACTGGCTCTTTCTTCACATGTTTAGCTTGCGGTGGCTGGCCGCCCCGTCAGGAACGGATCCTGCTTGTCGGTCAACTCTTCGCGGAACTGCTGGGTGTACAAGTTGTAGTAGTGGCCCTTCTGGCGCATTAGCTCACTGTGGCTGCCCATCTCAGCGATCGTGCCGCCTTCGATGACCAGGATACGGTCGGCGCGTTTGATCGTCGAAAGGCGGTGAGCGATGATGAAGCTGGTGCGGTCCTTCATCATTGTTTCCATGCCCTGCTGGATCAGCGCTTCGGTGAGCGTATCCACCGAGCTGGTGGCCTCATCCATCACAAATATCTCGGGATCGGCCAGCACGGCGCGCGCCAGGCTGATGAGCTGCTTCTGCCCTACCGAAAGCAGCGTACCGCCCTCGCCCACCTGGCCGTTGTAGCCGCCGTCCAGCTCCATGATGAAGTGGTGCGCGCCGGCCAGCTTGGCAGCGGCTTCCACCTCGGCATCGCTGGCCTCCAGGCGCCCGTAGCGGATGTTCTCGCGAATGGTGCCCGAGAAGAGATGCGGCGTTTGCAGCACGATGCCGATGCGCGACTGGATGCCGTGCAGGCTGAATTCGGTGTAATCACGCCCGCCGATCAGCACGCGGCCCTGCGAGGGCTCGTAGAAGCGGCAGATCAGATTGACGATGGTGCTCTTGCCGCCACCGGTCGGCCCGACCAGGGCGATGTTCTCACCCTGCTTGACGTGCAGATTGAAGTCACTCAGCACCGCATCGTCGGGGGCATCGTCATAGGCGAAGCGCACATTGTCAAAGACAATGTCGCCGCGCAGGCTACCCGGGTCTTGCGCGCCCGGCAGGTCCACCACGGTGGGCTGGGCGTCGATCATCGAGAAGATGCGCTCCGCCGAGGCCACGGCCTGCTGCAATTCTGCATAGACGCGCGCCATTTCCTGGATCGGGAAGAGCATGAAGGTCATGTAAGCGATGAAGGCCTGGATACCGCCTAGGGTCATGCCGCCGAACTCGGTTTGGATACCGCCATACCAGATGATGCTGCCCAGCGAGATGGCGGTAATGACCTGCACCACGGGCAGGAACAGCGCCGAGAGCCAGGCGGCGCGGAAGCCGGCCTTGTACATCTCGCCCGTCGTGCCGCTGAACTCGCGCAGATTAGCGCCCTCGCGGCCCAGCGATTTGACCACGCGCACACCGGTGATGTTCTCGTTGTAGGCGCCGGTGATGCGCGAGTTGATCTTGCGCACCTCGCGGTACTCCTTGATGATGCGCTTCTGAAACCACGAGGCCACCACCACCAGCACGGGGATACAGGCGAACACGATCAGCGCCAGCTGCCAGTTGATGATCATCATGAAGTAGGTCGCCGTGATGATGTTCATAATGCCCCAGGTGGTATCCAACATGCCCCAGGTGACAAGCTCAGCCACTCGGTCTGAATCCGAGGTGACGCGTGAGATGATCCAGCCCACTGGGGTGCGGTTGTAGTACGACAGCGAGAGGTTCTGCAGGTGCTCGAACATCTTCTTGCGCAGGTCGTAGCGCACGCGCTCGCCCAGTACGCCGGTGAGCCAGATGAAGGCAAACACGGCTATCGCCTGCACCAGCAACAGCGCAGCATACGGCTTGATCAGCTCAAACACCACGCCCATGTCTCGCTGCGCCACACCTTCATCAATAATGCGCTTATTGAGGTAGGTGAAGTACGAGTCCAGGCCAGAGACCAGGGTGATGGCGATCAGAAAGCCCAGCACCCAGGGCCAGTGCGGCTTCAACTGGCTGAGGATGCGCAGGATGGTGCTACCGTTGAACTTGGTAGAAAATTCTTCTTCTTGAAACTCTGTGTAATCTTCCATAGTTAGTCCTGACCTGTCGCAGAGGCCACTTCCCGCTGCACTTCTTCTTCGATCATCGTTTGAATGTCGAAGACCTTGCGGTAAATGCCGTCCTGCGCCAGCAATTCTTCGTGCTTGCCCTGCTGCACGATCTTGCCCTGGTCAAAGACCAGGATGAGATCGGCCAGCATCACGCTCTGGATGCGATGCGCGATGAGGAAAGTGGTGCGGTTTTCCATCAGCCGCTTGAGCGCGGCGCGGATCTCGGCCTCGGTTTCGGTATCCACCGAAGAGGTGGCGTCATCCAAAATCAGGATGGCCGGGTTCTTGAGCAGGGTACGTGCCAGCGTGATGCGCTGCTTCTGGCCGCCGGAGAGCGTGACACCGCGCTCACCCACCATCGTCTCGTACTGCTTGGGGAAGGTGTTGATGACGTCATGCACGGCGGCGGCGCGGGCGGCCTGCTCGATATCGCTGTCTGGGATGCTATCGGCTACGCTGTAGCGGATGTTCTCCCGGATGCTGCGCGAGAACAGAAAGGGCTCTTGCAGCACGATGCCGATGTTCTCACGCAGGTGGCGGCGTGAGTAGCGCTTGAGCTCCACGCCATCCAACAGGATGCGGCCACTGGTGTAGTCGTAAAAACGCGGCAGCAGGCTCACCAGGCTGGATTTACCCGAGCCAGTGGAGCCCAGCAGCGCGATCACCTGGCCCGGTTCGGCGCGGAAGCTGATGTTGTTCAGCACCGGCTGCCCCGACTCATATTCAAAGCTCACATTCTCAAAGACGATCTCGCCACGCGGCTTGTCCTCAGGCTGGTAGTCGCCATCGTCCAGCGGTTCGCGCTCTTCTTTGATGATGCTGGACACGCGGTCAAACGAGACCAGGCCCTGGCTCATCTGCACGATGACACGGCCCAGGTTGCGGATCGGCCACAGCAGCCAGACCAGCACACTGACATAGGCGATGTAGTCACCCAGGGTCAGGATGCCAGCAACCGTCATTTGTGCGCCGAGGTAGAAGCCGTACAGCATCTGCGCGCCGGTGATGATGTCAGACACCGGCCAGAAAATGGAGTGCCAGATGAGCAGCTTGCGGCCCAGCAGGTACTTGCTCCAGTTTTCTTTCTCGAACTTATCGATCTCGTAGCGTTGGCGGGCAAAAGCTTTCACCACACGCACACCGCTCAGGTTTTCCTGCAGCACAGCCGAGAGCACACCGTCCTGATTCTGGAAGTTCTCGTAGGCCTTGGAGATGCGGCCAAAGAAGAAGATCGACATGCCCACCGTGATGGGCACACAGATGACCGAGAGCCAGGCCAGACGCGTATTGATATAGAGCAGCAGGCCGAAGTTCACCAGGAACAGGCTGATGATGCGCCCGAACTCGATGGACTCCTGGGCGATGAAGCGGCGCACCGCGTCCACATCCGAGGTGACCTTTTGGATGAGCTCACCGGTCTTGGTGCGGTCATGGAAGCCGAAGCTCAGGCGCTGCAACTGGTCATACAGGTAGTTGCGCAGGCGGCGCGCCACGCGCTCACCGGTGCGGCCGGAGAGCGTGCCACTGGCGTAGGTGAAGAGGCCCTGCACCACGGCCAGGCCGAGGAAGCCAAGCGCCACCAGAGGTACCTGGGTCTGGAAGTTGGGCTGGCCGAGCACATCATCCACAAAGTAGGCCAGCAGCAAATACACAGCAGAGCGGCACAGCGCTGAGACGGTCAGGCTGAATGCGGCCGCCGCATAGGCGCCGTAATTGCCCTGCAACAGGCCCACCAGGCCTTTGAAGCGCTTTTGACTGACGACCTGCTTGAGGTCAATTGGGTCTGTATATCCTTGTACCACGCGTAATACTCCTGATGCAGTGCGCCTCGGCGCGAGACTCTAAAATACACATCCTGTGTGGATGTACGAAAAAAGACTATCGATTATGGGATAGGTATAGGGGCGAGCCGCAGCCAGAAGCCGCCTGACCGTTAGGCAGACGGGGCAAAACCAACGCTGAGAGTGTATACCAAACGTGGGGTTTCGTCAAACCCGGCTTGCGGATACAATTTTTTCGAGCCCATATGAAGATAAAACTTAGCCATTTTGCCCGCTCCACCCTGTTGATCGCGGCATTCTTCGGGTTGGACAAGGTGCTGGCCTTTGTGCGCCAGCTCATCATCAACAACCAGTTCGGCCTGTCCTATGAGCTGGATGTGTTCAACGCCGCCAACAACATCCCAGACCTGCTCTCGGCGCTGATCAGCGGCGGGGCGCTGGGTGTGGCCCTGATCCCGGTGCTGTCTGAGTACATGGAGAAGAGCGGGCGCCCGGCCGCCTGGGAGCTGTTCGTACGCATCCTCAACCTGGCCTTCCTGGTGACGGCGGCGCTCTCGGTGGTGATCGCCATCCTGGCTCCCTGGCTCATCGAGACCCTGATCGCCCCCGGCTTCCCGGCAGAGCAAAAGGCGCTGGCCGTGGAGCTGATGCGCCTGGACCTGATCGCCATCATCATTTTCTCGATCAGCGGCCTGGCCATGGCCGGGCTGCAGGCCAACAAGCACTTCCTGCTGCCGGCGCTGGCGCCGGGGCTGTACAACATCGGTCAGATCTTTGGCGCGGTGGTGTTGGCGCCCAGCAGCCCATTCAACATTGGTGGCTTTGACTTTCCCCATTTCAACATGGGCATCCACGGCCTGGTATGGGGCGTGATCCTGGGCGCGGCGCTGCACCTGGCCATCCAGGTGCCTGGCCTGCTGCGCTATGGCTTCCGCTGGCAGCCGGTGCTGGGTCTGCGCAGCGAAGGCGTGCACAAGGTGCTGGTGCTGATGGCGCCACGTGTGCTGACCATGTTCTTTATCCATATCTACTTTTTGGCGCGCGACAACCTGGCCTCCGGCCTGGCCGAAGGCTCGATCACCGCGCTCAACCTCGGTTGGTTCATTATGCAGGTGCCCGAGACGCTCATCGGCAGCGCACTGGCCATCGCCCTGCTGCCCAGCGTATCTGAGTTGTTCGCGCGTGGCGACAATGCTGGCTTCCGCGCCACAGTCAACGGCGCGGTGCGCACCATCCTGGCGCTCACCATCCCCGCCGCCATCCTGCTGGGCATGGGTCTGCGCCCACTGTTGGAGCGCGCCTTCCCGGTGTACTCAGCCAGCGAGGTGGACCTCATCGTGTGGATCACGCAGCTGTACCTGGCTGGCCTGACCGGTCACGCCCTGCTGGAAATTGGCTCACGCTCGTTCTACGCGCAGCAGGAGGCACGCACGCCGATGTGGGCAGCGGGCATCAACTCGGCGCTGTTCGTGGGCCTGGCGATTGTGCTCACCGGGCGCATGGGCGCAGGCGGCATTGCCCTGGCAGGCACGATCGCCTTTACCCTGGAGGCGATCGTGCTGCTGTGGCTGCTGGCGCGGCGCTACCCGGGCCTAGGCGATGTGCGCAGCACCCTGCTGCGCACGGCCACCGGCAGCCTGCTGGCCGCCGGCGCGCTGTACGCGGTGATGCAGTGGGCGCCGCTGCCAGGCGCGGTGGCTGCGCTGGGCGGCATGCTGCTGGGTATGCTGTTGGCGATGGCGGTGCTGTGGCCTGATTTGAAGGTCTTTGCGCAGTTGGCGAGCAGTACAGACAAGAGGGAGAATCCACAGATAAACACAGATGCTTAACTGCTGATAAACAGATTTATCTGTTTCATCTTTGTAACATCTGTGTGCATCTGTGGAAATTTGGCTCACCTGGACTGCAATGAGGGCTGACTAAAGTTCCAGCTTGGCTTTGGCCGCCTGATAGTCAGAATAACCGCCAGGGTATTCCACCAGTTTGCCGTCTTCAAGCTCGACGATGCGAGTTGCCACCCGGTCGAGGAAATAGCGGTCATGCGAGATGGCCAGCACGCTGCCCCCAAACTCGGTCAGCGAATCTTCCAGCACTTCCGCCGAGCGGATATCCAGATTATTGGTGGGCTCATCCAGCAGCAGGAAATTGGCGCCGCTGAGCATGATGAGAATAAGCTGCAAGCGGCTGCGCTCGCCGCCGGAGAGCGTGCTCACCGGGTTGTTCATGCGCCGGTATTCGTAGACAAACTTGTCGAGCAATTTGACCGCATTGGCCTCAGACAGGTTGGCGGCGCGGCGCACGGTTTCGATCAGGCTCATCGAGTGGTCCAGCGTCTCATGCTCCTGGGCATAGTAGCCGGTCTGGATGCTGGGGCCAATTTTGATCTCGCCCGCTTCGGGCTGCTCGCGCCCAAGCAGCAAGCGGAAGAGCACCGACTTGCCGGCGCCATTCGGCCCCACCAGGCCCACGCGCTCGCCGTGCCACAGGGTGAGGTCCAGCCCTTGCAGCACCTGGCTCCAGCCAGCGGCGCCCTCAAAGCCCTTGGCGATGCCGGTGAGCTCCAGCACCTTGTTGCTGCCGCGCCAGCCTTTGAGCTGTAAATTCATCGAGCGCGGGTCGGCTTTGGGCTTCTCCACCTTCTCCATCTTCTCGATGCGCTTCATCATCGATTTGGCGCGGCGGATGAGCTTCTCGTTCTCGTGTGAACGGCCCCAGATCAGCATACGCTTGGCGGATTGCTCCAGGCGGCTGATCTCGTTCTGCTGCACTTTGAATTGGCGCTGCTGCTCCAGCAACTTGGCTTCTTTGAACGCCACGTACTCCGAGTAGTTGCCCTCGTAGACAGTGATCTGGCCATCCCGCAGCTCGGCGATCTCGTCTGCCACCACATCCAGCATGAAGCGGTCATGTGAGATCAGCACTACACCACCGTTGTAGTTGCGGATGTATTGCTCAAGAAATTCCTTGCCGTCCATATCCAAATGGTTGTCCGGCTCGTCGAGCAGCAAAATGTCTGGCCGGGTGACCAGCAGCTTGGTGAGGCCGAGCAGCTTCTTCTGCCCGCCGCTGAGGTTGCTGACCGGCAGCTCCAGCTCATGCTCGGCGAAACCGAGACTGAGCAGTGTGGAGCGCACCTGGCCCTCGTAGCCGGGGCCGCCGATGCGAGTGTGCTCTTCCAGCAGCGCGGCATGCTCCTCTAGCTTGCGGCTGAGGCGCTTCTCATCGCTGTAGACATCTGGCTGGCCCAGCTGCTCCTCCACCACTGCCAGCGAGCGCTCCAGCTCGAACAGGCGCGTGTGCGCCGTGAGCGCTTCTTGTAGCAGTGTGTGCTCTGGGTCGAAGCGCGGCTCCTGCGGCAAGTAGCCGATGGTGAGCTTACCGCGCATATTGGCATAGCCGGTCTCGGTGGTGAGCTCACCGGCGATCAGGCGCAGCAAGGTGCTCTTGCCGCTGCCGTTGATACCAATCAGGCCTACGCAGCGATCTTTATGGATCTCCCAGGAGAGGTTCTGGATAACGGGTTGGGCGTTGTACGAAACCGTAACCTGGTCCAGGCTGAAACCGATTATGGCTGCTCCCTGCGGCCATCGGCACCGCGCCCGATCCGGCCAAGGTGTGTGTTTTGGAAGGAGTCAGGGTACTTGAGGCCGTAGCCCAGCACACGGTCCAGGCTGGCATGGGCGAAGAGAATGATGCCGGCGATACGCAGAACAGGGGAGTCCATCGGTACGCTGAGCGCAAACAGCAGCACCGCCAGCGCACGGTGGTGAAACAGGTTATAGAAGAAGGCGCCGACGCGCGGCCCGGCCAGATAGCCGATCGCCGAGAGGTCTGGTGCAAACAGCAAGACGGCAAACAGCCACCAAGGTTCGCCCGTGCCAGCATAGGCAAATACAGCCAAGGCGAACAAAGCGGCTTCTTCAATGCGCAAGAGTGTTTTCATTGGATACTCCGACTAACCGACCATGTGACCAAGAGACTAGTCACTTGGTCACATGGTGGTCTATAGGCACAGTAAGTTTGTCTCAGATGGTCGCTCGCTAGGCCAGTATTTAATGGCCTTCCTTCTCGTAGGGTTGGCCATCGGCGGCGGGCATTTGGCCGCGGCCCACCACGCCCGCCAAAACGATCATCGTAGCGACGTAAGGCGCCATCAGCAGAAATTCCGAGGGGACGCGCACACCCAGGATGGCCAGGCGGGCGGCAAGCATGTCGGCGAAGCCAAACAGCAGGCCGGCGCCAAAAGCGCCAAAAGGATTCCAGTTGCCGAAGATCATGGCGGCCAGGCCGATGAAACCGCGGCCGGCGGTCATCACTTCGTCGAAGCGGCCCACGGACCCAAGGGTGAAGTAGGCGCCGCCGAAGCCGGCCATCATGCCGCCCAGGATCACGGCCATGTAGCGCGTGCGGAAGACGTTGATACCCAGGGTGTCGGCTGCTTTGGGGTGCTCACCCACCGAGCGCAGGCGCAGCCCCCAGCGTGTGAAGAACAGGCCGAAGTGCAGCAGCACCAGGAAGACCACCATGCCGAAGAAGAAGATGTTGTGCGAAAAGAGGATCGGGCCGAGGAAGGGAATATCCACCAGGCCGGGGATCTGAATGTCCGAGAAAATGCCGGGGTTATTCAAGTAGCGGTAACTGGCCAGAAACTTGGCTGAGATGAAAGACGTAATGCCGATCGAAAAGATGTTGATCACGGTGCCAGAGACGATCTGGTCCGTCTTGTACTTGATGGAGAGGATGGCATGCACCACCGCCAGCAAGCCGCCCGCCAGCACTCCGGCCAACAGGCCGACCCACAAGCCATACAGGCTGCCAAAAATGGCCGCCACCATGGCGCTGGTGAGCATCATGCCCTCGATGGCGATGTTGACCACCCCAGCGCGCTCACACAGGATGCCGGAGAGCGCCCCCAGCGTGATCGGCACGGCGCGGATCAGCGTGGCGCGCAGCAAGCCAGCCAGGTTGAGCGAAGTGCCCGACGCCACCCAGGAGAGGAAAGCGAAGATGAACAGCGCCGCCACCAAACCCAGCACAGCGTTGGTGCTGCGCCCAAAACCGCGCGCCAGCTGGAACGCGCCGATCAGCGCGCAGGCCGAGGCCAGCGCATGCAGCACAGGCAAAGTAGTGAAACCAAGGTTGGGGAAGTTGAATTGGCTGCCACCTGGGTTGAGCGTGAAGGTGGTCACCAGGTCAGCCTGGGTCGTATTGGCGAACAAGAACCAGATGGCGGCGGCCAAACCCAAAAACACCAGGCCCATAACAATGCGCCGGGTGGCGGTTCCTTGGGGAGCCACAGATTGAATGGTGGAAGCTTGGGTGCTCATACTAACCTCCCCAGCCGCGCACACGCAGCTCGTCATCCTGCTGCGCAGGCGCACGCAGGCGGTAGATGGTTCGGATAATCGCCGGGGCGGCGATGAAGGCCAGGATGAGGGCTTGCATCACCGAAATGATGTCCACCGGGACATTGGCCGCGATCTGCATCTGCAAAGCGCCATTGCGCAGGAAACCGAACAGCAGCGCCGCCAGCACCACGCCCACCGGATGGCTCTTGCCGATCAGCGCCAGGGCAATGCTGTCAAAGCCATAGCCGGAGGAGAAGGCGGGGGCCAGCGTGTAGTTGACGCCGAGGACTTCGTTGGCCCCTGCCAGGCCAGCCAGCGCCCCGGAGAGGCTCATGGCCAGCACGGTGACCAGCACAATGTTCATGCCCGCATAGCGAGCCGCAGACGGGTTGGCGCCCACCGTGCGCAACTCAAAACCCAGGCGGGTCTTGAACAGCAGCCAGTACACACCGTAGGCGGCGGCCAACGCCACAAAGAAGCCGAGATGAAAGCGAATGGGGCTATCGAAGAAACGCGGCAACTGCGCCGTGGTCTCGATAAAAGGGCTGATGGGGTTGGTAGTATCGGGGCGCTGCAACGGCCCGCGCAGCAGGTACTCGCTCAACCGGAAGGCGATGTAGTTCATCATGATGGTATTGATGACCTCATGCCCGCCGGTCTTGGCTTTAAGTAAGCCGGGGATGAAGCCCCATAGCGCACCGCCCAGCGCTCCGGCCCCCAGCGCCAGGGGCAAATGGATGAAGGCAGGCAGGCCCGTGAGGGCAAAACCCACATAGACCGAGCAGATGGCGCCCATGAAAAGCTGACCCTCGGCGCCGATGTTGAACAAGCCGGCGCGGAAGCCGAGGGCTACCGCCAGGCCAGCAAAGATGTAGGGTACCGATTTCGTAAGGCTCTCGAGGAAGGGATTGAAGGCACGCCGCAGCGCGGCCCCCTCCCCGCTGGCCAAAGCATCCGCAATGCGCTCCGGGTTGCCGATGGAGCCATTGAACAAAGCGCTGTAGGAGCGCAAGGCGGCATCCACGCCCCTGCTGATGGCTTCCAGTGGAGAGCTAGACCAGGTGGTGTAAACAGCCTCCGTGGTGACGGCGACGATCAGGCCGCCCAGGAACAAGCCGGTGATGATGGCCAGGATGGGCACAAGCACTGAACCGCGGCCGAGCTCCTGAAGAAAAATGCCGAAGGCGCTCTTTTTCTGCGCGGGGGCTTTGGATTCGTTATCTTGATTGGCCATGCTCAGGAGTCCTTGCGACGCTTGGTGGGTCTGGTCGTCTTAGTAGCAGCCTTCTTCTTGGCCACCTTCTTAGCCGTTTTCTTGGTGACAGCTTTTTTCTTGGCGGCTACTTTGGGAGAGGCTTTTGCGCCCTTCTGAACCACGCCTGCCATCAACAAGCCTATTTTTTCCTTGCTGGCGCCCTTGGCTGGCAGCACATCTACGATCTTGCCACGGTAGATCACGGCGATACGGTCAGAGAGCTGCATGATCTCATCCAACTCAGAGGAGACCAGCAGCACCCCCACGCCACTGTCGCGGCTCTCGATCAAACGGCCATGGATGTACTCGATCGAGCCGACGTCCAGCCCACGCGTGGGCTGTGACGCCACCACCAGCTTGACCGGGCGAGAAAGCTCGCGCGCCACGATGACTTTTTGCTGGTTACCGCCAGAGAGCGAGCTGGCATGCGTCTCCACGCCCGGCGTGCGAATATCAAACTTACTCACCCGCTCGCGGGCGACTTCTGAGATCGTGTTTTGCTGCAACACAGCACCTTTAGAGAAAGGCGCCTGATAGTAGGTATTGAGCACCAGGTTATCCGCTACCGGGAAGTTGAGCACCAGGCCATCGCGCTGGCGGTCTTCGGGAATGTGAGCGCTGCCCAGCTCCGTGATGCGGCGCGGGTCGGCGCGGGTAATGTCTTCGTCCAGCAGGCGAATACTGCCAGCATGCGTCGAGCGCAGACCGGTGAGCGCTTCCACCAGCTCGGTCTGGCCATTGCCTTGAACACCGGCGATGCCCAGCACTTCGCCGGCCTGCACGGCAAAGGACACCCCGTCCACGGCAAGCTGGCCGCGGTCATCAGCCACCTTCAGATCCTGCACCTGCAGCACGGCTGCGCCGAGCTTGGCGGCGCGCTTGTGCACGCTCAGGTCCACCTCACGCCCCACCATCATGGCGGCCAGCTTGCTTTGGTTGGCCTGCTTGGGCGTTGTGGAACCCACGACCTTGCCGCGGCGGATGACGGTGATGCGGTCGGCAATATCCAGCACTTCACGCAATTTGTGAGTGATAAAAATGATCGATTTGCCACGCTCGGTGAGTGAGTGCATGATCCTGAAAAGCTCATCGGCCTCTTGCGGAGTGAGCACAGCGGTAGGCTCATCCAGAATGAGGATGTCCGCCTCGCGGTAGAGCAGCTTGATGATCTCGACGCGCTGCTGCCCGCCCACCGGCAGATCACGGATGTGGTCGTCTGGGTTCACTGCCAGGCCATAGGCTTCAGAGATCTCGCGGATGCGCTCGGCAGCCGCTTTGCGGTCTAGCACGCCCCCGAGCTGCAGGCTCTCCGAGCCCAACATCACATTCTCGGTAACAGTGAACACCGGGATCAGCATGAAGTGCTGGTGCACCATGCCCACACCGAGGTTGATGGCATCTGTAGGGGAATGAATCTCGGCTTTTTGTCCGTTGATAAAAATTTCGCCTTCATCAGGTTGATAAAGGCCATACAGGATGTTCATGAGGGTGGTTTTGCCCGCACCGTTCTCACCAAGCAGTGCGTGGATCTCCCCACGGTTCAGTGTCAGATCAATGTGATCATTGGCCAACACACCGGGGAAGCGTTTCGTAATGTTGCGTAATTCAAGGACTGGGGGCATCGGCTACCTCAACGGTGGTCATGACAGTCTACGGCATTCTACCATGAGCAACCCAACAGATCTTTTGAGCGCGAAATCATCACGAGATAAAAAAAAGAGCCGGGCAGTTGCCCGGCTCTTTTTTTTTTCTTCAAACAGCGTAAAGCTTACGGAGCGGTCTGAATGTTGCCGGCGATGATGCCGTCGGCCAGAGCCTGCGCCTCGGAGAAGGTGGTGGCTACACCTACGCCGCCGTTCTCCAGGGTGCCGACAACCAAGCCGCCACCCGTGTTACCAGCCAGCGCGGCCTCGATCTGCTCGAACACGGTAGCGTCCATGTTCTTCAGCACAGAGTTGAGGATGATGCCAGCGTACTCCGGAGCAGTCTTGGTCCAGTCGCTGTCAACACCGATCAACCAGGCGTTGCCGCGCTCCTGAATGGCTGCAGCGGAGCCGAGGCCTACGGGGCCAGCCACCGGCATGATGATGTCGGCGCCTTCATCCATCAGGCTTTCGGCGAAGGCACGGCCGTCATCCAGGGAGTCGAAGTTGCCAGTGAAGAGACCATCCTGCGCGGCGGGGTCCCAACCGAGCACCTGCACGTTCGTGCCGTTCTGCTGGTTGTAGTACTGCACGCCATACCAGAAGCCGTCCATGAACACAGTGACCGGGGGAATGTTGATTCCACCGAAAGTGCCCACGACACCGGTCTGAGTGGTGGCTGCAGCGTGGTAGCCAGCCAGGAAAGCGGCCTGGTCAGTGGCAAAGGCGTGACCGGTCAGGTTGGGGAAGTCCAGGTAGTCGACATCGATGATGCCGAAGGCCTGGTCCGGGTTGGCCGCGGCGGCAGCAGCCGTCGCATCGCCCATCAGGAAGCCCACGGTGATGATCAAATCACAACCCTGCTCGATCATGGCATTGATGTTGGGCTCGTAGTCGGCCTGTTCGTTGGACTCAACGAAGGAGCCTTCAATACCGAGCTCAGCCACGGCGCGCTCCACACCAGCCCAAGCGGTCTGGTTGAAGGAGGCGTCGTCAATGCCGCCGGTGTCAGTTACCTGACAAGCGAGGAAATCGCTTCGACCAGCGCCGCCGCCACAGGCAGCCAACACAACCGCAGCTACCAATAGCAAGCTAAAAAGTGAAACCTTCTTATTCATATTCTCTCTTCCTCCTGGAAGAACGAACGAGACGCCCAAGGGGCGTCTGGAGCCCCGGCAGCATCTCAAAGTTAGGGGTTGTTGCAGTCTACCATGGAACCTGTGGGGGCTGAAGAACTTTCTTCTTTTTTAAGATATGCGGCGGCTGTTTGCGCCGCAGTGGTTTCATATTAATTAAGGAACCAGTAGGCCGCTCAGCAGGTCCTGGATTACCAGCTGCACATTCTCCAGGCGCGCCTGGCTGAACAAGCTGGGGTGGGTGTGCTCCACCACCACGCCAGAGGCGGCGCTGGGCGCCTGCCCCGCCAGCGCTTGCTGCAGCTGGCTTTGCAGGCTCTCGCCCGCCTGGGCGCTCACCGAGGCGAGCCACTGCTGGGCTACATCCGCCGAAGGCGCAGTGCTGCCGATCAGCACCAGGCCATAGCCTGCCAAATATTGCGCCGCCCCACTGGCTTCCATCTCCGGGGTGAGGTAGACCACGCGCACAAACTCGATCATCAGTTGGTCTACCGCCGCCTGCCAATCGCCGGGCGATGCCGCCTGGGCGGCGATCGGGTAGCGGCTGTTGGGCGGGCCGAGCGGCACGCATGCCCCACAGAAATAACTGGCCCCGGAGCGGTACGGCTCCACCAGGTCGGCACTGGCCGGGCTGTAGAGGATGCCGGTGCGCCAATCGTTGGCGGTCATCGCCGCCATGTACCCGGCGATAAAGGCGGCATCTTGGCTGCCCGCCGCGGCACTGACCGAGAGTGAAGTCACATTGGGCAGAGGTTCGGCGGGCGCAAAGCCCACCGTGACAATACGCACCTGCGGAGCGGCCGCAGCCAGCTCCTGCACGCCCGGGTCCGCGGAGAGCAGCACCAGCACCTGCAGCATGGGCGGCAGCTCGCCCGCGGTCAGCGTGTTGCGCTGCTCGAACTGCAAGCCGTTGGCGGCCGCATACCCGCTGGCCGCCGCGGCGGCTTCGCCGGTTTGCGGGTCGCCATCCGGCGAAACCAGCAGCACGATGCCCGGCAACGGTGTGGCGCTGGCGGGTACGGGCGTGGGGATTTCAACGGTCGGAGTGGGTTGCGCCGCTCCAAATGAGCACGCGCTCAACAATAGAGCCAGCAAAAAATGCGCGATTTTCACTCCTGTATAATAACCGCCACACCCATTTCTGACAAAACCATGACCCTGCCGCCCAACCAAACTCAGCCCGAAGACGATCCGCAGTTGCCGGCAGCCCGCCGCCGCCATGCGCGTCGCAGTTTGTTTGGCCCGTTGGGCGTAGACGAGCGCAGCCTGGCCCTGGAGGCAATGGCGCGCAAGACCACACCCAGTTTTGATTTCTTTTTGTATTCGCTGTTGGCCGGGGTTGTTATCAGCCTGGGCTTGCTCTTCAACTCCCCCTTCCTTTTAGTGGTCGGCGCGCTGCTGGCTCCGCTCATGTCGCCTGCCGTGGGCGTCGCCCTCGGCACGGCCTTGGGCTCCAGCAAGCACTTTGCACGCAACCTGGGCGCGCTCCTGCTGGCGGGCGGCTTTGTTTTTCTCACCGGCTTGGCGGCAGGCGTCTTCAACACCGCCGAGCCTCAACTGCAAGGCACGGCTGGCTTGCACGCGCTGCTCAGCTGGCCTGGGCTGCTCAGTATGGGCATCGCCGGGGCGCTGCTCTCAGCGCTGCTGATCCGCGAGCAGAGCCCGCAGGCGGCCAGCCTGCTGCTGAGCTATGGCCTGTATGTGCCGCTGGCCGTGGCCGGGTTCGGTCTGGGCAGCGGGCAGCTACACCTGTGGCCGCACGGGCTGGTGGTGTTCGCCATTCACCTGGCCGTAGCTACGCTGTGCGGCGCGGCGGCCTTGGCGGTGAGCGGCTTCCGCCCGCCGCGCTGGTATGGCTACTCGTTCAGCGCGGCCGTGCTGTTGGCAGGTGTGCTGCTGTTCATCGGCTTCAGCGGTGCGGGCGCGGCCTTCGGGGCGCGCATCGGCCTGCCCACGCTGACCCCCAGCGTGACCCCCAGCCCCACGGCTACGCTCACTCCGTCCATCACGCCCACGCCTGAGCCCACCGCCACCGCTTCGCGCACACCAACGCGCACGCCATCGCAGACCCCCAGCCCCACCGCCACGCCGATGCTGGCGGTGATCAACGCAGACGGCAGCGGCGCTTTCATACGCGAGGAACCGGCCGGTATCGCCATCACCACCATCCTCAATGGCCAGGTGGTGGAGCTGCTGCCGGAGCCGCCGCAGGAAGCCGGGGGGCAACTGTGGCTGCATGTGCGCCTGCAAGGGCGTGATCTGACCGGCTGGATCTTGCAGAACCTGCTCGCCACTGCTACGCCGCAGCCCTAACCACAGCCCCGCAATACGTCTGGTACAATCTTGCCTGCCCGGTAACCTTGCCGGGCAAAATTTTGCAAACTCATAAGGATGTGTAGCATGCAGGTATTACTGTTACAAGATGTATACAAGCTCGGCCGCGCCGGGCAGATCAAGAAGGTAGCCAACGGTTTCGGCCGCAACTACTTGATCCCGCAAGGGCTGGCCATCCCGGCCACGGCCAACGCCATCAAGATGGCCGAGAAGATCGCCGCCAACGCCGATAAGGAACGCAGCGCGCTCAACACCGAAGCCCAGGCACTGGCCGAAAAGATGAAGGGCGTGCAACTGCTCTTCCCCGCCCGCGCCGGCGAAACTGGCAAGCTGTATGGCTCCATCACCACCCAGGTGATCGCCGAGCAGTTGAGCGAGAAGCTGGGCACCCAGCTGGACCGCCGCCAGATCCACGTGCAGCCGCTGCGCCTGCTGGGCATGCATAAGGTAGCCGTGCGCCTGACCCTGGATGTGATCCCGGAAGTGGACGCAGTGGTCTACCGCGAAGGCGAGAGCCCCGAGAACTACATGGTGGACGCTACTGAACTGGCCGCCGCAAGCGACTCCAGCCAGCCCAAGGCCATCGAGCCTGAAGTGGTTGAGGCCGAAGTGGTGGAAGAGGTAGCCGAGGCCGCCGCTGAAGCTGTAGCCGAAGTGGCTGCAGACGAAGCCGCTGCCGATGAGCCCGCTGCTGAGTAAACAAAACGCAAATGCGTAATTAATCAGCCTGCCGATACAATAGGCAGGCTGATTTGTTTAACCCATGACCCCTCAAACTGTCGGCCGCGCCCTTAGCCAACAACGCGAACAGCGCGGCATTACGCTCGAAAGAGCCGCCGAAGCCACTCACATCCGCAAGCATTATTTGCAGGCGTTGGAAGAAGGCAACTTTGGCGCCCTGCCCTCCGCGGCCCAGGTGCGCGGCTTCCTGCGCGCCTATGCCGGGTACCTGGATCTGGATGCTGAGGACCTGTTCGCGTTGCTGCGCCAGCCCGCTGTTGAGCAAGCGGCGCCTGACAGCGAGGCGACCCCCAGCGCGGATGCCGCCGCCAGCGCTCCGACAGACGAGGCCTCCTTTGCCCCGCCGCCCCCACCCAAGCCCGCAAATCCCGCGCCCAGCACAGAGTTCGCCGCTATCGGCGCCCAGTTGGTCGCCCGCCGCCAGCAGATCGAGCTGACCTTGCAAGAGGTGGAGCAGAACACACACATCCCCGAGCACTACCTGGCCCGCCTGGAAAAGGGTGACTTTGACAGCTTCCCCTCACCAACCCAGGCGCGCGGTATGTTGAGCAACTACGCTGATTTCCTCGGCTTGGAGAGCGACGCCCTGCTGCTGCAATATGCCGAAGCACTGCAAGTGCGCTTCCAAGAGCGCGCCGCCGCAAAACCGGTAGCCAAACCCAAGATCAAACGGCCCAAACTGCCCCCGCTCAAATTCCGCCTGCCGGAATGGGCGCAACCGCTGCTCACGCGGGATGTGGCCTTCGGCGCGCTGATGGGCATATTGCTGCTCGGCTTCATCGCCTTCAGCATCGGGCGCGTGCTGGAAACACGCGCCACGCAAAATATCGAGCCCACCGCTCCGCCGCTGGGGAGTCTGCTAGAGCCGAGCGCCACACCGGGAGCCGAAAACGGTGCGGCTGGCGGCGAGTCGATAAACTTGCTCGGCAGCCCCACCCCCACCAGCACGCCGGGCTTCCTCGGCGATGCTACGGTACAGGCCAGCAGCGGCAACATCAACCTGCGCCTGCTCTCGCTGCAACGCGTGTGGATGCGCGTCACGGTGGATGGCCAGGTGCAGTTCGACGGCCGCACCAACCCCGGCCAGAATTATTCGTATGGCGCCAACGGGCAGATCGTGCTGCTCACCGGCAACGGCGCCGGGCTGCGCGCCTTCCTCAATGACCAGGACCTCGGCATCGTTGGGCTGTTTGGCGAAGTCTCCAACGTGGTGTTCAACGCCCAGGGAGCGGCCACTGCCACGCCTTCACCCACGCCCACCATCGACCCGGCGCTGCTCACTGCCACGGCTGAAGCCACACCCAGCGTGACGCCCACCGGCACGCCGCAGCCCTAGGCGCAGCCTAAGCGTTACAATCACTGCGCATGACAAACAAACGTTTTCATCTGGTGTCTTTGGGTTGCGCCAAGAACACCGTCGATTCTGAATCCATGGCGCAGCTCTTGCAGCGCGAAGGCTATGCCCCCAGCCTGGTCGCAGACAGCGCCGAAGTGCTGATCGTCAATACTTGCGGCTTCATTGGCCCCGCCAAAGAAGAGTCGTACCAGGCGCTGAGCGACCTGGCCGCCAACAAGCGTAGCGACCAATGGCTGATCGCCGCCGGTTGCCTGAGCCAGCGCTACGGCGCCGAGGTGATCGAGCGCGTGCCGGGTGTGGACGCCCTGCTGGGCACCCGCCGCTGGATGGATGTGCTGCAACTGATCGACAAGCTGCGCCGTCGCACCAGCCCCGAGCCGCTGTACCACCTGCCGGACGAAGCCATCACCGTCGGCACAGACGAGCACGATGTCCTGCGCATCTCCAAGCAAGGCTATAGCGCTTATCTGAAAATTGCGGATGGCTGCCGCCGCCCGTGCGCATTTTGCGCCATCCCGCTCATCAAGGGCACGCTGGTCAGCCGCCCGATGCACAGCATCCTGGCGGAGGCGCGGGCCTTGCAGGCCGCCGGCGTGCGTGAGATCAACCTCATCGCCCAGGACATTACCGATTGGGGGCATGAGCTGGGCGTCAAGGACGGCCTGGCCACCCTGTTGGAAGCGCTGGTGCACGAGGCGCCGCAGGTGGACTGGATCCGCATCCTCTACAACTTCCCCGGCTCGGTGACCGACCGCCAGATCGAAACGATGGCGGCGCACAAGCAACTCATCCCCTATTTGGATATGCCTTTGCAGCACGCCCACCCGGCCACGCTCAAACGCATGCGCCGCCCGGCCAATATGGACTGGGTGCACCGCACGCTGGCCAAGATGCGCAGCAACCTGCCCGGCCTGGCGCTGCGCTCGACCTTCATTGTGGGTTACCCCGGCGAGACCGAGGAAGAGTTCCAAACCTTGATGGACTTCATCGAAGAGATCCGCTTCGACCGCGTGGGCGTGTTCACCTTCTCATTTGAGCCAGGCACCAGCAGCGAGCCGCTGGGGGACCCCGTCCCCGAAGAGGTCAAAGAAGAGCGCAAGGGGCGCCTGATGGAGCTGCAACAGCGTATTTCGCTGGAGAACAACCAGGCGCTGGTTGGCCAGACGATCGACGTACTGATCGAAGGCACTGGCGAAGTAGAGGGCAGCGACGAGCCGATCGCCGTGGGCCGCAGCTACCGCGATGCACCCGAGATCGACGGCCTGGTGTTCGTGGAAGGCGGCGCTCCAGTGGGCGAGATCATCCCGGTGCGTATCACCGGTGCCATGCCCTACGACCTGAGCGGTGTGGTGGAGACCAGCCGCAATGTGATCACATTGGAAGGACTGGAGATCAGGGATTAGGGATTAGTAATTGGGGGACTGGAGATTTGAGATTTGAGAAGTAGTAAGTGGTAATTGTTACAGCAGCAAGACCACTAATCCTGCCAGCGCCCCACCCAGCACCAGCCAGGCGGAATTCACTCGGTAATACAACAATACAGCCGTAAACAGCGCTATGCCAATCGTGGGCAGGTCTATGAGCGCGGTTGCGCCCAGCTGCCAGGCGACCGCCGCCATGAGGCCGACGGAGGCGATGTTCACCCCGTCCAGGAACGCCGCCGCCCAGGGCGACTGGCGCAGGCGCGGCAGCCAGCGCGCCGTAAGCCCCACCAGCACGAACGAGGGCAGGAAGATGGCGGCCGTCGCCAGCAGGCTGCCGGGTAGGCCGCCCAGCAGGTAGCCGACAAAGGTGGCCGCGGTGAACAGCGGCCCGGGGGTGAGCTGCCCCACGGCGATGGCGTCGATGAGTTGCTGTTGGGTAAGCCAACCCAGCCGCGTCACCAGCTCAGCCTGCATGAAGGCGAACAACACGTAGCCGCTGCCATAGAGCAACGCGCCGATCTTGAAGAACAGGCCAAACAGCGCGGCCAGCGAGAAGGGCGCATCGCCCAGCAGCCCGGCGGGCACGACCCAGGCAGCCAGCGCCGAGACGCGCATCTGCGTGGCCAGCATGACCAGCAGCGCCGCGCCGAACAATAGCGCAATCTCATTGAAGCCCAGTAAATAGAGGGCAAACACGCCCGCGCCCACCAGCGCCAGCCACAGGCTGCGGGCCGCCGTTCGTCCTAGCAGCCAAAGTGCCTGCAAGATCAGCACGATCACCACCGGCTTGACGCCATACAGCAGCCAGGCAGCCTGCGGCAGGCTGCCATAAGCGGTATACAGCCAGGCCAGCGCCAGCACCGCCAGCGCAGCCGGGCTGATAAAACACAGGCCCGCTACCAGCAGCCCGGGCCAGCCGCGGCGCAAATAGCCGACATGCAAGACCATTTCAGTGGAGTTGGGGCCGGGGATGAGATTGGTGGCCCCAAGAAGATCGAGGAAGTGCTGCTCGGTGAGCCAAGCGCGGCGTGTCACGACTTCATCGCGCAGCATGGCGATATGCGCGGCCGGGCCGCCAAAGGCGGTGAAGCCGAGTTGCAGACATAATTGTGCTAACTCTCGCATATGGGATGTGAGTATAAGGTCAATCGATTGACAAATATTATTGCCAAATATAGAAATAATGCAACAAAAGTTGCTTGCATTGAGAAACAAAAAAAGCCCCGCAATTGCGGGGCTTTTTTTTTGTTCTGCGCAGCTTACTTGATGGCGAAGGTGACAGTGACGTCTGCGCCAACAGTGATCTGGCCGGGCAAGATGCTGGTGCTGGCTTCAGCAGCCGCACCGCCGCCGCCCATGCCGTACATCGGGCCGTAGTAGTAGCCGGTGGGGGCGTAGGTGATCGAGATGATCTCGCCCAGCTCTACGCCAGCCACAGCGGCCAGGGCCTGCGCCTGCTCAATGGCGTTCTGCACCGCCAGGTCGCGCGCCTGCGCCTGCCCGGCAGACTTATCGTCCACGTCAAAGCTCACGCCCCAGATGGAGTTGGCGCCGGCCGAAACGGCACGGTCCAACAGCTGCCCCAACTTGGAGAGGTCGCGTGCGATCACAGTGACGGTGTTCTCCACTGAGTAGCTGATGATCTCACTGGGCAGGCCAGTCATCGGATCGTAGCTCTGGTTGGCGTACACATTGAAGTTGGAGGTCTGCATATCCTCGGTAGCGATGCCCAAGCTGGAGAGGGCCTCCATGACATCGGCCACCTGGGCCGCATTGGCGGCCACAGCCTCAGACACATTGGTGCCCGAAGTGCGCACGCCGATGGTGACCGAGGCGATGTTGGGCACCAGGCGGACCTCGCCACGACCGGAGACGGTCAGGCCGGTGGTGGGCTGGCCAGCCACGGGGGCGGCCGCCGGGGCGGCTGTGCCGCAAGCCGCCAGCAGCAAACCAGCTAAAGCGACAAACAAAATACTCTTCTTAACCATAATTCACCAATCCTTTGTCTATTCGCGGGCAGTTTGTCCGCTCACAGCATTAACGAATCGACGCCCAAAAGGTTCCCGGGCTGAGGAGCAAAACACTACAATTGCCAGGGAGCTTGCCATGGACGCCAATACCTTTCGTCATCTGTATGAATACCATTTCACCCGCAACCGTGAACTTTGGCAACACTGCATTATGACTCTCACCCCTGACCAATTTTTGCAGGAGATCGACTACTCGATCGGTTCGATCCGTAACCAGTGCGTGCATCTGCAGAACATTGATGAGCGCTGGTTCAGCGGGTTGCGCGGCCTGGAGCTGCCTGATTTTGCTGACCCGCAGCAGTACCCAGACGCGGCCAGTGTGCGCGCCAAATGGGACGCCGTGGAGACAGGCATGCGTGAATACCTGGCAGATCTAAAGGATAGCGCCCTGGGCGAAGACTTTATGCCCGGGCTCAAAGTGTGGCAGATCCTGTTCCATGTGCTCAACCACGGGACTGACCACCGCGCCCAGATGCTGAACGGGTTGCACTCGCTGGGCGCGCCGACGTTTGCCCAGGATTATTTCTTCTTTGCCAACGATATGCCGATCAAAGTCAGTAATCAGTAAACCGTGATTAGTGAGCAGGACTGCAAAAGACACCTGCTCACCAATCACTCTTCACTAATCACGGCAACAGCTCTAGCGGGTCTACCGCTGCGCCACCCTGGCGAATCTCAAAATGCACGAACACGCCTGCCGGGTGGCCGGTGTGGCCCGCCGTGGCGATGGCCTGCCCTTGCTGCACGGGCGCGCCACACAAAGCCAGCGTCTCGGCCAGGCCAGCGTACAGGCTGAACTGACCATTGCCATGATCGAGCATCACCGCGTAGCCATAGCCAAAATGTGACCAGCCAGAGAAGGTGACCACGCCGTCATCGGCGGCCAGCACGGTTTCACCGGGCTGTGCCGCCAGGTCAGCCGCGGGGTGCACGCTGGAGTAGCCATCGCCAGCGATGCTGCCAGCCGCCACCGGCCAGGCATACACGCCATCGCCCACCGGGCCGTCTTGTACATTGCGCGGGCAGGCGCCAGCCCCGAACTCGAGGAAGTCCACCGCCATCGCCGTACGCGGTAGGTCAGGCAGGCTGCGGCGGCGCAGGCTGCGCTGGCCACCAGGCACCACCAGCCATTGGCCGGGTTGGATCACCGCGTTGCTGGCATCGATGTTGTTGCCGGGCCAGTCGATGATGCCTTGGGGGTCGGTGGCGAAGAAGGCGGCGATGTTATTGACCGAATCGCCCCCACCCACCTGGTGATACACACCGTCTACCGGCAGGATGGTGAGTTGCATGCCCTCGAACAGAAAATCAGAAATATCGGCTAGCGCGTCGTAGTTAGCCCACAGCACCGTCTCGGCTTGCAGGGTATAGGCGGCAGCTATGCTACTCAGGGTGTCGCCGGGTTGCACGGTATACGTCTCCACCTCGCTGCGCGGCTGCGGCGTGCTGGTGGCCTGCGGTGTGGGCGTCTCGGCCCGCGGGGTGGCGCTGGGCTGCACGGTGGCGGTGGGCTGCGGCGTGGGCGCCGGGCTGGCACAGGCGGCCAGCAGAAACAGCAGCAGGCTCGAGCAAAGGATGCGCCGAGCCTGCTGAATGTATGCGTTCATAGCGGGAAGCAGAAAAGGACTAGTCCTGATCGATGAGCGTTTCCAGGAATTCCTGGTTGCTGTCGGTCTTGCCCATGCGCTGCAGCATGGCTTCCATGGCGTTGGTGGTGTCCATCCCTGCGCCGTGGGGCGGCTCGGCGATCATGGTGCTGTACATGCGGCGCATCAGCCAGACACGCTGGGTGATGTCCGGCCCGAGCAGCAGTTCCTCGCGGCGGGTGGAGGAACGCTCGATATCGATGGCGGGGAAGATGCGGCGCTCCTGCATCTTGCGCGAGAGGTGCAGCTCCATGTTGCCGGTACCTTTGAACTCTTCGTACACGACGTCGTCCATACGGGAGCCGGTATCCACCAGGCAGGTGGCGATGATGGTCAGCGAGCCGCCTTCCTCGATGTTGCGAGCCGCGCCGAAGAAACGCTTGGGCGGGTACAGCGCCGACGGGTCGATACCACCGGAGAGCGTGCGGCCGGAGGGCGTGACCACCAGGTTGTAAGCACGCGCCAGGCGCGTGATGGAGTCCATCAAGATCACCACGTCACGGCCGATCTCGACCAGGCGCTTGGAGCGCTCCAGCACCATTTCGGCGGCGCGCACATGCGAAGTGACCGGCTCATCGAAGGTGGAGGAGATCACTTCGGCGTCCACCGAGCGGTCCATATCGGTGACTTCTTCGGGGCGCTCACCGATAAGGGCCACGACGAGGTGCACGTCTTTGTAATTGGTGGAGATGGAGTTGGCCATCTCTTTGAGGATGGTGGTCTTGCCGGATTTGGGCGGGGAGACGATGAGGCCGCGTTGGCCGCGGCCCACCGGGGCCACCAGGTTGATCATGCGCATGGCGTGGCCGCGCTTGTCGGTCTCGAGGTCAAAACGGCTGTCAGGGAAGATGGGGGTCAGGTTTTCAAAACGGGGGCGGGTCTTGGCCTTCTCGGGGTCCATGCCATTGACGGACTCCACTTTCACCAGGCCGAAGTGCTTTTCAGATTCGCGTGGCGGGCGGGCTTCGCCGATGATGAGGTCACCGTTGCGCAAGCCATAGCGGCGGATCTGCGTCTGGGAGACATATACGTCACCTGGGCCGCCTTGATAATGCTCGGAGCGCAGGAAGCCAACGCCTTCGTTCATGATCTCCAGGATGCCGCCGCGCACCTCGCGGCCCTGCTTGCTGGCCATCACCTGGGCGATGGTGATGACAAGATCCTCGCGCTTGAGGCGAGCGGCGCGCTCTACGCCAAGATCTTTGGCTTGCTTACGCAAGTCGTTGAGCGAAGTGGTTTCAAGTTCTAAAATATTCATGGGTGGGTTTCTCTGAAATGAACGAAGGAAAGGATAAACGCGTACGGGTAGCTGCCAAACGCCCCGGGCAGTACAGGACTAGGTGAGTTTGCAAATCGAGTGGACTATGAAAGTTGTAAACAAAAAGTGTTCTGGGGAAAAGTTGCACTACATTATAACGGCTTTCCCAGCAGGTATCAAGCAGCAAATCGCTAAGCGCTAAGCAACCAACGCTTGCCGCGCCATGAACAAGCCCAGCATGGTTTTGGCGTCTTCGATCTCGCCGCTACCGATGGCCGCCAGGCACTCGTCCAAACTCATGCGCACCAGTTCCAGATCTTCATCCTGATCAGGCGGCAGTGCATCCGGGCGCAGGTCCTGCGCCAAGTAGATCCACATGCGCTCAGTGGAATAGCCCGGGGCAAGATAGAACTCAGCCAGCAGGGTGAGCGTACCGGCCGCCATGCCGACCTCTTCGCGCAACTCGCGCTGCGCGGTGAGCTCAACGGCTTCGCCCGGCTCCAGCGTGCCAGCCGGCAACTCGAGCAGCTGCTTGCCGGTGGAGTGGCGGTATTGGCGCACCAGCAGGATCTTGCCGTCAGCGTCTATGGGCACTAGCGACACGGCGCCGATGTGCACCACGGTGTCGTAGATGGCCTCGCGGCCATCGCTGGTCTCGAGGATGTCTCGGCGCACGGCAAACTTCTGGCCGCGGTAGGCGAGCTCGCTGCTGATGGTTTTAAAGGTAGCCATAGTTGACGATCGTATAGTCAGCCACGCGTTGCTGTGGAGCGCGCGATCCCATAGGGCGCCCAGACGTAACTATCATGATGAGGTGGGGAAACTGCAAGCCAGACAGCTTTGTCAAATTTCTCGTTGAACCCATGCAGCCTTTAGGGAACGTGCAGTTGCGTGCCACCGGCAATGGCCTGGTCAAGGGTCATCCCGTTGGCTTCTGCAATGTGCTCGGGCCATACATCCCCAAAAGTGCAGGCGATGCTGTAGAAGGTATCCACACCAGACGCCACATAGCTGGCCGGGTGTGCCCGCAGCGAACGATTGCCGCCGAAGCTGCCCACTCCGCTGGGGATGGTCAGCGTAGTGCCGACGCTCAGGGTGTTGGCGTTGCTGGCATTCAAGCCATTGGCAGCCAGCAGTGCGTCGGGGTCAATGTCAAAGCGGCGCGCCAGGCAGTAGGGCCACTCGCCTTCGTGCAGGGTGTAGCTGGCGGGCACGGCCAGTTGCGTGATGGGAGCTGGCGTGGAAGTCGCCGTGGACTCTGGCGTGGCGCTCGGCTCCAGCGTGGCCGTGCTGCCGAACAATGGAGTGGCGTTAAGGTCCAGTGTAGGTTGCAGCACACCGGTCTTGTCTTGTGCCGCCAGGGCGGTTTGGGTGGCCATGGTGTTGAAGATAGAGATCAGCGGGTCCTCGGTGGGTACGCCAACGGGGTCCGCAGAGGCAGAGCGTGTGCAGGCTGCCAACACCAAGGCTGCAAGCAGGAACACAAGTGAACGTGTGATTTTCATAGTTTTAAGAACATCCATTCCGGTCGATTCGGATACTAGCATACGCAAAATTGAGCGTCAAGCGCAGCAGGCCAGCAATGTGCGCAGTACAAACAAAAACAGCCCGCAGCGACGCTGCGGGCTGTTGTTTAGATCACAAAGAGGCTTAGTTGCCTTGCAAGGTCTGGCTCAGGCCTTCCAGAACAGGGTTCATCCGTTCGATGGCATAGGGCAAGCTGAGCACGGTGGCAAAGTTAAGCGCATCGTACAGGGAATCGGTGTTGTCAATGTAGTAAACACGGTTGTCTTTGACCACATTGAGGGCAGTGAACAGCGGATTGCTGCGCAGATCCTCTGGCATGGCATCCACCCAGATCACCAGATCGACATCAATGATGTCAAAGCGCTCATAGCTGATCGATGCGCCGTACTCGTCGCCGGCCAGCTCATCGATGATGGGCGGGTTTTGAAAGCCGAGATCGGCAATGATGCGGCCGCGGATATCCTGCGAGGTGAAGGCATAAAAACTGGTCGGGTGCCCGTAAGCCGTGGCCACCACACCTTCAGCCTGCTGGAATTGCGGATACTGAGCGCGCACCGCGGCAAAATCAGCTTCCACACCGCTGATCAGGGCTTCCGCCTCTGCGGATTTGCCGAGGATCTTGCCAATGGTGCGCGTGACCTCCTGCCAGGGGATGCCCCAGTCAATGTACTCGGCAGGTTGCGCTACAGTGGGTGCGATCTGCGAAAGGGTGGCATATTCCTCGGCAGTAAGGCCAGAGTACAGGCCAATGATGACATCTGGTTCCAAGCTGGCGATCTGCTCAAAGTTGATCTGCACTGAATCGAGCACTACGGGCAGCTCGGCGCCAGCGATGGCGGCATACTCGTCCTGTGCCCACTCAAAGATGGCGCCGGGGCGTGCGCCGTACCACTCGCTGGTGGCCACCGGCACGACACCGAGCGCCAACAGGGAGTCCTGCTCATTGAGCCCCACCAGCACAATACGCTGCGGTGCGGAGTCGATGGTGGTGCTGCCATATTTGTGCGCGATGGTGACCGGGAAGGCGCTCTCGGCAGCAGGTGCCTCGGTGGCCGCGGGCGCCTCGGCCTCAGCGGGCACGGTCGTGGCTGGCGCCGGGGCACCACAGGCAGCGGCCAACAACGCCAGGATAAAGAGTAGGGAAATTACGGTACTGCGTTTGAACATGTACTGCTCCTTCTGAAGCTTAAGATAAGCAGCAGTATGCGCCACGGGCCTCTGCAAATCTAGGCATGTGGGTTATTGTGAGGTTGTACTTGCAGAAAGGAACTGTTAACTGCCGATTGAGGTCAGTTTTCCGCCTGGGTGTAATTTGTGTCGATTTTGGCTTTGGCAAAACGACTAGTGTATGAAACCAACCATCAAAGGAGATTGCAATGAAGTACTTATGCCTGGTCTATTTTGAGCCAAAAATCTGGGACAGCATGCCGCAGCCAGAGATCGACGCGCTACAAGTGGAATCGCTGGCGTATGACGAGACGCTGCAAGCCCAGGGCGTGTTCCTGGCAGCGGACGCGCTACATCCCACCGAGACGGCTACGACGGTGCGGGTGCGCAACGGCGAGCCCATCATCACAGACGGCCCGTTTGCAGAAACCAAGGAGGTTTTGGGCGGTTTTATTCTCATCAATGCCAAGGACTTGAATGCCGCTCTCCAGATCGCGGCAGGCATCCCGCTGGCGCGCTACGGTAGCGTAGAAGTGCGCCCCATCATGGAGTTTTAGATGGAGCGGCATCTGGATGTGTTTGCGCCGCGCACCAGCCCGCGCTGGGCCGCCGAGCAAACCTTTACCCGCCAACTGCTATGGGCGCGGCTGGCGCGCTGCCTGCAGCCCACCGCCGCGCAGGCAACTCTGCCAGCGGCAAGCATGCGGCGCTACCTGGGCACGCAAGACATGCCTATGAGTGCGTTGCGCCCGCACCCGCGGCGCGCCGGCGCCTATGATGGGCAACTGCGCCCACTGCAGCCCAGTCTGCGGCACCGCTGGGTTGTGCTGTGCCTGAGCGGGCAGGCTGCGCTGGCGGCGCCGATTCAGGTGCTCAAAATTGACGGGGCGTATTATCTGGAAGATGGGCATGCACGCGCTTCGGTGGCCAGCGCCCAGGGTCGCCTGTACCTGCGCGCGCAGGTGTGGGAGCATACTCCCACACCTGCGCAGACCACCTTGCAGCCACGCGTGACCTTGGACTTACGACTGGTGGAGCAACTATGAGTTTGTGCGGCGAGTGTCATTTCTGTAGAAGCTTGAAGCATAAGGAGCTTTGATGCAATATTTGTGCATGATCTTCCACGAGGATAATGACCTTAGCCCCACCACCCAAGCTGGGCAAAATGCAATGATTGACGAGCACCTTGCCTATGACAAGGAGTTGGACCGCCACGGGCACTATATTGCATCAAACGCGTTGGAGCCGGGCGAGCACGCTGTAAGCGTGAAAGTACGCGAAGGCAAAACTCTGGTCACCGATGGCCCATTCATTGAGACCAAAGAGTTGACTGGGATCTTCCTGATAGAAGCAGCCGACATGCAAAAGGCGATCGAGTTGGCTTCCAAAATTCCTTCTGCCCGAACCGGCAAAATCGAAGTGCGCCCTGTGCGTCATTTGGAGTGAACATCCCCAGTCCGATCCAGGCTGCCGTGCAGGCGGTGTACGAACACGAATCCCGCCGCGTGCTGGCCACGCTGGTGCGCCTGCTGGGCGATTTTGACCTTGCCGAAGAGGCGTTGCAAGACGCCTTTGCCACGGCGCTGGCGCAGTGGCCCAACCAGGGAATCCCAGCCAACCCGCGCGCTTGGCTGGTGAGCGTGGGACGCAACAAGGCCGTCGACGCTCTGCGTCGGCGCGCCCGCCACGATACGGCGCTGGGCAGCCTGGCCCACGAGTTGAGCAGCACACCAATGCCCAGCGAAGCGTGGGCAGAGGATGCTGACATTCCGGATGACCGCCTGCGTCTGATGTTCACATGCTGCCACCCGGCCCTGTCCCTGGAAGCACAGGTGGCATTGACGCTGCGCACCGTGTGCGGCTTGACGACAGAAGCGATCGCTAGCGGCTTCCTACTACCAGCCCCCACCCTGGCCCAACGCATTGTGCGCGCCAAAGCCAAAATACGTACGGCTGGCATCCCATACGAAGAACCGGCCCGCGCGGACCTGCCGAGCCGCCTGCACGCGGTGCTGAATGTTGTTTACCTGATTTTCAATGAAGGCTACTTTGCTTCCTCTGGTGAGGCAGCCACACGCCCAGACCTGTCTGGCGAGGCCATACGACTGGGGCGGCTGTTGGCCGAGCTGCTGCCAGAGCCGGAGGTACACGGGTTGCTGGCGCTGATGTTGCTGCAAGACTCGCGGCGGGCGGCGCGCAGCCAACCTGACGGCCAGCCCATCTTGCTGGAAGAGCAGAACCGCAGCCAGTGGGACGCGCAGTGGATAGGCGAGGGCTTGGAGTACGCCCGACGCGCTCTGGCAGCGCAGCCAGCGGGCTCATACGCGCTGCAGGCCGCGATTGCTGCGCAGCACGCCAAGGCAGCCACCTACGCCCAAACAGACTGGGCCCAGATTGTGGCGCTATACGATGCTCTGCTGCAGGTGCAGCCCAGCCCGGTCGTGGAGCTTAACCGCGCCGTGGCGGTGGCCATGCGAGACGGGCCGGCCGCGGGCTTGATACTGGTCGATGGGCTATTGGCCGGGGAGGCGCTGCATGCATATGCGCTTGCGCACGCCGCCAGGGCAGACCTGCTGCGCCGCATGGGCGAGCGTGAAGCAGCACAAGCCGCCTACCAACGCGCCTTGGCGCTAACAGAGCAAGAGCCGCAGCGCGTGTTCCTGCGGGAACGGCTCAGACAGTTGGAGAGTTGAGCAACGGCTCCAGAGTGCTGAAGTCAAGCTCAATATACGGCTGGCCGGTCTCAATGCGCTCTTTGCGACCGCGCATGAAGTTGGCGATCCAGCCATCATCGATATTATCAACATCAAAATCGCGGTGGATCACAGCATACAGCTCGATCTCACGGATCTTCATGAAGTGCGGGATCTCTAGCAGCCACTGGGGCTGCAGCGTGCAGACACGCGTATAGCCGCGCAGGAAGTGCGGCATGAACTCGGCGGTGAAGGCAGCCTTGTCTTCCTGTGTGCTGGCCATGTAGAACAGCACCATGGCAATGTCGTTCACCAGCCAGTTGTAGCCGCAATCATCGAAGTCGAACAGGGTAATGCGCCCGGCATCATCCACGAACAGATTGCTGCCATGCGCATCCTGATGGGTCAGGCCATAGGACTGGCTGTCCTTGGGTAGCGTGCGCACATAGTCACACACCTGCCGATAGGCCTGCTTGATGGCACTCTCACCCTCCGGCAGAAAGCTGTTCACGAACTCGAACACCGGGTCATCCCACTCGGGGCGCTTATGTGGCCCGGTATAAGCCTTGGTGAGCGTGTGCATGCGGCCGATGGTCTCGCCGTAGGTCTCGTACAGCTCCGGCGTCCAGCGGCCGCGCGGCGGGCCGCCGGCGGCCTTGACGAAGGCCACCGCCAGGAACTGGCCGCCGTGGCCGTCAGCAATCGGTTCCACCAGCTTGTTATTCAACGAATAGATGGCCTGCGTAGCCGAGACGCCGCCCGCCACCAGGTAATTGATCCACTCGGTCTCGCCCTCGATCAGGGTCTGGTTGCGGCGGTGGCTGTGGCCGATGCGCAAGATGTAGTCTGTACCCTCGCGGCTGAACTCGAAGATAAAGCTCTCGAAGCTATCCAGCATCGTGACCGCTGCCCCGGCAACGCCGTAGCGCTGGGCAGCCTCGTGCAAAATGGCATCGTTGAAGCGGTCTTTGATGAATTGTTCCATGGATACCTATTCACTGGGTTTGCGCTGGCGGCGCATGGCAGCGGCTACCCGCTGCGAATCTTGGTCTTTGCGCTGTTCCAATTCTCGAACAATGCTGGCATGGTCTTCGTCATCGCGGTTCTGGCTGAGCTTGTAGGCCGCGTCGATGCGCGTGACTTCAACCGCGAAGCCGTAGACGGCCTGTATGTGACTCTGCACATACTCCTGCGGCAACTCCTCCAGGCTGTATTCCGCAGCGGCTTCGTAGCGCGCTACCAGACGGTTGAGCAAGTCGTACAGCGCCTGCCCTTCCAGAGGGCGCACGCGGCCGTAGACCTGCACGACCATGTAATTCCATGTGGGCACATTAACGTGGTTGTACCAACGCGGTGAGATGTAGGTATGCGCCCCTTGAAAGATGAGCAGCACCTCATTGTCACCGAAGGTTTGCCACTGCTTGTTGGCACGTGCCATATGGCCAAAGAGGGTGATCTGTTCGCCCGGCCCTTCGACGACCTCCACCGGCAGGTGGGTTGCCACCGGCCTCTCGCCGTCATACGAAACCAGTACGGGGAAGCTGTTCTGGTGCAGAAAGGCCAGGATCTCGGTGCGGTCTTCCTGGCGGTACAGTCGGGGAATATACATAGTGAGGGCCAGGCAGGATTTTAACTGACTACAACGCTGGTCTATCGCTGGCTAGTATCCACTACGCAGAAGCGGTTGCCTTCTGGATCCTGCATGATGATGTAATCGGCATCCGCTGGTCGTTTATTCCAATGCACCTCGGTTGCGCCCAGTGCTTTCAGGCGAGCGACCTCGGCAGCCTGATCTCCAGTGTACAAATCCAAGTGGATGCGTGGCGGCAGATTATAGACAGAGGGATGCTGGTCTAGCGAAATGTTGGGGCCAGAACCATTGCGAGGGTGGAGTACGATGAAATCATGGCTACGCGAGCCTTCACGGGGCGCATAGTCCAACGCAGCACTCCAGAAGGCTTCCATACGCGCCAGATCATCCACGCGCAACACGATCGAGCCAACGCGGACGGTTGAAGCCATGTAGGTGAATGGGGCTAGCTGGCCACAGCCGGGCGGAACTTGTAGCCGTAGATCAGCATGCCGCGCTCATCGGTAGCGGAGCGCAGCAGGCGAGTGACCATCTCCACCGGCATGCCGATAGCGGGCTGCTGCTCGCCGAGGTCGGTGAGCTGGGCGGTGACCAGGGGGCCTTCCTCCAGCTTGACCATCGCCAAGGTGTAGGGCGCCTGCTCGGCGTAGCCCTCAGGGGCGTCGTAGACGGTGGTGTAGGAGTAGACTTCGCCCTTGCCGCTGAACTGGAACAGGGTCTTGGCTTCCTCGCCGCACTCCGGGCAAATGTCACGCGGCGGGAACAGCTTGGCATCGCAATGCGTGCAGACCTCACCAGTGAGCGAGTAGCGTTGTTTCTTAAGTCTCCAATGGCGCGGGATATCCATCTTTTTGTTCTCCTGTTGAGCTTAATGTAGCCGCGCAAGACTCTCAGAACCTATCAGGTTGCTGTTGCTGGCTGGCACGCTTTTACAAGCGTGCCAGCCGGCACCTAATCCCCTATAATCGGGCAGCTATGATCGTAGAGAACGATACAGAATTGCAAGGCCTGCGCGCCATCGGCACGATCTGCGCCGCCACCCTGCGCAAGATGATGGCCGCCGCCACGCCTGGCATGACCACGCAAGAGCTGGACGAGTTAGGCCGCAAGTACCTGGAGAGCCAGGGGGCGCAGTCAGCCCCACAGGCCATGTACCAGTTCCCCGGGGCTACCTGCATCAGCGTGTCGCCGGTGATCGCCCACGGCATCCCCGGCGAGCATGTGCTGGCGGCGGGCGACCTGATCCATATTGACGTTTCCGCAGAAAAGGGCGGCTTCTTTGCCGACACAGGCGCTTCGCTCTGCATTGGCAAAGCCAGTAAAGAGGTCAGCGCTCTGCTCGACGCCACCCAGGCAACCTTGAAAAAGACACTGAGCGTCGCCAAGGCGGGTAACTTGATCAGCGATCTGGGCCGCACGATGCAGAGCGAAGCCAACCGGCGCGGTTACAACACGATCGTGGAGCTGGCCAGCCACGGCATCGGCCGCAAGCTGCACGAGTACCCGAGCGATGTGGTGAACGTGTACAACCCGCGCGATGAGCGCCACCTGGACGAAGGGTTGGTGCTGGCGCTCGAGCCCTTCCTTACGCCGGGGTCTGGTCGCATTGCCGAAGAGCGCGACGGCTGGTCTCTGCGCACACGCGACCGTGCCATCGCCGCCCAGTTTGAGCACACCATCGTGATCACCAAGGGCAAGCCGATTATTGTGACTAGTTGAGAAAAACTCAGGTCCCCTGCAAACAGATCGGAGATTGCTTCGTCAGCCAAACAGGGCGTGAACATGCCCTGTTTGGCATTCCTCGCAATGACAACAATTAGAGCGCGTAGCGCTTGGCGAAATCTGGCGGGAAGGGGATGCTATTGGCGTAAAAGTAGCGGATAAGCTGGCCCTGATGCTGGGCCTCGTGCTCCAGCAGGTCGTAGAGGGTGTGCTGGCGGGCTTCGTCCCACGGTTGGCTGGCGGCATCCAGGGCGGCGAGTACCGCCGCTTGCGACGCGGCCAGAGCGGCTTGCAGGCTGGCGGGCACTTCAGGCTCCTTGAGGCTGCACGCAAAGCCCTGCCACGCGCCAGCCTCGAAGGCGCGTGCATAGCTCTCGCGGGCACCGACCACGCACCAAAACTGCGCGCCGATGCTATTGGACGGCGCGGCGCCGTTGTGGCGCTTGAGCTGCTCGCTGGTGAGCTGCGCGGCCAGTGCATTGGTAAGCCCCAGAGTTTGGGTCAAACGTGAACGAATAAGATCGGGCATGTCTCCTCCGCCGATGGCTGTGAGATAGTACCAGCCTTATAATCGCTACGCATGCAACGCTCACAATTCCTGCGCTCGATCGCGCCCGTGCTGCTGATCTGTCTGGTCTTCGGGGCGGTCTTTGCCTTGCTTCCAATGCCCGGGGGCGATGACTGGGGGATGTATCAGGGCGCAGCCCAGCGAATAGCGACCGGAATCGCGCTTTACGGCTCGCCGGTAATGGAAACGCGGGACTATTACTCCAATCCACCCTGGCTGGCGGCGCTATTCATCCCACTGAGCTATTTGCCCTTGCGCTGGGGCTGGGGCGTGCTGGCTGGGCTTACGCTGCTGGCCGCCACAGGGTTGATCCACCGCTACGCCAGTGGAAAGTTGAAGCTGGTACTTTTCCTGCTCTCGCCGCCCGTGATCTATACCCTGATCCACGGACAGGTTGATGTACTCATTCTAGCGGGCGCGTTGCTGCCCGCCCAGTGGTGGCCGCTGGTGGCGCTCACCAAGCCGCAGGTCGCCCTGGGTCTGGCGCTGGGCGTACCGCGCCGCCAGTGGTTGCACGCCGCGATCCTGTTCAGCGTGGTGGTGCTGGCCAGCTTGCTGCTGTTTGGCCCTTGGCCGCTGGAACTGCTGGCGCAGCCCCGGCCGTTCCAGTTCATGACCCACAATCTATGGCTGGGCCTGTGGCCGTTTCAAGTGCCGTTGGGGATCGCGCTGCTTGCCATGGGGCTGGAGCGCAAAGACACGCGCTTTTTCTTTTCGGCATCGCCGTTCCTGTTTCCCTATGCGGCGATTTCCAGCCTGGCGGGGCCGTGGTTGGCTGGCCTGTCCTTCCTCAAGGATTGGCAAGCTGTGCTGGTGTTCGTGAGCTGGTGGGCCGCGGTGATCTACCGCGCCCTGGTGGGCGCCTAGCATGCCAGGCGCCAGCCAACCCAGACGCGTGCCAACCTGGGTCGCACTCGGGTTGCTGGTGCTCCTGGCGGCTGGGCTGCGCTTCTACGCTCTGGGGGAGCAGAGTCTGTGGCACGACGAAAGTATGACCTGGCTGCGGGTAATTGTCCCCTGGGACACAGTGCCGGAGATGCTGCGCAATAGCCCCAACCTGCCTACTTCATACCTGCTCATCAAACCAGTGATCGATATCTTCGGGGCCAGCGAGTTTTGGCTGCGCTTCGTCTCAGCTGCTTTCGGGGTGCTGGCGGTACCGGCTGCGTGGAAGATCGGCCGTGAAGCGGGCGGGCGGCCCGGCGGCTGGGTGGCCGCCTGGGCCTGGGCCGTGCACCCGATGCTGGTGTTCTTCGCCCAGGACGCCAAGACCTACGGGGTCACCAGCAGCCTGGCCGCGCTGTTGCTGGCGTTGCACCTGCACATGCGCCGCCAGCGGCGCACCTGGCACTGGCTGGCGGCTGGCTTGGTGCTAGTCGCTGGTTTGCTGAGCCACTACTATTTCTTTTTCGTGGCCGCCTTGCTGGTGCTCTCTGCTGCCCGGCAACTGCGCAGCGAGCCCGCCTTCTTCCGCGGCTGGACAATACTTACTGTGGTGGCGATCGTGCCGCTGCTGTTGCGGGTGGCCTGGTTCTATGCACTCGAGGAGCCGATGCTCGGCAACGGCTGGATCGATCTGCCTAGTTTGAAGGACCCATTGCTCACGCTGTGGAATCTGCTCAGTGGCTTTGGCGGCCAAACCAGTTGGCAATCTTTAGCTATGGGCACGGTGCTGGCCACATTTACCCTGGCCGCCTTGGTGTTTGCCAAACAACGCAGGGAGCTGCTGGCAGTGTTTGTGCTGGCCGTGATGGCGCCCACGTTAGTGATGATAGTCGTCTCGCTGCGCAAACCGCTGTACATGGATCGTTACTTTATTGTTCTGTTGCCCTTCTTACTGTTCATCGTTGCCGGGGGCGCAGGTTTCTTATGGCAATGGGTCAAAGCCAGGCTGGCTCCCAATACCTCTCGCCAACTGGCCGTGTGGCTGTTCGTGTTTTCGCTGCCGCTGGGCTTGTGGATCGGCTCCAGCGTGCACACGCAGACACACTATATAAAAGAAGACTGGCGGAGCCTGGTGGCTTACCTGAAAGAACAGGATGAGCCCAAGCTGCTCACTCCTGACCTTGCTCCGTTGTTTTACTATGGGATGCAGCCCCAGGCCGCAGAGCCGGGCTGCCGGGAGGCCTGCTGGTTAATTCTGTACCGGCCGTATATGCCAGCGCATGAGTTTACGAATTCGATCGAGCACCCCGACCGCCCCTGGCTGCCTGATCTCGATCCGGGTTGCCAGTTGCTAGAAGAGTGGTTCTCGCCCACAAACGTAGGACTGTGGAAGATCCAGTGTAACTAACCGCCCCACTCTATATCGATCTAAATTACACCGTGCGGAACACATACGTTACTGCTGTGGAAACCGGGCCACCCAGGCTCTGCACCAGAGCGGTCTTGGCGTCCGCCAGCGCCGCATGCAAACCAGCCTGCGATGCGGCCAAGGCGGCCTGGTGAATTGGTGAGCTCGGTGGCTTGTGCCAGCCGTTGTTGTAACAACTCCATACCTGTCTCCTATGTGTGTGCTGTAGCGCTAGCGGCCACAATGCAGGCCATGCGCACGGCTTCAAACAGTTGGCGCGTGATCGTAGCAAATTCCTGCTGGGCCGCGCCGTCAAAACCATTGTCATTCCACGAGCCCATGCCGCCGAAGACGTAAGCGCGTGCCGCAGCGGCCAGCAACTGGCGCTCGGCCAGCGGGAAGTGCTCTGGCTTCACGATACCTTCGTAGGGCATGTGTGGGTCGGGAGACTGCAGGCTGTCCTGGGCAGAATCAAAAGTGGCTGCCCAGTGCTGCATATAGCTGTGCTGGCGGGCAAACTGGTGGCAGGCGTGCAAAGCCTGCAAGAGGTTGGCGCGGGCCTTAGAGATGGAATGGGCTTGGTCAAATACAGAGAATTGCGCTTGCGGCTGCCCGAGGTACTCCACACGCCATGGGCGGCCTTGGCCACCGGTGACCCAACGATACATCCAATACAGGTTGCCTTGAACCGTGTGCGAGCAAACTTCCAGCGGTGCGCTACCGACAAAGGCCAGTAAACTGGGGTCAGTCGGTGCAGACGGAACACCAATCGAGAGATGTGTGACCCCACGTGCCTGCAGCGCAGTAAACCAGCCGGCTACATTATCAGTTAAAAGAACAGGCTCCCCTTCTGGCTTTGAAAACCAGAAGGAGAGCTTGTCTACAAACTGCAAGACCCTGTCAGCGTCAGCATTGGGGTCAAGCCCAGCTGGCTGCCGCAGGTAGTGATTACCGTACGAAACCAGAAACAGCGTGAGCGCCCACTCGCCGCGCATTACACCGTTTTGAACACATGCGTCACCGCCGTGGAAGCCGGGCCGCCCAAGCTCTGCACCAAGGCAGTCTTGGCGCCAGCGATCTGCGCTCCGCCGCCCTGACCGCGCAGTTGCAGTGCAGCCTCGGCAGCCTGGTAGGCGCCGGTGGCGCCGCCGGGGAAGCCGCGTGCTTTCAGGCCGCCCAAGGTGGTGATGGGCATCTCGCCCGTGAGCGAGATGGCGCCGTTCTGGGCCAGCTTCCAGCCCTCGCCGCGGGCGGCCAGGCCAGCGGCTTCCAGCGTGAGGGCGCTATAGATGGAGAAGGCATCGAACAACTCGAACAGGTCAGCATCCTTGGGCAGGATGCCCGCCTGGGCGCAGGCGCGCTCGATCGAGAGCCGCGCCGCGTTGAAGGTGAGCGGATCCGGCCGGTCGTGCAGCGCCAGGGTGTCGGTAACGGCACTGGAGCCGATGATCTCGACCAGCGGATGCGAGAACTTAGGCGGCAGCAGCTCACGGCGGGTGAGGATTAGGGCCGCGGCACCGTCGGCATTGGGAGCGACATCAAACATGTTGAGTGGCGCGCTGACCATGCCCGCCTTGGCATAGGTCTCCGGCTTGACCGCCTTTTGGAACATGGCATTGGGGTTGTGCGCGCCGTTAGCGTGGGCGGTGAGCGCAAAGCCCGCCAGGGCGTGCTCGGGCACCTGGTGCTCGTGCATGTAGCGTTGGGCCAGCAGCGCGGCTTGTGCGGTCAGCGTCAGCCCCTGCTCGGCTTCGTAATCCGTATCGGAGCTCATGGCGAGAGCAGCTTCCACCTCGGCGGGCACTTGCTCGCTGAGCTTCTCGACGCCCAGCACCATGGCGACATCCACCTGGCCGCTGGCGACCGCCAGCATGCCGGTGCGCAGCGCCATGGCGGCCGAGGCCCCGGCCGCCTCGATGGTGGCGGCCTCGATACCGGTCAGGCCAGCAAAGTCGGCCAGCAGCGTCGCCAGTTGGGTCTGCTTGGATAGCTGGCCCGCCAGCATGTTGCCCACGTACAGCGCCGTAGGGCGCAGGCCGCCTGCATCCTGCATAGCGGCTTCCATAGCGTGGAAGGCCAGCTCACGCAGTGAGGTGTTCCAGTGTTCGTTGACGGGCGTAAGCCCGATACCGGCGATGATTACGTTTGTCATAAATTCCTTAGTCAAAAGCAGTCGGTTAGTTCATTAGTCGACTAGTCGACCAAGCAACCAGTCAACTATCTGTCATTTCATTGCCAACTTCCCACGCATCCTCACATAGGCGGCATAGTCGATCTCAGTGCGGCGTTGGATGTACTGCTCAGTAGTAGGCGCCAGCTGTGGCTTACCGGCGATCTTGTCGGTCACACGCAGCACCATGGCATCCGAGCCAGCGCCGGAGCCGAAGGAAACGAGCATAATGCGGTCACCTGGCTTGGCAATATCCAAAATAGCAGTCAGGCCAATGATGGCCGCGCCGGAATAGGTGTTGCCGATGCGCGGCACCAGCAGGCCAGTCTGAATTTGCTCCGGCGTGAAGCCGAGCATCTGCCCGGCGCGCTGCGGGAATTTTGCGTTGGGCTGGTGGAACACGGCGAAGGTGTAATCTTCGGCCTTGGTGTCGGTCGCCTCGAACATGGCTTGGCCAGCGGTGGTGATGTGCTTGAAATAGGCCGGCTCGCCAGTGAAGCGCTGGCCGTGCTCCGGGTACTTGGCGTACTGGCGACGCCAAAAATCCGGCGTGTCGGTGACAAAGGAATAAGTGCACTCGATCTCGGCCACGGACTCTTCGGCCGGGCCGATGATGAAGGCCGCCCCGCCTGCCCCGGCGGTGTACTCCAGCGCATCACCTGGGCGGCCCTGGGCGGTATCCATGCCGATGGCCATGGCGTACTGCGCCATACGTGAGCCGACGAAGCCCATCGCCGCCACCATCGCCTCCGTGCCTGCTTTGCAGGCAAATTCCCAATCTGCAGCCTGGATACTGGTGGAGGCGCCGATGGCTTCGGCCACCAGCGTGGAGCTGGGCTTGACGGCATAGGGGTGAGACTCGGAGCCAACCCAGATAGCACGCAGATCTGTGACGGGCACTTCGGCGCGGGCGACCGCGTTGCGGGCAGCCTCAATGGACATGGTGATGACGTCTTCGTCCAACCCGGGCACCGACTTCTCAACGATCGGCAAACCCGCCGTGCCATCCGTCCAGACGCGTGCCACTTCTTTGGCGGGCAGGCGGTAGCGCGGCACATAGGCGCCATAGCCAACGATGCCAACGGGATGCTCCGGCTTGAGCAGCCGAGCCGTTTCGTGGGTGTGCGGGATTTCTGTCATTGCGACCATTCCTTCAATAATTGCTCGGCGCGGTCTACGCGCACGGTCTTCTCGGCAACCAGCTGGGCGGCCAGCTTCTCCACTTGTTCGCCCTGCGCCCCGGCAGCGATGGCGACCTGGCGGGCGTGCAGGCTCATGTGGCCGCGCTGGATGCCCTCGGTGGCCAGGGCGCGCAAGGCGGCCAGATTCTGCGCCAGACCGACGGCCGTAATGATCTCAGCCAGCTGAGCGGCGGTGGTGACGCCCATGAGTTTGAGCGCGGCCTGCGCGGTAGGATGCACTTTGGTGGCGCCGCCCACGATGCCGACCGCCATCGGTAGCTCCAGGCTGCCGACCAGATCGCCCTCCGACGAGACGCCCCAAGTGCTCAGCGAGGTGTAGCGCCCGCTGCGGGCGGCGTAAGCATGTGCCCCCGCTTCGACGGCGCGCCAGTCGTTACCGGTGGCGATCACCACGGCGTCGATGCCGTTCATGATGCCTTTGTTATGCGTGGCCGCCCGATACGGGTCCGCCGCGGCGAAGGCCCAGGCTTCCACAATGCCGTCACGCACCTGTTCGGCGGAGAAATTGCCGAAGGCCAGCTCGCTGAGCTTGATGGTGCATTCAGCGCGCGCCAGGCGGCGGTCGGCCAGGTTGCTCAGGATGCGCAGGTGCACGCGCCCACCGGTGAGCGCCTCAATGCGCGGCGCCAGGCGCTCGCAGGCGGTGTTGATGGCATTGGCGCCCATGGCATCACGCACATCATAGATAAGGTGCAGCACCAAAAAGGGGCCAATCGGCGAATCGTCTATACGGCGCACGACCAGCTCACGCGGGCCGCCGCCCAGCTTCAAGAGCACCGGATCGATCTGGGCCGCCTCGGCCAGCAACTCTGGCGTGGCGGCTGCGAGGGCGGCTGCCGCTGCGTCGAGATCCTTCACATCCAGCAGCTGCATCTGGCCGATCATGAGCGGCGCGTCTGTGCTGGCACGGAAGCCGCCCGCGGCACGCGCCAACTTAGCCATGAACGAGGCGCCCGCCACCACCGATGGCTCCTCGACCGCCATGGGCACCAGCACCTCGCGCCCGTTGACAACAAAGTTAAGACCCAGGCCAAGGGGCAAGCTGTGCACGCCGATGGCATTCTCGACCATATGGTCAGCCGCTTCGGCTTGAATGCCACCGTTTGCCAGCGCACTCAATTGCTCATCGCTCAGAACGCCTAGCTCACGCAGGCGTTGATGGCGCACTTCTATTGAAAGGTCGTAAAAATCGGGTATACGAGAGGTGCTTTCAGCGGGCGAATTCATACACCTTAATTAACACGCTGGTCTACTTGCAAAAGCTATCAAGAAAATGGAACGTTTGCTGGCGGTTCTGTGTGGCTAAAAAGCAGATTCTCAATGAAAATGCAGCACCCAGGAGACACTATGCACACTTCGCGTACGTATCCGACTTTGATCGCAGTATGGCTCTTATTGGCACTGGCCGCCTGCAGCCCCATGCCCGCGGCTGCCACCAGCACCCCCACCCTGCCCAGCGGCGGCGGCGAGACTGGCGGTAGTTCGGCCCCAGCGGGCGATGCCGGTGGCAGCCAGGACGCGGCCACCGGGTTGGGCGAGCCCGCGCACGGCACTATCCCCAACAATATTAGCCCGCCAAGCGTGGGCAGTCTCGGCGGCCCGCCCAGTGGCGCCGCCGGGGGCACAGGCACGATCGCCATCGGTGGTGAGCTGCCCCTGATGCTCACCGGCGGCACGTGCGAGCAGTTGGACGGCGACACCTATCTGAGCATCCCGCCCACGGCTGGCGCACCTCCGCCGTATGCGTCGCTGATCATTTTTGGCGGCGAGGGTCTCGTTCGCAGCGGCCAGATGGTGTGGGCTACGTCTGAGGCGTACACAGACGGCGCGGTGGTCTCCGCGCAGGACACCTTTGTCATCACGCTCAATGGCGATGGCTTCTCCGGGCGCTTTGAGGGCACGGCCCATCGCGGCAGCACCGGCGTGCCGGTGCAAGTGGTCATTCCAGTCAACGGCGTGTTCAACTGCGTGGCCGGATTGGTGCGCGTGGGCGGCGAGCACCCGGTGGATATGACCGGCGCCCGTTGTGAAACGGCGCCGTCCATCGTGGTGAGCGGCGGCCGGCCCGGCGAGAATGCCGTCCTACTAACTGTAGAGGAAGGCGCAACCTCCGGCACGCCGGCGCGCGGCGGCATCTCCTGGCGCGTAGGCGGAGTGCAATACACAACCAATTGGCTCTACGTCAATATCAACTCAGATGCGCTTTCTGGCTCTTATACCGGCGAAGCGCGGCGGCCAGACGGCAGCACCTTCATAGTGGAAGGTACGTTCAACTGCCTGGGTATGTAAGACTCAACAAGCCGAACAAAAAACGCTGGCCGGTGGCCAGCGTTTTTGTTTTTGCCTACACTCGTATAATGCCCTCATGCTCACCAGCCGCAGTAACTCCAAAGTGAAGTTGGCGCGCAGTCTGCGCGAGCGCAAAGCGCGCCAGCACAGTGGCCTATATCTGATCGAAGGTGTGTTTCATATTGGGGCGGCGTTGGAATCTGGCGCGGCGCTGGCGTTTGCGCTGCACTGCCCCGCCCTGCTGCGCGGCGAGTTTGCCCAGGGGCTGCCAGAACAGCTGCAGCACGCCGGCGTGGAAACGCTGGAAGTCAGCGCAGCGGTGATGGCCAGCTTGAGCGAGAAGGACAACCCGCAAGGCATCCTGGCTGTCGCCCGCCAGCAAGCCGTGCAACTTTCAGCGCTCAGTCTTGGACCTTCAACCGTGGTGCTGGCCGCCGTATCGCCGCAGGACCCCGGCAACCTGGGCAGCCTGCTGCGCACGCTGGATGCAGCTGGCGGCGATGGCTTGATCCTGTTGGATGGCGGCGCCGACCCCTGGCACCCGCAAGCAGTGCGGGCGGGCATGGGGGCACATTTCACGGTACCTGTGGTGCAAGCCAGCTTTGCTGAGTTCGCTATCTGGGCTATCACGGAGGGCGTGCACATCTATGGCAGCTCGGCCAAAGCCGAGCTGGACTATCGCAAGGCAGCCTACCAGCGGCCTGCAGCACTGCTGTTGGGCAGCGAGCGCGAGGGGCTGAGCGCCGAGCAGCTAGCTGCCTGCACGCAGGTGGTCAGCCTGCCGATGCGCGGGCGGGTGACCTCGCTCAACCTGGCGGTGACTGCGGGGATCTGGCTGTATCAGGTGCTAGCCTGATAGTCAGGCTTTAGGGAAAGTGAGCGCGGCGTAGTCTTTGCCTTGCTTCTTGTACTGAGCGATCGCCGCGGCGACTTGTGGGTCGCTGCCCATGGCTTCTTCCAGCCCTTTGGAATCCCAAGTGACACGGCCGGTATGGTATGAGACCTTCATGCCTTCCACCGCCTGGTTGGCACGCGCCGCCACCACGGCAGCCTTGATCTGCTCTTCAAGTTCGGCCAGTGTGGCTTCTGCTTGCTGGCCTTTACCGGCAAACTCCGTCTCGATCTCTTCTACGCGCTGGCGCACCTCTTGCGGCATGGCTTCCTGGATCAATTTTTGCTTTTCCGTTTCAAGCTGGGCGGTCTGCGCTTTGACTTCCAGATAGCGGTTCATCAGGCTTGCAATGTCTTGGCTTTCCATGCTTCCTCCTAGGGGTTTCCTAAAATGCGGTACGAGTCGGTGGTGCAGCGCGTTGCCCCGTGCAGGCTATCCAAACACACCTCGTAGATCACCAGTTCCTGATTCTGCCCTTGCACCGGGGGGATGTTAAGCAAGGTCTGGCCGTTCACATCTGTAGGCGGGAAGGTGTACTGTACCGTCTCGCCGTTGGGGGGAGTTACTTTCAAATAGGGCTGCAAGCCCTGCAACAACTCGCCGTTGGCATGCAGGCTGGCATAGATGGTCTGCCCCTCGCTGGAAGAGACCTGCGCACGCGCCTCCCAGACTTCGATGCGAATTTGCTCAAAGGCAGCTTGCACCAGCGGCGATGACTGTTCATAGAAGCGCGTGTTGTACTCGGCGCCTAACGGCAGCAGGCTCACCTGCCCGGCCTGATACTGCAAGCAGGCACTGACAAAGCATTGGCTGGCGCCGCTGCCCGTGGGTTGCAGCTCCTGAACCGGCGCACCGAACAGCTCATAGCTGCTGTGCTGGCGAATGTATTCGTCAAACAGGGTCAATACGTTGTAGCCAAACGCGCCGTCCAGCGCGTAGAAGGTGACATTGGGGTTATTGAGCTGGGTGGTGCGCGGCTCGGGCAGGATGCCGAGCAACGCCGTGAGCGGGCGCGGCAACACTGTCTGCTGGCCGGCGGGAGTGTACAGCACCAGGTTCTGGTAGATGACCTCCAGGCTGCCATCCGCCAGCTGGTATGGGCCGGCCAGGCGCGGCCCCAACACAGCCGGGTCGATGGCGGCCGCAGCGCTCACAAAGGGCTCGCCATAGGGCTCAGCCTGGATGATGGCAGGCGGGCCGCTGGCAACCACGCCGCAGTCTTGGCCGCACACCTGGCGGCCATAGTCCATTAGGCGAGCCGTGGGCGGGGACTCTTTGAGATCCATGTAAAAGCCGAGGTTCTCGAAGTACTGCTCGGCGCGGCCGCGCTCCTCGATATAACGCACGCCGGTGAGCGGCCGGCCGACATAGCGCGCCCCACCAAGTTGGCGATAGAGCTCCTCAAAGCCGGAGTAGATGATGTAGCCGTCTACAAACAGCGCACCCTGCAAATTGGCATCCGGCAGCGGGGCGTCCCACTGGCCCAGCTGCTGGCCCAGTGGCGCCAGGCTGACCCGCTCGCTGGGGGGCAAGGCCGGGTCGTAAACCATGAGCCCGGCTTCGATGTACTGCTTCTGGATGTTGCCTTCCACAATACCGGGGGAGAGCACCGCGCCCGCCCGCGGCAGCCCGCCGAGGAAGTGATAGAACTCCTCAAATACCGGCTCCAGCGTATAGGGGCTGGGGGTGGCCTGTATTTCGGCGCGTGAGGGCACGCAGGCTGCCAACAGCCCCACCGCAAGCAGCAAATAGATGGATACGCGCCGGTGCATTATGAGTACGTCTGATGATTTTAGCATGCGGCACTTTCGCCCTTTGCAAGGGTAGGGGCGCGAAAGTAATATAATGAAAGAAACCCCAACCCACAGGAGTTGCGCATGGCTACAGTGCACGAAGCTCAAACAGAAACGCGCCCCATGACCGAAGAAGGTGATTTTCTGCCGATCCAGGGGATTGATCATCTACATTTTTACGTAGGCAATGCCAAGCATGCAATGCATTACTGGTGGAAGGGCTTGGGCTTCAAGCCCGTGGCCTATTCTGGCCTGGAGACTGGCAACCGCGAGTTTGCCTCCTACGTTTTGGAGTCTGGCAAGATCCGTGTTGTGGTCTCGGCCGCATACGGCCCCAGCCACGAGATCGCCGGGCATCAGTTGGCGCACGGAGATGGCGTCAAGGTAGTAGCCCTGCAGGTGGAAGATGTCGAGAAGTCTTACAAAGAGACCACCTCACGCGGCGGCGTGGGCGCCTGGGCGCCGCGTGAAGAGAAGGATGATTTTGGCATCCTGCGCACCTCCGCCATCCGCACCTATGGTGAGGTGCTGCACGTGTTCGTAGATCGCAGCGAGTACAAAGGCCCCTTTGCCCCCGGCTACCAACCGCTGGAAAAAGAAGCCAACAACGCTGGCCTGGCGGCGGTTGACCATATTGTGGGCAATGTGCAGCTGGGCAAGATGAACTACTGGGTGAACTTCTACCACCGCGTGATGGGCTTCCGCCAGCTGCAACACTTTGACGACCAGGACATCAGCACCGAGTACTCGGCCTTGATGTCCAAAGTGATGGAGAACGGCAACGGGCGCATCAAGCTGCCCATCAATGAGCCGGCAGACGGCAAGCGCCGCAGCCAGATCGAAGAATATTTGGACTACTACTACGGCCCGGGTGTGCAACACCTGGCGCTCTCAACGGGCGACATCATCGAGACGATGACGCAGCTCAAGGAGAACGGCATTGAGTTCCTGCGTGTGCCGGATGCATACTACGATCAATTGCCGGAGCGCGTGGGCGACATCGTCAAGGAGCCACTGGACAAGATCAACGAGCTCGGCATCTTGGTGGATCACGATGACGAAGGCTATCTGCTGCAGGTGTTCTCGCGCCCCATTCAGGACCGCCCTACTTCCTTCATTGAAGTGATCCAGCGCCGCGGCAGCCGCGGCTTCGGCAAGGGCAACTTCAAGGCCCTGTTCGAAGCGCTGGAGGCGGAGCAAGACCGCCGCGGCAACCTGTAGGCCGATGCGCTACCTGACATTCACAGCACCCAGTGATGAGCGCCCCCGATTGGGGGCGCTCATTGCAGAAGACCGCGTCGTCTCCCTGGGGCGTGGCGACCTGCCGCAAGACATGTTGAGCTTCATCCGAGCCGGGGCGGACACCTGGGCGCTGGCGGCGCAGATCGCCCGCCAGACGCAATCGGTGTGGCCGCTGAGCGATGTGCGCTTGCTACCCCCACTGAGCAACCCGCCCAGCATCCGTGACGCTTATGCCTTCGAGACGCACGTCAAGACCGCCAACCAGAACCGCGGGCGCGAGGTGCCGACGGAGTGGTACGAGTTCCCTGTGTTTTACTTCACCAACCCCACCACGGTGTTCGGGCCAGGTGACGAGATCCGCATCCCGCGTTTTACCCAGGCGATGGACTATGAGCTGGAAGTGGCGGCAATCATTGGCAAGCCGGGGCGCGACCTGGCGCCTGAGCAGGCTGTGGAGCACATTTTTGGCTTCACCATCATGAACGATTGGTCGGCGCGTGATGTGCAGCGCAAAGAAATGAAGGTGGGTCTCGGCCCAGCCAAGGGTAAAGACTTCGCCACCAGCCTGGGGCCGGTGATCGTGACGCCGGATGAGCTGGCAAGCGCCAGCGCCGGCCGCCCCGGCGTATACACGCTCGAAATGAAAGCGCGCGTGAACGGGAAGCAGCTTTCGCTCGGCAACTGGGCCGATATTCACTACTCCTTCGGCGAGATTATTGCGCGCTCCTCGCAGGATGTGACCCTGCAGCCGGGCGATGTGATCGGCTCGGGCACGGTGGGCACAGGCTGCCTGCTGGAGCTCACGAAGGCGGAGGGCCCTTGGCTCCAAATAGGCGATGTTGTTGAGTTGGAAGTGGAGGCTTTAGGCACATTAGCGAATCGAGTGATTTAGCCTAAAGCTATCAGCAGTCAGCTTTCAGCTTCAGGAGGGTGAGTGAAAGACTTTCGCAAATTGCAAGTTTGGGAGAAATCCCACCTATTGGCGCTTCAAATCTACAAGGCCACCACACAATTCCCAACCTCAGAGCTGTATGGGCTTACCAGCCAGCTTAGGCGCGCAGCTGTGTCTATTCCATCAAATATTGCTGAGGGGGTTGGACGCGGTAGTGATGCCGATATGCGCCGATTCCTACAAATAGCTTTTGGATCAGCTAGTGAGACCGAGTATCAGCTGTTGCTTGCATTTGAGCTAAAATTCCTCACTAGTGAGCAATATGCTCAACTCAATCAAGACATAACCGAAATCAAGAAGATGCTTAGCTCGCTCATTCGCAAGCTGAAGGCTGACAGCTGACCGCTGAAAGGACTTAAAAATGCCCTTCTACCACTCCCTCGGTGAATTCCCCCAAAAACGCCATGTGCAGTTCCGCAAGCCCAATGGCAACCTGTATCGTGAAGAAGTGATGGGCTTGGAGGGCTTTTCCAGCATCCAATCCCTGCTGTATCATCACTTCCTTCCCCCACGCATCAAAAAAGTAGAGCTACTCGGCAGCGCCAAACCTGAATATGTGGACTTTGGCGCCATTCGCCACCGCGCCTTCCGCACTGCGGACATCCCTGCGGGTGGCGACCCGGTGGCGGCGCGGCGTGTGGTGCTGGGCAACAACGACGTCACCATGAGCCTGAGCCGCCCCACCAATAGCATGGACTACTTCTATCGCAACGCGCAGGCCTACGAGTGCTGGTTCGTGCACGAGGGCAGCGGCGTGCTGCGCAGCCAGTTCGGCGTGCTAGAGTTCAAGGCGGGCGATTATGTCGTCATCCCCTTTGGCACCACCTGGAAGCTGGAGATCTCCGGCCCAGAGGCGCGCTTCTTCGTCATCGAGACACCATCGCACATCGAGCCGCCGCGCCGCTACCGCAATGAGTACGGCCAGCTGCTGGAGCACGCGCCCTACACCGAGCGCGACATCCGCGTTCCTACTCAACTTGATACCCACACGGACCGCGGCGAATTTGAAGTGCGCGTCAAAGTGCGTGATACGATCAGCCGCCACGTGCTTGACCATCACCCGCATGATGTTGTGGGCTGGGACGGCTACTTGTACCCGTGGATCTTCAACATCAACGACTACGAACCGCATGTCGGCGCGCTGCACCTGCCGCCGCCCACGCACCAGACCTTCCAGGGGCGCAATTTTGTGGTGTGCTCCTTTGTGCCGCGCCTGTACGACTTCCACCCAGATGCCATCCCGGCGCCCTACAACCACTCCAACGTGCAGTCAGACGAAGTGATCTACTACGCCGAGGGCGAGTTCATGTCTCGCAAGGGCATCGACCGCTGCGATATTTCCATGCACCCCTTCGGCCTGCCTCACGGCCCGCAGCCTGGCGCTACCGAGGCCTCGATCGGCAAGAAGCGCACGGATGAGCTGGCCGTGATGGTGGATACCTTCCACCCGCTGCACCTCACCACCGATGCGCTAGAGATGGAAAAGCCAGAGTACCAAGACAGTTGGATGGACGGAGACGGAGAGTAAATGAAGGGCACCACACTCACTCGCAACATTGTGCGGTTGGCGCTGGCCGCCGGGCTTGCACTGGCGGCGCTGCTGGTAGCCAGCATTCTGCAGGGCTCGGCGGACCAATCGTTCGAGGGCTTTCAGGCTCCCGCCCAATACGCTGACATGCTGCTGGCCAATGAAACCAGCGTGCGCACCTATGTAGCCATCGACAGCTTTTTTGTGCTGTTCTATAGTGCCTTGTTCATCCTGCTGGCGATCGCCCTAAAAAATGCAGACAATGTGTGGCTGGTCGCCGCCGGGCTGGTGGCGTTGCTGATCACCAGCTATCTGGATATTCACGAGAACAATGAGCTGCTGGTATTTCTGCGCATGGCCGGGCAAGGGGTACAGCCCAGTGCTGAGATGATCCATTCCCGTGCGCTGTGGAGTTCAATCAAGTTCCAGAGCAGCTACCTGAGCTTCTTCCTGTTTGCTTTTGTGCTGCCGGACAAGACCGTGTGGGAGCGAGTGCTACGCTGGGGCTTGTGGCTGGGTTATGTGCCCGCTGGCATCCTGGTGTACGCCTTCCCCAGCCCGTGGTTTGAACTGGCACGCTTCTTCTTCATGCTCTTTGGCCTGTTCATGCTGGCGTGGACCTTCAGCCAGCGCACCAAGAAGTAGCCTGCATGCAGATCGATCCCAAGACTGCCCCTGCGGGCGCCATTAGCAAAGTCATCAACGGTTGCGTTGTGCCGCGCCCCATCGCCTGGGTTTCCAGTATGGATGCGGCGGGCGTACACAATTTGGCGCCTTTTTCGTTCTTCAACGTAGCTGCCCATAACCCCCCCACCCTGCTGTTTTGCGCCGAGGTGCGCGGCACGGATGGCGGCGTCAAGGACACCTATAACAACATCCTGGCGACCAAGGAGTACGTGATCAACATTGTGACCGAAGACCTGGCCGAGGCCATGAACCTGAGCTCCACTGAGCTGCCGCCGGATGGCGACGAGTTCGTGCTGGCGGGACTCACGCCTGCGCCGAGTGTGCGCGTGCGTGCCCCGCGCATAGCGGAGAGCCCGGCCAGTTTTGAATGCGTGCTGAGCCAAGTGGTGCCCATTGGGGATGGCACGCCGGGTTCCTCGTGGATCATCCTCGGCGAGGTGGTGCATATGCACATTGCCGATGAGATCATCAACGAAAAGTTCTACATTGACGCTCAGAAACTGCGCGCCATTGGCCGTCTCTCCGGCTTTGGTTACGCGCGCACCGCAGATACCTTTGAAATGAAACGACCCCCATCTCAACTTGGGAGCAAACCATGACCCTTATCGACAGTATCAGAATATGGATGGACATCAACCCAGACCTGGCCCCGTGGGCCGTGTTGGGTGCAGTCATCGTGAGCTTTGTGTTCGCGCGCTACATTGTGGGGCGCGGGCTGGTGTGGCTGACGCGCAGCACCAAGAACGAGTGGGACGATGTGCTCGTCAAGCACATGCAGCCCAACCGTTTGTCCTGGGTAGCCCCACTGGGCGTGGTGTATGTGTTCGCCTACCTGTGGCCAGCATATACCCAGACCCTGCAAGCAGCCAGCCTGTTCTTCATCCTGTGGATCCTGGTGCTGACGCTCAACGCTATGCTCAGCGCAACCAATGTGATCTACGAGAGCCGCCCCACCTACTCCGGCGTGCCCATCCAAAGCTATTTGGACCTGGGCAAGATCCTGATCATTGGCGTGGGCATCATCCTCAGTATCTCCGTATTCACTGGCCGCTCGCCGCTGCTGCTGGGCGGCCTCGGGGCGCTCACCGCCATCCTGCTGCTGATCTTTCAGGACACCATTCTGGGGCTGGTGGCCAGTGTACAGATCACGGCCAATGACTTGGTGAAGGAAGGCGACTGGATCGAGGTGCCTGCCTTTGCTGCCGATGGCGATGTCACCAACATGTCATTGCATACCATCAAGATCCAGAACTTTGATATGACCTTCACTGTGATCCCTACGCACAAGCTGCTGGAGGTGTCTTTCAAGAACTGGCGCGGCATGAGCCAGAGCGGTGGCCGCCGCGTCAAACGCTCCATCTCGCTGGATATTCAGAGCGTGCGTTTTTGCACCCTTGAGGAGCTCGCCAACCACAAGCAGCGCCCGCTGCTGAAGGATTTCTTTGAGAACAAGCCCAACCAGCTCACCAACGTTTCGGTCTTCATGGCCTATGTGGATGCCTACCTGCGCCAGCGCCCGGATGTGAAGAAGGATCAGACCATTATCGTGCGCCAACTGGACCCTGGCACCACCGGCTTGCCGATCGAGGTGTATCTCTTCACCACCACAACCGAGTGGGCCGCCTACGAGGCCATCCAGGCCAGCATTTTTGACCACTTGCTGGCCATCGTGCCGGAGTTCGGGCTGCGCGTCTTCCAAAACCCCACCGGTGCAGATTTCTCCAGTTTTGGCAGCAACGTGACTGGCTAACCCGGCTAGCACCCTGCTCGCTCCCCCTAGGATCACAAAAAACTCGCCCACATGGGCGAGTTTTTTGCTCTGTTACAATCGGGATACTCGTCTTTACCCTATATTTTGGTGAAAAGGATGCCCTATGGCCCCCAAGAAAAAAGCTGCAAAGAAAACCGCCAAGAAAGCTGTGACCAAGGCCAAAAGCAAGGCCAAAGTCACTAAAGCCAAGGCGAAACCGGTAAAGAAGACCGCCAGCAAGGCGGCCAAGAAGCCGGTGGCACGCAAAGCCAAAGCCCCCAAGAGCAAGGCGCCCAACCTGGGCAACGTGCCCCGCTGGGACCTGAGCAACGTATACCCCAGCCTGGAAGGCGCCGAGTTCAAAGCCGGCGTAGCTGACCTCGAAAGCCAGCTGGCAGCCATCGACGCCTACCTGGCCGAACAGAAGGTGGAAAAGCGCTCAGAAGGCCCGGTGCAGACCAGCACCGATGAGCTGGCCACCGTGCTCTCCAGCCTGCTGGATAAGCTGAACAAAGCCATGCGTCTGTACGGCACGCTCAATGCCTACATCGCCTCATACACAACTACCGACTCCTACAACCAGACTGCCCGCCGCACCGAATCTGAGGTGGAGCAATACGGCGTGCACCTGCAAAAGATCGATGTCGCCATCAGCGGCTGGGTCGGCACCTTTAGCGCCAGCCAACTGGATGAGCTCACCCGCCGCTTGGGCACGCTGGCCGACCACGCCTTCTTCCTGAAAGAAGTGCACCAGCAGAGCAAGTATCTGATGGACTCTGCCGAAGAGGCGCTGGCGGCCGAGCTCTCGCTGAGTGGCTCCAACGCCTGGGGCAAGTTGCAGAACACCACCAATTCGCAGCTGAGTGTTGAATTCAAGCTGGACGGCAAGCTGCAGAAGCTGCCTATGCCGGCGCTGATCAATCTGCGCAGCCATGCAGACCCGAATGTGCGTCGCCGCGGCTACGAAGCTGAGATGGCCGCCTTCGATGGCGTGAAGGAAGTGTATGCCGCCGCCATGAACGGCGTGAAGGGCGAGGTGCACACGCTCAACGAGCGCCGCGGCCGCAGTGACGCCCTGCACTCCTCCGTGGACACTTCGCGCATTGACCGCCAAACCCTGGACGCAATGATGGAAGCCATGCACGAGAGCTTCCCCACCTTCCGGCGCTACTTCAAGTCCAAGGCACAGCGCCTGGGCAAACAGTCGCTGGCCTGGTGGGACCTGTACGCGCCGATGGGCAGCATGGACCGCGTCTACACCTACGAGGAGGCGCGCGACTTCATCCTCGAGCAGTTTGGCGGCTTCTCAGACGATCTGCGCGGACTGGCCAAGCGTGCCTTTGACAACAACTGGATCGATGCCGAGATGCGCGAGGGCAAAAGCGCCGGAGCGTTCTGCATGGATGTGCCCGGCGTGGATGAGTCTCGCATTCTGGCCAACTTTGACGGCTCGATGGACCAACTCAGCACCCTGGCGCACGAACTGGGCCACGCCTATCACAACGAATGCTTGGTGGGCAAAACCTTCCTGCAGGCGATCACACCGATGACGCTGGCCGAAACCGCCTCGATCATGTGCGAGACGATCATCAACAACGCCTCGATCAAGCTGGCACAGACCCCTGGCGAGAAGCTGGCCATTTTGGAGAACCAGCTGCTCAACGCTTCGCAGGTGATCGTAGACATCACCTCGCGCTATTTGTTCGAGAAAGAAGTATTCGAGCGCCGCGCCAAGGCCGAGCTCTCGGCCGACGAGCTGTGCGAGATCATGGAGCGCGCCCAACTGGCGACCTACGGCGATGGGCTGGACCCCAAGCAACTGCACAAGTACATGTGGACCTGGAAGCCGCACTACTACTATGCCGGTTTTTCGTTCTACAACTACCCGTATGCCTTTGGCCTGCTGTTTGGCACGGGTCTGTATGCCATCTACCAGCAGCGCGGCGCCGAGTTCACCAAGGACTACCGCGAGCTGCTGGCCAGCACCGGCCTGGGCGATGCCGCCACCCTGGCGCAGCGCTTTGGCATCAACATCCGCGAGAAGAAGTTCTGGCAAGACAGCTTGGCTGTCATCGGCCAGCAAGTGGAAGAGTACGTCAACATCAAGGCCTAAAGCCTGCTGCATGCCACAAAAAAGCCCGCCAAATGGCGGGCTTTTTTTATTGATTGCTAGCAGGTGGGCGGTCTTAGGATCGTGCTGCTGGAAGACACAGATAAAGGAAAGGTCTGTGTACCGAGAATAGCGCCGACAAAGGGCATAGTCAGCGTGAATTGATGCGTCACTGTGACAGTGAGCGGTTGGCCAGCACACGTAACCGGGGAGCCGTCACACGAGCTGGACGGCCGGCTGACCGCCACCGTGACATTGGTCGTATCGGCCAGGTTTATCGGCGTGGTGGAGCTACTACGCACGCGTGCTTCAATGTTTGCAGTGCTGCACACGTTGAAGGAGCCGTAGATGGCGCCTTCCTCGGCGGCTTCACGCAGGGAGATGAGGGCAAAGTATGCACGCCCTACATCCACGCCCACCGCCAGCACCAGCACCAGCACCACAAAGGAGATGGCCATCTCAGTGAGGCTTTGGCCGCGCTCGCCGCGGCGACCCGGGGAGCGCATGCTACTCGGCCTCCGCAAAGTCAATATCCAACGAGACCAGCATCGGCAGCCAACTCAGGTCGACCCCTTTGAGGATGGTGCGGCGCGTCACTGTGGTGAAGGTGAGCGTAGGGAAGCGGAAGATCGGCATCGGCGCGCCGGGGGTAAAGGTGCCGGTCACCTGCACAATGATGCGATCGCCCAGGGCGATGTCTACAACATTGACGGGGCAATTGCCCAACGAGGGCGTGCCCGGGCCACGGTCATAGCTGATGAGCACATTGGCGGCGGTGACGTTGCCAGGGCGGCCGATGTCTATCGCCCGGTTGCGGATGGCAGTGCAGTTGAGGTACTGCGGCGTGCCGCTGGCTTCGCCTGCGCCGGAGCCGAGGCGAGCCGCCTCGCGGCCAGCGCTGCTGATGGATTGGTAGACATAGATGGCACGCCCCGCCTCAAAGATGCCCACAATGATCAGCAGCAGGATGGGAATAGCTAACGCAAATTCCACCATGCCCTGGCCCTTGCGGGCGCTTTCGCGAGTACGAAGTGGCTGCCACATAAGCAAAATTATAGCGATTCGATACGCTGGCCCTGCTACTTCTTCTTGGCCGGTTTGCTCTTGGTCTTGGCGGCGGCTGGCTGCCCCAGCGCACGCATACGGTTGAGGCCTCTCACCAGGAAGAACAGCGCCGCGGCCACGATCAGAAAGTGGATCAGGGCGTTGACAAATTCGCCATAGTTGAGGGTGACGGCGCCGGCGGCCTGGGCAGCTTCCAGCGAAACATACGGGCCAGCAGGGTCACCGGATTGGAGCAGCAGGAACAGATCCTTGAAGTCTGCCCCGCCCAGCAGCAAGCCCAGTGGAGGCATGAGGATGCCATTGACCAGCGTATTGACGATGCCAGTGAAGGCAGTACCCAGGATCAGGCCGACCGCCAGATCCATGGCATTGCCACGCGTTGCAAATTCCTTGAATTCTTTGAACATAGTTAATCCTTTTGAGCGTTGATCTTATTTTGCAGATAGGTGGAGAAGTGCCCGGCATAGCGCTGTTGCAACTCTGGCAGCTTCCAGTCTTCGCCAGTGATGGTGCCGCGGCAATTGCCCGAGCCACAGGCGCACTCAAACTCCTCGCCGGGCGTGCTGTCACACATGGCGTAGTCAATGCAGACTTCCTCACCGGGGGTGATATCGCGCAGGGCCACGATGACGATCTGGCCCTGCAAGCCTGCATTGGCATCGCAGCTGTGATTGATGAAGTCTCCCGGGCCAGGCTTGCTGGACACCAGGTAAAAGCCATCCGCCACCTGGGCGCTCTGGCTCTTTTGATAGTCGGCCAGGTCTTTGAACGCAGCGGTGGGCACCACATCGCCGCCCCAGATGGCGACGACCGCGCCGCGCGGGATGGGCTGCACGGCGAACATGCCGCGGCCCTCCACCGTAGCTTCCTGCCGGATCTCCAGCGCAGGAGACAACCATGAGTTGGGATACGGCAAGCTGTAGTCTTGTGTTTGTGTCATGTGTGCAGGAATCACTCGGGCGGGCGGATAAGAATCACAGTCTATCACGCCCGCCCGAAGGAATTCAATAGGAAGCGTAGGCTATGCCTAGGCTATGCCAGGCATAGCCTAGCTATGCCTGGGCTACTAGCCCGCCTATGTGCTCAGCCCGAAGCCAAAGGGAAACAGCGGCTCCCCGCCAGTGTTCCCGTTGAGGGGAATCTGCTCCATGCTGCGCGGCCAAGTATAGGAAAGCTTACCCGTGAAGGGTTTGTCGCCCAGCAGCAGGTCCGCCAGGCCAGCGGCCTCGCTGCCCGGCCAGAAGGCGGCCACGAAGGCATCTGCCTGCCCCAGCACGTCTGTGATGATGAGCGGCCGCCCAGACATGAGGATGATGACTAGCTTGCCAGCGCGGGCACGCACGCGGGCGATCAGCTCCTGCTCTTCTTTGCTGAGGGCCAGGTCGATACGGTCGCCCTTGCCCTCGGCGTAGGGATGCTCGGCCAGCACTACTACGGCTACATCGGCTTGTTGCGGTTCGCCGTTGGCGTTCACCTGGTCATCAAAGTTACCGAAGCGGTCAAACACCACCTGGCTGTCAGTCGACTCGCTGTCCACCAAGGCTGCCAGCAGCGTGGTGCCATCGGTAATGGGGCCACTCTTGCCCTGCCATTCGATCGACCAGCCGCCGGATTGCAGGCCCAGGTCATTGGCTTCACCGGCTAAGAAGATGAGGCGCGTGTCTTTGGCCAGCGGCAGCAGGTTGCCCTCGTTCTTGAGCAGCACGGCGGACTGCGCCACGGCTTCACGCGCCAGTTGGCGGTGGGCGGCGCTGCCGACTTCGGGCAGCAGCTTGGGCTGCGAGTACGGGCGCTCGAACAAGCCCATCTCCAGCTTGACGCGCAGGATACGGCTGACCGCATCATCAATGCGCTGCATGCTGACATCGCCATCATTCACTGCCTTGGTGAGGCAGTGAATGAATTTCTTGTAGTCAAACGGCACCATGTTCATATCGATGCCAGCATTGATCGAAGTCACCACGGCTTCGTAATAATCAGGTGTGATCTGGTTGACCGCTTCCCAATCTGTGACAATGAAGCCGGAGAAACCGAGCTCGTTCTTGAGCACCTCAGTGAGCAGGTAGCGGTTGGCGTGCATCTTCATGCCGCCCCAGCTGGAGAACGAAGCCATCACACAACGCGCCCCCGCTTCAAGTGCCCGCAGATAGGGTGCCAGGTGCAGCTCGCGCAAGGTGGCCTCATCCACATCCGTAACGCCTTGATCCAGCAGGTATTGCACAGCAATGAAGGTGGTGGAGGAGCCGAAGCTGGTACCACCATCGCCCACAAAATGCTTGGGCGTGCCGAGCACGGCGGTGGGCGCATCCAGGTCCAGCACACCCTGCGGGTTCTGCAAACCTTCCAGGTAGGCCACGCTGAGCTCGGTCACCAACTCGGTGCGCTCGCTAAAGCCTTCGAAGGTGCGGCCCCAACGAATGTCCTGCGGGACAGAGAGCGCCGGGGCATAGTTCCAATAGATGCCAGTGGCAGCCAGCTCCACAGCGGTCGCGCGCGCGATCTGGCGCACTAGCTGCGGGTTGCGCGTGGCGCCCAACCCAATATTGTGCGGGAAGATGGTGGCGCCGACGACGTTGTTGTGCCCGTGCACAGCATCCACACCGTAGATCATGGGGATGGCCAGGCGGGTGTTGAGGGCATGCTTTTGGAATTCATCCACCATCTTGCCCCAGTTCTCTGGCGTGTTGGGGCTGGGGTAACCCCCGCCCCCACTGAGCAGACCGCCGATGAAGTAGCGCTCCACATCATGCAGGGTGATGCTGTTCTTCTCGACCAAAGTCATCTGGCCGATCTTTTCGGCCAGGGTCATTTCACGCAGTAAGGCGGCCACACGCTCTGCGTGAGCGGTTTGTTGATTTACAGATTGCATACTCTCCTCAAAGTCTCTTGGTTGAATTCGTACGGCGCTACGGTGTGGCCGCTTCGAGTGCCTTCAAATAGTCAGGGTAGTGCTTGCGCACCTGGGTGTTGGGGTCTGCGTTGAACTCGGCAGCGTCAACGGGCAGTTGTGCCCATTGCGGGATCGGCTGCACCGTGGGGCGCGTGGCGGCGAACTGCTTAATGACTTCAGCATGCGGCTTCAGACTACCGTCCGGGCGCACCAGCCCAAAGAAACGCTCGTGTTTGCTGGCATCGCAGGGGGGCTTGTCCCACAGCTCCTCGGCGTAATCGGCGAAGCACCAAGTGATGGCGCCAGTGGTCCCGATCTGCACCAGTTTGGGCAGCACCTGGCGGAAGTATTCGGCCAGGTCTTCTTCGGAGGCCATGAAGCGCTTGTAGTGCTGGCCGAGGGCATCCCACTCCCAGTCATACGAGGGTTGGCCGGGAGCGGCGGTGCAGCCACCAAACTCTTCCATCAAGACGGGCTTGCCAGCCATGCTGGCGGTGATGGCGCAGGTGTAGGGTACAAAATCAGGATCGAGCGGCTGGCGCGACCAATCCACATACATGGGGTAGGAGTGCATGACCGCCACATCAGTTTCGGCGTAGACATCACTGATGGTCAGGCCGTTGCGCTCATGCAGGCTGCCGCCGTGCAAGCCCAAGGTAACCGGGTGCGCGGGATCGATCTCTTTGATGAGCTGGGTCATCTCTCGCGTCCAGGCGCGCCCCTCCGCATTGGAAGCGGGCCAGGCGAACAGGTCTGGCTCGTTGCCCAGGTTCCACATCCAGATGGCCGGGTGCTGCTTAAAGCGCTCTACGACGGTGCGCAGGAGCAAGCGTTCAGCCTGCAAGGCAACCGGGTCATTGAAGAAGTTGCGGTAGCCGCTGTTCTGCACCTGACCCTGGCTGACCACTTGGCGAATCCATGTGTGGTGCGGCAGCGGGCCGCCCAGCAGCCAGCGCGGCGCCCAGTTGGGGCCGCTCATGTGGCCGGTGAAGAAGGTGACATCCAGCTTGAGGCCGCTATCAGCGGCGATGTTGCACACCGTCTCAAGATCAGACAGCGCCTGGGGGGAGACGCTATCCGGCTGGGGCTGAAAGTCATCCCACAGCAGGAAGATGCGCGCCACATCCAGCCCGATCTCACGCATGAGGGCAAACTCCTCGCGCACCTCGGTAGCATCGAACTGGCTCCACCAATACATGGCTTTGCGGTGCGGCCAGTAGTTGGCGCCAAGAATGAAAGGCTGTGCCGTTGAGCTCATGCGCTAATCCCCTGCCGGAAGCACCAGCAGCAGCATCGATTCTGGGCTGAGCTCAAGTGTGGTGTCCGGGCCGATGGTCAGCGCAAGCTGCTCTTCGGCGGCATGGTCCTTATCAAACAGCAAGACCTGCGCTTCGGCCGGTAGGTTCCAGCCGCTAATAGTGAGCGGAACCCGCTGCGTCTCAGCAGCCAGGTTGACCACCATGACCGCCAGGCTGCCATCCTCACGCAATGAGGCAAAGACAGAGACCAACTCCTCGCCCGAAGATGCGTGGACCAGCTCCTGCCCGAATTCCTTGTACATCAGGTACACGTTGTAGATGGGCCGGACTTCATAGTTCGTCATCATGCCGAAGGTGCCGGCGATGGCAAACTGGTTGACCATGTACACGCCATTGCGGATCATGCGGCCGAGCGAATCGCCCCACCAGATGGCGCTCAGGTGTGAATCCAAGGTGGTATCGCCGCCACTGCTGCCCGCCCAACTGGAGTTGGCTTCAGTGACCGCTACAGGAATATCGCGCCCGGTGTATTCACGCACCAGGCTGCGCAAGTAGGGAATCTTTACGTCCCACTCTGCGGAGGCGTGGCGCAGCTCATCCGGAGTGGGCGGGCCAGCCAGTTGCGAACTCGGGAAGGGATAGCGATGGACGGAGACTACATCCACCATATCGCCATTGGCTTGCAGAAACTCGATCATCCAGCGCTCCAGCTCCTGCTGGTGCGGCTGGGTGGGATATTCGTAGAACTGGTTGATCTCAGGGCCGATGAGGATAATGCTGGGATCCACGGCACGCATGGCCTCGGCCCACTCGCGCCACTCACGCACAAACTGCTCGGTGTCATAGCCATCGCCAAATAGATTGGGCTCATTGCCGATGGACCAGAAGCGCACGTTGTAACCCTTTTCAACGTTCAGCATGTGCACTACTCCGGCGGCCTTCTCGGCCGTGCCATTGAGCAAACGCACATGGATGTAGGGCTCAGCGCCAAACTGCCTGGTCAGCATAATGTACTGATCCAGGTTCCATTCATCCATATCGTTGCGGTCACCCCAGTTGCCGCCGGGGTAGCGGATGACGCTCAGATTGGCGGCGGCGGCCGCCGGCTGCATTTGCAGCGGCACAAACAGCCACGGGCCGTAGTTGGTACCGTAAACCAGTGGGCTCACCGGGCCGGCGGCCACAGCAGCATCCACAAACAGCCCCGCGGTGGCGGCTGGGCTGGTGGGTGTGAGGGTAGGCAACGGTTGTGGGCCGGCGGGCGTCTCGCTCTCAGGCGCGGCGGCCGCCGCGGGGCTGCAAGCGGCCAGCAGCAGGGCTACACAAACGCAGGCAAGGCTGAGGCGTACGCTGGCTGGGCCGAGCAGCCTCATTTCTCCACACCGGTGACGACGATGCCTTGCACAAACACCTTCTGGGCAAGGAAGAACATAATGAGCGGCAGGGCAATCGCCATCATAGACGCAGCCATGGCCAAGCCCGGTTGAGTGTTGAAGATATTATTGAACTGGGTCATGCCGATGGAGATGGTGTACAGGTCTTCACGGCCTTGCAGATAGACCAGCGGCTCAAAGAAGTCATTCCAGGCAAAGAAGAAATGGAACAGACCCACAGCAATCAGGGCGGGAATGGACTGCGGCAAGATCACATGCCAAAGCACCTGCCAGGGCGATGCGCCATCAAGGGTAGCCGCTTCGTCCAGATCGCGCGGGATGGAGCGGAAATACTGGCGCAGCAGGAACACGTTGTAGGCGTTAGCAAAGAAATGCGGCACGATGAGCGGCAGCCAGGTGCCGCCCCACCCGATGGTGCGGAAGAAGATATAGGTGGGGATGAGCGTGACCTGGCGCGGCAGGATGATGGTGGAGATCAGCAGAAGAAAGAGAATGCTGATGCCCGGCACGCGGAAACGCGCAAAACCATACGCCACCAGGACAGAGGAGAGCAGCGTACCAATAGTGCCCAACGTGGCGATGATGATAGTGTTGCGGAACAAGCGCCCCAGGTTGACCTGCTCCCACGAGGTTGGGAAGTTATCCGTGGTGGGGTTAAGCTCATACACAGGGTCAAAGGTGCGCCAGCGGCCAACCACAGTGAACACGCCCAGCTCAGGATTCTGCGGGTCCACATAGTCGCTCTCCTCGCGGCCGGGTTTGACCAGCGCCAGTTCGCGCACATCGTCATCCGTCGGCACCATCAGTAAGGGGTACTCGGCGCCCTCATAGGTGTAGTTCACCGGGCTGGATGGCAGCCACTGCGAATGGGGATCACGCACCTGGATGATGGTTTTGAAAGCCGTCAGGCTCATATAGCCCAGCGGAGCGAGGAACAGCAAGAGGATCACCAGGCCAACGGTCGAGATGCCAATGTATGGCAGCAACTTGCGTAAGCGCAGCCTGGCTTGAAAACGCGGTTTGGCGGGTGCGCCCAGGGTTTGGCTCGCCATGTTTAATCGCCTCCTGCGTAGTACACCCAGCGTTGCTGCGTGCGGAAAAGGAATATCGTGATGAGCAGCACGGCCACAAACATTACCCAGGCCAGCGTGGCGCCATACCCCATATCCAGGAAGTTAAAGGCAGTACGGTAGAGATACAAGTTGTAGAACATGGTGGACCCATTTGGATCGCCACGCCCATTACTGACGATGTATGCCTGTGTGAAGTATTGGAAGGAGCCGATGAGGGCCAGCACCAACTGATAGAAGATGATGGGCGAAATGATGGGCAAGGTCACATGGCGGAAGCGCTGGATACCAGTAGCGCCATCCACCTTGGAGGCGTCGTACAGCTCGGTGGGCACGTTCTGCAGGCCGGCCAGCATAATGATCATGGCGTTGCCTACGCCCCACACACCCATCAGGGTGAGGGCTGGCAGTACCCAGCGCTCGTCCTGGAACCAATTGGGGCCATCAATGCCGAATACAAAGCTGAGCATACGGTTGAGCCAACCGGTTTCGGAGTTCATGATGCCGCGCCACACCATCACATTCACTACTACGGGGATCATGGATGGCATGAAGAACAAAGTGCGATAGATATTCTTGCCCAGCAAGTGTTCTGAGTTGACCAGCAGGGCCAGGCCAAGCGGAATAATGATTGCAAATGGAACTGAGATAAGGACAAAACGCAACGTCACGCCAATGGCTTGGCGGAAGAATGGGTCAGTGAACAGACGCGCGTAGTTTGAAAAGCCGGCAAAGCTGATCTGGTCAGGGTGAAGCGGATTGTAATTGGTGAATGAAAAGGCCAGTGATGCCAAAGTAGGCAGCAGGGTAAAGATGAGAAACCCGAGCAGCCAGGGACTAAGGAAGAGCAAGCCCCAGCGCGTTTCTCGTTTTTGAATGTTGTTTCCAGATGTTTTTTGGGTCTTGTCTGCCATCGGACACCTCAGAAAAAGCAGCTCTCTGGCGGGCCGTGCTGCGCCCGCCAGAGAGCATAAGCTAAAAGACGGTTACTCGGCTTCCTGGTAGATCGCCGTCAGATCGGTCAGGAACTGACTGATACGGGCGTCGATGTCCAGGCCGGGGTTGCTGCGCAGGTCACTACCAAACTGCAGGAACGCGTCATGCGACTTGGCAATGTTGGGCAGCACCAGCTCGTGGCCGGGTACCTCGAGGTACGGGATCATCTTCAGGAAGACATCCCAGTCCACTTGGTTGGGGGCAAAGTTGTCAGACAGACCATCGAAGAAGGCCTGTTGCTGCGAGGTGCGAGCGGGCAGACCACCATAGATGGCATACAGCTCGGCAGAACCTTCGCCCAGCATGTAGCTGTAGACTTCGAAGGCGGCTTCCGGGTGCTGGGTGGTGTTCATGATGGCAAAGGTGTCGCCATGCATCTTGGCAGTGGTCACGCCATTGTAAGACGGAACCACAGCCACATCCCAGTTCGGAACGGCCGTCTGGTCGATACAGCAGGTGTACCACAAGTGGGTCAGACCCATGGCAACCTTGCCAGAGCTGAAGGAGTTACCGCTGATCAGGTCACTGTCCATAGCAGCCTGGGTCGGTAGGAAGGGCTGGCTGCCCCACATGGCATCGTAGTACCACTTGATGGCATCCACCTGGCCGCTGGAGAGATCCGCCGTACCGTTAGCCGCTACAGGGTAGTAGGGCTCAAAGTAAGCGCTGAACCAGCGCGGGCTGTCCTTGGTCCACTGGAAGTCAAAGCCGTACTGAACGATGTTGCTGCTGTCGAAGGCGGCGCTGGTGGCATCGTTACCATTGGCGTCCACCGTCAGACGGCGGGCAACTTCAGCCAAGGTGTCAAAGCTCCACTCAACCTCTTCACCATCCAAGACGTAAGCCTCACCCACCTCATGCGGAGGATAGGCCAGGCCGGCCTCATCAAACAGAGCGCGGTTGTAGAACACCGCGGACGGGAAGATGGCGAACGGCAGACCGATCAGCTCGCCCTGGTCCTTGTAGAACTCCAGGAAGGCCGGGTCGATGTCGCTGGTGTCGTAGTTGAACTGGTCAACCAGGGGCTGCAGGTCCAGGAAGGCGCCGGGGAAGAAACCACGGCCTTCAGTACCCACGGGGCCAACGATGTCCGGTGCGTTACCGGCCGCGATCTGAGCGGTCAGGTTGTCACGCGCGAACTGGTTGTCCACCACGATCATGATCAGCTGAACGCGGTTCTGGGAGGCGTTGAACTTCTCCACAAAATCGCGCTGCAGGGGGATCTGCTGCGGCTGAGCGCCAGCGCCCAAACCGATGTACCAGTAGATCTGAACACGGTCAGCCTGAGCAACTTCAGGCTCAACCATAACGCCGCCATCGCTTTCAGCGCCGGACCCGGAGTCAGCCGGAGCCGGAGTGGCGGCAGTGCCGCCACCGCAAGCAGCCAGAACAAACGAGGCTACTACCAGCAGTGACAGCAAGATCAGTAGATGCTTCTTCATGTACACTTCTCCTCTTGATAGTTTATATAAACTACTGTAAACAAAAACGGACTTAGGGCTTCCGCCAGATAGGGCAACCACCTCCTTCATCGTGAGCTATGTGAATACACAGGGAAACAAAAAGAATCGGCTGCTGCATGGCTTAGGCCGATTCCCGGATAATTAGGTCTGAGGGCAACACCTGGGTCATGAGCTCCTCTGGCTGCTGGTCAATAATCTTGACCAGCATGTCTACCGCCTGGCGGCCGAGCTCCCCGATGGGCTGTGAAATGGTGGTGAGTGCGGGCTTATAGCTGGCAGCAAAGGGCGCATCATCAAAGCCCACCACGGCCACATCTTCCGGCACGCGCATGCCCTGCTCACGCAGGTAACGGATGGCGCCTACGGCCATGGCGTCGTTGGTGGCAAAGACCGCGTCTGGCTTGTGAGGGAAGATATTGGCCATAGCAGCATAGCCGCCCTCTTCGACAAAACCACCCTCGGCGATGAGTTTCTCATCCACAGGCATGCCAGCCTTGGCCAAGGTGCTGCGATAGGCATCCAGGCGCTCGCGGCTCACCAAGGTACCGGCGACGCCAGTGATGGTGGCGATGCGTTTGCGCCCGGTCTGGATGAGATAGTTGACTGCCGCCTGGGTGCACTTCTCATTGTCAATATCCACAAAATTGACGGGTAGGTTGTCTCGGTAGCGACCGATGAGCACAAAGGGGATCTGCGAATAGTGCAAGGCCTCGACGATGGGATCTTTATCCTGCAGAGACGAAACAATGACCCCGTCAAGAAGGTCATTGCTAAGAATCTGGGTAATGCTTCTGCGCTCGTACTCCGGCTCGCCCAGCCAGAACATGACCGAACGATTGAGATGATTACAGCGATTGGTGACGCTTTGAATGAGGATGGGGAAGAAAGGCTCCACGAACAGGCGGGAAACGCCAATAGGAATAACCAAGCCGATCACCCCTGTGCGGCCGCCGGCCAGCTTGCGAGCGGCGCGATTCGGCACATAGTTGTTGGAGGACACCACCTCCAACACGCGCTCGCGGGTCTGCTCGTTCACGTTCGGGTCATCATTGATGACTCGAGAAACCGTCGAACGTGACACCCCTGCCTGCTTGGCAATTTCCTCGATCGTACTCAATCTGCGCCTTTCTGAGAGCGTTCCCAACTTCACAAGCCAAAATCACAGGGAAAAACTACTCAATTATGTCAGATATTGGGAGCGTTCCCATTCTAAAGCGGTTTTGCGCCACATGTCAATAGTGCAAAACAAAAAAGCCCCTCTTGACATTTAGCCATCTACTCGCTTATATTTAGGCATTCCTAAAAACGGAGAGCTACAACCAATGAAACGTTTTACCCAAGCTATTCTTCTCCTCAGCGTGCTCGCTTTGGCGCTGAGTGCATGCGCCGCGCAGGCGCCAGATTCCGGCAAGCTGCGCGTGGTCACCACCATCGGCCAGATCGCCGATGCGGCTCGGATCATAGGCGGAGATCTGATCGAGGTCACCCCGCTGATGGGCCCAGGCGTAGACCCCCACCTCTACGTGGCCTCGGAGGGGGATGTGACCACCCTGCAAAATGCAGACATCATTTTCTACAACGGCCTGTTCCTCGAAGCGCAGATGGATAACATCCTGGAGCAGATCAGCGAATACAAAACAGTGGTGCCCGTGGCCGAAAGCATCCCGGCTGACCGCCTGCTAGCCTCCCCCATCTACCCGGATGAGCATGACCCGCATGTGTGGTTCGATGTGCAACTGTGGCGTTATGTTGTGGAAGCTGTGCGCGATACGCTGATGGCGGCTGAGCCTGAGAACGCCGCCACCTTTGAAGCCAACGCCGCCGCCTACTTGGCCGAGCTGGACACGCTGGATGCGTATGTACGCAGCCAGGCTGAGCGCCTGAGCGCCGAAGAGCGCGTGCTCATCACTGCGCATGACGCCTTCAACTACTTCGGCCGCGCCTATGGCTTTGAGGTGATGGGCCTGCAAGGCATCAGCACGCAATCCGAAGCCAGCACCTCAGACGTGCAGCAGTTGGCCAACACGATCGTGGAGCGCCAGATCCCTGCGGTATTCATCGAGTCCTCCGTGCCTGTGCGCACGGTAGAAGCTCTGCAGGAAGCCGTGCGCGCCCAAGGCCACGAGGTAGCCATCGGCGGGCAATTGTTCTCGGATGCGATGGGCGACCCGGCCACTGCTGAGGGTACGTATCTCGGCATGGTGCGCCATAATATCGATACCATCGTCGGCGCGTTGCTCGGCGAGTAATTGAGGCGCATATGGATAAACAAACACTCGCTGTTCAGGTAGCTGACCTTACCGTCGCTTACCAGGAGAAGCCGGTTCTGTGGGACGTCGATCTTGACGTCCCACAGGGCGTTCTCATGGCCATCGTTGGCCCCAACGGCGCCGGCAAGACCACGATGCTCAAAGCCATCCTCGGCCTGCTCACTCCCGCCGCTGGCCATGTCTCCATTTTTGACAAGCCATATCAGGAGCAACGCAGCCTGGTGGGCTACGTGCCACAACGCGGCAGTGTGGATTGGGACTTCCCCACCAGCGTGTTGGATGTGGTCATGATGGGCAACTACGGCAAGCTGGGTTGGGTGCGCCGGCCGGGCGCAGCCGACCGCCGCGCTGCTGAGCTGGCCCTGGAAAAAGTGGGCATGGCCGATTACGCTGGCCGCCAGATCAGCCAGCTTTCCGGCGGGCAACAGCAACGCACCTTTTTGGCGCGCGCCCTGATGCAGGATGCTCAGGTCTACTTTATGGATGAGCCGTTCCAAGGCGTGGACGCCACCACAGAGCGCGCCATCGTAGACATCCTCAAAGACTTGCGCGCCGACGGCAAAACCGTGCTGGCCGTGCATCACGACCTGCAAACTGTGTCCGAGTACTTTGACTGGGTGATGCTGCTGAACGTGCGCCGCATCGCCAGCGGGCCGGTGGATGAAGTCTTTACGGATGAGAACCTGCGCACGGCCTATGGCGGCCGCGTGGGCTTTCTCAACAAGAAGCCATGACCCTGCTTGAACTCCTTAGCAGTTTGCTAACCGACCACACCATCCGCACGGTAGCCAGCGGCACCGCCATCCTGGGCGTGGTCAGTGGCGTGCTGGGCAGCTTCGCCGTGCTGCGCAAGCAAAGCCTGCTGGGCGATGCGCTCTCGCACGCCGCGCTGCCCGGTGTAGCCATCGCCTATATGCTCACCGGCAGCAAATCCCCAGCGGTGCTGATGCTGGGCGCGGGCATTGCTGGCGTGCTGGCAATTTTGGTGCTGCTCAACGTGACCTCACGCACGCGCTTGAAAGAAGACAGCGTACTGGGCATCGTACTCTCGGTGTTCTTTGGATTTGGCCTGCTGCTGCTTACATTTTTGCAGCGCAACCCGGATGCGCGGCAAGCCGGCCTCAATACCTTCCTCTTCGGCCAGGCCGCCACGCTGCTCACGCGCGATGTGCAGACCATGGCCGTCTTTGGCGGCCTGGCGCTGCTGCTGGTGCTGGTCTTCTGGAAAGAATTCAAACTACTGAGCTTTGACCGCGAGTTTGGTGCCAGCCTGGGCTTACCCATGCGCGGCATCGACATCTTACTCACCACCCTGCTGGTGGTAGCCGTTGTGATCGGCCTGCAAGCCGTGGGCGTGGTGCTGATGAGCGCCATGCTGGTAGCGCCCGGCGCCGCGGCGCGCCAATGGACCGACAACCTGGGCCGCATGACCCTGCTCTCCGCCCTGTTTGGCGCGCTGGCCGGTGTGGCCGGCGCGCTGGTGAGCAGCTTGGGTAGCGGTCTCTCCACCGGGCCGGTCATCGTGCTGTGCATCAGCCTGATCGTGCTGGTCTCGCTGCTGTTTGCGCCCAATCGCGGCCTGGTGTGGAACTGGCTGCGCCAGTGGCGCAACCGCAGCCGCCTGCGCACCGAGGCGGTGCTGGAGAACATCTACCTGATGAGCTCGCAGCATGCTGACCCCACCCACCCGCATGCCGTAACCGCGCTCGAAGCCGTGAGCGGCGCCGGCAACGTGCGCCGCTCGCTCGAAGAGCTGCAACGCCGCGGGCTGGCCGTGCCGCACTCCGACAAAAAATGGAGCCTGACCGCCGAGGGTGTGCGCAGCGCACAAGCCCGCCTGCAACCCGCAAAGGATGCTGACCATGAGTAGCGCCCAGATCGAAATTCAACTTATCGGTATCGTGGTGGCGGCGGCCTGCGCCCTGCCCGGCGTGTTCCTGGTGCTACGCGGCATGGCGATGATGAGTGATGCCATCAGCCACACCGTGCTGCTGGGCATTGTGCTGGGCTTCCTGGCGACCGGTGATCTGGAATCGCCGTGGCTGATCTTTGGCGCGGCGGCGATGGGGCTCATCACCGTGAGCCTCACCGAGTTACTCAACCGCACCAAGCTGGTCAAGCATGATGCTGCCATCGGCCTGGTGTTTCCGGCCCTGTTCAGTATTGCCGTCATCCTGATCTCGCGCTTTGCCCGCGGTGTGCACCTTGACACCGATGCCGTGCTATTGGGCGAGCTGGCCTTCGCGCCCTTTGATCGCCTGATGCTGTTCGGCACGCTGCTGCCACGTTCGCTGGTGGTGATGGGAGCTATCGCTTTAGTCAATCTGATTTTTATCCTGGCCTTCTACAAAGAGCTCAAGCTGGCCACCTTCGATGCTGGCTTGGCCGCGGCGCTGGGCTTCTCTCCTGCGCTGATCCACTATGGGCTGATGGGGCTGGTTTCCATCACCGCCGTAGGCGCCTTCGATGCGGTAGGCTCCATTCTGGTAGTGGCTTTCATGGTGGCGCCTGCCGCGGCCGCCTACCTGCTCACCGATAAGCTGGAGCGCATGCTGCTGTACGCTGTAGGTCTGGGTGCGCTGGGTGCCGTGGGCGGCTACTGGATGGCCCACCTAATGGACGCCAACATCGCCGGCTCGATGGCCACCATCATTGGCGTGCTGTTTGCGCTGTGCCTGCTCTTTGCGCCACAGCGCGGTCTACTGGCCAGCGCCGCCCGCCGCGCCCGCCAACGCTGGGAGTTTGCCCAGACGATGCTCACCATCCACCTGCTGCATCACGAAGGCACGCCCGAGGCCGAGGTGGAAAACCGCCTCGACCACCTGCACGACCATTTGCGCTGGGAGCCTGCCTTCGCCCGCGGCGTGGTGCAGCGCGCCGACGAGCGCGGCCTGGTGCGCCTGGAAAACGGCAGCCTGCACCTCACCGATGCGGGCCGCGGCCTGGCAACCACGATGCTGGCCGACAAACGCTAACCGGAAGCACGTTCTCTACAAAAAGAAAGGAGTTGCGTGACCGAGCGAAGCTCGGTAACAACTCCTAGGCGTAGCGCCGTCAGGCGCAACATATACCCCTTCGCGTACTTGTACCGAACTAACGTGTGGAGTTTCGTTACTCGGCGCAGCCGAGTAGAAACTCCTAAGAGTGGCGGCGCCAGCCGCCACGTATGCCCCCACGGGGAGTCGAACCCCGGTTTTGGCCTTGAGAGGGCCACGTCCTAGGCCACTAGACGATGAGGGCGTCGCAAGTGCTACGCACTTGCTCTTGGAGTTTCCGCCGTGCTACGCACGGCTATAAACTCCACGCTCCTATTTGGAGCGAAACAAAATTTTACCAGCAATCGCGTGAGTACTTACCGCTTCTTTCGCGGCCAGGGGATGAAGGCAGGAGTGCGCTTCATGTAGGCGGCGTAGCCGGGCTTGCGGGCGGCGAGGGCTTTGTCGAGCAGGTCTACGCCGGAGACGTAACGCAGCAACCAGGTCATCACTAAAGGGCTGAGCAAGCTCAGGCCAAAGGCCAGGCCGCCGGCTGCGGCCAGCAGCCAGAACGCCCACCACTGCACCGCATCACCAAAATAGTTGGGATGGCGCGTCAACGCCCACAGACCTATATCCAGCACTTTGCCCTTGTTGGCTGGGTTTGCCTTGAAGCGCGCCAGCTGCCAGTCGCCCATGGCTTCGAAGTAGAAGCCGAGCAGCCACAGCGCGGCGGCCAGCACGTCCAACCAGCCCAGCGGGCGCGTGCCGAGCGCGGCGGCCAGCAGCGGCAGGCTGATGAGCCACATGAGCGCGCCCTGCAAAACGAAGACCTTGAAGAAGCTCAGCCACCACCAGCTGCCGCCTGCTTGCTGGCGCATCTGGCGGTAGCGGAAATCTTCGCCCTTACCAGCGTTGCGGCGGGCGATGTGCAGCGTCAGCCGCAAACCCCACACGGTGACCAGCGCCAGCAGCAGCGCACGGCGAGCGGGCAACCCTTCGCCAGGCGTGAGGGCAACATACAGCCAGGCGGCGGTGACAAAGCCGCTGCCCCAGAAAATATCGACGATGCTGGCATCTTTGAGGCGCAGGCTGAGCAGCCACCACAGGGTAACGATCGCCAACAGGCTGGCGCCGATAGCCAGAAAAGTGCTCCAAAAGAGGGTCATGCCTAATCTTACCGCCGCGGGGCCATGCGGAGGGGTACGCTATAATTTCCCTACTGTGCCTTAGGAGGCTGCTGGAATGTACGATCCCGACAAGCTCAAGCAAATTCGTGACCAGGTAGACAATTGGGAAGACAATACCCTGCAACAGGGCAGCAGCCGCCTACCTGAGCGCAAAAAGCAGTTCCTCACCACCTCCTCTGAACCGATCAACCGCATATACACCCCATTAGATGTAGCACCCATCGACTACGAGAAGGACCTCGGTATGCCGGGCGAGTACCCGTTCACGCGCGGCGTGCACCCCACCCTGCACCGCAGCAAGCTGTGGACGATGCGCATGTTCGCCGGCTTCGGCTCGGCCGAAGAGACCAACAAGCGCTTCAAGTATCTGCTGGAGCAGGGCCAGACCGGCCTCTCGACGGCGTTCGACCTGGCTACACTGATGGGCTACGATACCGACCAGCCAGAAGCCGAGGGCGAGTTCGGCGTGTGCGGCGTGGCGGTGTCCTCGCTGAAGGATATGGAGATCCTTTTCGACGGCATCCCGCTCGACAAGGTTTCGACGAGCATGACGATCAACTCGCCCGCCTCCATTATCTGGGCGATGTACATTGCCGCGGCGGAAAAGCAGGGCGTACGGCCGGATCAGCTGCGCGGCACGCTGCAGAACGATATTTTGAAAGAATACATCGCGCAGAAGGAATACATCTTCCCGCCCGAACCTTCGATGCGCCTGGTGACGGATACGGTGGAGTATGCCGCGCAGCACTTGCCGCAATGGAACCCCATCAGTATCTCGGGCTACCACATCCGCGAGGCGGGTAGCACGGCGGCGCAGGAGCTGGCCTTTACGCTGGCAGATGGCCTCGAGTATGTGCGCTGGGGCATTGCGCGCGGGCTGGACATTGACGACTTTGCGCCGCGGCTGAGCTTCTTCTTCAATGCGCACAACGATTTCTTCGAAGAGATCGCCAAGTACCGCGCCGCCCGGCGCATCTGGGCGCGCCAGATGCGCGAAGTTTTTGGCGCCAAGAACCCGCGCAGTTGGCTGATGCGCTTCCATACCCAGACGGCGGGCGTCTCGCTCACCGCGCAGCAGCCCGAGAACAACGTGGTGCGCGTGGCGATCCAGGCGCTGGCGGCCGTACTGGGCGGCACGCAGAGTCTGCACACCAACAGCATGGACGAGGCGCTGGCGCTGCCCTCCGAGCACGCTGTGACGGTGGCGCTGCGCACGCAGCAGATCATTGCCGAAGAGAGCGGCGTGACCAACACGGTGGACCCGCTGGGCGGCAGCTTCTTTGTGGAAGCGATGACCGACCGCATGGAGCAGCAGGCGCTGGACTACTTCGCCCAGATCGACGCCCTGGGCGGGGTGCTGCCAGCCATCGAGCGCGGCTTCTTCCAAAGCGAGATCGCCGAGGCAGCCTATCAGTACCAGCGCGAGATCGATTCCAACGAGCGCCTGATCGTAGGCGTGAACGCCTACGCAGACCAGGGCGGCTACAACATCCCTATCCTGCAAATGGACCCCGAAGGCGAGCGCCGCCAGCTGGAGCGCCTGCGCACGCTGCGTGCCGAGCGCGACCCCGGGGCGCTGGGCCAGGCGCTGGATAAGCTCAGACTAGCGTGCCAAGGTACCCAAAATACAATGCCCTTTTTGTTGGACGCCGTTCGCGCGTATGCAACACTAGGTGAAATTATGAGCTTAATGAAAGTCGAATTTGGAGTATACGAAGAGTCCACCGAAATTTAACTCACCGGAGTTTCGTTAGCGGGCGTAGCACGCTAGAAACTCCAACGCGTGGCGCAGCCACGCAAGCCTGCCAGGGCACCGAGAACACCATGCCCTTTTTGTTGGACGCGGTACGCGCCTACGCCACCCTGGGCGAGATCATGAGCTTGATGAAAGTGGAGTTCGGCGTGTACGAGGAGAGCACGGAGATTTAGATTTAACCGCTGATGAACGCGGATATTAAAAGCGCAGCGGGAACCCGCTGCGCTTTTTGATTCTGAGTACTGGAAGCTAGATGCTACTTGCTGAGGTTGCCCACAACATCCAGCAGGGTCTTGAGCACCAGCTCGCTGGATTGGGCGCGGTGCGGCGTGGGCGCCATGGCGCTGTCGGCGACGAGGGCCTTGATGAGCGCCTCGCCGGTACTGGCGCCGGAGTTCTTGGCGTTCATATAGGTGAGCCCAGCGTTGAGCAGGTCCTGTATGTTGATCTTGTCATCACCGGCGCCCGCGGAGGCGGCCTGGCCGCCGGCCAGCTGGGTCAGCAGGCTGCCGAGCGCGCCTGCGCCGGAAGGCGCAGCGGACGGAGCCGCAGCCTGGCCGCCGCCCATGAGCAGCTGGATGAGCTGCAGGATGTTATTGGCGTCGATCTGGCCACCCTGGAACTGCTGGGCGGCCTGCTGCAGGCCCTTAGCGTACAGCTGGGCCGAGCCGCTGTTCTGCTGCGCCAGCAGCTGGGCGGCATAGTCCAGCTGGCTGGCCTGCGGGCTACCCTGCTTCTGTTCCACAGCCTGGGTGATCAGCTTGAAGACCTGCACCATGTTGTCGCCATGGTCGTGGTTCTGCGTGTCAGCTTTGTTGAGCTGGGTCTGCTGTTGGGCGAGTGTTTTGACCACCTGTGAAAACAAGGGGCCGAGATCGATCTGTTGGTTGGACATTTTTGTGCAATCTTCCTCTCACTTACAAAGTGAGGGAATAGTATCGCGCTACAGGTCAGAATTCAAGACAATGCTGAGATTGCTTCGGCTGAGCAAGAGTGTGTTAATGCGCGGTGGAACATTCGCACTTCGAGATGCTAGGCCACTCAGCGGCTGCCACTCGCATACTCACAAAGGGCAATAACCTTCTATCGCCAGAATGCCTACTCGCGCTTCTTTTTATTAGTCAGCAACCATTCTGTCTCGTGGGCCATAGATAAATGAGACACCATCTTTGCCTAGCCCATCTTTTTGTATCTCTATTGTTCGAGTTGTTGGTGTTGTGTGCGTTCCTGCAACCCAGTTACCGTCTTTATCGTATACGGTATTCGCTTCGCTGATGTGCACAGTGTAGCTGTTCTCATTTTCCACAACGCTTTCCACAAAAGCGACATGCCCAGCGGTAGCATGAGCACCAAAGGCTTTAGGCTCGAAGACCATCACCGAGCCCTTAATTGGCGTCTCGCCTACCCAATCACTAGGCGCATTGTCATTCCACATAGCTGCGTTGCCAGTGATCGGCCCCACATCAAATCTTTCAGCAACGTAATGAGTACAGCCGCCAAAACCAGCCGTCTTGTCTTCAGGTGTGGAGCTGGCGAGGATACCGTCATCAATCTTTTGTTGAGCAAAATCAAGCTCCTCCTGGAGACGAGCGAATTCCATTCTGGTGTTGGTGATCTCACTCTTTTGCTGCCTCAACTCATTAAGCTCGTTATCGATACGCTGGATTTGATCCTCATAATTATCGGTTTCGGTTCGCCACAGCGGCCAACCGTCTCCATCATTCTTCTGAATTCTGCCGTCCGCAAATTTAATCTGATTCCAAAACTCATCGGCTTGTTCTTTGGCTTCTCGTCTACGCCGCTCCAGTTCAGAAATTTTGGCATCAATTTCACTTTCACGAACATCCAGATCCGGAATTTCCGCTTCTAATTTTGCAGTTTCTTCTCTTAGCCTGTCTCTTTCTTTTAGCCTTTGAGACCATGTCATTAGGCTAAACTTTGCCTGAAAGTCAGATACAGATGCAGCCAGCACGCTGCCAACAAACAAGCGACCATTCCAGATAAATGGCGACAACCGGCGAGTGATAAAGAACCAAATCAAAAGCCGCAAGCTCAAAGGGAACAGGCCATTGCTGACCGTCCTCCCCATTAATAGATTGACAAAGAAGAAGGAGCGAGGAATTCTAAAAAGAATGTCGCTCGCCAGGCGGCTGGACCCTAAGCCAGCTCCCTTGTCCACTGCTGAAAAAGCGTCAGCGCGTCTTTTGACGCGGAACCCTACATCCGTTACGCCAAGCCCCAAATGCTTGGCCTGGGCGTTGCCCTCCGCAGCGATTGCATGCACCCAAGGCCCAAACTGACCGTCGTAGCTTGGCGCGCTCGAGCCAGCAGCATTCAACGCGCCCCCGCCTTGTTGGATGGCGTTGCCCGCATGCTGAATATCCTTGGCGGAACCCCATAGAGCTTGCAGATTTACGAATATATTTGTCATAGGAGTCTCCCTATGTGCTCATTCTGCAAGTGCAAGCTCTCAGCGGATCTCATAAACTACAATGTTGTCAAACATCACATGGCTGCCCGGCCCCACTGAAAAAAGAACCGCCCCACGGGAAATGCGGGAATGGTTAGTGCTTATAAGCAATCTCCCATCCACTGAGACCTTTATTGTTGTTCCCTGAACTTCAATGTTTGCGTGGTGCCATTCGTTATGGCTAAAGGAAGCTTGCCGGCCCGTGATATGCTGCCAATTTGAACCCTGTGTGGTGTAGTGCAAGCTTACATTATCATCATCAAAAGAAACCACATATTTTTCTGACGCAGAGGCGTTCCTGCGGAATTCAATAATCACCCAATATGTGTTTCCCAATACTTTGAAATCAAAATCTAAGCCGTAATCGGTCCAACTGGTTGAGCCAAAGTTTACTGCTGGGAACTCAGAGCCGTTCTGGTTAGCAATTTCGTATCCCCGGTTGCCATCAGCCTCTTGTGCAATGTCCCAGTCTCCAGTGACATGAATAAATTGAAAGATGTCGTCCTCAAAATCCTCGAAATAGACTTGCCTCTTTTCAATTGACGACGGCGTGGGCGCAGGAGTCGCGGAGCTTTCCGCTTGCTGTTGCAAATCTGCCGTCCCGAATTCAACCGTGCGTTCAAAGCCGCCAGGTTCGATCAAGGCCTGCGGATCCTCACAGTTGGCTGCGTCTTCTTCCAACCTGGCGCAGGTAATGAAATAATCGATACTAAACGTATGCGTACCGCTGAGCCCCCGCGGAAAGTTGTATACCCAGGTCAAACTGGTTTCGGCCTCTTCTAAAAATGCGGGCTCCAACAACTCGCCATCAAGATACACGCGGACAAATTCTTCGTCCTTGTTAAGGGTGTACCCTTCAGACACGTCTTCTTCAGTTATGCTCCAGCCATGTGCAATATGGAATGGTGCATTTTCTGCAAACTGGAGTACGGCTGGCTCATCTTCACTGTAGCGCACAAGTATTCTCTCGCCAACCCTCTCCTTCACAGCCGGCCCCCGGCCCAGCCATGTGCTTATCTGAGGCCAGGCAAATGCAAGCAATGACACCAATACGACAGCGGCGCCAACCGGAAGGAGGTATTTAGGCAGGGTAAAAGATTTCTCGGCATGGAGCTTCTCGTTGCCACCCAAGGCAGAAACCATCTCCGTCATATCAGCATAGCGACTCTTGGGATCCTTCGCCAACGCTCTCAAGATTACACGCTCAGCATTTTCAGGCAGAGTACGCACGCGTTTAGTCGGCAGCGGGATGGGATCTTCTATGTGCTTCAGTAATACGGCAAACGGGGTGTCGGCCTCAAATGGCTTTCGCCCTGTGACCATTTCATACAGCACCACCCCCAGCGAATAAATGTCACTCTTGGGGCCAACCTTCTGGTTGCGCCCTTGCTCTGGAGACATGTAATGCGGCGTACCGATGCCCACATTGGTCCCAGTCAGCTCCATCGTCTTCTCAGACTCCAGCATTTTGGCTACGCCAAAATCCGAGAGCATTGGCTGCCCGTGCTCATTTAGCAAGATGTTGGATGGCTTCACATCGCGATGGACAATTTTCTTCTCGTGGGCATAGTGCAAAGCCTCGGCCACAGGCGCAAGCAAGGCTGCTGCTTTTTCCCACTGCATCGGCTTACCCAACTTATCCTTCAGCGTACCGCCGGGCACATAGTCCATCACCAGGTAGGGGCGCCCCTCATACTCCCCGTAGCCCAGCACCGACACGATATTAGGATGCCGCAGTTTAGCGAGGGCTTTGGCTTCAAGCTCAAACCGCTGACGGCCAATTTCCTGCTCCTCGCCCAGGCTGGCGCGCAGGAACTTGATGGCAACCTCGCGCTCCAGCTTGAGGTCAAGCGCTTTGTAGACCTCAGCCATGCCTCCCTCGCCGAGCTTCGCCAGAATGTGAAATCCGTTAAATTCTTTGCCGATCATTCCAAACACACCTTGTATTAGGGATAAAGTCTCACATCATCTAGTTGAAAGGTTACTGAAGCATTGGACGCCCATCCCACACTAATTGCACCTCCAACGATCGGCGCCACAATATCAGCTTGGCCCAGCAGAACCCCATCAAAGTAACAAGAAACCAGTCCGTTGTCATTCTCGAGGCGGACGTCGTACACCGTTCCAAAAGTCAACCTCTTATCACGCCTGAATATCTCTTGCCTGCTTGTGCTGACTGCAAAAACTCCAACAACAAAATCCGATCCTACATGCACGGCACAAGCAACCCATCCGCCACTTTCTGGCGAGTTGCTTTGGCCAAGATATAAATCCAAGGAGAAGTACGGGCAACAATTACTTCCTTGGTAATCATCGGCGACTAAGATTTTGGCTCCGAACAATTCAGTACTGGCACCAACTGATCTTCCAAACGCTGCTGGTTCAAAGTAGCACCCCGCTTCAGCTAATTGCTCCTGAGGCACAAGGGCAAGCTCACCTGCATCCCAAGACACTCCGCAACCTATCGGATCATTGGCCAATCTCCAACGAGCCGCATCAAACGGTTGTCCCGCAGAGCCAACACTAAAGTCATCAAAAAGCGAATCAGCATCTGAGGAGGGTTGCTGTTCTTCAACACCACGAACAGTCAAGTAGTCAAATTTAATTGTGGCGTTATCCTGCAACCTTGTAGTGCCGATGTTTATATAAGCAGCTAGAGGCGCCTGCAGCTGAGCTGTCGAACTGGCTGGCAGGGTTGATGAACTGCGCCGCACGCCGTTCACATAGATGCTGACTGCCGACTGATCTGGCGAAATCTCGATACGCACATCAATCCACTCGCCAGGACGAATGGGGACATTGCGCAAAATAACGTGACGGGGAAAACTCTCGTTCCAGCTCCAAGCGAAGCACTCAAGGAAATTATCGCCCGAATGCACCTTGGCATCGCAGGTAATTTGTGCCCCAGTAGCCGTATACAGGCCAAATGATGCCGCCAGCCATTGGGCATTTACGGCCTCTTCGAACAATATTCTTGTCTCCACAGAGCTGATCTCAGACAGGCTCCAGCTTTTTCTGCTTATATAGCCGGCATCCTCATCGCCCGAAAATTGCTGCACACTCACCTCTAAGTTGCCAGCAGCTTGAGTAAAGTTTATGTAAGAACTATCGATAGGAGAATAACCGACCCAATCGGCATTATCTATCCTTGCACCATCAAAAGTGTCGCTAAAAAGAACCGGACCACTGCCGCCGCTGCTGAGGGAATCCTGCTGCAGATTGTCAGGCGGCAGAGTAGCCGCGCTCACAGCGAGCGTAGCCGAAGCAGGAACAGGCGTAGTGTCCTGCTCCGTATCCGCAGCAGATGGGCTATCCTCTTGCGCCCGGCCTTGCAGGGCAAATAGCACTACCAGCGCCAACACTGCCACAGCGCCCAGGGGCAACGCATACTTGGGCAGAGGCTTGCCAGTAGGCGCAAGCTTCTCAGCCCCACCCCCCAGCACCAAGGCTAACTCGTTCATATCGGCGTAGCGGCTTTTGGGATCCTTCGCTAAGGCCCTTAGGATCACGCGCTCAGCATTTTCGGGCAGAGTGCGTACGCGTTTGGTTGGCAGCGGGATGGGATCCTCTATATGTTTCAGTAACACGGCAAACGGAGTGTCGGCCTCAAATGGCTTTCGCCCTGTGACCATTTCATACAGCACTACGCCCAACGAATAAATATCACTCTTAGGGCCAACCTTCTGACTGCGCCCTTGCTCAGGAGACATGTAGTGCGGCGTACCGATGCCTACATTGGTCCCAGTCAACTCCATCGTCTTTTCGGACTCCAGCATTTTGGCTACGCCAAAATCTGAGAGCATTGGCTGCCCATGCTCGTTTAGCAAAATGTTGGATGGCTTTACATCGCGATGGATGATTTTTCTGCCATGGGCGTAGTGCAAGGCATTGGCAATTGGCACCAATAAGGCTGCAGCCTTTTCCCATTGCATCGGTTTGCCAAGCTTATCCTTCAGCGTACCGCCTGGCACATAGTCCATCACCAGGTAGGGTCTGCCTTCGTACTCGCCATAACCAAGTACAGAAACAATATTAGGGTGGTTGAGCTTGGCCAGAGCCTTAGCCTCAAATTCAAACCGCTGGCGGCCTATTTCTTCGTCTTCTCCCAAGCTGGCACGCAGGAACTTGATGGCCACCTCGCGTTCCAGTTTGAGGTCAAGCGCTTTGTAGACCTCGGCCATACCCCCTTCGCCGAGTTTGGCTAGGATGTGAAACCCATTGAATTCTTTGCCGATCATTGTCAACCTTATGGAGTAAACCCAACAGCATCCAGCTTGAACGTGGCATGACCGTTATGTGGCCAACTGATGTATACACCACCTCCGACCACTGAAGCCTGAATAGGAGCTTCTCCAACGAGTTGGTCATCAAAATAACAGGACATCTTCCCATCAGTTGGATTTATCTCTATCCTAATGCGATACCAAGTGTTGAATTCTGCTGGCGCTTCCTTGCTGAACAACCCATCGCCATTTTGGGCGCCTACTCCAAAGCCCATTCGTATGCCAAAGCGATCAGCTGAAAGAAGGCATTCTGCCCATCCACCACTTTCAGGGAAACTGCTGCCCGAATCTAAATTCACGTTCAATCCAAAGAACGCACAACAATCACCTTCAAAGTCATCTGCCATGAACATAAGTGACTCAAAAACTTCTGTGCGACGTCCAACAGAACGGCCAAACTCTGCCGGCAGAAAGCCGCACCCAGGGAGGATCTCCGAGGAAGGCTTGTGTGTAAAGATCAGGTACCCGTCCTCCCAAGCAATGTCGCAATTCGGACTTAAACTTGATCCAGCGCCAGTCCAGAATCTCCATTTCTCAGGGTCAAATGGCTGAGCCGCAGTTCCGCTATTGAAGTCATCGTAGACTGATCCAATTTCCAACGTTTGAGACACTGTGGCAGGCTGAGCATGCACCATCCACACAGGCTCGATTTCCATCTCCGAGGTATTGGTTATTCGAGTAAGCCCGCTCCCATCTGGGTTCATTACAAACAACTCGTGATTATTGCCTACGGCCATGCTGAAGACGATTTGCGTGCCATCAGGCGACCAGGCGGGCATATTCTCATTATTCGGATTCGTACTGATCGCTTCGCGCCCCGTGCCATCTGGCGAAATCATAAATATGTCGTAGTTCCCATTAATGTCTGAGGCAAAGGCTATTTTGTCTCCCAATGGAGACCAAGCCGCGTCGCTGTTAAAGACGGAGGCTGGGTCGGCTGTCAAAGCAACCACCTGCCCACTATCTACAGTCAAAATGAACAAGTTGGCACTTTCACCATCGGCCTCACGTTGAAAAACGATATGCCTGCCATCCGGCGACCAATCAGGGCCCCAGTCCGATAGGGGATCATTGGTCAACTGGCGCATTCCTGTTCCATCCGCATTGACAGTGTACAAATCAAAGCTTCCGGCAAAGTCAGAAACAAAAGCAAGCTTGCTGCCATCTGGAGACCAAACAGGATTCCATTCAGTGGTTGGCGTGTCTACAAGCTTCTTGACAGTCCCAGTGGGCAGCTCAAATACATAAATGTCATTGCTGCCGTCGCGGTCAGAAATGAAAGCAACTTTCTTTCCATCTTGGGAAATTGAGGGCACTTGATTTTTCCCAGGCACATCGAACAGAGAATAGAACTCAGAGCCGTTGGCGCTTATAAAAACAATATCTAAGTCTGAGTACCCATGGCCTCTCGAGGCAATAAAACCAATTTGGCTCAAGTCAGTTGGCCACTGCACGTTGCCAGGCGACGGAGTAGCCGCACTGGCCGGAAGAGTAGCCGAAGCAGGAGCCGAGGTGTTGGCTTGCTCCGTATCCACTGCAGAGGGACCGCCCTCCTGAGCCCGGCCTTGTAGGGCATACAGCACTACCAGTACCAAAACCGCAGCAGCGCCCAGTGGCAGCACATACTTGGGGAGCGGTTTGCCAGCCGGCGTAGGCTGCGCTGCCCCACCCTCCAGCACCAAAGCCATCTCGGCCATGTCTGCATAGCGATTCTTGGGGTCCTTGGACAGCGCTTTCAGGATCACCAACTCAGAGTCTTCGGCCAAATTGCGCGCTACCTTGGTGGGCTGAGGAACCGGCTCCTCTATGTGCTTCAGCAGCACAGCAAGGGGTGTATCAGCTTCATACGGCTTGCGGCCGGTGACCATCTCGTAGAGCACAACCCCCAGCGAATAAATATCGCTTTTTGGCCCCACCTTTTGGCTTCGCCCTTGCTCAGGCGACATGTAATGCGGTGTCCCAACCCCCACATTGGTACCCGTCAACTCACTTTTCTCGGACTCGAGGAGCTTGGCGACGCCAAAGTCAGACAGCATCGGTGTGCCATCCTCGTCCAGCAAGATGTTGGAGGGCTTCACGTCCCTGTGCACAATCTTCTTACCATGTGCATAGTGCAGCGCCTTGGCAATCGGGGCCAGCAAAGCGGCTGCCTTCTCCCAAGGCATGGGTTTCCCCATCTTTTCCTTTAAGGTGCCGCCAGACACATAGTCCATGATCAGGTAGGGGCGCCCTTCATACTCGCCATATCCCAGAACAGACACAATATTGGGATGGCGCAGCTTAGCCAGGGCTTTGGCCTCCTGTTCAAAGCGCTGTCGCCCTATTTCTGCCTCATCTTCATTGGTGCGCAAGAACTTGATAGCTACCTCGCGCTCCAGCTTGAGGTCTATTGCTTTGTAAACTTCGGCCATACCCCCTTGGCCGAGTTTGCTTACAACATGAAACCCATTGATTTCTTTTCCAATCATTGTTGGTGCCGCTTTCCCTAGTTTAGAAGACCTAGCGGATCAAATAATTTAAGATTTTTTCTTCTTAGGCTCTGGCAGCCGAAAAGAAAGCTTTGCGCCCTGGAAGCCAAATTGCAACACATCACCATCTTCCAGAGTTCGAGTTTCATTTTGGCTTAGTTCAGCATCATTAACAAACATTCCATTTGTGGCTTTTAAGGTGCGCAAGAGATACTTGGCGCCCTTCTTTTCGATTTCCGCATGCGGTCTGGAAGAGACCTTGGCGATATCAATCTCGCTTAGGTCGATATCTGGCTTGTATCCCTGCTTGGGGCGCCCAATGCTCACCAAAGATGGCCCCAAAAAGAAGATATAGCCTCTCTGGCCTTCGTCATATAACAGACAAGGTTGGTCAATCTTGAGTTCCGGGGGAGTACCGGTCTTGATACTGCCGCGCCTATCTTTGGCTATTTCGTTTAGCGCATCACCAAGGCCGCTGAGCTTTTGAGCCGTGGCCGGTTTGCGGCGGCTGCTGCCAGGAACCTGTATGACGCGGTACCGAGGCGATTGCTCAGGCGGTTGAGCCTGATTGCCAAATTGGATCCACAGTCTCTCAGAATTCAGTATCTTCTGGGCATCCAGGCTTTTAGTTAAACTTATGCGCTTACCTTCTTCATCAAAAAAGGAAAGGTCGCCCAGCGCGATAGTATGCGCGTTGTCAAACAGGATGGTAGATAGCTCAGGAAGCAGCTCTTTTAAAGGGACATTGCCCGGGAGCTCAATATCCACCAATTCATTATTTTCGACGGTCGAGAAGGTGACCAGTTTTCTGGTAGGCATAATTAGGCTTTGGCAACCATCAGCATCTTCGAAAGCTCTGCAGCTACAGATGCCTCAGTGGCGGGAATGAATTCAATGACGCGGGCGCCTGCCTGCTCCGAAGGGCGCATGAGCCAGGTCTGCGCCTCACCCTGGTACACCGCAACGCCAGCCTCCGCCGGGGCTCCGGAAGCAGTGCGAGCGATCAGGATAACGGCAGAGCGAGAGAGGGGCTTGGTAAAAGCAGCAAGAATGTCACCCTGCTGCTCACCTGTGATCTCCTGCTTGAGATTTTTCTCAGCCTCGTCCAGCTGGCCATCCCGCACGAGGGCTTCGCTAGCCAGCAGGGTATCCTCTGACAGCCGGAAGGGGCCAGCAGATTTTCCGCTAGCGGGCACAAAAAGCAGGTGGGGCAGCAGATGCTGGGCGGCCAGTTGTTCTTCGGCGATAGCCTCTAACGTGTGCTCCTCACCCTGAATAGCATGTTTAACAAACGCGTCGTCCTTAGCATGCACAAGGAATTGAAAGGGCGTATTGCCGGCTTGGGCAGCCGTGAGCACGAGGGAAAATTCTGGCTGGGCGCAAGCAGTGAGCAGGCTCACGAGGCTTTGTTCAATAGCAATTTCATCCCCGTCAACCATGCGGATAACGTCACGGCTAAGCAGGGACTCGTAAGCCTCTTTTTGTGCAACCTCAATCTCTTCGGCCAGCCAGCCAGTGTAGGGGTTCTCCCAGCCTACCGCGGCCACGGGAGCAAACTGACTGAGCAGCAAGTAAAACTCGTGTGCGTTGAAGCGAGCTGAGGTAGCCACCGTCATGTTAGCAACTGTCATACACTGACGCCATCGGCATTTAACAAAGCCACCAAAGCATCACGGACCCGTTTGGCGGATTCCTCAATTGCTCTAGCCGAAGCCGTAAGATTCCTCATTTCCACTTGGACAGTTTCTTCAAACTCGCGCTTGCGCCTGCCATGCCAGGAGGGCAGTTCGGTCGGGGCCCTCTGTACTCTGGCAATAGCCTGGTTTACCGCTTCGCTTTGCTGCTGGATCATGCGCACTGCTGCTTCAGCTTCAGACTTTCTTATACCAACAAGGTCGTCGCTCATTCTTTTACTCCTTTAGAATAGGTTCTACATAATTTGTTAGACTAGCCGCGCCATTTAGAATTTTCTTTAGCGTTCCATACTTCTTTGCTTTTTATGTGCCCTCAGGCTATTTAAAATGAATAAAAGAGCCATCAGTCACCGCATCGCCGTCTTCGTCCATCGGCAGTCTGAATGTCCGCTCCCACCTCACCACTGAAGTATCATCACCAACAAGCACTCGCTCCGCGTCTTTGTCAAATGAATTTTTGTAAGTGTCCTCACCTAGCAGATAGTAGTTTTCCTCGCTTACAACTAACTCCCACATTTTCTTCCCATCTGGACCTTCTACTATTCTTGTTTCTTGGACAAACATAACATGGCCGCCTTGAGTAAAAGCAATATCAAAAGCAGAACCGGCCATTGGTTTCTTATCAACACTTTCTATATACGAGTGATATTGATCTTCAGGGTTATCTTTTGCAGTCTGCGCACGTGGTCCCCATTTTCCACCGCCACCTAAACTTCCAGCAAATCCACCGTTAGTGCCATATTCACCCTTATTTAGAGCGATTCCTTTTGCCGAATAAATTGCAGCCGCAACATACCAAGTGCAATTACTCTTAAATCCCTCTTTATTAGCCGCTCGTGGATACAACGCTACCTTGTCCGAGTTCTTTTCGAGGGTTTTTTTTGCAGGCCCCCACTCATCCAATGTTAGTCTTCCGTCATACGCAACTGCTGCAGGGTCAAAATCATCAAGCTTTGTTGCTCTTGGCCATGGCTCAGCCTGATTTGGGGGTGCGCTTGGCTGAGGAATTACAAACCAAGGCTTCTTGAACCGAAGAAAAAATACGTCCCAAAATCCTGAGGGGTGCAACCAATTCCAGCCATATAACCCTAAGATACTGCTATTTGCTTGTGGTATCTGTGCAGAGCCTGCCTGGTCTGCTGCTGCAAATTCCTCTCCTTTGCGGCCTACACGCTTGCCCAAATTTGAAACATCTGCTGCATGCAGCTTGGATTTCCCTCTGGCCTCGGCAGCAATGCCTTGGACCCAGGGGGCAAACTGGTCATCATAGCTCGGCGCCCCACGAGCGGCTGCTAGCAGGCTGTTTCCAGAGCTATCCAGGCTAGTAGCACTGGCTTCAATATCTTTGGAAGAAGAGCGCAGGGAGGGGAGGTTTACAAATATTGTCATAGGATATACAAATCACCAACAAATGTAAGAACAGAAGACCGATCAGTCAACATCACCACTTATCAGTTTCTAGAAATTCAAAATTGCTCTTCCCATTAACATACGGCGTCGGGTCAATCCATACTTCTTTCATCTGTGCCTCGTACGTTTTGGGTGGGTTGATCCCAGGAACAGGGTCACTTGGTCTGGCATCTCCGAGAGTCTGTAGATACGTCCACAGGCCTTGTTGCCCTTTTTTGTTGATTGTTAAATGAAGGTGGGCGCCGGTAACAGCACCTGAGCTTCCCATATCGCCAAGCTTAGTATCGTAAGTCACAATGTCGCCTTCGCTAAGGGTAGGCTTGTTGGCCATATGCCCGTATGTGGACTCAATAAATGTTCCGTCACTCAGTTGATGCTCAACAACTATATAATTCCCCAGGCCTTTATCTTGGTAAACTCCTCTAACTTTTCCAGGGCCAATGGGGTAAATTGTCGTATCTCCATCAGATGGTTTTAAATCCATACCATTATGTAAAGCGTAATGGCCAAAGGGTTTGTAGTTAGGATCTGCGAAGCCGCCACCTTTTTCAGAAAGTCTCCAATTTCGATATGCGGGATTAAATCCTGCGACACTTGTTCCGCCCGCAATCTGGCCAACATCTTTAGGAGAGGGCTCCTGCACCTGAGGGTTAAAATTTTTCGAATGCCGACGAAACCCGTGAAGGTGCATGGCAATTACAGGAATCAAAAATCTCGGGATAAATAACCAGGGGTACAGACGCTGCAGCGCCTCAAACAATGTGCCGTAGCGTAAAGTAGCCAACCACCACAAAAGGGTGCCTTGGCGAAATGGCCCGACACCGTAGGCAATATGCGAGGCGCCAAGCACGCTACCCTGATCTACGGCAGCAAACTGCTCGCCCTTGCGTCCCACACGCAGGCCTAAACCTGAGACTTCGGTTGAATATAGCTTGGATTTCCCGCGCGCTTCAGCAGCGAGGCCCTGTACCCAAGGGCCAAACTGACCCTCGTAGCTAGGCGCCCCCTTGGCGACGGCCAACAGCCTGTCGCCGGCGGCGTCTACGTTGGCGCCGGTACCCAACATATCTTTTGAGGAAGCCAGAAGGGAGTGTGGGACTACATATATCTTTGTCATTTTCCTCCTAGGCTCATTATATATCAACTCTCATATTCCATTAACAGAGTTTGCATTTTCGTTTATACTTAGTCCCTAGGAGGACAGATGATTAACCGAGTCCGGGTTGAAGAAGTTCCCCCAGAAGCATTTCAAATAGCTGCGCAATTTGACCAGCAGGCCAATGTTGTGCGCCAGCAAGTCCAGCAATTGCAAAAGATTAAGGCACATTTGAGCGCCAACTGGAGGGGCAACTCAGGCAGCCAGTTCCAACAGGAAGTTGATATCCGCATCAAGGAACTGATTCGCTATGCAGATTGGTTATCCACCAAAGCCAATGAGATACGCAACAAGCGTGTTTCCCAATGGAAGCTCGGGTAACTAATAATGACAGAACAGCCCGTAGAAATCTCCCCAGAAGTATTACACGAAGCTGGACACGTCTTTCTTGCAACAAAGGAGGCGAATAAGAAGCAAATCAAAGAGTTGGAAGCGGCCGTCAAGAAAGTTCTTATTGCCTGGCCAAATGCAGAAAAACAGGGTTTCTTCCAAACGTACAAACTGCTTGAAGGGCATATGCAGGGGCTTTTAGCTCTGATGGAAGAAATAGCAAAAGATATGAAGTCAATCGCAGAGCGATTCGAAGAAACAGATAAATTCTAAAATTCTTTTGGAGGAAACATGTCACAGACTATTTTAGTTAATACTGAGCAAGTCCGCTCTACTGGAGCGGAATTCCTGCGTAGGCGCGGGGAGCTCGAAGAGCTCGTGAACCGCGCTGTTGCCCAAATGCAACAGTTGGAAAGCCAGTTCAAAGGTGTACGCGCCGCCAGAATTCAGCAAGAATGGCAGGGAATGGTTCCCTCGCTGAGGAACTCCATTCAAAATCTGGAACAGGCCGGCAACTTGCTCAACCGCGCTGCGACAGACTTCGAGAGTGTCGATAACGCGGGATAGCATCTCCCTAACAGTAGGATACAGTACCGGGCCAAATGTTGGCCCGGTACTGCATTTACTCAAAGCTGATGAGTTTCAACCGCCCACCTAGAATCCAAAAAGCACTCCCCAGCGAAACCGTGAAAATCCCGGTGCCGCGCGGGATGCCCAGCAAGCCAGGGGAACAGAGCTGGCTAACAACCCTGCTGCCTATCGGCATGCTCTTGATCTCCGTGGTGATTATCATACTGGTATCCGGGGGAGGAGCCTCGCTCTCCTATTTGATATTCCTGCCACTGATGCTGGCTTCCTATGCTGTCACAATCATCTCAGGACGCAACCAACGTAAAGCCTATACCCAAAGGGTCGCCGAAGTTAAAGAACGCTACACTCACGAGTTACGGCAAGTTGGTGAAAAGCTAAAAACGCTCAAACACGCGAACGAAAAAACTCTTCGTGACCAAAGCCCCAGCGTCCTACACCTGGTGGAGCGGGCCAAAACCCAGGATACCCGCCTGGGTGAACGCAGACCGCATGACGCGGATTTCCTCAGTGTGCGCCTGGGCGCAGGAAACAGCGCAGCCAGCTACACAATCGAACCCGTACCTGAGGACTTGGAAAGTGAAGAGCTGGCAGAAGAGATACGCCACGCCAAAGGGCTGCCAGCTGCATACCAAACCCTGCAGAATGTAGCCGTTTCAGTAAACCTCGCCGAAACAGGCTCTATAGGCTTTTCTGGCAGATCACAGGATGTAACTCCTGTTGTGCGTTCATTTCTTTCAAATTTGCTTGTGCACAACTGGCCCACAGAAGTACAGATTTCTATTGCGGGCAACTCAAGCAAATGGGCCTGGGTAGACAATACGCCGCATTCTGCCGTCAACCTGATTAGCGGCGGTTCAGTCAACGAGTACTTGAACAATCTGGAGAGCCTGCTGCACAGCCGTGATCACTTAGTGGAGTCACGCCGGGCCGTGCAAAAGGATGGGGAAGAGAATAGCATGCCGCTCCCCATTGTCATTGTCTTGTTGGACGCATACGACGGCAAACTACAACACCCAGCGATTAGTGTCTTGCTAGACAAAGGCAAGAAACTTGGCGTGATTGGCCTTTTTGTTACAGAAACATCAAAGCAGGTGCCTAGCAAGTGTGGCGCGGTTGTTGAAATAGTGAGCAGCAATCTGACGCTCAAGCTAACCGGACACGGCGGCGTTGTAAAAAAGGGCGTCGTCGAGAAGATGGCGCTTGAGGATGCCCAAAGGCTATCTGCCTATTTAGAGCGTATTAACTGGCCGGATGATCTTTCCACCAGTCCGCCAGAGCTAATAACCTTGCTGGATTTATTGGGCTCCCCAGAGATTGAAGACCTGCCAGTCAGGAAATGGTGGGAGGAAAACCCCAAGAAGGACTACCTCAGCACACCTATCGGGTTAGTGTCTCCCACGTCTCCGTTCGTCTTCGATATCAATGACTCGGACTCAGCCTACGGCCCCCACGGCGTACTGGGCGGGATGACCGGCTCCGGCAAAAGTGAAGTGCTGAAGACTATCCTGCTGGCCCTGGCTGTGAAGCATCATCCGTACGACATGAATTTCGCTCTTATCGACTTCAAAGGCGGGTCTGCGTTTAGCGAGCTCGAAAAGCTTCCGCACACTGTGGGCGTGATCACAAATATTGAAAGCCACAGCAGCTATGCAGAACGCATCATCTTGGCTTTGAGCGGCGAGATTGAAACCCGTGAAAAAATTCTGGGCCAGGCAATGCAGCTTTTTGGGCTGCGCAGAGCCCACATCGATGATTACCGTCTGCTGCGTGTCAAGAAGCCTTTGCCGCGGCTCATTATTGTCTTTGACGAATTTGCCGAATTCAAGCAGAAGCATCCAGACGAAAGCAAACGCCTGATCAGTATTGCCCGCAAAGGACGCTCGCTTGGCATTCACCTGATCCTGGCAACACAAAACATCCCCAGCGCCGTAGACCCAGAGGTTTTGCAAAACTCCTCGTTCAGGATTTGTTTACGCGTCAGCGAAGCCCAGGATAGTATGCAGCTAGTAGGTGTCCCCGATGCGGTCAATTTGCCGCGTGGCCGCGCAATCATCCTCGGCAAGACCCGGACGCAGTTCCAGGTTGCCTATGCGGGGGCTGAATACGGAGCCAACCACAATCAAGCTGGCAAAGAATATGTGCGCGTTTGGCCCGATGGACGCAAAGATGTCGTGCAGATTGAAGTCAATCCTCAGGAAGACCGCTCCACTCGACAAACCCAGACTACAGTCATTGTAGACAAGATCATTCAGACGGCCATAGAGATGAATCTGGCACCGCCGCCAAAAGTGTGGCCTGAACCACTGGATGATCAAATTTCGCTAGACGAGATCTTAGAGAAGACATTAGTCGGCGGGTGGGATGGCACTACCTGGCAGCCTGTACGCCTCGAACAGAAAAAAGCAGAGCACGAAGTACCTGTTTCCCCTATTCTGGGCATGTACGATGTACCCGCGAAGCAAAAACAGTACATCTATCAGCTAAATCAAGGGATGGGCGGCGACCATCTCCTGGTGTTTGGCTCGGCGGGGACTGGTCGCAGCACACTGTTGCGCACACTGGTAATCTCAGGCGCCCTGTTGAATGCGCCAAGTGCGGTTTCTTTTTACATCATTGATTACGGAGGCCAGTCCTCCCTTAACAATCTACAAGAGCTGCCCCATGTAGGCGCCGTAGCCACCCGAAACGAACGTGAGAAGACTGAACGCATTATCCAGTATCTACACGCAGAGACAAACAGGCGCAACGAGTTGCTCTCAGAAAAAAGGAAGGCCAACTGGCGAGAGTACAATCGCGCAGTAGCAGAAGAGGACAAGCTGCCTGTCATCTATCTTGTTATAGATAATTTCAGAGAGTTTAAAACCGCTTTTGAACAAAACTATTCTGACGACCTTGTCTCCAGCCTGGATGCACTCCTCAGCGGCAGTACGGCCATCGGTATATTTTTGGTCGCCTCTTCAAATACGTTGGCAGATTTAAGCCCCACCAAGTTTGCAGACAACATAAGCCAACGGATTTCCCTCTATCAAGTAGACGAGGCCGAATACAGCAACATCATTGGTCGCCCGTCCAAATCCAAGCTGGAAGAAGAGATCAACCTTGGTCCAGTACCCGGAAGGGGATACCTGAGAGCCACGCCTCCTCTGGAATTTCAAGCAGCCCATCCCTTATATGAGGGCGAAACATTGCGCGGGGAGAGGTTCGCTGACATTGTGCGCAATATGGCAACCTGGAAGGGCCACCGGCCACAAAAAATTGACAAGCTGCCCTTGTTGATTCCGTATACTCTGTCTGAAAAATCAGCCGAGCTCGGAAACCTATCCACGCCTTTAGGCAGGGAATATTCCACATTCAAAGAACTAGGCTTCTCCCTGGCTGAAGATGGCCCGTTCTTCTGGATAGCCAGCCAAAGCAATGCCCAAGGTAAAACATCGCTGATTAAAGGCTGGGTGCTAAGTCTGGCTAAGCTCTATTCTTCCGCAAAGCTTAGGATCAATTTTATTGACTTCCACGGGAGAAGAGAATACGCCAATCTGGCAGAGATTCCCCACACGGACGCGTATGTGGCCGTAGGCAAACAATTTGCCGATGTGCTGACCAACCTGACAACTGTGCGCCAGGAACGCCAGATGGAGCTGGATGCTCTGTACGAGAAGGATCCAAAAGCAGACGGCGCCAAGCTTGCCCAATCATGGCCACACATCCTTGTGGTGCTTGACGATTTTGGCAAGCTAATGAAAGCGGCTGATGCAGGCGAACTAGCCACCCTGGGTGCGCTTTCCCAAAACGCCAGGGAGCTGGGTATATCCTTCTTGATTGGCGCAAGAACCAACGACTTCCCAAGATACGAGGCTGAAAAAGCCAATCCCTTTGGCGCACCAGTGCGCGCTCACGGCACGGGAGTGCTACTGGGCGGCACGGAAGGCCTGGATGAGTTCAACCAGACTTTGAAACCCAAGGGGCAGCCCAACGTTAGTGGCCTGCCGCCAGGGCGCGGCTTCCTCGTGAACCGCAATCAAGCACAACTCATGCATGCCTTTGCCTATTGGAATGAGGGCGAAAGTATTGCGGCCGCAGAAGCAGCCTGGGTGAAGCAGATTAATAAAAAATAGCCTCCAGCCCAAAGTATTAGGCTGGAGGCTAATGTTATGTCGTCAGCTAAGGCAAGCTACAGTTACACTTCTGCTCCAGTTCAAGCTTGTCTGCTTCCGTGATGCCAGCAGTACTTACATTGGATGTGGCTGAATCTACAGATGCCTTGTCTCCAATGGAGAGAGTTTCGCCATTAACAGAACAAACGCCGAGGAAACAATAAAATTCCAATCCGCCCAGTCGGGAAACAAGTACTACCTGGCCAGGCATGCTCGCTCCTACTAGCTCAAAAGAATTCGAGCCATTGCGCATTACAAAGCCCTCAGTAAGAGCACCATCACCATCCTTCAGCAGCAACCAGCTTTGTGTTTCCACGTCCAAGATTACTTGGTTAGCACGTTCAGGTGCCTCAGATTCTATTTGTGCAAAATAAACTTTGCTATCCGGCCCAAGCATGAGGTCTGCCGAACGAACAAGCATAGTAGCAGAGGAAGCAGAACCTGTAGAAACCGTGTACAGCGCAGATATCTGATCAAAACCAGAGATATTCTCGTGGGACGATTGGGCCGGGTCAACTTTGAACACGAGCCCGGTCACCTCAGACACAGTGACGCGTCCGTTGTCTGGCGCAGCTTGGGGAGAGAGTGAGCGATAGGCAAAAAAGGCCACTATAGCTAAGCCAATGGCTGCGGGCAAAAGCCAAACCGGCTTCTTCTTATCGGCCTGCGCCTGGCGCAAAATGACCACTGAAATATCTTCGGCCACGTTGCGGCCAAGCGGGTACGACACCAGGCGTTTTGCCGCGCGCTTTAAATCACGCTCATTCTTAAGGGTCTCTACTAGCTCTTCTTTGCGGATTGTGCGCCAGGCGGAGGGAGCGCCGCCATGAATGCCATCGCTGGCAATGACAATATCCTCCCCCTTGCCCAAGCTTACCGAGCCAGCCACTTCGGGCTGAAAGCTTGCCGCACGCGAAAAGACGCCCGCCGCGCCCCGGCCGCCAGCCAGCACGTCGACCTGGCCAGCCTTTACACGCAAGGCAGCCAGGCGGCCGCTGAGCGCAACAGCCACCTTATCCTTAAGTATGGCGACAATGGCAACATCCACATCCTGCGCATCCAAACTGGAGTCCAATGCCCGCATATTGCGCAGGTGTGCATGCACGTTACGCAGCGTGTCTTCAAGCGCAGTTTCAACTTTTGCCGAAGTTTTTGCCAGGGAGCGAAGCTCCGTCAGGCACTGCTGTATCACCACTGCGGTAAATTTGTTTTTAGCCGTGCCACTGCTCTCTCCATCCACCAAAACCAGCGCTTCCAGCGCGCCCCATTTGCTCTGCAAGTTAAAGGATTGGAATGCATCATTCTTGGGCAGCGTTTCGATATCATCGCCGCGCTGAATGTGGAAATTTTTGCTGATCATTATTTAGTGCCTTTCTAGACTAGTCGTAGTTTAGGGTTAGTAGGTGCAACTGCCATCGTCCTTCGTGGCGCTCGGGTTGTAGTTCTGTGCGTTCGGGTCCATGCAGCCCAGAATATGCGGCACACAGCTGCCATTGTCCTTCGTAGCGCTCGGGTTGTAGTTCTGCGCGTTCGGGTCCATGCAGCCCAGAATATGCGGCGCACAGCTGCCATTGTCCTTCGTAGCGCTCGGGTTGTAGTTCTGCGCATTCGCATCCCTGCACCCCAGGATGTGGGCCACACAGCTACCATCGTCGTGGGTAGCGTTGGGATTGTAGTTCTGGGCTCCGGACGCGTCCGTACAACCATAGATCGCAGACACGGGCACGCTGGTGGGCGAATCCGGCGGACCCTGGTCGCCAGCAGACTGCAAGGTGGAAGCCGGCGCCACTTGCGCCGGTCGCGAGGTCGGCGTGGATACGGGTGTCTCTGTGCTGACGCCTGCCAGCACAGCCGTAGGCGTAAAGAGCAGGTCCAAATCGGCAAGCCCATGCCAAAATTCATAGCGCGCAGTTTGGATGTCGCTCACATCTTCCAGACCAAATATCTCAGCATACTGGCCGGCGCTTAAATTCACGGCATTGCCATTTGTGTCCAGCACTACACAGTGGCCCTCCAGGCAATCCACCTGAAAGTGCTGGCCGCCCGCCCCAAAAAAGACGCCCATAATCGTACCCTCAACCCTGGCGATGGCACCATTGGTAGCCTGCACCAATAGATCGCGGTCCTCAGGGATACTGGCATTAACCAGCAACTGCCCGCGAATCAAAGTAACAATGGTCTCGGCATCAGTATCAGAGCTTATTTGGGCCAGTTCGATCTTAGTCTCATCCCCCAGTGTTAGTGCAGAGCCGTCAGTCAGGCTCAGCTCTACATACCCCTCGCCTACAACTTCGACGGTGGCCCCCTGCCCGGCTTCAAAATGGTCACCAGGGCTCAGTGGCTGCCAGTTGATTGTGCCGGCCGGTGTATACACGACCTCGCCGCGCAACTCAGTCACAAGGGCAAAACCGTCCGGCAATGTAGTCTCGGTTGGCGTGGCAACAAAAGCGCCGCGGACTAGGGGCACAAGATAGAAAAGCAAAACCAGCCCTACCCCTAACGCGGGCAACCCATAAAGCAAAGACGTATTGCGTTTCGCCTCGCTAGGCTTCGAACTCTTGCCCTCTAACGCCGAAGCCATTTCCGCCATGTCCCTAAAGCGGCCACGGGGATCTTTTGCTAACGCTCGCAATATGATCCGCCGAATTTTCTCAGGCAGGTCCTTTACAACTTGACGCGGGTTAGGAATGGGGTCTTCAATATGCTTGAGTAAGATGGCAATCGGGGTATCTGCCTGAAACGGCTTCTTGCCAGTGACCATTTCGTACAACACAACCCCCAACGAATACACATCGCTCTTGGGGCCAATCTCCTGATTGCGCCCCTGCTCCGGGGACATGTAATGCGGAGTGCCGATGCCCATGTCCGTCGCCGTGAGCGCAGTGGTTTTCTCCGAGCCGATCAATTTGGCCACCCCAAAATCAGAAAGCATGGGGCGGCCATCTTCAGTGATCAAGATGTTGGAGGGTTTTACATCGCGGTGGACGATCTTCTTGCCGTGTGCATAATGCAGCGCACGGGCGATAGGCGCCAATAAGGCCAGCGCCGTCTCCCAGCGCATTGGCTTGCCCAGCTTATCCTTAAGCGTGCCGCCAGGCACATATTCCATGACCAGGTAAGGGCGTCCTTCGTACTCGCCATACCCCAGCACTGAGACGATATTAGGATGGCTCAAGCGAGCCAGAGACCTTACTTCCAGCTTGAAACGCTGCCGGCTAACGTCACCGTCTTCTGCTGTAGGACTTAGAAACTTGATGGCGACTTCACGCCCCAACCTTACATCAATGGCCTTGTAGACCTCAGCCATTCCCCCTTCACCAAGCTTCTGGACGATGCGGAAGCCGTCAATCTCCCTTTGGATCAATCGAAGGTGCAACTGCCATCGTCCTTCGTGGCGCTCAGGTTGAAATTATTTGCGCTCGGGTTCATGCAGCCCAGAATATGCGGCACACAACTGCCATTGTCCTTCGTGGCGCTCGGGTCGTAGTTTTGCGCGTTCGGGTCCATGCAGCCCATCACATGTGGCACACAGCTGCCATTGTCCTTCGTCGCGCTCGGGTTGTAGTTCTGCGCGTTTGCGTCCATACAACCCAGTATGTGGGCAATACAGCTGCCGTCATTTTTTGTGGCACTGGGGTTGTAGTTCTGCGCCCCAGACGCATCCGTGCAGCCGAGTACGTGCGGTATGCAGTCGCTGCTAGTACCGCGCGTGGCGTTGGGATTGTAGTTCTGTGCATTCGGGTCCATACAGCCGTTCACATGGTCCCGGCAACTGCCGTCATCCGTATTGGCATTAGCGTTGTAATTCTGCGCCTTTTGGTCCGTACAGCCAAGCAGGATCGGTGTGGCCGTCGCATTGCTCGAGCGCGTGGTGGCCGTGGGCTGCGGAGTAGCCGTAGGCGCCCCGCGTGGCGTGGGCGTCGGCGTGTACACCAGCCCCCTGTCTGCAATATCCTGCCAAAATTCGTACCGTGCTGGCTGGATCTGGCTTACATCCCCAAGGCCGAAAATCTCGGCATATTCGCCCACGGAGAGATCCACACTATTGCCGTTAGCATCCTGAACCACACAGTGCCCTTCCAAACAGTCCACCTGGAAGTGCTGCCCGCCAAAGTCGTAAAAGACACCCATAATCGTGCCCTCTACTCTGGCTTCTGCACCGTTCGCAGAGCGCACCCAAAATTCACGGTCATCGGGAATATTTGCATTCACCAACAACTTACCGCGGATCAGGACAATGATCGTTTCCACCTGTGTGCCAGAACTAATCTGACGCAATTCAATCTTGGTGTCATCGCCAAGCGAGATAATCGAGTTATCCGCCAAACCCAGGCGCAGATAGCCTGAACCTACAACTTCGACCGTAGCGCCCTCACCTGCTTGAAAGATGTCGCTTCTACGCAGGGGTTGAGAATTGATCGTCCCAGTCGGAACAAGTTCAACGTTCCCGCTCAAGTCTGAAACAAAAGCAAAATTATCTTCTAGCTGGGGAATTTCAGCAGGCTGCCTATCTCCAAACAGGAAGAAAGCCGCCAACACCAGGGCGGCCAGGCCCCCCACCGCCGCCAGGCTCCCAAGTTTAGGTTTACCAACCGGCAGACGCTTTTTCTTGCCGCCGGTGTCAATGACGGCAAGAGACACATTGTCACTTGCCCCACGGGTAACGGCCAATTCACCAAGTTTCTGAGTGACCTGTGCCGGCGCGAAGGCCCGAATATAGTCAACAATCTCTTTGCTGGCAACAGCCTGCTCTCGTTCACGCGTGGCTTTGAGCAAACCGTCGGAGCATACTAGAATGCTGTCTCCAGCATTCAGCTCGAGCCCTTGATTCTGTTCTGCTTTTTCAGTCGCCGCGTTTTGATCCAGATACAAGCCAAGGTCAACGTAAAATTTATCTGGCGTACCGATGTGGTTTGTCAGCTTGGCGCGGTTGCGATTGGCGCTAATGTAACTCTCGTCGCGGCCCTTGAGCCTCATTTTTGTTTCAAGCGTATGGTCGCGAGAAATTTGAGTGAGCTCGCCATTTCGCACCAGATAGATCCTGCTGTCGCCTGCATTGGCAATATAGAGCTTTCCGTCATGCACTGCAGCAACCGCAAAGGTAGTGCCCATGCCATTTAGCCCTGGCGTGGCATCCACTTCCCGCAGCACAGCCGTATTTGCGGCAAGCAAGGCATCTTGCAACACCGTGGGTACGTGCGTATGGGTAGCCCGCTTCAGTGACTTTGTAAATTCGTCAATCGCTAAAGTGGAAGCTCGTTCGCCTTTGCCCTCGCCCCCCATGCCATCCGCCACAATCGCCAGCGTCAATTCAAGGCCAGAAGCGGTACTGATCACGGGGCTGCTTGCGCGGTCTTCAAGAAGATCGCGCTTGCCCATAAAAGCTTGAGCGTCACTCTGCAGCTGCATGGTCATTACAACATCCCCTCAAGTTGCTTCCGCAACTCCAATGATGTAAGTCTGTTCTTGGCATCAGAGCTAAGGCAGCCTTCCAATATCAGCTCTTCCACCTTCTTGGATACCTTGCCTCGGAATTCTGAGATTCTTTCTGGCCGGCGCGTACGTATCGTAGTAATCAAAGAATCAGGGTCATCCCCGTGGTACGGGTACTTTCTAGTCAGCATCTGGTACAAGATCACGCCTAAGCCCCACACATCCACCTTAACCCAGCCCGAGCTTGCGGGCGGTTTGTAAGAACTATCAATGGCATGCAGCAATTTCTCAGGCGCAGCATAGTGTACGGTAAGCCCGTCAAGGTAAGGGGCTCCCTTTGTTGTCGAGATGCCAAAATCAATCAGGATAGGCTCGTCCAAGGCACGCGCTTTGGCCGCGCTGGTGAACATAATGTTATTGGGCTTGAGGTCGTTATGCAAGAACCCTTGATCATGAAGATAGGCAAGTGTCTCAGCCAGTTTGTGCGCGAACTGAAGCGCCTGCGGCAAACTGATATCTTCATTTGACGTCTGATTAAGCACGTCGGTTAGCGTTCCCCCTGCCAGGAAATCCATCAAAAAGTAGGGAGGTTGATCAGGAAACTCAGAAGCATACGCGGTGAACCTGCGTGGTTTTTTTCTTTCCCGCTCAGCTTCTGACTGTGGCAAGGGCGCCAGCTTAACAATGCCAGGGTGATCCAGCTTCTTCAGCAAATTGGCTTCAAGTAGAAGGGCATTGAAGTTCTGTTTAAACCCATCCTTGTCCCGCTTTGCCAGTTTGAGCGCGTATAGCTTTTCATCATCCGCGGCAGACACCAAAACAACATAGGCCATGCCGCCCTTCTCCCACGAGGGGATAAGCTGCCTAACAACCAGTGGCCCTATACGCATGCCCTTTCGAATCTTTATATCTGCCATAACATGCCACCCATGTTTACTTTAGCGCGCAGAATCGCCGCCTTTTTTCCTGCGTGTAGGCGTGGTTATATCATCTTGCAACGGCTCTTCATCATCATCTGAAGAGAAAGAGGCGTCAGGGGTTTCTCCGTACAGGCTAAAACTGAAGGCGACCAGCCTTTCGCCTGGCTCATATTCGGCCAACTCGATCAGATCACCTTCTGATAAAGCTTGCTCTTCTTCGGCTTCCAGCTCAATTCCATTAAGCCAGCTTCCATTGGCGCTACCCATATCGGTGACAGTGAACTCATCACCCAGGATTGCGATGCTGAGGTGCGGCCTGGAAACAGCCTTATCCGTGATGGCAATATCTCCGTCCTCCACCTTGAGTGAAGGGTCATCGCGGCCAATCTGGGTAACTCGCTGATAAAGCGGATAGCGAGGGCGCATACCCAAGGTGCCTTTGACAACATGCAAATAAGCCATCGGCAACTGCCCGCCGCTTTCGCCACCACGCCCGCGAATGCGTAACGTCTGGGTCACTTCATCTGCAAACTTCTGCACCTTAGCTTGAACTCCACCCACGCGAGCACGGAAATCATCTGGGCGCAGATAATAGTAAGCCACCAGGGCTACCACCACGAGGAAAGAAAGAACACCGAGGGCTGGCGCTATTACGGATCTAAAAGTGCACAGAATTTGTGCTGTTCCCTGATACTGGCCACACAAACCGGCTCGAATTGTGAGAGGAGTAGTATGGACGGGAGAAACTACTTCAAAGCCAAGCGCGTCAACAAAGCGCACCTGGATGGTGTGCGAGGCTTCACCTGCCTCCGCAAAGGGGCGCAAATCCCAAGTGGTTGCAATCCGGTCCCCAACTGGCAGGTCAGTGAGGCGCCCACCAACAATATTGCCATCCACAACCAATTCGGCCCACTCAAACGCCCTGGTGCCATAGCCGTCCGGCCAACGCACAGAGAACTCTACAGGCACCTCAGTGGGCCAATACGTATACTCACCGGCACGGTCATCCGGCTGGCGGATAATTGGGTCACCATTGTTAATAGTGATTGAGGTGACCTCAGCCGGCCCAGGGACGGGGTTCAAAGTCAGCCTCAGATCATCAAAGACTGGCCCATTGATTCCTGGCAACACGGTAACAGTCACGATTCTGGTTGCGGCAGGGTTGGTGGTTCGATAAGTCAACTCATACTCCAAGCCCTGATTCAGAATGAAATCAAGAATGGGAAAGTCAACTTGCGCGCGTGAATAGTAAGCATACTGACCAGAAGTATCTTGAGCCAGCTTATCCAGTTGGTGCGGCGTGAGGTCGGAGTGCCTAAAAAGCAAGGTGTGGACTGGGATCGACAGACCATTTGCCTTGGCGGTTAGCTCTTGCATAGTAAGGTAGCGACGCCCTTGATCCTGAATAGATGTAGAAAGAAGCAGCACCGCTCGATAGCCACTCTTGTCTCCGACACCGGACAAATCATCCAGAGCACGGCTCACACCCTCAAGACCATAGGAGAGCGAGTTAGCATCTTCCAAAACCAAGTTATCAATTGCACCGGTTACTCGGCTCTTTTCATTTGTAAACTCTTGAAGAACCGTGATCTGATCACGGGGCCGCAAGAGCAAAATCTCCACGTAATCATTAGCGCTCATGCGCTGCACATAGTTGTTAATGACTTGCTTGATCTCTATGAGGCGGCTTTGAAAGGTTGCACCATTGGCATTGATGCCAGAGCCAGCATCAATAACAATAGAGACGTAAGACCCTGTTTGCACAGGAGCTAACACATAGTTCGATATTCGATTAGAGTCTTCTTGGACAGTAATCTCATCTTCCCGCAAATCGCTTACCGGGAGGCCATTTACATCAGTAACACGCAATAAGAGCTGTACTTCAGGGAAATTAGAGGCATCGTGGGACTTAATATCCACGGCAGCAACACCACTGGCAGACAGTGCTGACGTGGGAATGGATACTAGAACTAACGTTATTAGGAATATTAAAATCGAACGGCGGGTCTTCATTTGTTTCCCTCTCCTTATTTACTGCTAGGTAGTCTACTACAGAGTTTGCTAAAAATCTGCCTTTTCTGCTAGAACGCAAGCATTTTCGCCATCTCATAGTAGTCCAAGTTGGCTTCACGCTGGCGAGTGACGACGTCGGCGAGGGGAATAGGCTCGACCTCGCGGCCGCGCAGGCCCATCATGACGTCGGTCTGGCCAGCGAGCAGGGCATCGACGGCTTTGACGCCCATGCGGCTGGCCAGCAGGCGGTCAAAGGCGGTGGGCCGCCCGCCACGTTGAATGTGGCCTAGGATCGTGATACGCGTGCTGAAGCCTACGTCCATGCTCTCAAGCGCCCCCGCCAGCTCGGTGGTGAGGATGTTGGCGCCCTCAGAGACAATGACGATCGAATGGGTCTTGCCGCGCTTGTAGGCGTCTTCCACCTTGGCGGCAACTTCCTCGATGCTGACCGGCACCTCAGGGATCAGCACCACTTCCGCCCCGCCAATGACGCCCGCCATGACGGCCAGGTAGCCGCAGTTGCGCCCCATGGTCTCGATGAGAAAGGCGCGGCGGTGCGACGAAGCCGTATCGCGCAGCTTGTCGATGGCGTCACAGATCGTGTTGAGCGCCGTGTCCACGCCGATGGCCATGTTGGTGCCCCACATGTCGTTGTCGATGGTGGCCGGCACGCCGACGATCGGCAGGCCGCGGGCGGCCAGCGCACGCGCCCCGCGCATCGAGCCATCGCCGCCGATCACGACCAGGCCATCCACACCGTGCTGCTTGAGGATCTCCATCGCCTTGAGCTGCCCGGCTTCAGTGCGGAACTCTTCGCTACGCGCCGTGCCCAAGATCGTGCCGCCGCGCTGGATAATGCCGCCGACCTCGCGCGCGTCCAGCGGCCCCATGGCACCCAGCAACAGGCCCTCGTAGCCATCGCGGATGCCGATGACATCGCAGCCATTGAAGAGTGCACAGCGCGCCACAGCGCGGATGCATGTGTTCATACCGGGGGCATCGCCACCGGAAGTGAGTACACCAATACGTTTGATTTCAGCCATAAGACTTGCCGGTTGGGATTTTATCAGTGAATAAAGTAGTGAGCAGTGAACAGTGATTGGTGATCAGGGAACAAACTAACAGAAACTAGGCCTCTTGCTCACTACTCACTGTTCACCAGTCACTCAATGTATCTGCAAATCTTCCACACGCACGTTGTTGGGGCCGAGCAACCCTTCGAGGCGAGCGATCAGCTCATCGTTGAGGTCAGTGGTCTCGTTGGGGAACTCGATCAGATAACTGCTGCGCCCCTCGAACACATAGAAGTTGAAGCGGTCATGGCCCGGGTAGCTGATGATGGCGCCGTGCACGCGGCGGATGTGCAAAATATCGCGCATTTTGTCGCCCAGGCTGCGCAGGTAGACCGTGGCGATGCGTGGCCCGCGTTCCTGCCCCGCAGGCTTGGGCAGTGGCGCAGGGGCCACGGGCGGCAGGCTGGGTTTGGCAGCCGCCGCCTTGGGCGTCTCGACCGTGGGTTGCGGAGCGCTGGGGCCAGGCGCAAGCGGCGCGGCGCTGATACTGGCGCCTAGCTCGTGGGCGGCGGCGCTGGCTGCAGGGGTGGCCGGGTTGGTATCCAGCGGCGGCTCGGGGGCCAGTTCGGCCGTGTACTCCGGCGCGCTCAGGTCCATCGCAATGGTGTGCTCATCCTCAGCCTGCAGCGGCACGCTAGCCATGGGGGCGTGGTCCTGCGCCTGCACAGCCCACCAGTCGTCCGCAAAGGTTTCTGGTTCAGCAGGCATCTCACTCATGGCGGGGATCATGTCCATGTCAGGCTCTTCGGGCTGATGCACCATCGGAGTTACAGGCGGCGGGCTAATGGCTGGCATCGCCGCCAACTTGGTCTGCGGTTGCGCTGCGGGCGGGCCGGTCTCAACGGTAAGAGGCTTTACGATATTGAAGTTGGTATCCAGCTTATCCGCTAGCACTTTGGGTTCGGCATTCTGGGCGTCGATCTTGCCCTCGACCAGGATCAGGTTATCAAGCTGCACCATGCCAGCAAAGCGTTTCCAGGTCTCCGGGAACAGCACCAGCTCGATCAAGCCAAAGCCATCATCCAGTGTGACGAAGGCCATATCCTTGCCGCGCTTGGTCTGCAAGTTGCGGAAGGTTTTGACCTGCCCGGCCACGCGCACGCGCTCACCCTCCTGCGTCTCGCTCAGTTCAGTGGATTTGTGCGTCACCACTTCAGCAATGGTACTCATCATATGGCTGAGCGGATGGTCAGACACATACAGGCCAATCACTTCGCGCTCCCAGTTGAGGCGCTCACGGCGGGCAAATTCTTCGTCAGCGTGGGCAACCGGTAGCAAGCTGATGGGCTGCTCCATACCGCTGCCCACGGCAAACATAGTGAGCTGGCCGGCCTCTTTGGCGGCGAAGTGCGCCGCGCTGGTAGCCACAACCTGATCCACCGCGGCCAGCAGGGAGTGCCGGTCGCCAAAGGCGTCCAGCGCGCCCGCTTTCACCAGGCTCTCCAGCGGGCGCTTGCCCACATGGCGCAGGTCAACGCGGTGCGCCAGATCACCCAGTCCCTCGAACGCCGCTCCGTCCGCGCCGCGGCCCTCAATGAAGACTTCAATGGCGCCGCGGCCTACGTTCTTGACCGCGCCCAGGCCAAAGCGAATGGCGCTGGCCCCGTCAGCACGGTCTTCCACAGCAAAATCCCATACGCTGTGATTGATGTCCGGGGGCAGCACATCAATGCCCATACGTTGGCAGTCTGTGATGTAGGCGGCCACCTTGTCAGCATCGCCCTGCGAAACCGATAGCAAGGCGGTCATGTACTCCACGGAGTAATGCACCTTGAGGTAAGCCGTCTGCACGGCGATCAGGCCATAGTCCGCTGCGTGTGCTTTGTTGAAGCCGTAGCGAGCGAAGTTTTCCCAATCGGAAAAGATCTCTCCAGCCGTCTTTTCCGCAATACCCTGCTTCACCGCACCCGCAATAAACTTCTTGCGATGCTTTTTCAGCTTGTCCTCGATCTTCTTCGCAATAGCCTTGCGCAGATCGTCGGCCTCAGAAGCAGAGTACCCTGCCAGTTCCATCACGGCGACCATCAGCTGTTCCTGATAGACGGGGATGCCGTAGGTCTCAGAAAAAATACTCTCCAGCTTGGGGTGCGCGTACTTGACTTCTTCCTTGCCGTGCATGCGCGCAATGTAGCTAGGGATGAAGTCCATCGGGCCGGGGCGGAACAGCGCCACCATGGCGACTGCGTTCTCCAGCATCGTGGGCTTCATCGCCACCATCCAGCGGCGCATGCCCGAGCCTTCAAACTGGAACACGCCTGCCGTTTCGCCGCGGCCCAGCAGCTCGTAGGTTGCCGGATCATCTATGGGGATGTTGTAGAGCGTGAGGTCTACCCCGTGGCGCGCCTTAATGAGCGCGCAGGCGCGCTGCATGATGGTGAGCGTAGCCAGACCCAAAAAATCCACCTTGAGCAGGCCGAGCGATTCCAGCGTGGCCATCTCAAACTGGGTGAGCTTCTTGATCGGCGTGTCTTCTGTGGCGTTGCCGGTGGGCCGGTGCAACGGCACGTAATTGATGATGTCATCATCAGCGATCACCACCCCAGCAGCGTGTGTGCCCGCGCCGCGGATCACGCCTTCCATCTGGATGGCGGTGTCGATCAATCCTTTGGTGGTGGGGTTGCCGTTGTATTCCGTCTTTAGCTCGCGGATGGTCTCCAACGCCTCGGGGATGGTGACGGGCTTGCCGGGGATGTTGGGGATCAGCTTGGCGATGCGGTCCACATCACTCAGCGGCACATTCATCACGCGGCCCACATCGCGAACAGCCGCACGCGCCTTGAGCTTGTTGAAGGTGATGATCGCCGCCACACGGTCATCGCCGTAGCGGTTGGCGGCATACTCCAGCATGCGCGAGCGCTTGTCGTCCTGAAAGTCCAGGTCAATATCCGGCATGCTGACACGGTCAACGTTGAGGAAGCGCTCAAAGATCAGCCCGTGCGCTATGGGGTCCATCAGGGTGATGCCGAGCAAATAGGCAACAATAGAACCGGCCGCCGAGCCGCGGGCGTTGTACCAAATGCCTTGCTCGCGGGCGAACTTGCACAGATCCCACACAATCAGGAAGTAGGCGGCGAAGCCCATGCCGTTGATCGTCGTGATCTCGTGCTCGAAGCGAGCACGCACATCGGCGTCGTTCTCGCGGCCGGGGTACAGCCGCGGGAGATTGTCTTCGCACAATTGGCGCAAGTAGCTATCTGTGGTTTGGCCGGGGGGTACATCAAACTCCGGCATACGGTACTTCCCGGCGCTCAGGTCAACATCGCAGCGCTCTGCGATGAGCACGGTGTTTTCGAGCGCGCCAGGTACTTCGCCAAACAGCGCTTCCATTTCCTGCGCACTGCGCAGGTAGTAGTCCCCTTGCATTTTCATACGGCGCGCATCGCTCAGTAATGCGCCGGTCTGTACGCACAGCAGCACATCCTGCAGGCGGGCATCCTCTTTGTTTACGTAGTGCACGTCGTTGGTGGCCACAAAGCGGCCCTGATAGCGTGGGGCTAGCTCCAGCAAAGCCCGGTTGACACGCTGTTGCTCTGGAATATCGTGGGGTTGCAATTCCAGGAAGAAGCGATCGGGGCCAAACACCTCGTAGTACCAATCCAGCTTGGCACGTGCTTCGGCTAGGTCTTCTTTCTGGATCGCACGCGGCACCTCGCCGGAGAGACAACCAGAAGTGGCGATGATGCCTTCCGAATGCTTTGCCAAAAACTCGCGGTCAATGCGCGGGAAGTAATAGAAGCCATCCAGCTGCGAAGCTGAGGCAATTTTCAAAAGGTTCTGGTAACCCTTGGCGTTCTCGGCCAACAGCAGCATGTGGAAGGATTTTTTGTCCTCTTCCGGGTCACGCTGCTGCATGGTGCGCTGTGCCAGGTAGGTCTCAATGCCGATGAGTGGCTTTACGCCCCTATCACGGGCGGCATTAAAGAAGTCAATGACCCCATACAGCGCCCCATGGTCCGTGATCGCCAGGGCGGACATGTCCAATTCTTTGGCTCTATCCAGCAGCTTAGGGATCTTACTGAACCCGTCCAGCAGGGAATATTCAGTGTGGACGTGGAGGTGGACGAAGGGGGAGGCCATTGATTTTTAGCGCTGTAACTTTGAATACTGGACAGTGTGCAGCAACAAACACAACGATTCTAGCACCCCGCTTGCAACGATACTAGTATTGAAGCTTAAGATATGGGATTTTTTAAAATTGGAGGGCCAAACGAACTACTGGTTGAGTAAAAGCCCGCCCCACTCAGCAGGATCCGCATCCGCAATGGTCTGTGAGAAAGTCCACACGTGCCCGGCCAAGTCTGCAGCACTGTATTGGCGCTCACCATAAGGATAATCCTGCGGGCTTTCAAGAATAGTGGCCCCGGCGGCTTCGGCCTGGGCATGGTGGGCATTCACATCCGCCACGCGCACCATGACACCCTGGCTCGTCCCAGGCGCCACATCTCCATGCGTCACCACTACGCAGCCATCACCTACGTTGAGCTGGATACGGTGGCTCCCGATGCGCAGCCGCGGCGTAAAGCCGAAGGCCGCGCATAGCCAGTCAGCCGCGGCGGGCACATCTGGATAGGCTAGGGTCGGAATGACCGTGCTGTTGGGCATCGAGCGATTAGAGAGCATCGTACAAGTATCCGCTAGTGCAGTTCATCTGCGCCCACCAACACCACAAACGCGCCCAACAGGCACGCCAGGCTGGGCAACAGGGCAAACGAACCGACTGTGGACGCGGGGATCAGGCTGAGTGTGACCAAGACAATAGGCGCGGCCAACAGCAACCACGTGGGCGCCGCCCCGCGCAGCACCTTGTAACAGGTGATGAAGATATAGATGAAGGCAGCCAGGTGGAGAAGCACGAACAGCAACCCGGGCACTACCGGCGGGCCGAAACTGAGCACTGACAAGCCCAAACCAGCCATGGCGACCGATCCGGCCAATGCACCCACAAAAGCGAGTATGGCGCCAATTTTTACCATAGTCTTATACGGTCAATTTTACCGGGGGTTATAATGCTTTTTCACGGAGTAATCATCCCCATTATGCTTAAAAATATTGCCAAGATCATCGCAGGTGACCCCAACAAACAGGCCGTAGAGGCCTATGCCAAGATCGTTGAGCAGATCAACGCCCTTGAACCCCAATACGAAGCCCTATCCGAAGCCGAGCTGGGCGCCAAGAGCGCCGAGTTCCGCCAGCGGCTGGCCGCTGGCAGCACGCTGGATGACTTGTTGCCCGAGGCGTTCGCCGCAGTGCGCGAGGCCAGCAAGCGCACCCTCGGTCTGAGGCCCTACGATGTGCAGCTGATGGGCGGCATCGCCCTGCACAAGGGTCACATCGCCGAGATGCGTACCGGCGAGGGCAAAACCCTCGTCGCCACCCTGCCCCTCTATTTAAATGCGCTCAGCGGCGAGGGCGTGCACCTCATCACGGTCAACGATTACCTGGCACGCCGTGACGCCCGTTGGATGGCGCCTATCTTCACCCTGCTAGACGTCAGCGTGGGCGTGCTGCAGATGGGCACGCGCACCGACAGCGGGCGCTGGGCCTACATTGTGGACCTGGAGAAAGAATCCCCGCACGAGGATCAGCACCAGCTGCGCCAGGTGGAGCGCGCTGAGGCCTATCGTGCCGATATCACCTACGGCACCAACAGCGAATTCGGCTTTGACTACCTGCGTGACAACATGCGCATGAACGCCGCCGAGAAGGTGCAGCACGGCCACAACTACGCCGTCATCGATGAAGTGGATAACGTACTGATCGATGAAGCACGCACGCCGCTCATCATCTCCGGCCCGGCGCATGACGAAGCCGAGCATTACGTCAAGATGGCCCAGGTGGTCAAACGCCTGAACCCTGAAGACCACGAGATCAACGAGAAAGACCGCACCGTTACGCTCACCGAAGTGGGCACGGCTCACCTGGAACAGTTGTTAGGCAGCCCGCTCAGCGACCCGGAGCGGCCCGAAGACGTCACCCCAGAGCAGGCGCGCACCCTCGGCTTCATTGAGCAAGCCATGCGCGCCCAGTTCCTCTTCAAGCGCAATAAGGACTATTTGGTGCAGGGCGGCCAGGTGGTGATCATTGACGAGCACACCGGGCGTCTGATGCCCGGCCGCCGCTGGTCTGATGGTCTGCACCAGGCAGTGGAAGCTAAAGAAGGCGTAAAGGTGGAAAGTGAGAACGTCACCTACGCCACCATCACCATCCAGAATTACTTCCGTATGTACAAGAAGCTGGCCGGGATGACCGGTACAGCTCTCACCGAGGCAGAAGAGTTCAACAAGATCTACAAGCTCGAGGTGGTCGCCCTGCCCCCGCAGGTTGAGTACGCCGCCTCGCTCAAAGACTCGGCGCTCGAAGAAGTGGAAACCAAAGACGAGCACGGCTACCGCTACACCTACTTCGCCCGCCGGGATGATGCCAACAAGGCCCCCAGCCTGTGGCGCCGCAAAGATTACCCCGATGTGGTCTACCGCACCGAGGAAGCCAAGCTGCGCGCCATCATCCAAGAGATCATTAGTGTGCACGTCATCGGCCGCCCCATCCTGGTAGGCACCACCTCGGTGGAACGCTCAGACCAGCTCTCGGGCCGTCTGCGCGCCGAGCCCATCCAGCGCATGCTGCAAGCCATGCTGCTGCGCCAGGTGTGGCTGGAGAAGAACAACAAGACCGATGAGGGTTTCGTCATCCCTGAGGTGCAGTTCCTTTACGAGCCGCTGGAAAAGCTCAGCGTGCCGCAGTTGCGCCAGTTCGGGCGTGACCTGGGCATTCAGCTCAACCTGCAGAGTGAGGAGAACCTACCGATCCTGCTGAACCTGCTCGGCCTGCGCGCAGACGATGCGCCGCGCCTCAACAACGTCATCCAAGGCGGCGTGCCCCACCAGGTGCTGAATGCACGCAAGCACACCGAAGAAAGCCAGATCATTGCTGGCGCCGGCGCCTTTGGCGCCGTGACCATCGCCACCAACATGGCCGGCCGTGGCGTTGACATCAAGCTGGGCGGCGAGATCGCCGAAGAGGTTACCTCGGCCGTCAACCGCGTGCTGCGCAAGGCCGGGCATGCCCAGGCCTATGCCCTGAGCTACGATGAGCAGCGCAAGCTGCTGCTCGAAATGAAGCCGGAGGACTTCGGCATCTACAGAGCCGAAGTTGAATACTTCCTGCAATCTGTTGAAGAGATGGGCAAGGTCAAAACGCTGGGTGGCCTGCATGTGATCGGCAGCGAGCGCCACGACGCCCGCCGCATCGATAACCAGCTGCGCGGCCGCGCCGCCCGCCAGGGCGACCCCGGCTCCTCACGCTTTTACCTATCCCTGCAAGATGACCTCATGCGCCTGTTCGGCGGCCAGCAGGTGGAGACCGCCATGATGCGCATGCGCATGGATGATGCCATGCCATTGGAATACGGCCTGGTCAGCCGCATCATCGAGCAATCGCAAACGCGCGTGGAAGGCGCCAACTTCGACGCCCGCAAGCACCTGCTGGAATACGACGACGTGCTCAACTCACAGCGCGCCACGGTCTACGCCCAGCGTGACCGCATCATGTCCAAGGACGACCTGACCGATGATGTGCTGCAGATGCTGGAAGAAGAAGTAGCCCAGCGCGTGCCCACCGCCCTGGCGGACAGTGACGGCGCCTGGAAGCTGCTGGCCTGGCTGGAGCAAATTCAACCCACGCTGATCATCAATAGTGTGCCCGTACCCTCGTTCACCTTCCAGCTGCTGCTGGATGAGCTCAAAGGCAAAAACCTGAGCAGCGCCACCGAGGCCAAAGCCGCCCTCAATGACGTTGCCCGCCGCGCCCTGGAAGCGGAACAAGCTCACCTGCTGAGCAGCCTGGCTGGCCTGGTGGAAAGTCACCAAACCCGCCTCGACCAGATGCTGGACGAGCGTGAAGAAAGCATCGACACCTTCAAGCAAGGCCTGCGCCTCGAAGAAGAGGGCCAGCAGCGTAACGCCAATGAATTGGGCGTGGAGCTGGGTAACCTGATGCAGGTGCCGGTGAAAGTAGACGGCAACCTGCAGAAGCTGCTGCGCGAGAACCCCGAAGCCGCCGCTGACCAGATCTTTGACCAGGTAGCCCGCACCCTGCTGGAGCAGACCCTGGCGCGTGTGCTCGGGGCGCTGGAGCGCCGCCTGGAAAGCGATCTGGGCATCAAGCCCGCCGAGCTGACCAGCCTGGAGTGGGATGACATCAGCACCCGCCTCACCGAAGCCGTGAACGCCGAATACGCCGCCCGCCAGCAACGCCTGGTGGGTTCAGGCGATGGCCAGATCGCCCGTGAAGTGGAACAGATCCTGGGCGATGGCCCTGTGACGGAGCTCAAGCTTCTGAACGCCCTGCTGGCCATGCCAGAGAGCCGCGTCACCAGCTTTGATAAGCGCAGCCACCAGCAGGTCATCCAACGCCGCCGCCGCCTCAGCCTGGCCTATTACGCCGCCTCCTTCATTGAAGGGCTGAGCGAGCAGCAGGCGGCCGACCGCATCCTCAGCCATCTGAAAAATGCCCGCCGCGCCACCGAAGCCGTGTGGGGCCAGGGCGCCTGGGATTCCGTGGCCAGCCGCAGCCTGGCGGAACTTACTCCGCAGGCGGGCGAAGCGGTGCGTAGTGCCATCGGCGATGCTGCCTACGAAACCCTGGGCAGCCAGCCGTTGGAGAGCCTGCCCGAAGAAGCTCGCGTCAAAACCGTGGCCGAGCTCGGCCGCCGCGCCCTGAACGAGAGCTACCGCCAGGTGCTGCTGCGCGTAATCTCTGAGCTGTGGGTGGACTACCTGACCCGCATGGAAGCCCTGCGCATCTCCGTGCGCCTGGAAGCGTATGCCCAGCGTGACCCGCTGACAGAGTACAAGGCACAAGCCTTCAAGATGTTCCAGAACCTGTTTGCCGATATGCGCAGCAGCCTGGTGAACCGCATGTTCACCTTTGGCCCGGCGGCAGTGCAGAGCATTGCGCGCACCACGACTCCGGCAGCTGCCGCCAGCCCGGCCGCAGTGGCCAACAGCGTGGCCGGCGCCAACGGCGCGGCCGCTGACAGCGAGACCAGCGACGAGTCCACCGGCAGCAAGAACAAACGTCGCCGCCGCAAGAAGAAGTAGGAAACCCGATGGCAGAATGGCATCTCATCCCCACTGGCCGCGTCTGGGTGGACCCCGGCGGCCCGTTTGGCCTGGTGCCGCGTGCCCTGTGGGGTCGCACGCAGCAAGCCAATGAGCACGGCCTGGTGCCGATGGACCTCACCAGCTTGCTGATCATCTCAGAGGGCAAGACCATCCTGGTAGATACCGGCCTGGGCGACAAGCTTAACGAAAAAGGCATCCGCCAGTGGAACCTGGAGCACCCGCAGGGCACCATGCTGGAGAATTTGGCTGCTCACGGTATCCGCCCGCAGGATGTAGACATTGTGCTCGACACGCACCTGCACGGCGACCATTGCAGTGGCAACACCACCCTGGCCGATGGCCAGTTGGTCGCCACCTTCCCCAATGCCGAATACTGGGTGCAGCGTCTGGAGTTTGCCGACGCCATGCACACCAATGAGCGCACGCGTGCCACCTACCTGCCCGAGAACTATGTGCCGCTGTGGGAGCAGGGCAAGCTGCGCCTGCTGCACGGTGACACGCAAGTGACCAAAGAGGTGCGCTGCGTAGTGACCCCCGGCCACACGCGCGCCATGCAGTGCATCCTGTACGAAGGCGACACGCGCCCGCTGCTCTACGTGGCCGATCTGGCCAGCTACGCCGTGCACATGGAGCGCCGCGCCTGGGTCACCGCCTACGATGTAGAGCCACTGGAGACCATCCGCACCAAGGGCTATTGGCAAGACTGGGCGCTCGAGACCCAGGCCACCCTGGTGTTCGAGCACGACACGACCATGCCCGTGGGCATGCTGACGCAAGACAGCGACGGCAAGCTGAAGGTGCAGCCGGTTGATGGCAGGTAGGTAGCACGACTGCACAAAGAGTAGGAGGCTCCCGTGAGCATCAAACTCAAACGAGTATATGAAGCAGCCGCCGCCAGCGATGGCTACCGCGTGCTGGTCGACCGCTTGTGGCCGCGTGGTCTCAAAAAAGAAGCGGCCGCCATTGACCTGTGGCTCAAAGAGATTGGCCCCTCTACTGAGTTACGCCACTGGTTCGGGCACGAGCCTGAGAAGTTCCCTCAGTTTAGCAAGCTGTACAAAGCCGAGTTAAAGACCAACCCAGCGGTGGCTGAGCTGCGCGCTCTCGCTAAGCAGCACAAAACCATTACGCTGCTCTATGGGGCACGCGACACCGAGCACAACCAAGCCGTGGTGCTGCAGGAGTTTTTGGAAAAATAAAGGCTGGAAAACCAGATTGCCACGTCGCTCAGCGGCTAACGCCGCTTCACGTCCTCGCAATGACAAAGAGCAAGGGGTCACGCGCTCAGCTTCTATGACTGTCATTGCGAGGCGCAAGCTCCGCCAGGAGCTGCGCACGAAGCAATCTGGGTTGCGGTTTCCTTGGCTCAACACTAGATTGCCACGTCGTTCAGCGGCTAGCGCCGCCTCATGTCCTCGCAATGACAAGAGATAGGGCATGCTCTCACACCTTCCTATGACTGTCATTGCGAGGCGCAAGCTCCGCCAGGAGCTGCGCACGAAGCAATCTGGGCTTGGGTTCCCCGAGTAACACCAGATTGCCACGTCGCTCAGCGGCTAACGCCGCTTCACGTCCTCGCAATGACAAAGAGCAAGGGCATGCTCTCACACCTTCCTATGACTGTCATTGCGAGGCGCAAGCTCCGCCAGGAGCTGCGCACGAAGCAATCTGGTTTTGCGTTCTCAGATTAAACCCAGATTGTCACGTCGCTCAGCGGCTATGCCAGGTGAGTGGGCATATCGCCACAATAACTTCCTTTGTCATTCCGAACGAGCGGTAAGCGCCGTGCAGCGGCGCTAAAGCGAGGAGGAATCCGTTAAGCTCCTGTTTTCAGAATCCACATATCTGCACAATTTCCTGCTACACAGACGTGAAGTGTTTGTTAAAAACTCAGTATGGATTCCTCGCTGCGCTCGGAGTGACAAGACATACAGTGAACCGCAAATCTGCAATGTCGACTCAATGCCCTATCGCAATGACGGCGATGCACTTTCTTTGTGCTCTTTGTGCCTTTGTGGTTAGGGGTTACAGCCGCTGGCAGTTAGGACAGTAATGCGTACCGCGCTGGCCCACCACCATGCGTGTGATCGGCGTGCCGCAGCGCGGGCAGGGTTCATCAGTCTGCTGGTACGCCTTGAAATAGTTCTGGAATTCGCCGCCGCGGTACACCCAATCGATGCTGGCCCCGTTGCGCTTGATACCCTCGGCCAAGACTTTACGGATGGCGCGCAGCAGCCTGCCCGTCGCGGCCTTGTCCACTGCCTGGCTGCCCTGCAGTGGGTGCAGCCGTGCGGTCCACAACGCCTCGTCTACATAGATATTGCCCAGGCCGGCGATGAACGCCTGGTCAAGCAGCAGCGGCTTGAGCTGGCGGTTGCGCGCCGCCAGCATGCGGTGGAACACAGCCGGGGTGAGCGCTTCGTCAAACGGCTCGGGGCCGAGTGCGCCCAGCACAGCCTCGGCGTCCTCAAGCAGCCAGATGCGCCCAAACTTGCGCGCATCGTCAAAGCTCAGTTGCACATCATCATCGAAGAACATCTGCACGCGGGAGAAGCGCCCCAGCGGCGCCTCGCCGCGGCCCAGCAACAGGTCGCCGCTCATGCGCAGGTGCACCAGCAAGCTGCCCTGCGACAGGTCAATACGAATATATTTACCGCGCCGCCCCACCCCGGTTACCTGGCGCCCGGCCAGCTGCTGCGCAAAACTGCGGGCGCTGGGCGCGGCAATGCTGCGCCCCCAGCTGACCTTGGCGCCGGCAAAGCGGCGGCCGAGGACGCTGAGGCCAAGGCCTTGACCGCTCACCAGTGAGCGGGCTACAGTTTCAACTTCGGGGAGCTCAGGCATATGCGCTACTTCGTAGCGCGGGCGAACCTACTCGCCTTACGGCGAGTAACGGTTCGCGACGCGTTATTCGTTGAACATTTGGCCGACGCTGACGCCGCGGTGGGCGCGCGAGATCACTTCGCCCAACAGCTCACCTACGGAGAGGATGGTGAGCTTGTCACCCAGCTTGCGCTTGTCCTCTTCGGCGATCGGTACGGTGTCCGTGGTAATAATGCCCGCCAGTGGCTGGGCGGCCAGGCGTTCTACCGCCGGGCCGGAGAGCACAGCGTGCACAAAAACAAGGTACACATTGCGTGCCCCGATCTTCTTGAGCAGTTCAATGGCATTGGATACGGAGCCGGCGGTGTCCACCTCATCATCCAGCAGGATGACGTCTTTGTCCACCACATCGCCCACCACGCTCATCGCTTCCGTACGGGCGTCATGCGGGGTGCGGCGCTTTTCGATCAGGGCCAGCGGCACATTGATGCGCTCAGCAAAGTTGCGCGCCCGCTTGGCAAAACCGAGATCTGTGCTCACCACGACAGGGTCTTTCAAGGTGCTGCACAGGGCACCGATATGCTTGGAAAGAATGTGGAAAGCAGTCAGCACATCCCCGGGGATGGAGAAGAAGCCCTGGATCTGGCCAGCGTGCAGATCCAGCGTCATGTAACGGTCTGCCCCGGCGATCTGGACCATATCCGCCATCAGGCGCGCCACGATCGGCACGCGCGGCTGGTCTTTCTTGTCAGAGCGGGCATAGCTCATATAGGGGATGACTGCGGTGATGCGCGCCGCCGAATCCAGCCGCAGGGTCTGCAGCATGATGAGCAGCTCCATCCAGTTGCGTTGTACCGGGCGGCTGGTGGATTGGATCACATACACATCCTGGCCGCGCACGCTGCCGTGCAAGCGCACCATGATGTTCTCATTGGAAAATTCAACAATATCACGCCCGCTCAGGGGGACTTTTAGATATTTGGAGATCGTCTCTGCCAGCTCAGGGTTGCCGCTGCCGCTAAACAGCTTGATGTCGCCATACAGCCCCTTGATGCTGCGCGCCGCGGGGCTCATTGTAAGTTCCCCTGCAAAGCGTCCCATTCCGGGCGCAAGATGCTCATCAGCAGTACATCTGAGTAGTTGCCTTCATCATACTGAGCCTGACGTTGGCGGCCTTCGTGCACGAAGCCTGCCTTCTCATAGGCGCGGATACCGGCGCCGTTGCGTTCGTACACCCGCAAATACAGGCGGTGTAAATTCAATGTTTCAAAGCCCACTCGCTGCAACAACTGGATCGCCTCCGTGCCATAGCCTTGGTTCCACTTGTCTTTCACACCAATCATAATCCCCAGTTCGGCATTGCGGTGCACCCAATCGATATTATGGAAACCGCAGTTGCCGATATGCAGCCAACCGTCTCCATCTCGCGCTTCGATCACCAGCGGCTGCTCGTGCACCGGCCGATTGGCCAACTCGCTAAACCAGCGCTCCTCGCGCGCCAGCGACATCGGCCAGTACGCAGCCAGGTTGCGGCGTACATCCGGGTCATTCAGCCAGGCGACAAAGGCGGGCAGATCTGTGTGCTCAACGCCGCGCAGGCGAATGCGCTCACCATAGATCACGTTGAAGCTCCTCTAAAGCGAACCATCATGCTACGCCCATGATACTGCCGAATTTCGCTCTGTGCCACACGGCCGACGAATCTATCCCAGCAAGGCTTGCAACGCCTGGCGCGGCGAGAGCTCGCGTGCCACCAGCTTATCCAGCGCCTGACTGTATTCCTCGTCACTGATCTGGTTGCGCCACTGGCTCATCAGCGTGTGCTGCACCAATCCCTGCAATTGGGTGTGCAGCCGCGAGCGCTCGCGGCGCTGCCAGTCTCCGCTCTGCTGCAGGTGCGCCTTGTGCTTGCCCAGCATTTCCAGCAGCTCCGGCAGGCCGCTGCTGTCGGTGGCTACCGTACGGCGGATCGGGATCAGCCAGTCGTCAGCGGCGGTATCCGCTGGGGCCAGCACCTCTTCCAGCTTGCCGTGGTGCTGCACCAGGTGCTTGGTGGGGTGACCAAGCTTGAGCATGCCCAGCAGGGCGCGCTCAGCCGCCTCCACACCCGGGCGGTCCGCCTTGTTGAGCACAAGAATATCGGCGATCTCCAAAATGCCCGCCTTGATGGCTTGCACATCGTCGCCCAGGCCAGGCACATCTACCACCAGCACTGTATGGGCCAGCTTGACTATTTCCACCTCAGACTGGCCCGCCCCCACCGTCTCGATCAGGATGACGTCAAAGCCAGCCGCGTCCAGCACCTGGGCCATACCCGCCGTGGCAACCGCCAGGCCGCCCAACGAGCCGCGCGTCGCCATGGAGCGGATGAAGACGCCGCTGTCGCCAGACAGCTCGCGCATGCGCACGCGGTCCCCCAGCACCGCGCCGCCCGTGAAGGGGCTGCTGGGGTCTACGGCCACAATGGCTACTTTGAGTGGGGGTTCTGCCTTGCGATAGTGCAGGGCAATTTGATTGACCAGTGAGGATTTGCCGGTGCCCGGTGCGCCGGTGATGCCCACCAGGTGTGCTTTGCCCGTGTGCACGAACAATTGGTTGAGCGCAGCTTGGCCGGCGGGCGTGTCATTCTCCACCTCGGTCAGGAGGCGCGATATGGCGAGGCGTTCGCCCTGGAGGACGGCGTCAGGCAAGCTCACACGCCCTCACTGATCAGCTTGGTTGACCAGTTTGCGGATGTCGTCAATGATGGCGTGGGTGGGAGACCCGGGGCCGTAGATACCATCCACGCCCAGCTCACGCAACTTGGGCACATCCTCATCGGGAATGATGCCGCCCACGAAGATGCGCACATCGTCCTGACCATTGGCACGGATCAGCTCGATGATGCGCGGCACCAGGGTGAGGTGCGCACCGGAAAGGATGGAGAGTCCCACGGCATCCACATCTTCTTGCAGGGTGGCCTCAGCGATCATCTCAGGGGTTTGGCGCAGGCCGGTGTAGATCACTTCCATACCGGCGTCCCGCAAGGCGCGGGCGATCACCTTGGCCCCACGGTCGTGCCCATCCAAGCCGGGCTTGCCAACCAAAACACGTATTTTCTTCTCAGCCATAAGGTCTCCCAACAGCATTATAACCGTGGCCGTTGCGGCAATAAAAACAGCCCCTTGCGGGGCTGTTGTGTTCTATTCAGAAAGCTCGTATCAGTCGGAAGACTGGTCAGTGTAGGACAGCAGCGCCAGGTGGCGGGCACGCTTGATGGCGCGGGCCAGCTTGCGCTGGTTGCGGGCTATCACGCCGGTCTGGCGGCGGGGACGGATCTTGCCTTCGGGGGTCAGGAAGCGCTTGAGCAGATCCACATCCTTGTAGTCGATCTTGAGGTTCTTGTCGGCCTCAAACGGATCTACCTTGGGCTTGCGGAAGAAACGGCCACGTCCGCCGCGCTCTTCAGTGCTCTCTTCGCCTTCTACACGATCTTCACGATTGTCTCGGTATGCCATGCTTGCTTCTCTTCCTAAGGATAAATTTCTTTCAACACAGGCTCGTAGTTGCAGATGCAGCCGCCTTCACGAGAGCAGCCTTCCACCGGCAATACGGGAACTTCAAATTTGCTGTAGACGCCTTGCACCGTTTGGGCGGTGCTGCATTCTTCCGGTCCGGCCACACGCACCAACTCCACACGCGGGTTGGCTTGCAGCCGCTCCAGGGTTTGGTGCTGTTGCTTGGTCTTGTATGCGATGTGCTCGCTAACCGACATGCGATCCGCCTGGGCTAGGTCTAGGTTACGTCGGCCAGGGTCTTGCCGTTGGAGCGCAAATAGGCCAACAGGCCGTGGGCATCAATGCTGCGCAGATCACGCGTGGTGATACGCAGCTTGACGAAGCGCTTGAGCTCCGGAACCCAGATGCGACGCTCCTGCAAGTTCACATCCCAACGGCGGCGACTGCGCTTCTTGGAGAAGGGCACGTTGTTGCCGTAGCTGGGACCCTTGCCGGTGATGGATGAACGTTTGGACATGAATCGTACTCCTTAACAGCGGGACATTATACCAATGAAAAAGGGTTTGTGGAAATAGCTGGCAGATCACTACTTGCCCGCTACAAAGAAGCTTGTGAGGGGGTCTTTGTGGCTTTGTGGTTTGCCTTGCCCCTAGCGTGCTACTTCCCAAGCCAGGTGTTCCAGCTCAGGCTGGATGAGTTGCTCCCAGGCCAATTGCACCGCCGCCGGGCTGCCGGGGGTCGAGATGACCACTTTGCCGCGGTACACGCCCGCCGTAGCCCGCGAGAGCATCGCAGCCGCCCCCACTTGCTCATAGCTGAGCATGCGGAACAGCTCGCCGAAGCCCGGCAGGGTCTTCTCCAGATTGCGGCTCAGCACATCAAACGTGGTATCGCGGGTGGAGATACCCGTACCCCCGTTGAACAGCAAGACATGGGCCGGCCCCGCCGCCAGCTCATCCAACACAGCCTGAATTTGGGCTGGCTCGTCTTTCACCAGGCGATACTCGGCCACCTGGTGACCCAGCGCCTCAATCTGTGGGCGCAGGTAGTGGGCATTGGTGTCCGTCTCCGGCGTGCGGCTATCGCTCACCGTCACAATGGCCAGCGCCACCGGGCCGCGTTGGGCGGCCAGTTGGCGGTGGGCTTGCGAAGAGTCGGATGGGCTCATGCCCCGATTTTATCGCGGCACGGCACGCTTCTCGTTTATACTGCCCCGCTATGACTGACCACTTTCCAGACGGTTTCCTGTGGGGCGCAGCCACCGCCGCCTATCAGATCGAGGGCGCGCATGATGAAGACGGCCGCGGCGAGAGCATCTGGGACCGCTTCTCGCACACCCCCGGCAAAGTCTTTGGCAATCACACTGGCGACCGCGCCTGTGACCATTACCACCGCTGGCGCGAGGACATCCAGCTGATGCAGCAGCTTGGGCTGCAAGCCTATCGCTTCTCGATCGCTTGGTCACGCATCCTGCCGCAAGGCTATGGCAAGGTAAATCAAAAGGGCCTCGATTTTTATAGCTGCCTGGTAGACGGGCTGCTGGATGCTGGCATCGTGCCCTACGCCACCCTGTATCACTGGGATCTGCCGCAGGCGCTGCAAGACCGCGGCGGCTGGCCGGCGCGCAGCACCGCCGAAGCCTTCGTGGAATATGCCGAGATCGCCAGCCAGCACCTGGGTGACCGCGTGGCGAGTTGGGCAACCTTGAATGAGCCACAGGTCAGCGCGCAGGCCGGCTACCTGCAGGGTCGCCACGCGCCCGGCCACACCAGCCTGGACGAGATGATGGCGGCCAGCCACCACCTGCTGCTGGCACACGGTTGGGCCGTGCCTGTGCTGCGCCGCAATGCGCCGCGGGCGCAGGTCGGCGTGGTGCTCAACCTGCAGCCGCACACCGCCGCCTCGTCCAACGAGGCGGACCAGCTGGCGGCGCGCCTGGGCGACGGCATGCAGAACCGCTGGTACCTGGATCCGCTGGCCGGGCGCAACTACCCAGCCGACGTAGTGGCGCACTACGACCGCTCGATGGCGTATGTGCTCAGCGGCGACCTGGAAGCCATTGCCGCTCCGCTGGACTATTTGGGCGTCAATCACTACTTCCGCACTGTGCACCGCAGCGAGAGCACCGCAGATGCGGAAGTGACAGTGCAGGTTAGCAGCGATAAGACGGAGATGGGCTGGGAGGTGTACCCACCCGGCATCCAGGAGATCCTGCTGCGCTTGCACCGCGAGTACCCCTTCCCGGCCTACTACATCACCGAGAACGGCGCCGCCTTTGCCGACGAAGTGAGCGAAGATGGCGCCGTGCATGATGCGCAGCGCGTAAACTACCTGCGGGAGTATCTGCACAACGCCCACCAGGCCATCGCCGCCGGCGTGCCGCTCAAGGGCTACTTTGCCTGGAGCCTGCTGGATAATTTTGAGTGGGCTTGGGGCTACAGCCGCCGCTTTGGCATCGTGTATGTAGACTACGAGACGCAGACACGTATCATCAAAGACAGCGGGCGTTTGTATACAAAGATCGTAAAAGAGAACAGGCTAAAGTGAGCAGTGATGAGTGAGGAGTAATTAGGTAGCACTCCTGCTCACTGTTCACTCATCACTATTCACTTAACTAAACACCGCGTGCCACAACAGCTTCACTAAATTCCCCAAGCTAGGTTTAGCGTGATAGCGCGTATCCTGGCGGAAGTAGCGATAGCTGTGCTTGGCATGCGCCTGATACGGATCCGGGATGGAGACGAACGGCGCACGCACCACAGACTTCAGCGGGCGCTCGAACATCAGCGGATTGTTCACGAAGCCGATCCCAGACTGAATGTCGTACATATCATGCCCCGGGGGCGCGCCCCACGGCGTGATGCACATGTAATAGCCTAACGCCCCCCAGTGATTGACCACTACCGTACCGTAGTTGAGATCCGTCACGGCTTGCTCCACCGCCGCGGCCACCAGCGGGTCTTGCAAGCTCTTGGGGTGCACGATGATCGAAGCCGAAAGCGTGCCCCACAACTGCTGGTTGGCAAAGGTTACTGCTTTGGCGATAAAGTCCACCGTATCCTCGGCATCCAGCGCGGTTTCTGAGAACAAGCCCATGAACGGCTCCTCGCAGAAAGCCAACTGACCCGCATCTGCCGGGTCCAGGCCGGGCACAAAGGTCCACGGCAGCCGGCCAGCCGAAGGCTGGCCACCAGCCTTTGGCTGGCCGAGCTGCCGGGCCTGCGGATAGGCCTCGACAAAGTGGGCATGCTGGCGCTCGGCGCCGGGGTAGTAGGCCGTGCGCGTCTCCAGCGTATCCAGGTACGCGGCGATGCCATCATTCAGCGGCTGGCGCTGCGCCCAGCCTGCGTGCTGGATTAGCATGCGCGGCGTGATGCAGTTGAAGCCGGCGTTGCGCACCAGCCAACCGCCGATCTTGGCCGCCTGCCCGCGCACATCGCCCGCGCTCCACGGCCCAGGCACAACGATGACAGGGGAGATGTTGCCCAGCTCGGCGCTGAAGGGTTTGGTCATCTGCGGCTGCTTGTTTTGCTTGCGGCGCTGGCCTTCTTCGCCCGGCCCGAACACGATGGCTTCATAGGTGCGGTCAGAACCCGTCAGATGCAGCTCATCGATCTCTGCGTGATCGATGAGGTACGCCGCCACCTCGGCCCCGCCCTCCACCACCTGCATATAGCCCGGCCCGATCAGGGCGCGGAAGCCTTCCTCGATCAGCGGCGCCAGGTAAGCGTTCACCGGGTTGACCTTTAGCAACACCGCCTGCCCTTCAACGAAGAGCTTGTGCAAAAAGTCGTAATTTACCGTAGAGGCAATATTGCCCGCCGCCAGCACCAGGCAGGTCTTCGGTTCGGGCTGCGCCTGGCGGTAAAAGGCGGCCCGCGGCGGCTCGTCGCCTTGCATGCTGTCGTACACGCGCACCTCGGCGTGGATGAAGGGCATCGAGATGCGGTCAGCCAGGCTCTGCGGGAAGACATCCACGCGCCACTCGCCAGCGTGTTTCCAGCACACCTTGCCGGGCAAGCGCGGCTGGCCATGCGCCTGGATATCCACCAGCGCTTTGCGCAGGTAACGCAGCAGGCGATAGGTCACCGTGAGCGTGAAGCGCTCTTCGCCCTCGGCCAGGCTGCGCGACTGGGCGCCTTTGGCCGCCAGGCTGGCAGCCACCCAGCGCTCCTCGATGACCGGTAGCTCCGCCACCAGGCGGTCGATCAGCGCAATACGCGCGGCTACGGGTAGCTGTGCCCAGGCCTGCTTGCCAGTCTGCAGGCGCGCCAACTTGGCGTCCAGTTGTGAGTGGGTCAGAATTGCTGTTGTGGTCTCGGCCATAGGTGAGGTAATTCTAAATCAGCATAACCACAAGACGCCAGGACACGAAGATAAATTTCCCCTAGAAAGTTTCTTCGTACTCTTTGTGGCTTTGTGTTTATAAAGCAAGAAAGAACGGCCAGCGGCGTCTATTACTTTGCCTGCGCATCAATTTCGTACTTCTTAACCTGTGCTCTCAAAAATTTCTTAACCGCTTCCCAAGAATAGTCGGGAGCCAGAATTCGCACACCCCTTCTCTGCTCCTCCTTTTCGGCATCCTCAAAGAAGACCAGTGCCTTGAGAATCAAGGCTTCCTGGTAGCCGGCAAATTTCTCCTGAACAAACGCAATCATCTGGGCAAGGGTGTATTCCTGCAGCAAATAGAAAACATCCACAAAGTCTCGCTCTGTCCCTCGCTGGACAATTGCTATAAGCTTCATTGCGGCAATATCTTCCTTTGAGGCAAGGATCAAGCCCTCGAATGCCACTGCAGGTCGTATAAGAATATAAGGGTAGTGAAAAAACGAAATTTCTGTGGTTTCCGAAAAGGCAAGAAGGGTTCCTTCGGTTTGAGTACGAACGGTCAGGTCTGGAATTGCTTTGCGTAGATGAGCAAAAAGCTTGAACGAGTCGAAATCCTTGGCTGAATAAAAATCAAAGTCAACAGACGTGCGATGGCCCATTTGCAAAGCCAATGCCGTCCCGCCGCTCAGGTAGAAATCTCCAACACTATCAAACTTAAGCTTATCCACAAGCTCTTGCTGATAATCATTGAGGATATTTGGATAGAACATCTAGTCGAAAAGAGAAGAATAAACTTCTGGCCGGGGAGTCGGGTCCATTATGGCTCTGGCAGCCTTTATCTCATCGACCTCAATATCAAGGATGAGCTGCCAATAATTAAGGGACTGCCTGGTCCAACTGCCTCTTGTAGGGTCTTCTACTACTGCCGCGATTTCGGAAAGGTCATAGCTACGGAAGAGCCAGTTCAAGTCCTGCCTATCCCCCAGATTCAAAATGTTCGTGATGATAAGCCTGCGATCTGTCTCTTTATTAAGCTTGGACATGTCGTAGGAAGGAAAATATGGCTGGAGGCGCGCAGGAAGTGCCATAGTGATCCCGGAAGGACTCGAACCTTCAACCAATTGATTAAGAGTCAACTGCTCTACCATTGAGCTACGGGACCAAAGAAGAGCGAAATTATAACTAAAAACAATTTAGATTTCTAGTTAACACGCACCACGCCGGCCTGCAACAGCGCCAACGCTTCATCCGCGGGCAGCGGCGGGCTGAACAGATCCCCCTGGATGTTCGTGCAACCAGCGGTCTTGTACAGCTCCAGCTGCTCTTGCGTCTCAACGCCCTCCGCGAACACTTCCATACCCAACTTCTGCGCCACCGTCACCACACCGCTCACGATGGCGGCATGCGCGGGGGACGTGGCGATCTGCACCGCAAAATAGCGGTCGATCTTGAGCGTATCAAAAGGAAACTCGGCCAGCTGGCTCAGCGTAGAAAACCCGGTGCCAAAGTCATCGATGGCCAGTTGCACACCGAGCGCCTTCAACTTCGCCAGCTTGTCCTGCTCTTCCTGGATGTGGCGGAAGATGGTGTTCTCAGACAGCTCCAACTCCAGCCACTGCGGCGGCAGTTGGCTGTAGGCCAGCGCCGCTTCGACGCGCCCCACCAGATCTGACTGCATATCGCGGTCGGAGAGGTTGATCGAGAGCCGCACCGGCTGTATGCCGCGGTCCAGCCATGATTTGACCTGTGTGCAGGCGGTGCGCAGCATCCAGTCTGAAAGCTGGACGATGAGACCCATTTCCTCGGCCAGGCCCACAAACTTCTCCGGCAGCAAGGTACCCAACTGTGGATGATGCCAGCGCGCCAACGCCTCCATGCCCACAATGCGCTGGTCAACGCAATCCACCTGGGGTTGGTAATAGGCCACGATCTCGTTGCGCTCCAACGCATAGCGCAACTGGTTGCCCAGTTCCAGCCGCTCCAGCGCTTTGGTCTTCATGGCCGTGGCATAAAAGCGGAAGCTGTTCTTGCCCTCAGACTTGGAGGCATACATGGCCCAGTCCGCGTTCTGGATCAAGGTCTCCGGGTCGTTGCCGTGGGCCGGGAAAATGCTGATCCCCACGCTGGTGGTGATGAACGCTTCGGCATTGTGGAAGTTGAAAGGCTGTGACACGGTGTCGATCAGCTTCTGCACGATGCCCACGGTTTCATCCAGATCACGGATACCCTCCAGCAGGATGCCAAATTCATCACCGCCCAGGCGCGCCACAGTATCGCTCTTGCGCACGCTGTCTTGAATGCGGCGGGCAATGATCTGCAACAGGGCATCGCCCTGCTCGTGGCCGAAGGCATCGTTCACGGCTTTGAAGCCGTCCAGATCGAGGAACAGCACCGCCAGGGATGAATGATTGCGCTGCGCCAGCTCAATGGCATGCGAGATGCGATCCATGAACAGGGTGCGGTTGGCCACCCCGGTAAGCGAATCGTATTTGGCCAGACGCTGCAGCTCCAGCTCAGTGATCTTGCGCTGCGTAATATCACGCGCAATGCTCTGGTAAACCTGGCGTCCATCCTGCTCCAGGATGATGGAACTCACCTCCACCAGCATGGTGCTGCCATCTCTGCGCACGTGCGTGCGCTCAAAGGTGAGATGGCCGGTGACGAGCAGCTGCTGAACGATATCCTGGGTGCGTTCAGTCTCTTCCCGCGGGTAGATGGCATCGATCTCCATCGCCAGCAGCTCATCGCGCGTATAGCCCAGACGGTCTGCGGCCACATGGTTCACATCCAGGATGCGGCGCGTCTCTACATCAATGATAAAGATCGAATCAATGGCGTGCTCAAACAGGCTGCGGTACCTTCCCTCGCTAACACGCAAGGCTTCCTTGATGTGGCGCTGCTCCTGGTCGTAGAGCTCGTGAATCTCCTTGGAGGAGATGGCCAGCGAACGCTCCAGTAGATAGCGGTCCTGGTCAGCATGGCGATAGGTTTGCTCAATGGTTCCTAAAAACTCCGCCCAGGCTTTGGCGTCTGGGGAAGCTGCAGGGTCCAGCTCCAGGCGCTTGAGCTGGCGGCGCAAGATCTTGTGCATACTGCGTCTTTACGCTTCCCTCAGCGTGGTCAGCGTCATGGTCTGGTTGTGCAGGTCACAGGTGCCGCTGGCATACGGCGAGATCTCGCCATAGGAGTAAAAGCCGATTTGCTGCACGCCGGGCGGCAACACCTCCAGCGTAGCTTCCAATTCTTCTTCGGTGCGCTCGCGCAGCACCAGGCGGCGGCCAACGCAACTGATCGCCACGGAGAGGATCGGGGCTGCAGAGGCCTCCGCTTCAGCGGCCATCACTGCCGCCTCGCTGGCGCCGTCGATAAGGCGGTCAAAGTTGGCCTTCATTAACTGAGCGTAATAGCCTTCTGGAATATCCCCGGCAAAGGTTAATGAATGGTTGACTTCGTCCACACCCAGGATGGTGCGCACGATCGTTTTCTGCGACTCGCGGTCTTCGCTCAAGGCCAGCGGGAAGAGCAGCGCGCTGGAGGGCAGCCCGCTGACCAGTTCGCCTAGATATTCTTTGTACAGATCCAGGGCCGGGCGGCCGTCGAGTTCATACAGCACGTTGCCCTCGGAGCGCGTCACCAGGCGCTGCGGCCCGAACACATCCCAGCCGCCCTTGGAGCCGTGGCGCACATGCACGCGGTCACCATACAGCCCTACCGCCGCCACGGAGTCCTGCGTGAGCGCCCCATCGTTGATCACCCAGGTGCGCTCAAAGCGGTCACCATCGCCCGCCAGGCCGCCGGTCACCACCACTTTGCCTTGCAATTGGTCGTTTAGGGCGCTCACCAGTTCGCTGCCGTTGATCAGCGTGCCATTGGAGAGCACGAACACAGCCACAAGATCGGGTGCGTTCAGGGCGCGGGCAATGTATTCCCCGGCCTGGTACGAATCATGCGCCGCGCTCACGCGTGTGCTGGCCGAGGAGACGCGCGTATGTTCAAAGCAGATCACGGCCACAGAAAGCGAGCCATCCTGAATTTGTGTATCGAAGATCTCACCCGCCGTAGAGCAGCCCATCACCTGGGCCAGCGGGTAAGCACGGATCAGTTCATGAATGGGTTCTGGGTTGTCTAAGAAGCTGGAAGCGCCGAAGACCAGCACCAGCGTATTCGCAGAGTCCAGTGGGGGAAATGTTTCGACAGACCACCCCTGCTCTGGCGTAAAGGTGAAGGTTTCAAGCTTCATAGGTTAGGTTTTATAGGTCAGGTTTAATTTAGTCTAAGTGTACAGCTTGCTTGAACGTAAGGCCATTTTATTTTATTACGCACTCGGATGTACAGATATCCAAAGGTCACAGTTGCATTTATAATAGAACATTAGTTCATCATGCTGCACCTGAACGCACACTCCCATTTCTCGCTGCTGGCTGGGCTGCCGGCGCCAGCCCAGCTGGCTGCGGCCGCCGCCCAGGCCGGGCAGCCTGCCCTGGCGCTGACCGACCACAACCGCCTGACCGGGGCAGTGGAGTTTGCCGAGGCCTGCGCCGCCGAAGGCGTGCAGCCCTTGTTCGGCTTGCACGTTCACCTGGGCTCTAGGCTGCCCCTAGTGCTGCTGGCCGAGAACAGCGCTGGCTGGGCCAGCCTGTGCCGCCTGAGCAGTTGGCTGCTCAGCGAAGAGAACGACGAAAGCCGCCCACTGCCCCTGCCCACGCTGCAAGAGCACTCAGACGGGCTACTGTGCCTGGCGGCGCACACAGCGGCTCCCACGCCTGGCGCCTTTGCTCCACCCGGCGCCGAGCTGGGCCAACTGAAGGCGCTGTTCCCAGAGCGGATGTACATCCAGATCCCGCCGGGGAGTGAGGCCGCCGTGGCCATGGCCGCCGCCAGCAAACTGGGGTTACCCGGTGCGGCCTGCTGGCCAGTCTACTACCTGCAACCTGCGCAGGCCGATCTGCAGCGCACGCTCACTGCCATGCGCCTCAACACCACGCGCACCCGCGTGCCGCCGGAGGCGCTGGCCCCGGCCCAGGCCTGGTTCGCCAGCAGCGCGGAGTTAGCCGCGGCCTACGCCGCCCACCCCGCCGCCCTGGCCGCCACACAAGAGATCGCAACACGCTGCAGCTTCCGCCTAGAGCTTAACCAGCCCAACTTCCCACAGCTGGAGTTGCCCGGCGGCCAGACGCCGCTGCAGGCCCTGCGCCAGCAGACCCTGCAAGGCGGGGGGCGCCTCTACCCCGAGCTGACGCCCGCCTTCATGCAGCGCATGGAACACGAGCTGACCAGCATCGAGGCCAGCGGCTACACCAGCCTGTTTCTCATCATGGCCGAGATCGTGGCCTTTGCACGCCAGGAGGGTGTGCCGCTGTCTTCACGCGGTTCGGCAGCTTCCTCGCTGGTGTCGCACTGCCTGGGCATCACCACGCCGGATCCGCTGCGTCTCAATTTATATTTCGAGCGCTTCCTTAACCCGGCCCGCCCCACACCGCCAGACATCGACACGGACATTTGCTCAGCGCGGCGTGACACGGTGATCCAGCACGTTTACGAGCACTACGGCCGTGAGCGCGTGGCCATGGTGGCCACCATCAACCGCTTCCGTCTGCGCTCCGCCTTGCGGGAGACAGCCAAGGCGCACGGCCTGCCCGCGGAGGACATCAAGCGCATGGCCGCCCGCCTGCCCTACCGCTGGTGGGGGCCGGGCGATGCCGTGGAGGACACCCAACCCTATGCCGAGTTGGAAGCCGAGTTCCGCCTGCCGCAGCAGCAAGCGGCGCTACGCGATGCACGCGCCATCCTGGACATGCCACACCATCTCTCCGTGCACCCGGGCGGCATCGTGGTCAGCTCTGGCCCGCTGACCGACAACGTGCCCGTGCAGTACTCCGCCAAAGGCATGACCACCCAATACGATCTGACCGGCGTGCAAAAGATGGGGCTGGTGAAGATGGACCTGTTGGCCACCCGCGGCCTGACCGTGCTGGGCGATGTGGCCGATCACATCGCCCAGCACCACCCCGAACTCGGCGGCAGCCGCCTGGAGGTGCTAGAGAACATCCCTGAGGATGACGCGGCCACTGCGCACACCGTGCGCACGGCCCGTACTATCGGTTGCTTCCAGATCGAGAGCCCCGGCATGCGCGCCACACTACGTGAAGTGCAATCTGACTCGGTGGACAACGTCATGGTGGCGCTGGCCCTGTTCCGCCCCGGGCCACTCACCGGCGGCCTGAAAGACGCTTTTGTACGCCGCCACCTGGGGCAAGAGCCGGTGCGCCATGTGCACCCGGCCCTGCAACCCCTGTTGGAGGAGACGCACGGCGTGTTCCTGTACCAGGAGCAGGTGCTGCGCGTAGCGCACGAGCTGGCTGGCTTCAGCCTGGCCGAATCAGACCTGCTGCGCCGCGCCATGAGCCACTTTGACCCTGGCAAGCAGATGCAAACCCTCAAGGAAAAATTCATTCACGGCGCGGGCCAACGCCACGCAGTAGCCCCCGCCGTGGCCGAGCGCATCTGGGACATGATGGCCGCCTTCGCCGGCTACGGCTTCCCCAAGGCGCACGCCGCCTCGTACGCGCTCACTGCCTGGCGCTCCGCCTGGTGCAAGACGCACTTCCCCGCCGAGTTCATGGCGGCGGTGCTGGCCAACTGGGGCGGCTATTACGGCCAAAACACTTACCTGCTTGAGGCGCGCCGCTTGGGGCTGCCGCTGCACGCTCCACATATCAACTATTCGCAAGCGCAGTTCAGCGTCACCTACCACGACGGCAAGCCGCACCTCTATATGGGGCTGGAACAGCTGCGCGAGCTGGGGCGCAGCACACAGCAGCGTATCCTGGAGCTGCGTCCCTTCACTTCGCTGGCCGATCTATTGGTGCGTGCCTACCCGCGCGCCAACGAAGCGCGCAATCTGATCGAAGCTGGCGCGCTGGAAGGGCTGGGCAGCATCCCTGCTCTGCTCGAAGAATTGGAAAACGGCCGCTGGCAACGCGGCCAGATGCAACTGTTCGCTCCGCCACAGGAAACCGGCGCCGACTGGACGGCGGAGCAAAAAGCCGCTGCACAAACGCGCCTGTTGGGCGTCAGCCTCATCGCCCACCCGCTGGATCTGTTCGCCAAGGCGATGCAACGCGCCGGCGTGCTCAACACGCTGGAGGCCAGCACGCGCCTGAACCAGGAGGTGCGCGTGGCGGGCATGCGCCAAAGCTGGCGGCGGGTGCGTACATCGGCGGGCGGGTATATCTACTTTATGGATCTGGCCGACCTGGAAGGCACGCTACGCGTCGTGGTGCCGGGAGAGGTGTATACACGCGGGCGGACCGCCTTCCGTGAAGGGGTGCCGGTGCTGATCGAAGGACGCTTGGAGTTGGGACGCGATTCAGAGGAGCCGGTGTTGCGCGCCAGCCGCGTGGCTGGCTTCTAGGCTGCAACCAGCTTAGGCTGGGAACAGCCCAGGCTGCGGAGCAGCCTACGCTACCCGCGCCATGGCAGTAAAGATCAGCACCAGAAAGCCGAGCGCCAAATTCAGCACGATCAACCCCTGAAAGCGACGCAGGATGGCCTGCTCCTGCCCATCCGCCTTGCCGCGCGCCCGGCTGAGCGCCGCCCGGCTCAGTGCCGGCGCCACTCGCCACGTGAGCACTGCGGATACGGCGATCATACCGAAGAAGACAATGTGCTTGAGGCAAATGGCCACAGCCCAGGGATTGGAGAGGCTGAGAAAACCCGCGTAGTTGGCGTTGCTATCCATCTGCAGCAAGCCGGTAAAAGTAAGCAAGCCCAGGCTGAACCAGCCGATGGGGTCGAGCTTACGATTGAGGGCATCTGCCCAGAGTGCGTATTCTTTGGGTTTAAGCGTGCGGCGCATACTGGGCAACACGAACAGCGCCAGCGCCGCCAGGCCACCCAGCCAGGCCACTGTGGCCAGCATGTGCAGCCAGAATGAGATCAGCAGCGCCCAGTGTGGCATCATGGCGCGTGTTAGCCGTCACCGCGCTCAATGCAGGTGGCCGCGTAGCTTTCCGCAAGCGCCTGGTCCTCCGGCGAGAGCGGGGCAAGTTCAGCCGCCCGGCGCATGAGTTCGTCTGCCTGGCACCAATGGTCGTCACGCGTCAAGCGCTCGGCGCGGTCCACCAAGTCCAGCGAGTAACCGGCCGCGGCAATGTTGTAGCGTTCCTGCACCGTGAAATAGCTAATGTCGTGCAAGTTGGGTGCGGCCGCCACCAAAGGCTGGAAGTAAAACACGGCCTGTTCCCAGTCCACTTCCCAAAAGCTCTGGCCCACGATGTAGCTCACCGCCCACTGGCGGTACATGATAGCTTCGCTATCCAGCGGGCCTACCTGGGCTGCACGATTGAGGTCATAGATGCCGCCTTCGAGGTCACCCACCGGCGGCAGGATGCGCATCACGCCGCGGTTGCGCAGCGCGACGTAGTACATGCCATCCACTTCGATGGGATGGAAGTCAGGGAAGTTGGTGCGTAGCGTATCCAGCGTCAGCAGCAGCTGGTCCCAGCTGCGGGCTGCCAGTTGCGCCTGCGCATCGCTGTAGGCCTGGTCCTGACCACGCATATCTGGCGTGGGCGTGGGGCCGCTCTCCTCACCGGGCTGCGGGGTGGCCGTGCCGGTGGTGCACAGCACCGCCTGCGACAATGCGGTCACCAGGCCGGGGTGGCTGGGATTCAACTCAGTGACATATTCAAAACGCTGGCGGGCCAAGTCACAGCGACCGGCCTCCAGGTCACTTTGGGCCAGCTGAAATTGGGTCTCAGCCTCAATGGCGCGCGTCATGCCCTCGGCGCTGGTGCGCGAGGAGATGCCAGCCTGCATACCGCCCAACGCCGCCAGGCCCACAACCATAATAAAGCCTACGATGAGGCCAAACACCCAGCGGCGGCCGCGGCGCGGCGGCTTGACCGGTGCGCTGGCGACGGGCACCTGCTGCGTTTCGGCAGCGTCGGCGGGCTCCTCTACTGGGGGAGCGGCTGGCTCAGGGGTCTCTTTGGGTTTGGGGGTGCGTTTTCCAGAAGCGCTGGGAAGCGTCTTCTCGATGTCGTCAGAATCAGGCATGGGGGCGATTATACCCGTAGCCTTTTTTGAGACTACATACGGCTCATTATGGGTTAATGGGCGCTATCGCCCGCCTGCCAGCTCTCCAGCGCAGCCAGCAGGGCCTGGTACTCTTCCCCACAGCCGGTGCACATCTCCAAATGGCGCTTGACCAGGGGCAAGGCCTGCTCAGAGTCCTTGCCATCCAGCTCCAATTCCACGAAGCGGTCCAGGCTTTCAAAACAGGTCTCACAACCGATCTCATCCTTCTGGGTTTTGAGGATGCGATGCAGCAGCTCTTTTAGGGTGGAGGATTGAATGCGTCCCATCTCTAGTGCTTCTCCTAGACTACCCAGAAGCAAGGAATATTACTCATTTTATCCACCCTCGAACAGGGCCAGCGCCTCCTGGGCGGAGAAGCCAGCCTGCTCCTCCAGGCGTTGGCGCATGCGCTGGCGCGCATCGTGTAGAAGCTTATAGAGTGCGTTGGGGTTGGTGCCCATACGCTCGGCCACCACCTGCAGCGGAACACCGTCCTGCAGGATGGCCAGCATAGCGGTGCGCTGGCGCTCGGTGAGCTCTTCGAAGATCAGGCGCTCCACATTGCGCAACAGCTCGTTGCGGGCCGCTTCTTGCTCCGGGGAGGCGGTAGGGTCGGTCAGCAGCGCCGGGGTGTACTCTTCGCCTTCGGGGGTCTCGGTGAACTCTTGCAAAGAGATGTCTTTCCAGCGCTTGCGGCGCAAGTCTGAAAGGGCAACATGGATGGCGATCTTTTGCGCCCAGGTGAGGAAACGGCTCTCGCCGCGGAAGCTATCCAGGCTGCCCATCACTTTGAGCAGCGCCTCCTGCACGAAGTCTTCGCTGATCGTCTCGAGGTCGCCACTCACCCGTCCGGCCAACGCCGCCCGCAGGCCGCGCAACAGCGCGGCCCGCAGGTCAGCGATGGCCTCAGGCTCGGCGGCTCGCAGATCGGCCAGCCAGGCCTGGTTGTCACGTACTTGAACGTCAGGAGTGGTCACGCACTCGAATCATACCAGTCCGGCTAATGCTCAGGATAGTAGCAGCCATAGTCTGTGCCCTCGATGGTCACATGGTCCTGATAGACCCGTCCATCGATGACCATTTCCTGATACGTGTATCTCATCTCATGCACTTGGGGCAACTCACCGTGCTCACGCGCCTGTTGCAGTGCGTTGGCCGCCAGCACACGCGAGAGCGTCCACTCCGCACCTTGCTGGGCATAGTCATTGTGCTTCTTGGCATTGCAAGCAATGGCAATGCCCAGCTGCTCGGCCAACTCCTGATTTCCAGCCGCGCGCTGCTCAAGATAACCGGCCACCAAAGCCGGTACGGCATCCGGCGAGAGGTTGGCCAGATGCATGCGGTCTACCGTCTCACGGCGCTCAGGGTAGGGCGATGGCTGCAAACCGTGGGCGATGTTGGCGCGCACGGTGAAAGCATCTACATTGATGAGCGGCAGCGTGGCCACAAAGCCGACCGCCGCCAGCAGCACTGCGGCCGCAAAATGGCGCTGGCGGCCGGTGAACTCCAGCGCCACGATAGCCAGCAGTAACAAGCCCAGCCACACCATGAAGATATGCGGCAGCAAGCGCATGCTGGTGTAACCATACGCCTCTTCGTACAGCAGGAGACGCTTGAAGGCCGATACCAGCACCACAGCGATCAAGGCCAGCAGGGTCACCCCCAGGCCAGAGAAGTATTTCTGCTGCCCGGCGCTGCGCTTGGTGACGCTGCTGAGCACCACGAACAGCGCCAGCACCAGCACCGCCACCACACACAGTTCGGCAAAGCCGCGCCGCGCATACTCGGCAAACGTAGCAGACGCGTCCGGGCCAAAGATGTTGGCGGTGCCGCCAAAGAAATACCGTAATTGTAGAAATACGAAGGAGCCCAGCAACACAGCCACGCTGCCGAGGATGATGCTTGCTTCGGTGAAGCCCAGGAAGGGCTTCACCACGGCTTTCTTGGCGGCGCCGGCGCGGCTGCGCACAAAGGCATACACATAGGCGCCAAAGATACCCACGGCCAGCAGGCTGATCAGGATCAGGCGGAAGACATACTCCGGCAGGCGTTCGAGGCGCAGGAAGGTGATGAGCTGCTCCAGGAAGTCTGCATAGGCTTTGTCCGCCGAGGCCAGCAGCGCCCCCAGCACCAGCACGATGGGCAGCGCCAGCACCATGCCGCGCAGCACAGCCGCCCAGGGCCGTTTAGCTTGCTGCTTACCGCGGGCACGCGCCGGTTTAAACTCGGCGCCAGCCATCCAGCCCTGCGGAATGAAGGCCAGCAGCTTGCCGAAGTAATCGCTAAAGCGATAGCTCAGCCACTCGCCCGCCAAAAAGTCCAGCGCGAACAGCGCCAGCAGCAGCAGCGCCAGGCCACGCGTGAACAACAGCGTATATTCCTCGGTGTAAATGGCGCTCACTGCAGCCAAGGCCAGCGCGGCTGCGCCCAGCGCCCAGCTGCGCCGCGCCGGGCGCAGTTTCAACTGCGCGCCGAGCCACAGGCCCGCAGCCAGCAAAATGCCAATATAGAGAAAAAAGGAGACTCCCCAGCGCTTGTCCCAGAACAGCAGGTCGAACAGGAAACCTAGCGCAAAACAGATAGGGAGAAAGAAACTCGGACGCGTCAAACGTGCCATACAACCTCCAGGCAAAGCGAATTTGCGCTATTACCCCCTGCCCGGTCTATCAAAAGCTATCTCAAACTGTCAGAACAGAGCCCAAAATCATCGTAATGATGATGAGCAGCGCCAGGATGGCAAATGCGATCTGGCTGAACGAGAGTTTGTTCTTGGTTTGTTTCTTAGCCATAAATTCCTCAGGGGCAAACTATACCTTACTCTAAGCACGCGAGCTCAGCGCAGCGCTCACGGCCGCCTCCAGCTCGTTGGTGGAGACTGGCTTGGTGATGTAGCCGTCTGCACCCGCGGCCAGCAGCTGCTGCATGATGACTTCGTTGAACTCCGAGCTCAAGATCACCACGGGGATACGATCAAATTGGCGGCGTTGGCGCATGAATTCCAAGAAATCCTGCCCGCTGACCTGCGGCATGTTGAGGTCCAGCAGGATCAGGTCACAGGCCTGGTCGGCCAGCAGGCTCTGGGCGGCGCTGGGCGCATCCAGAAAGCTGCGCGTCTGATAGCCCAGCAGCTTGAGCATCAGGCCGATGGCGGCTGCCATCTCCTCGTCATCATCCACCAGCCAAGCCAGCTTGGGATTACTCAAGGTGCCCCTTGATGTCCGCCGCCAGCGCGGGCGTGATGCCTTTGACCGCGGTGAGCTGCTCAATATCCGCGGCGCGCATCGCCTCCAGCGAGCCGAAGGCCTTGAGGAGCGCACGGCGGCGGTTTGGGCCCACGCCAGGAATGCTGTCCAATTGGGACACCAGGCTGCTCTTGCCGCGGCGGTTGCGGTGAGCCGTGATGGCGAAGCGGTGCGCCTCATCACGGATGCGCTGCAACAAGAACAGCCCCGGCGAGTTGCGCGGCAGCAGCAGCCCCTGGGCATGGCCGGGGCGAAAGACTTCTTCGTTCTGCTTGGCGAGCGAGATCAGCGGGACGCGCTCCAGCAGATTGAACTCTTCGAGCACCGCAATCGCCCGCGCCAGCTGGCCACGGCCGCCATCCACGATCAGCAGGTCCGGCAGGCTGGCAAACGCGGCGTCCGGCTTCTTGCCGGGCTTATCTTCCGGCTGCTCGGTCACCGCCCAGCGCTTGAAGCGCCGCGTCAGCACCTCTTGCATACTGGCGAAGTCATCCGGCCCCTCGACCGACTTGATATTAAAGCGGCGATAGAGCTTGTTGCTGGGTACGCCGCGCTCAAAGACCACCATGCTGCCCACGGCTGCTGTGCCGTGCGTGTTGGAGATGTCGTAGCACTCAATGCGCTCCGGCGCCCGCGGCAGCCCGAGCGCCTCTTGCAGCTCGCTCAGGGCTTCGGTCTGGCGCTGGGCATCCGCCTGCCACTGGCTCTGCAGGGCGGCCAGGGTCTCGGCGGCGTTCTCGGCCGCCATCTGGATCAGCTCGTGCTTGGGGCCGCTGCGCGGGATCTTGATCTCCACCCCGCCGTCGCCGCGCCGCTGGCTCAGCCACTGGCGGATCACATGCGCCTCTTCCACTTCCTGTGGCAGCAACACTTCGGGCGGCACGCTGGCGGCCTGCTCGTAATACTGCTTGATGAACTCAGCCATCACATCCACATCCGGGCTATCCGCTGTGTTCTCCATCATGAAGAATTCGCGCCCGATGAGCTTACCGCCGCGGATGAAGAAGACCTGCACGCAGGCTTCACGCTCCGAGCGCGCCATGGCGATGACGTCGGAATCTACATAATCGCTGGAGATGACCTTTTGGCGCTCGACGATGCTCTCGATGGCTTGCAGCTGGTCACGCACCGCGGCCGCCTTCTCGTATTGCAGCTTGGCCGAAGCCAGCGTCATCTCCGCCGTCAGGCGGTTGACGATGGGCTCAGTACGCCCGTTGAGGAACTCACACAGGTCAGAGATCATTTGGCGGTAGTTGGCCTGGTCGATCTTACCGATACACGGCGCAGTGCACAACTTGATGTCGTAATACAGACAGGCGCGCGTATCCTCCCCGGTGATGACGCGGTCACAGGTCAGATACGGAAAGATCTTGCGCAGCACATCCAGGGTCTTGTGCACCGCCCACACGCTGGTGTACGGCCCAAAGTAGCGCGAGCCATCCGTGACCATGTTGCGCGTCACGGTCACCTTGGGGAACGGGTCTGCCCAGTGCACCTTGATATAGGGATAGCGTTTGTCGTCCTTGAGGCGCACGTTGTAGTGCGGTTTGTGCTTCTTGATCAGCGTCATCTCAAGGATGAGCGCCTCAAGCTCCGAGGCGACCACAATCCATTCAATGTCGCGCACGTGTTGCACCATGTGCTGGGTGCGCGGGTGGTGCTGTGCGCCAGCGTGGAAGTATGAACGCACGCGGCTGCGCAGGCTGAGCGCCTTGCCGATATAGATCACCTTGCCGTCCTCACCTTTCATGAGGTAACAGCCGGTGCGGTCCGGCAGGGTGTCTAGTTGGGAACGGATGTGCTCAGAAGGGAACATGGCAATACTATTCTAGCCAGCCTGGGGCTGGGCGGTGTTATTACAGAAGCTTGCTATCGCGCACCCGGCGGCGTTCGGCGCGGCGTGCCAGCACCTCGCGGTACAGCTCATCGTAGCCCTTGAAGGTGCGCTCCAGCGTGTGTTGCTCGGCGATCTCACGCGCCCGCTGGCTGAACGAGCTGGCCGACTGGTTGTTGAGCAGTTTGGTGATGGCGGCCGCCATGCCGCGCTCATCCCCCGAGTGCACCAGGTAGCCACTCTTGCCGTGCTCCACCATCTCAGAGACAGAGGTGGCGTCCACGGCCACCACCGGCAGGCCACTGGCGATGGCCTCCAGCAGCACCAGGCTCTGTACTTCCATCTCGCTGGCGGTCACGAACAGGTCCGCCATGCGAAACACCTTAGGCAAGTCGCCCTTGGCGTCGATGAAGCCAGGGAAGTGGCTGCGGTCGGCCACGCCGAGCTCAGCGCACAGGTCGATCAATTCCAGGCGTTCTACGCCGTCACCCGCCACCAACAGGTGCACATTAGGATTGTTGCGCATGGCGCGAGCGGCGGCACGCACCACGGCAGGCACATTCTTGTCTGCGTCCAGGCGCCCGGCATGCAGGATGATGGCCGCGTCCGGCGGCAGGCCAAACTGCTGGCGCAAGGCCAGCTCTTCTGCACGCGGCAGCGGCTCCGCCGTAAAGCGGCTGAGGTCTGCCCCGTTGCTCACCACTCGCACATCCACCTTGGTCTCCTCATGGATCTCACGCGCCGCACGCAACGAGGGCGCCACGACCAGATCGCAGCGGCGGATCACGCCACGCGCATACGCCCAGGAGATGGATTCAACCGTACGCGCCACGGCAGGCAGGTCTGGCAAATAGGCGTTGATCAGCCAGGGCATGGCGTGTGCGGTGAGCAGCACGGGGATGCCGAGTGCACGCGCCGCGGCGATGCCCGCCAGGCCGGAGTTGGTGGGGTCATGCAGATGGACAATATCCGCCTCAAATTCCTGCAGGGCGGCTTTCATTTCGCCCGCACCCCATACGGTCAGGCGTTGGCCTACGCGTAGCGGGTTGCGCCACGAGGTCAGGCGTACGAGGTGCACGCCGTTGACTTGGGTCTGGTAGGGCTCCTCGCGGTCAGATGCGCTGATCACCATGACCTCATGCCCCAGGCCCACTGCCCCGCGCGCCAAGCGCTCCACCATAAAGGATTGCCCGCTCACCATTGGGGGGTATGACTGGCAGATATGCGCAATCTTCATATATTCTGCGTCAGATGATAGCCGCTATTTCGGAAATTTTGGCGTGAGTTAACTCCAGCATGTTAGGCTGCGTGCTGAGTGAGGAAATCATCCATAGCGGCCGCTATTTCGGCAATTTTGGCGTGAGTTAACTCCAGCATGTTAAGCTGCATGCTGAGTGAGGAAATCATCCATAGCGGCCGCTATTTCGGCAGTTTTGGCGTGAGTTAACTCCAGCATGTTAGGCTGCGTGCTGAGTGAGGAAATCATCCATAGCGGCCGCTATTTCGGCAGTTTTGGCGTGAGTTAGCTCCAGCAAGCTCTGCGGCGCCAGGGAAACGTTGAGGCCGCGCTGCCCGCCTGAGAGATACATACGTTCGTGCTGTAGGGCACTGCTATCCACCACCACCTCAAATCCTTTGGCCACCAAAGCCAGCGGAGAAATGCCGCCAGTCTGCAAACCGGTCAGCTTTTCGGCTTGCGCCTGGGTGGCCAGTTGCAGCTTCTTGCCGCCCAAAACGCGCCCCAACGCCTTGAGCTCGATGTGTGCCGCGGCCGGGATCAGCCCCAGCACCGGCTTGCCGCCCTCGGGGCGGATGGCCACGATGGTCTTGTACATCTGGGCCGGGTCAATCCCCAGGTGCGCGGCGGCCTCGAGGCCGCTCAGCTTGCTGTCGGGCAGCTCGTGCGCCTCAAAGGCCACACCCTTGGCAACCAGCATACGGGTAACGTTGTTGACCGGCGGCATATTATTCCTCGCTGCCCCGCCCAGCAATAATACGGATCTTCTCCCACGGCTTGAGGTCAGTGCTCTCCGCTAACAGCGTGCGCACATCATAAAGCTGGTCACGCAGCAAAGCGGCCTGCTCAAACTCCAGGTTCTTGGCCGCCGCACGCATGCGCGCCTCCAGCTCGCTGATCAACCGTTCCATCTCCTTGCGAGACATTTCCTTGTCGGCCGCCGTCTTGTACTCACTCTTGGCCTCGGCCATGGAATTGACCTTGATCTGATCGGTGAGATCGCGCACGGCCTTGATGATGCCTACCGGCTCAATGCCGTGGGCCGTGTTGTAGGCCACCTGCTTCTGGCGGCGGCGCTCGGTCTCCTGGATGGCGTAGCGCATCGAGTCGGTCATCTTGTCGGCGTACATGATGACTTTGCCGCGCACATGGCGCGCGGCCCGGCCGATGGTCTGGATCAACGAGGTCTCCGAGCGCAGGAAGCCTTCTTTGTCCGCATCCAGGATCGCCACCAGCGAGACTTCGGGCAGGTCCAAGCCTTCGCGCAGCAGGTTGATGCCCACCACCACATCGAACACGCCCAGGCGCAGGTCACGCAGGATGCTGATGCGGTCCAGCGTATCCACCTCGGAGTGCAGGTAGTGCACCTTGATGCCCAGCTCCAGTAAATATTCGCTCAAGTCCTCGGCCATACGCTTGGTGAGCGTGGTGACCAGCACGCGTTCGCCTTCGGCGACGCGTTTGTTGATCTCGCCCACCAGGTCATCCACCTGGCCGGTGATCGGGCGCACTTCCACCTCCGGGTCCACCAGGCCCGTGGGGCGAATGATCTGCTCCACCACCTGCTGAGAGCGTTTGAGCTCATACTCCGCCGGGGTGGCCGAGGTGTATATCACGGTGCCCAGGCGCTCTTCAAATTCGTCAAAGGTGAGTGGACGGTTGTCCACCGCCGAGGGCAGGCGGAAGCCGTATTCCACCAGCACTTCTTTGCGGGCACGGTCGCCGTTGAACATGCCGCGCACTTGTGGCACGGTCATGTGCGACTCGTCGATGATCATCAAGAAGTCCGCCGGGAAGTAATCGATCAGCGTCCACGGCGGCGTACCCGGGGCGCGCTGGTCCATGTGGCGCGAGTAGTTCTCGATGCCACTACAGTAGCCTACCTGGCGCAGCATCTCCAGGTCGTAGCGCGTGCGCTGTTCAAGGCGCTGTGCTTCCAGCAGCTTGTCGCGCGATTTTAGGAAAGCCAGGCGCTCCACCATCTCCTGCTCAATGCCCACAATGGCGGCCGCCAGCTTATCTTCATCGGTGATGAAGTGCTTGGCCGGGAAGATGGCAATGGTCTGCATCTCACGGCGGATCTCGCCGGTCACGGTGTGGATCTCAGTCAGGCGCTCCACCTCATCGCCAAAGAAGGTGATGCGGTAGGCCAGCTTGTCCTGATAGGCCGGCACCACTTCCAGGGTATCGCCGCGTACGCGGAAGGCGCCTGGCTCCAGGTCAGTGTCTTTGCGCTCGTAGTGGATGTCCACCAAATGGCGCAGCAAGTTATCGCGCCGGTAGACCTTGCCGCTCTCCAGGTTGAGCACCACGCGGCCATACGCCTCCGGGTTGCCCAAACCATAAATGCACGACACGGAGGCCACCACAATGGTGTCCGTGCGCGACATCAGCGAGGTAGTGGCCGCCAGGCGCAGGCGCTCGATCTCCTCGTTGATGTCAGTCTCTTTTTCAATATAGAGGTCGCTGCGCGGCATGTAGGCTTCAGGCTGGTAGTAGTCGTAGTACGAAGTGAAGAACTCCACCGCATTGTCTGGGAAGAATTCTCTAAACTCGGCATACAGCTGCGCCACCAGCGTTTTGTTATGCGCCAGCACCAAGGTAGGCTTTTGCACCTCCTGGATGATGTTGGCCATGGTGAAGGTTTTGCCGGTGCCGGTGGCGCCCAGCAACACCTGTTGGCGGTCGCCCTTCCTGTAACCAGCCAACAATTTCTCGATCGCCTCGGGCTGGTCACCCATGGGCTTGAATGGAGCCTGTAAGTTAAATCGGGCAGACATAGCAGCCATTATAGAACATAGGTTTCCAAATGAATAGTTGCTGTGGAAAACTGGCCCTGAATTGACGAAGCTTCTGAGCCAACGGTATAATCCCCAACGTTTAACCCTAATAGGATCGGTGCACCGTACATATGGAATCTCTTCTGGATATTGCAATCATCATCGTCTCCGTGGCCCTGGTAGCCACCATTGTGCTGCAGAGCAAGCAGGCTGGCCTGGGCGGCATCGGTGGCGCTGAAATGACCACTTCGTTCTCCACCCGCCGCGGCCTGGAGAAGACCCTGTTCCGCGCTACCATCGTGCTCAGCGTTGTGTTCTTCATGCTGGCCGTCTATACGGTATACGTTTCAGGCTAAGTTCACTCTCTTTAAAACATGCGTAAGCTTCGTTGGCAGCTCCTGCTCGTGGTGCTGGCCCTGGTTGCCATTGCCATCCTCTTGTTGGCACGGCAGCCGCTGCTGCGCAACCTGACAGCAGAACCTGGGCAAGGCGGCACCTATATTGAGGGCCTGGTGGGGACACTCGGCCGCCTCAACCCCTTGCTGGATCACACCAACCCTGCCGACCAGGATATTGACCGCCTGATCTTCAGCGGCCTGCTGAGTTACGACGAGCGCGGCAACCCGCAGCCAGACCTCGCCGAGGCCTGGGGTGTCTCCCTCACGGGGGAGACCTACAACATCCTGCTGCGCGAGAACCTCACCTGGCATGATGGCGCGCCGCTCACCACGCAGGACATAGCCTTCACCATCGAGCTGATGCGCAACCCCGATCTGCCCGTCCCGGCAGATCTACGCACTCTGTGGACCCAAGTAGAAGTGAATGTGCTGGATGAGCGTAACATGCAACTCATCCTGCCGGATGCGTTTGCCCCCTTTACAGACTATCTCAGCTTCGGCGTGCTGCCCCAGCATCTGCTGGGCACCCTCAGCCCAGCCGAGCTGCTCAATGCGCCCTTCAACCTGCAGCCGGTGGGCTCGGGCCGCTTCCGCTTTGAGGAGCTGCTCTCCGAGAGCGGCCGCATCACCGGCGTGGTATTGCAAGCCTGGGAGGGCCACTATGCTGGCCGCCCCTTCCTGGATCAGGTGATCTTCAATCTCTATGAGAGCTCAGAAGCGGCCTACGCCGCCTTCCAGCAAGGCGATGTAATGGGCGTGAGTTACCTCAGCCCGCAAGTGCTGTCTCAGGCTTTGGACAACCCGGGCATGAGCGTGTACACCAGCCGCCTGCCGCGCATGAGCATGCTGCTCTTCAACCTGGGCAGCAATGAGGTGCCCTTCTTCAACGAGCAGGCCGTGCGCCAGGCGATCCTGGAGGGCATCAACCGCCAGTGGCTGGTTGACCAGTATCTCAACGGGCAGGCGATCGTAGCCAATGGCCCCATCATGCCGGGCAACTGGGCGCACCACGAGAACCTGGCGCGCCCCGCCTACAACGTCGAAGCCGCCACTGCTCTGCTGCGCCAAGCGGGCTACACCATGCCAGCCAGCGGGGAGCAGGTGCGCAGCAAAGATGGCATCCCGCTGAGCTTCCAATTGGTACATCCCGATACCGAGTTGCACACGCGCATCGCCCAAAGCATTCAAAGTGATCTGAACGCGCTGGGCATGAAAGTCAGCCTGCTGGCTGTGCCCTACGCCGAGCTCATCACCAACTATCTTGAGCCACGCACCTACCAGGCCGCCCTGGTGGACATCAACATGTCCAACTACCCAGACCCGGACCCGTACCCCTTCTGGCACCAGGCGGCCATTTCTGGCGGGCAGAATTACTCGCGCTGGGATGACCGCCGTGCCAGCGAATATCTGGAAGAAGCGCGCGTCAGCACCAACCGTGTGCAACGTGTGCGCCTGTATCGCAACTTCCAAAACCACTTCGTGAACGAAGTACCCGCCATCCCGCTGTTCTACCCGGTATACAGCTATGGCGTATCCTCGCTGGTGCGCGGCGTCTCGATGGGGCCGCTGTACCAAACCAGTGACCGCTTCACCACTCTGCCGGAGTGGTTCCTGGTGGCCCGCAGCCAGCTGGATGAGCTCGAGCCCACTTTGCAGCCGCAGCAGAGCACAAACACACCGGTCCCAGACCCTTAGCCAAAACAAAAACGCCCCTGAAAATTCAGGGGCGTTTTGCTTATACGTAGTTGAGCACTATTCGGCTGCGTAGAGGTTGCGGTAAATGTCGTAGATCTCATAGATGCTGCGGATGTGGTTACGCGTCTCCGCAAATTGCACGATCTCGACAAACAGGTCCAGGTCCCCATTGGCCTGCCCCTGCCAAAAGACCGCATTGCCCGGCCCGGCATTGTACGCCGCCAAGGCCACATACAGATTGCCGTCAAAGGCATTCAACTGGCGCGCCAGGTACTCCACGCCCAGGCGAATGCTGACGTTGGGGCGGTATAAGTCTTCCCCGCTGTAATTGGGCGGCCAGCCGCTGAAGGTCGCCATCTCCTGACCGGTGGCGGGGATGATCTGCAGCAGGCCACGCGCCCCCGCCGAAGAAGTCACAAAACCTTCGTACAAGCTCTCCTGGCGCATCATGCTGTAGACAAACAGCGGGTCAATGTTGCGGCGCTGGCTGTCCGTCTCCACCAGCTCCTGGAAATAGAGACCGAAGCGAATACGGTTGAAATACACCGGCGCGTTCATGGTTTCGGCATCGCTCAGGCCGGCCATATTGAGCACCTCACGCGCCGCAAACACGGCGCTGCGGTACATGCCCAGCGCTACCAGATGATTGGCCAGGCGGTACGAGTTGGCCGCATCGGTGGTCAGGTCAGAACGCAGGCTCTCGAACTCATTGCGCGCCGCCTGGTAGCGGCCAAGGTGCCACAGCTCTGTGCCGCGCACGAAGCGCGCATCCTGCCACAGCGGGCCGGGCTGGCTAAGATCGATCTCGGCTGGCAGGGCGAAGGTAGTGCGCATCCAGGCTTCCGCCTGCTGGCGCTCGGCGTCCAGGTCTACCTGGCGGTGATAGTCGGCCGGGGGCGAGAATGGGTCAAGCCCATCCAAAATATCGCGCGCACGCTCACTGTAATAGCCGGTCGGGTCGATCGTGGTGGTGGTGCGCCAGGAGGTCTGAGCGGCAGCGCTGTCACCCTGGGCCTGCTGCGACTTGCCGATCCAAAATTGGCTTTGCGCCTGTTGCTCCAGGCTCAAACCCGCCTGGACGCCGCGGGCGAACAAGCTTTGCGCCGCCACATACTCGCCCAGGCGGTAGCGCGCCATGCCCGCCATGAACAAGGCGTCATAGGCAAACTCTGAGGCCGGATACTCATTGGCGACGCGCGGCAGGATCTCGGCCGAGCGCGTCAGCCGCCCGCCCACCTCAGCAATGATGCCAGCGCGGTACAACACACGGGCCGCATCCGGGTGGCCGGCATTGGAGACCACAAAGGTTTCCAGCCCGGCAATGGCAGCGTCAAAATTGTTGAGGTTGCGCCACTGAATGTCTGCGCGCAGCAAATAGCCATCCACCCAGCGTGTCCCCAGCGGGTGCTCGGCCAGCATGCCGTCCAGCTCACGCACCGCGGCTTCAAAGTCGCCAGTGCTGCGCAAGGAGAGCGCGCGGAAGTAGTGCGCCGTATCGGTGTGCTCGGCCGCACTGGCCAGGTAGCGGTCAAACGCGGCGATGGCCACCAGGTACAACTCGTTGGCCGTGCTGCCGCTGCTGTTGGTAGCGGCGTAATAGTCCACCAGGCCGCGCTGCAGCTCATCCACCGTCACTCCGGCATTCACCAGCTCCACCAGCGCCGCATACGAAGAGAACGACAGCGGAAACTTGCTGACCGCATCGTTGAACAAAGCATGCGCCTGGGCAATGTCCCCCAGCGCCAGGTAGGCACGCCCCATCAGCAGGTCCATATCCGCCTTGAGGTAATCGTTGGCTGTATTGGTATACACACTCTGATAGGTGAGGATGGCCGCCTGGTGATCGCCGCGTGCTGTGTGCACCTTGCCAATCTTGACCTGCAACGAGAGCGTGTCGCCCAGGCGCGCCGCCGCCATGGCCTCATTGTAGGCAGCCAGCGCACCTTCCAGGTCTGCGCTGGCCTGCAACGCATCGCCGCGCAGCTCATGCACATAGGCTTCGAGAATATTCGGGCGCAGCGAGAGATAGTTGAGGTATTGTGCATCGGCGGCCGCCCCGTTGCCCTGGGTCGCATAGACCTCGGCCAAGGCGTAGTGCGCCTCGGCGGCCTGCTCGCTGCCCGGGAACTGGGCGATGACATTGCTGAGCGTGGTGATGGCTTCGGCCGTGCGCCCCAGGTTCACATAAGCGCGCCCCATGCCCAAGAGGGCCGCGGCGTGCAGATCGGCCTCGGGGCTCTGGTAGACGCGCTCGTACTCGCTGAGCGCGGCCTGCCAGTCTCCATAAAAGAAGAGCCTGTCGGCAGACTGCACACGAGCGCTATTGGTTGGCGTGGGAGCCGTGGTGGGTTCAGGCGTGGCAGAGACGGTGAGCGCGGCGCTGGGGGGTGTAGAACTGGGCAACGAAGGGTCAAGCACACGCTGCATGTTGCACGCCAGGCTCCCCAAGGCCAACGCAAGCACAGCGAAGAGGGAGGCTCGCCAGGGCATGGCAGCCACTATACCGTAGAATCTTTTTGCCCACACAAGCCTCATTGTGACCTCATTTTTTTAGTACACTACGCCCATGGGGGCGACCCACAACTACCGCATTGCCGATATTGCCATCAGCGAACGCCCGCGTGAGCGCCTGCGGCAGCACGGCGCATCCTCGCTCAGCACCGCCGAATTGCTGGCCGTGCTGCTGCGCACCGGTTTGCAAGGCGAGAACGCCGTAGCGCTGGCGCAGCGCCTGCTGCAGAGCTTTGGCGGCTTGCCCGGCCTGCACCGGGCAGACTTCACCGAGATGGAGAGCACGCACGGCCTCGGCGAAGCCAAGGCCGCCACCATCAAAGCCGCCATCGAACTCGGCCGCCGCCTGCACACCCAAGATCCGGAGCAACGCCTGCGCATCAGCAGCCCAACCGAGGCCGCCGCGCTGGTGCAATACGAGATGAGCGCCCTGGAGCAGGAGCACCTGCGCACCATTCTGCTCAGCACGCGCAATGAAGTCATCGAGATTGTGGAGATCTACCGCGGCTCGCTCAACAGTGCGCCCGTGCGCATCGCCGATGTGTTCAAGCCTGCCATCCGCAAGAATGCGGCTGCGTTCATCCTGGTGCACAACCACCCCAGCGGCGACCCTACCCCTAGCCCAGACGACATCGCCCTGACCAAAGCCATCCGTGAGGCCGGGCAGCTGCTGGGCATTGATGTGCTGGACCATCTGGTCATCGGCCAGGGGCGCTATATCTCGCTGAAAGAGAGGCGCCTGGGCTTCTAAAGCTTACGCTTCTAAGCTCGCTTTAGCTCACGCCGTAAACGTAATTTCAAACTTGCTGAACTCGCCGCTGGCGGGCAGCCAGGCCAGCTGGCAGCCTTGCACGTCGGCCATGGGTGGGCCACTGCGCAGCGCGGCAGCCAACTGCTCCAGCGCAGGCAGCGGCCCCTCGGCCAGCACCTCTACGCTGCCATCGTGCAAATTGCGCACCCAGCCGGTCAGCTGCAAAGCACGCGCCTGATGCCACACAAAGTAGCGAAAGCCCACACCCTGCACGCCACCACTGACGTGCGCCGTCATACGCTGTTGTGCTTTCATTTGCGCCTCCCGCTGCGGGCAACCAATCGCGTAAGCCCCCACAGCAGCACAGCCACCCCGGCCGCCATCCCCACTGTGCGCCAATCGACCTGCGCGAGCGTAGTTGGCGTCTCGCCGGTTAGGGTGCTGAGCCAATCCTGCTCAATACGCAGCATGTCCACGCCAAAGGCGGCTTGCGGCGCCTGGATACAGTTGCCCGAGCGGGCAAACGCCTCCACCAAAATACCAAAGCCAGTCTTGTTGTAATGCTCGATCAAATAGCGCACCAAGGCAGCCGACTGTGCCCGCGCCATGTGCGCTTGCGCCGCATCGGTTGGCAGCGTGCCGCACAGCGTATACAGCGGCAGCAGGCTGCTGCCCTGCGCCGCGGCCCGTACCAGGGCCGCCGCTTGCGGGTCGGCCTCACCTTCGGCCACGATGGCGATGCCCTCCCGCAGCCAGGCGGGCAGGTTGGCGTAGCCCTCGGCCCCCAGGCTCTCATACAGCATCTGGTGAGCCAGCTCGTGAGCGATCTGGCGCTCAAGCTGCGCGCCCTGCGCAAACAGCACTACGCCCTGCCCCGGCTGCATGTGGCCAGCCGCCCAAGGGTAGTGCGCCAGTTGAGCCGCCCGCTGCAAATCCGCGGCCTGCTCATACACGCGCAGCGTCAGCGGCTGCGGGTCTGCCAGCGGCAGCAGCGCCTGCAAGCGGGCTACGCCCTGGCGCGCCGCGCCGAGGATGGCAGGCGCATCCGCCAGTTGGCCACTGTGCCACAGCAGGCGGAAGGGCGGCAGCTCAGCCTGTTGCCAGGTGAAGCGATTGTCATCGTAATAAACAGTGTAGCTGGGGCTCTCAAAGAATTCGCCGTGGTCTGAGGCGATACGAAACCAGTAACGGATGTTGGCAAAGACTTGCGGCTGATTGGTGTCGTCCAGAAGCACCTGTATATCCAGGCGGTTACGCGTGACCTCGCCTTCGTATACCCAAATGCGCTCGTCTTCCCCCACTTGATAGAAGACGTATCCCTCGAGGATGATGGCCGTGCTGGAAAATTCAGCAGTGAAGTCCAGCTGCTCACTGAAGCGATACTCCACTGACTGCACCGTAAACTCGACCCGCTCTTGGAGCGTACGCCCTAGCGTACGCTCCTGGGCCTGGGCAGGCTGCGCGCTGGCACACCAAACCAAAGCCAGAACAAAACTCAGCCAGTAAACACGGCGTACACGCCTTAGCTGCTGCATCAGGCGAGATTATACGGAAAGACCTGCGTACTGAAGCTAATCGTCCGTATCTTCGTCTATGTCTATGTCGTCAGGGGGGTCTGGATTGGCAAAATCTTCCAGGTCTTCGGGCGAGAAATCGATCAAGCTGAGCTCATCCATCTCATTGGTGAAGGCCAGGTTCTCAATGGCGTTCTCGAGGAATTCGATCTCTTCATCGTCTTCAGCGCGCTCGATCATTTCTTCCAGCGTGTCAGCAATGCCGTTGCCGCCGATCTGCGACAGCGCCCAGGCGGCCGCCAGGCGCACTTCGCTCTCTTCGTCCTGCAGCAAGTCAAACAGGCCCGGGCGCGCCTCACTAAGCTCCAGCTCACCGGCGGCGCGGGCCGCCTCACGGCTGATCTCATGGTTAGGGTCGACCAGGCTTTGCATCACCTGCGGTCCCCAGCGCTCGTCCGCCGAGCGGCCCATGGCGAACAGGGCGCTGCTCACCCACTCTTCTTCGCCGCCCTCAAAAGCTTCTTCGATCATCTGGGCGATCTCGGGGCGGCCGGAGTAGCCCATGGATTCCAGCGCACGGCGGCGCAGCAGTGGGTCTTCATCGCTATGCAAAATATCCAGCAGCACCGCTTCGGCGTCTTGGTGGGCTGATGCCGGGATCTCACCGACTTCACCCAGGTAAATAAAGTGCCCCAGGGTAGCTGCGGCCTGGGCGCGCACCTCCATGTCATTGTCCTGGCGCACAAGGCGCGCCAGCGGCGCGATCAGGCTGGTCTGCTCCGTGGCCCACAGGCCGCGGGCGGCCGCGGTGCGCACACGCGGGTCGGCATCTTCAAGCGCCATGGCGTTCAGGGCGTCGAAGTGCACTACGGTGTTGCTTTCGGCCAGCTGCTCGGCATCTTCGATCACACCCAGGCGGCGGAGTTCGGACAAGCCTGCCCACACCGGCGCCAGGGCAGCCAGGTCGGCAGCTTCCAGCGCAGACAGGCGGAACAGGTAGCGCGCTGCGAAGGGGGTCTCTTCATCTTGCAAAGCAGCGAGCACATCGCTGAAACTCAGCTGGCTATCGTCGTTTTCAAAATCGTCTTCAGGCAATGAATTATCGTTCATGGATCGCATCAGGGCAATACAAGGGGATTGAGGAAGTCTTGCAGATTGATATAGACCATGGCCATCAACAAAAAGGCCAGGCCGATGAAATTGACGGCGTTCTGGTAGACCATAGGAATGCGCTTGCCGAAGAGCAGCTCAGGCAGGGTGAAGAGAATGCGCCCGCCATCCAGGGCCGGGATCGGCATCAGGTTCAGCAAACCCAGCGAGACAGAGATCGAGGCGAAGAACGACAGGGTGTTCACGCCGGAAGGGAAAGGGCTGTCCGGCGCGGCATCCGCTTCACGCACTTCGGTGTAGATGTCGTACATACCCTTGTAGCCTACAAAGCGGCCCTGACTGGAATCCATTTCGCCGCTGGCAATGCGCCCCGGCAGGGTCAGCAGCATCTCGGCCTGGTCGTAGATGGCCCGGCCGCCCTGCACCAGGGCCGCCCCCAACCCCACAGGCACGCTGGGGTGGCCCATGGAGATGCCAATGGCGCCGTCGGCCGGGGCCGGGTCACGCGGCACGAGGGTCACGCGGTCACGCTGGCCATCACGCTGATACTCGATGAGGATCTCCTCACCCAGGTTGGCGTAGATGGCATCACGAATATCCTGTGTGCTGCTGATCGCCTGGCCATTGACATGCGTAAGCACATCGCCGGTCTGCAAGCCCGCCTGCTGGGCCGGGGAGTCATCCGAGACCCACATGACCTGCACAATGCTGGTATCTGGTTGGCCAAGTTGCATAAAGATGATGGCGTACAGCAACGCCGCCGCCAGCAAGTTCATGGCCGGGCCAGCCACAAAGATGAAGATGCGCTTCCACGGGCTAGCGGCGGAGAAGCCGCCGGGCACATCCGGGTCATTCTCTCCGGCGGGCATGGCAAAACCACCCAACGGGATGGCATTCAGTGTGAATTCGGTCTCCTGAATTTTGAACAGGCGCACCAGGCGCGGCGGGAAGCCAATGCCAAACTCCTGTACTTTGATGCCGCACAGTTTGGCTGCCAGGTAGTGACCCAGCTCATGCACAACGATCAGGGCTGCGATCGCCACAATAAATTGAAGCAAAGCAAGGATAGCGCTCATTCGATGATTATATCCATAGCCTACCCGCCCTTGCAGCCAGCGGCTTATAGCTAGATGAGTGGTTGAGCTGCCTACGCAGTGAGTTACGCAAGCGTAGCCGCGCCGCCCGCTGAGGCCTGCATGACGCGCAGCACACCCGGCAGCTTGCCCAGCCGTACCGCCACCTCAGCCGCGTCGGCCGCGGCGCTGAGCACGTGCACATTCGGCCCGGCATCCAGCGTGTAGCCAGCCAGCAAGCCTTCGGCGCGCCAGGCAGGCACCGCGTGCATCACCGCCAGGCTGGGCGGCTGCCAATACAGCAGTGCTGGCTGCGAAGTCATCATCACGGCGTGCATCAAGTGATTGTCCAGCTCCATCACCGCCGCCAGGGCCGCCAGATCACGCTGCAGGATCGCCGTACGCGCCTGTGCCAAACGCTGCTCGGCGCCAGCCAGGCGGGCGGCCTGCAGCGGGCTGCTATCCGCCAGCGGGTGGCCTGCCGTAGAGCCGACAGCCTTGTGCTCTTCACTGATGATGGCGATGGTGTCCACCAAGTCCCAGTGCGCCTCGCCAGCCACAGACACGGCATAGCTCTCTTCGTCTGTGTCGGCGGCGCGCCACTCCACAAAGCCCGCCGGCACCGAGCGGCTGGCTGAGCCGGAGCCGCGCCGCGCCAGGCGCGAGAGGGCCGCTTCGTCGAGCTGCAGCCCGGCAGCCGCGCTGGCGGCCAGCGCCAGGGCGGCGAAGGCAGAGGACGAAGACGCGATGCCCGAGCCGCTGGGGAAGTTGTTGCTGCTGGTGACCTCGGCAAATTCAGTGATGCCCGCCATGCCGCGCACCAGGTCCAAAATGCCGGAGACGCGTGCCACCTGGGCAGCGGCGGCCGGTGCGCCGTTGAGTACCAGCGCATCGGCGGCCAGCGCGCCGTCAAAACGTACCGTGGTGCGCGTTTCCAGCCCGGCCAGGTTCATAGAAATAGAGCCATTGGCGGGCAGGCGCAATTCGTGATCGCGGTTGCCCCAATACTTAATGAAGGCGATGTTGGGATGTGCGCTCGCGCTAGCTGTGCTCATAGGGTCATTGCCACACCGTCTGCGCGTGGGTCGCTGCCGCCCCACAACACGCCGGTTTCCTTGTCTCTGAGGATGATTTGCCCGCGCCCAAACACGGCGCGTTGCAGGCCGCTCACCGGGTGCAGGGAGTGGCCCATCTCGGCCAAGCGCGCTTGCGTTGCCGCAGGCACGCCTTCTTCGATGGATACGTCCAGCCCGGCATCGCCTGCTTCGATGCAGAAGCGCGGTCGGTCCAGGGCGGCTTGCGGGTCCAGCCCGTCGTCGATCAAGCCCACCGCCACCTGCATGTGGCCTTGCGGCTGCATGTAGCCGCCCATCACGCCGTAACAGGCAAACAGCTCGCCGCTGTCTGCGTGCGTGATCATGGCCGGGATGATGGTGTGATACGGGCGCTTGCCGGGCGCCAGTGCATTGGGGTGCGCCGGGTCCAGGCTAAAGCCGTAGCCCCGGTTCTGCAGGGTGAAGCCCCAACCCTTGGGCACAATACCCGTGCCGAAGCCGTGATAGTTGCTATTGATGAAGGAGCAGGCATTGCCCTCGCCATCTACCACGCTCAAGTACACGGTATCCGTGCCCGCCGTCGGCCGCCCGCGCTGCACATCCGCCACAGCGCGCTGCGCGTCCAGCAGGGTGGCGCGCTGCGCCGCGTAGCCCGCGGAGAGCAGCGCCTGCAGCGGCGAAGGGTTGGTGGCCGGGGCGGTGGCCGGGGCGGTGGCCGGGTCGGCGGCCGGGTCGGCCACGAACCAGCGCGTGTCGGCAAAGGCCAGGCGCATGGCTTCGATCATCAGGTGCCAACGCTCCGCACCTAGTGGGTCCTGCCCGGTCAGCTCAAAATGGCTGAGGATGTTGAGCGCCAGCAGCGCCGCCAAGCCCTGCCCGTTGGGCGGGCATTCCCATACGCGGTAACCGCGGTAGTCTGCAGAGATCGGCTCGTCCCAGGTGCTGCGGTGACCAGCCAAGTCAGCGGCGGCCATAACGCCGCCCGCCTGCGCCAGCACGGCCACGATGGCTTCGGCGATCTCGCCCTCGTAGAAGGCACGCGCGCCACCCTCCGCCAATGCGCGCAGGGTGCGCGCCAAGCCTGGGTTGCGGAACAGCTCCCCAGGCTGCGGCGCACGCCCCTCAATGAGCAACTCGCCGCCATTGGGCGCCGAGCTCAGCTGATTAGCCGCCCCGCGCCCCCAAAAATAGCTGGTGAGCGGCGCCACGGGGAAGCCGCCTTCGGCTAGCTCAATCGCAGGCGCCAGCACCTGTGCCAGCGACAGGCGGCCGTGTTTGGCGATCAGGTCGCTCCAGCCCGCCGCCGCGCCGGGCACGGTGACGGTGTGGGCGTGATACATGGGCAATTCGGCCAGGCCTTGCTGGCGCAGCAAGTCCAGCGTGAGCGCCGCCGGGGCGCGGCCGGAGCCGTTGAGGGCAGTTACCTGTCGGGTCTTGGCTTCGTAGTAGAGGGCGAAACAATCCCCGCCGATGCCCGTGCTGGTGGGTTCCGTAACGTTGAGCGCGGCGGCCGTGGCTACGGCGGCGTCTGCGGCTGTGCCGCCGGCGCGCAGGATCGCCAGGCCGGCAGCAGTCGCCAGCGGCTGGCTGCTGGCAACCATGCCGCCGCGCCCGACTACGGGCGAGCGGCGCGAGACAAAATCTGGAACAGGATTAAATTCCATTTGAATGGGAATTCTAATCTCCAATCTCCTAATCTCTAGAGATTAGGAGATTGGAGATAGGGGTTTGATCAATTCAGGAAATCTTCCGCAAAATGGCACGCCACCAGGTGGCCGGGGCGCAGCTCACGCAGTTGGGGTTCTTCCACCGCGCAGCGTTCTAGCCGCGCCACAGGGCAGCGTGGGTGGAAGCGGCAGCCGCTGGGCGGGTTGAGCGGGCTAGGCACATCGCCAGTCAGCACAGCGCGATCGTGCTTGCGCTCCGGGTCTGGCATGGGGATGGCCGACATCAGCGCCTGCGTGTACGGGTGCAGCGGCAAGGAGAACAGCTCGGCACGGTCGGCCAACTCCACGATCTTGCCCAGGTACATCACCGCCACGCGGTCGGAAATGTGCTCCACCACGGCCAGGTTGTGCGCTACGAACAGATAGGTCAGCCCCAACTCATCCTGCAGGTCCTTGAGGATGTTCAGCACCTGCGCTTGGATGGATACATCCAGCGCCGAGACGGGCTCATCCAGCACGATAAATTCAGGATCGAGCACCAGCGCCCGCGCAATACCAATGCGCTGGCGCTGCCCGCCGGAGAACTCGTGCGGGTAGCGGCTGGCGTGGTACTCCTCCAGCCCCACCATCTTGAGCGCCTTGAGCACGCGGTCGTAGCGCTCATCGGCATTGCCCAGCTTGTGGATCAGCAGGCCTTCGGCGATGGCTTCGCCCACCGGCAGGCGCGGGTCCAGCGAGGCGTAGGGGTCTTGAAACACAATTTGCATCTTGCGGCGTAGCTGCTTCAGCTCATCGCCGCGCGCGGCAAATACGTTCTGCTCACGGAAGAAGACTTCACCACTCGTGGCCTCGTCCAGGCGCAGCATGGTCTGGCTGACGGTGGTCTTGCCGCAGCCCGATTCGCCCACCAGGCCCAGCGTCTCGCCCTGGCGGATGGCGAAGCTGACATCGTCCACCGCTTTGACCTGCCCGGTCGTGCCGGACAAGAATCCTTCACTGACCGAGTAGTACTTGTGCAGATTCTGTACGCGCACCAGATCGCTGCTTGTTTTTTCTATGCTCATAGTCCTGCCACCGTGATCGGGGCCGTGTGGCCCTCGGCGCTTTCATACAGCCAGCAGCGCACCTTGTGCCCTGGCGCCAGCTCCAGCAGGCTGGGCTCGGCGCGGTTGCATATCTCCAGCTTGTGCTCCTCACGCGCTTTGCAGCGCGGCGCAAAGCGGCAGCTGGGCTGCAAGCCGATCAGGTTGGGCACCGCGCCGGGGATGGTCTCCAGGCGTTCTTTGACCTGGCCAAGCACAGGGATGGAGGCTTGCAGGCCCATCGTATAGGGGTGCAGCGGCTGCTTGAACAGGCGGCGGGTATCCGTTTGCTCCACAATTTGCCCGGCATACATCACCGCCACACGGTCCGCCATCTCGGCCACTACGCCGAGGTCATGCGTGATCAGCACAACCGAGGTGCCGGTTTCGGCGCTCAACTCACGCAATAAGTCCAGGATCTGCGCCTGAATGGTGACATCCAGCGCAGTGGTGGGCTCATCGGCGATCAGCAGCTTGGGCTTGAGCGCCAGCGCCATGGCGATCATGACACGCTGTGCCTGGCCGCCGGAGAGCTGGTGCGGGTACGACTTGGCGCGGCGCTCTGGGTCAGGGATGCCCACCTGGCGCAGCAGGTCCACCGCACGCGCCCAGGCTTCTTCCTTATCGAGCTTCTCGTGAATGTCAAACACTTCGACGATCTGGGCGCCGATGGTGAACACTGGGTTCAGGCTGCTCTTGGGTTGTTGGAAGATCATCGAGACCTGCTGACCGCGGATGTGGTTCATTTCCTTGTTGGTTTTGAGCAGCAGGTCTTCGCCTTCCAGCAGGATCTCCCCAGCCACGATCTTGCCGGGCGCATCCACCAGGCGCAGCACCGAGAGCGAGGTCACGCTCTTGCCGCAACCCGATTCGCCCACCAGGCCAAAGATCTCACCCGGGGCAACGTCAAAGCTCACATCGTCCACGGCGGTGAGGACACCGTCATCGGTGAAGAAGTAGGTCTTGAGGTGGTTCACCTGCAGCAAAGGCTGCTGCTGCACGGGCTGCTCAGTCACTGTTTTGGGGTTCTTGCTTGCCATCATCGCCTACTTCTTTGCCACCTGCGCCAGGCGCGGGTCCATCGCATCACGCACGCCATCGCCCAGCAAGTTGAAGGCCAGCACAGTGATCATGATCGCCAAGCCGGGGAAGAATACGAGATGCGGAGCGGTGAAGACTTGATTGCGCTCGCTGCCCAGCATGGTGCCCCACTCCGGCGTGGGCGGCTGTGCGCCCAAGCCCAGGAAGGACAGCGCCGCCGCTTCCAGGATCGCCGCAGCGATACTCAGCGTGGCCTGCACCACCAATGTAGGCAGCGCATTGGGGAAGATGCGCACGAACAAGAGGCGCAGCCAGTTGGCGCCCAGGGCGCGCGAAGCAGACACAAACTCCTGCTCCTTGATGGAGAGCACCGAGGCGCGCACCAAGCGCGCGAACACGGGGATGTTTACGATGGCAATGGCATACAGTGCATTCTGCAGGCCGCGCCCGATCACGGTGATGATGGCGATCGCCAGCAGAAAGCTGGGGAAGGCCAAGACCACATCCATCAGGCGCATGATGAGGTTGTCCACCCAGCCCCCGGCATAACCAGACAGGGCGCCGATCACCGCCCCCACCACCACGGCCATACCAATGGTGGAGAAGCCAATGAACAACGAGACGCGAGTGCCGTAAATAATGCGGCTGTACACATCGCGGTAATTGGCGTCAATGCCCATCAGGTGTTCCGGCTTATCTTCCGGGCAGCCCAACAAATGGATACACGGCGCCTCGCGCTCCTTCAGGGTCTCCACGCCTAGCAGCGATTGCACCGGGTCATACGGAGCGATCCAGGGAGCAAAGACCGCCACCAGGGTCAAAAAGGCCAGGATGATCATGCCCACCACAGCATTGCGCTGCTTGAACAGGCGCCGCCAGGTGAGCGCCGCCAGGCTGCGGGAGCGCTGGGGTTCTACAGGAGCGATGACAGTTTCTACGTTCGTCGTCATAGTTATTTCAGCCGGATGCGAGGATCAATATACGCGTAGGAAATGTCCACCACCATATTCACGATCACATACCCCAGCGCCACCACAACGGTGAAGCCCTGGATGATCGGGTAGTCACGTCCCGTGATGGCGTCAAACAGCGCACGGCCCACGCCGGAGAGGCCGAAGGTGGTCTCGGTGAGCACCGCGCCGGCAAACAAGGTGCCTACCTGGATACCGATGACCGTGACCACCGGCAGCAAGGCGTTGCGCAGCGCATGCTTGAGGATCACCAGGTTTTCGGCCACGCCTTTGGCGCGGGCGGCACGCACATACTCACGGCCGAGCACATCCAGCATGCTGGAGCGCGTGATGCGCGCAATGATGGCCAGGGGGATGGTGCTCAGCGCGATGGCGGGCAGGATCATGTGGCGGAACGCATCCACAAGCACGCTCCACTGGCCGGTAATAAGTGCATTGAAGAAAACAAAATTGGATAAAAAGTCAGCCACCATGTAGAGGCTGGTGCCACGCGTCAGCCCCAGGCCCCACACATTGTAGAACGAAGCCGGGATGATGCCAGCCGTCAGGCGCCCGGTCGGCGCCAGCCAAAACGGTGTGTCCTTCAACAAAATGGCGAAGACATACGCCAACATCAGCCCGAGCCAATACACGGGCATCGAGACGCCGATGTTGGCGCCTACCATCGTGGCGACATCCACAGCCGAGTTGCGCCGCACGGCCGAGATCACGCCCATGGGCACACCCACCAGCACGGCAATGAACAGCGCTGAAAAACCCAGCTCCAGCGTGACCGGCAGGCGTTCGATGATCATTTGAGAGACCGGGCGGCTGTAACGGATCGAGTCACCAAAATTGCCGTGCAGCAGGATCTCACGCATGTAGATGCCCAACTGCACGATCATGGGCTTATCCAAGCCCATACGCGCGTTGAAGGCGTTGCAGGCAGCCTCGGTGGCGCGCTCGCCGAGCGCAGAACGGCACGGGTCTCCGGGGATGGCCCGCGCGATAACAAAGGTCACCACCAGGATGCCCAAGATCACCGGAATGGTGAGAAGGATGCGGCGCAGAATGTACTTTGACATAGAAAGTTGAGCCTAACGCGGGATGGGCTTGGCGAATTGCTTCGCCTCACCCATCCCGCGTTTGTTAACTCAGGTTCGTGTAAAAACGAAACGTGAGCTTACGGAACGTTCATGAAGCTGTCCCACAGGTAGCCGTAGTAATCAAAGCTACCGGTGTTGCCTACGTGGTACGGGCTGGCAGCATTCAAGCCGCGCGACCAGGAGGCGACAACGTCATCAGCATCCAGTGCGGAACCGTCGTGGAACTTGACACCTGCACGCAGGTGGCAGGTCCACACGGTGGAGTCCGCGTTGGCGTCACACGAGGTGGCCAACTCAGGGAAGGTAGCACCGGAGTCCTTACCGTACTCCAGCAGGGTTTCAACAACCTGCTGGCAGGCGGTCAGAGACTCACCGTCGGTCTCATCAGCACAGTCCAGGCTGATGGGCTCAGCATTCTGCACGAACACAATGCTGTCAGTGCCATTGTCCAGGAAGTTGAACTGCGGAGCGCCGAAGGGCGGGTAGTACGCGCCCTGCAGGGAAGCCTGGGCCGCGTGCGCCGCAGCGCCGTGCGCCACCGGGATCAGGGGCACCAGCTCCTTGACGGCATTGTTGGCCGCAGCATACAGCGGGGCAGCGGCGGACACATCAGCAACAGAGGAAGCCTGTTGCAGCGGGCCGTAGATCTCGGCATGGGCGTTACCAAACTGCGGGTTGTTGGCCGCAAAGTGGAAGTCCATGAAGTTGGTGACGTGCGGGTAGTCAGCACCCCAGCCCAACAGATGCATACCATCCGTCAGATTGCCGGAGGTGGAAGCATCGATGAACTCACCGGATTCCATGGGGACCACCTCAACGGTGATGCCCAGGTTCTCCTGCAGCTGCGCCTGGATCTCGGTAGCTACACGAGCGGGCTCAGGCAGGTAGACGCGGAACACATCGCGGTAGTACAGGCGGGTGGTGAAACCATCCGGGTAACCAGCTTCGGCCAGCAGAGCGCGGCCAGCCGCGGCGTCGAACGTGTACCAGGACTCGCCTTCACAACCATTGGGGATACCGCAGGGGGTGAAGTGAGAAGCAACCTCAGACCCATCGGGGTAGAAGTTGTCCACAATGCGCTGGTAGTCGATACCCAGGGCAATGGCGCGGCGCACATCTACATTGTCGTACGGCTCAGCCGTGTTGGTGAAACCAATGTAGAAGACGTTGGGGTTCTGATGGTACAGGATCTGCAGATTGGGGTCATTCTGCACCGTGGCGTAGTCAGACGGGCTGAGGTTGCTCACGTAGTCAGCCGTACCAGCCTGCAGCTCCTGCAGACGGGCGGCGCCTTCAGTCAACCAGCGCAGGGTCACCGTGCTGGCAGCGCCAGCCTCACCCCAGTAGTCGTTGAAGCGCGTGTAAACGATCTGGTTGCCGCGGTCCCACTCGGCCACCATGTAAGGGCCAGTGCCGATGGGGTTCTCCAGCAGCTCACCAGAGCCGCCCGTGCGGGCCAGGTGCTCTTGCGGCTGAATGCCGAAGGGCGTAAAGGCGATCTTGGCCTCAAAAGCCGGGTCCGGCTTGCACAGGGTGAAGACCACGGTCAGCTCGTCCACCGCTTCGATGGAAAGCACCTTACCGCCGTAATCACAGCTACCGGCGTCCAACTTCAGACCTTCAAACTCGGCCAGGGCCGTAAACTCATCCTCGATCGCCGGGGCGCCGGAACCACCAGCACCACAGGCGGCCAGCACGAGGCTTAGGGCCACCAGCAGAGCAAACAGCATGCTCGTTTTCTTCATATACATTTCTCCTAAAAAAGAACTTCTCCGTCCACTGCTATTGATAAACCAGGTGAAACGACTGTCTTGAGCCTCACCTCCTTAACTACCCTGTCAACTGGGTAGTTGATTATAGTCCTCTTTGTGTAGGCAGGTCAACGGCCTCCCCTGCACCACCTATCCCTTTGTGGAGTGCCTGTTCCCGAATACAAATCGCCTGCGTGCAATGCACGCAGGCGATTCAGGGGTCAAAAGCGGCTGGCAGCTAGTGTGCCAGGATCTGCGAAAGAAACAGCTTGGTGCGCTCTTCCTTGGGATTGTTGAACACGTCAGCCGGAGAGCCCATCTCAACGATCAGGCCGTTGTCCATGAAGATCACTTCATCCGCAGCGGCACGGGCGAAGCCCATCTCGTGCGTCACGCACACCATGGTCATGCCTTCCTTGGCCAGCGCCAGCATCACATCCAGCACTTCCTTGATCATCTCGGGATCGAGCGCACTGGTGGGCTCATCAAACAGCATGATCTTGGGGTTCATCGCCAGCGCACGCGCAATCGCCACGCGCTGCTGCTGCCCGCCGGAGAGCTGCCCAGGGAAGCTATCCGCCTTCTCAGGGATGCCGACGCGCTTGAGCTGCTCACGCGCCACTTGGGCGGCCTCATCCTTACTGCGGCCGCGCACCACGCGCTGTGCCAGGATGATGTTGTCCAGCACCGTCAGATGCGGGAAGAGGTTGAAGAGCTGGAACACCATGCCGATCTCAGCCCGAATGCTGTTGATGTCCTTGTTCTTCTCATTGAGGCGCTTGCCATCCACCCACACCTCACCTTCGGTTTCCACCTCCAGATGATTGATGCAGCGCAGCAAGGTGCTTTTGCCTGAGCCGCTGGGGCCAACGATCACCACCACTTTGCCGCGCTCCACCGTCAGGTTGACGCCGCGCAAAGCCTGCACGCTGCCAAAATACTTGTGCAGATTACGGATATCAATAATGGCTTTATTTCCGGCTGTTGCCATGCAAACGCCTCTCAAGCACTCTCACCAACACAGAGAGTATCAATGTCATACCCAGATACAGGATGGCCAAAATGGTATAGGCCTCACGGAAACGGAAGGTGCGCCCAGCATACAAGCGCGCCACCTGCGTAATATCACGCACGGCCAGCACAGACACCAACGAGGAGTCTTTCACCATGGCCACAAAATCATTGCCCAGCGCAGGCAGCACGTTGCGGATGGCCTGCGGCAAGATGACGTAGCGCATGGCCTGGGCATAGCTCATGCCTAGCGAGCGCGCCGCTTCCATCTGGCCTTGGCCGATGGATTGAATGCCGGCACGGAAGATCTCGGCCAAAAAGGCGCCATAGGTCACCGAGAGCGCAATGATGGCGCGCACGTTGAGCGGGATGGCATCATTATTGATGCTGGCCAGCGGCCCGCCGATGAAATCCAACCCTATCGAGTCCAGCCAGGCGCCTAAGGTCTTGAAGATGCCCAGCGAATCCGGCACGGCTACCAGGGCAATGTAAAAAATAAGTACCAGGATGGGGATGCCGCGCACCAACTCAATGTACAAGGTGGCCAGGTTGCGTATGACCACGTTGCGGGAAATACGCCCCAGCCCGGCGATCAGCCCCAGTACCAGCGCAATACTGTAGGCGTATAGCGTAGTGGTAATGGTGATGCCGATACCAATACGGATGAAGTTGAGCGCCTCACCAAAACTGGCCTGGGTGGTTACGAGATAAAACGCCCCAACCGCAATGACAAAAACACCACCCATCCACCAGGGAAATTCGTCAATACGCTCCTGCAGCGATCTTTTGTGTACTTTGGCCGCCAAAGGCGCATCGGGTGGAATGGGTTCTATGTCTGAGGAATGAGTCATGGGCCTCCGAGAAAAAAAGCCGGTGTGCAGAGACTGCACACCGGCTATTTATACTCCACAAAGCGAGTTACTTCTAGAAATCAGACGAAGCGCAGTTTACTCGCCGTCTTCGCCGTAGGCGCCAGGGCCGATGTCGTCATAGGTGACGTCAAAGTCAGCGCCAAAGTACTTCGCGTTCAAGGCAGACAGCGTACCATCAGCCGCCATGGCGCGCAGGGCCTGGTTGACGGGGTCAACCAGAGAGCTGCCCTTGGGGAAGATGAAACCGAGCTGGTCACTGGACATGGAGGGGCCAACCAGCTTGAGCAGATCGGCATTCTCACCCAGGTAACCCTGGCCAGCGGTCTCGTCGATGATCACGGCGTCGATGTCACCGGATACGAGGGCTTGCACCGCAAACGGGAACTGCTCAAAGGCCTGAATGCGGTCCTCGGGCAGGTAGGTGGCGGCAGTCTCGTAGTTGGTGGTACCGGTCTGGGTACCCAGGCGCAGGCTGGAGTCGTTGACGATGTCTTCGATGCTGTTGATGCGGGTCTCGTCAACGCGCACCAGCAGACGCTGATCAATGTTGACGTAGCCGATCGAGAAGTCCACGATCTGGGAGCGGTCCGCAGTGATGGTGATGCCATCCGCAGCCGCATCGTACTGACCGTCAGACACAGCCTGGATCATGCCGTCCCAGCCAGCCTCGGTGTACACCGGGGTGCAGTGCAAACGGGTGCAGATCTCATCCCAGGCATCGTAGTCCCAACCACCCGGAACGCCGGTGGCAGCATCCACATAGTTGAAGGGCAGGTATGCATTCTCAATGGCGATGGTCACCTGACGGCAATCGAGGTCAACAATGGCGTTGGCCGCCGTGCCGAGACACTCGCCACCACGCACCGTCGGATCCCCGCCAGCCCCACAGGCAGTGAGCACCAAGGCGCCAACAATGAGAACAAAAAGGGTAAAGCGAACTTTCTGCATCTTGTTCCTCCTTAGGAACGGTTTAAAACGAGATAAAACAAATGTACTCTGAATCACGCAGCCATGCAACCGGGGCCGCGGCTACGCCTTCTTGTCTTCTTCGTCCTTGGGCTCATCTTCGCCCGCCAAACCTTTACGGAAGGCGCGGATGCCTTCACCCAGATCTCCACCTAGTTTGCCCAGGCGGCCGACCCCGAAGACGAGGACGACGATAATAAGGATAACGATCCATTCCCAACCACTGAACATACCAACCTCCTGCTCTGGGAAGAGGTTTCCCAGTGAGTGGATTTTACCAAAAGCAATTTTGTGCACCGCCATTTGAGATTAGAATGCACGGCCCGGGTCGAGATACGTGCCAGCACAAACCACCACTGCACAATTTGCCAAACACCTCCACCAAGCCTTGCAAAGCCTGAGCAAACGCGCCGCCGCCAGCCCGGCCCTCGAGCGCCTGCAGTTGTACGAGCAGGTGTGCAGCCAGCCAGGCCGCACCGGCCGCAAGGCGCCCGCTTCGGTGGAGCTGTTCGTGCGCCGCACGCTGCGTGAGTTCCGCAGCGAGCACCCTGGCCACGCCCAGCTGCTCACGCGCCGCTTTGTGGAGCAGGAGACCGCCAAAGAGATCGCCCACAGCCTATCGATCAGCCAGGAGACGGTGAACCGCAACCAGCAGCGCGCCATCCAGCGGTTTGCAGACTGGCTGCTGGCGCAGGAGCAGCAGGTGCACCAGCAGCGGCGCAGCCAGCTGCTGGCCAGCCTTCCGCCGGCCAGCTTTGGTGAGCTGGTGGGCGTGAGCGCGCTGCAAAAGAAACTGGTCGGCCTGCTGCGCCGCCCGCAATTGCCCTGGGTGGTGTGCCTCACCGGTATTGGCGGCATCGGCAAAAGCTCGCTGGCCAACCAGGCCGCTCGCAACTTGCTGGACAATTCGCCCTATACGCACATCCTATGGCTCAAGGCCGCCGAAGGCCAGCCGCTCAGTGAACGCACACTGCTGGCTGAGCTAAGTCGGCGCCTGTTGCCCACCACCCTGCCCGCCAGCGAGCGGCTGGCGGCGTTGCAACAACGCCTGAAGCTGCAGCCGCACCTGATCGTGCTGGAGGATGTGGACAGCGAGCTGGCCAACCCGGCCTGGGTGGATTGGCTGCACAGTTTCGCCAACCCCAGCCGCTTCCTGCTATGCAGCCGCCAGTTGCCCGCCGCGCTGGCACGCGCCTATACGTTGCCCGTGGGCGAATTGAGCGCCAAAGCTGCGCTGGCGTTGATGAGTTACCAGGCGCGCGAGGTGGGGCTGGAGGCTGCCCTGCCCGCGCTGCGCAAACACGCCGCGGCGCTGTATGCGCGCACCGGCGGCAACCCGCTGGCGCTCAAGCTGGCGGTGGGCTTGCTGCACAGTTGGCCTATTACCTCGATCCTTGACGCGCTGCAGGAGCGCAGCCAGCCAGACATCGCCGCGCTATATACCGCCATCTACCAGGCCAGCTGGCAGGCGCTGAGCGACGATGGCCGCCGCCTGCTGCTGGCGATGCCGCTGGTGGCCGCCGAAGGCGCCGGGCTGGCGCAGCTACGCGCCATCAGCGGGCTAGGCGCCGCGGCGCTGCGCAACGCCATCCGCGAGCTGCACATCCGCAGCCTGCTGGAAGCCAGCGGCTCCGCCGATAGCGTGCGCTACAGCATCCACCAACTCACGCGCAGCTTCGTGCGCCAACACATTCTTGATGAAGATTGACCGCCGCTGGGCACGCAGCAGCCAGCTGGAAGCCATCCGCAATAACCTGGCGTTCTGGGCAGTGCAGCCAATCTCCGCCCAACGCAATGACGCCAACAATGTGCATCAAGCCATCCAGCATGGCTTGATGCTCAGCAGCACACGCGCCAGCATACGTGCCAGCGCGGCGCGCGTACTGAGCCAAAGTTTTAGCCTGGCGCAATCGCAACCAGGCCACTGGCTGCCGTTGTATGTCCTAGCCCTGCGCAATAAGCAGCTACCCAGCCGCCTGCGCGCTGAGCTGCACTACCAGCAAGCGGTACTGTATTGGCTGCTGGACGACGGTACGCAGGCCGCACAAGCCTTCCAACGCGGACTGCGCCTGGCGCGCCAGCTGGCCCTGCCCACATTGCAAGCACGCAATCTGATCGGGCTGTGCCTGGTGCATTCGCAGGATCCTGCCCGCGCCAGCAAAACCGCCCAGCAACTCACCCAGGTGCTGGCCGCCACGCGCCACAAAGGCCTGCAGGCGCACGCCTTTGCTGCCCTGGGCTACGTGGCCTACTTCGCCCGCCAATATTCCACTGCATCGGAGCAGTTGGCCGCGGCCATCCAGGCCGCACCGGCCAGTCTGGCGCGCGGCCAACTGCACACGCTGGCGGGGCTGAGCGCGCTGGCCGAAGGCCAGGCGGACGCGGCCCTGCGGCACTACAACGCCGCGGCGCTGCTGCTACAACGCCACCAAGCCAGCGCCAGCCAACTGGCGCGCCTGGAGTTGTTGCGCGCTACGGCTCACTATCACAAGAGCACGCGCGGCCAGCGCGTGCGCCTGCAGCCCGCCATCGCTGCGTTGCAACGCGCCGCAGTCTGGCTGGCCGAGGGCCAGGTGGATGCAGCCAGCCGCAGCCAGCTGGAGAGCCTGCTCGGCCGCGCCTACACGCGCAGCGGCGATGTAGCCAGCGGTTTACGCTATCTGGCCAGCGCGCTGCAACTCTCCGAGGATGCTGGTGAGCACAACATGGCCGCCGACATTTTCGCTGCGTTGCAGCAACTGGAAAGCAAAAACCCCGCCTAGTGGCGGGGTTTTTCGTTTGTCTCAGAACTTAGGAGTTCTCGCGGCTGCCGAGGGTGCGCTCCAGGATATCGTCCATCTCACTGGAAGCAGCCTTGGCCTTGGGGGCTTTGCTGGGTTGGCTGGCAGATTGCGCTTCCTGCGCCTTGCGCCAGGCGATCTCCATGGCGGTGGGGATGGGGGTGTTGTCCGCCTCCTCCACCTCTTCCACTTCCGGCTCGGGCTCAGCCAGCAGCGCTTTGATGCTCAGCTTGATCTGCTTCTTGCGGCGGTCAACGTCCAGCACTTTGACTTCGATCTCATCGCCGACCTTGACAGCCTCATCAGCAGAGCGCACATAGTCATGCGACATCTCGCTGATGTGTACCAGGCCGGGGCGCTCAGCGCCGACTTCCACAAAGGCGCCAAACTTCTCGAGCTTGGTTACCGTGCCTTTAAGCACGCTGTCTTTCTTGATCTCGCGCCACTCCAGCAACAAAGGCTGGATCAAAGTCAACTCGATGTGGCCATCGTTCCCAATGCGGCGCACCCAGGCTTGGACTTCATCGCCCTCTTTGAGGACTTCTTCCACCTTGCGGACAGGCTCTTTGCGCAGTTGTGAAATAGGAATCACAGCCGGTTTGGCTTGGCCAATATCCACTACCGCGCCGGCCAAGGTGGCCTTGATCACTTTACCTTTAACAGGGTCTTTCTTTTTGAGGCCAGATTCTTGCGGGGCGGCCCCTTCAGTATTTGCTTCAGACATTTCACAACTCCGGGCTTGTTACCGATTTCACAACAGGCTCGATTGTACCTGCCCCCTTAAGCTTTGTAAAGTCTGCCGCCACAAACAATTATGCTGGCGTCTTTGTACCTGAGCGGATGAAGGCCGAGAGCACGATCGCCAGCAGCAAGGCCGCCAGCACAAACCAGCCCGTGATGTTGAACATGGAAAATATGCCCACGCGATCAATCAAGAGACCGCATAGATAGAAGCCGAGCGCGGTACCGATGCCCATGAACATGGCCGAGAACAAGCCCTGGGCAGTGGAGCTGAGGCCGCGTGGCGCCATCTCACCCACAAACTTGATGCCCGCCACCCACAGCAAAGGATAGGTTAGACCGTGGAAGAGCTGGATCAACAGCGCCTGATCTGGCGTGGTGGTGTTGGCATACATAAAGCAGCGCAGCCCCATCGCCAGCAAAGCAACATATAACGCCCCGCGGCTGCCCAGGCTGCGCAAGAACCAGTGCGAAGCCGCCATGATGGGCAGCTCGGACACCGTGGAGATCGTCACCGCTAGGCCCACCAGCGCCACACCGGAAATGGCCAGCGGCAGCCATTGGCTGGTGCCCGGTAGTACCTGGATCAGCAGCGGGAAATAGTCGTGCGCGGTGGAGCCAATGCCGGCCACCAGCGCAATGCCCAGGAACAGCAACCACTGCGGCTCACGCAGCAGGCGCCCCACCTGGGCAAAGTACGTGCCGCGTTCGGGGTTCTCTTCAAAGCGCAGTGAGCGCAAAAACAGCAGGTTCACGCTCACCAGCACGGCGAAGATCCAGAACATGTATACAAGGCCAATGTTCTCCAGCACCAAGCCCACGATGGCAGTCACTACACCCCAGGAGACCGTGCCCCACACACGCACACTACCGTAGCGGTCTTTGTTGCTGCCCATCATGTGGATGGTGGCGCTATCGATCAGTGGCAGCGTGTGCGAAGTGAGCACCGAGATCAAAATCTGTACCGCAAAGATAGGCGCAAAAGCGCGCAGCACCGGGAAGAGCAGGTTGAGCCCGATCGCTGCCACCACACCCATCAGCAAGATCATGCGGTGGCGATTGGTGGCATCCGCCAGCCCGGCCCAGAACGGCTTGGCCACCAAACTGATCAGCGGGCTGATACCGGTCACCAGCCCTATCTGCGCACCGGTGAAGCCTAGCGATTGCAGATACAGCACAAAGAAGGGCGTAACGCAGGCCCAGGCCGCAAATACAAAGAAATAGCTCAGCGAGATCTGAGCGTAGTCATTCTTAGGGGTAGACAGCGGTGTAGGTTTCAGCACAAGTGAATTAACCCCGCGTTTTATTTTCGTTTCGTTTGGGTGGCGAGTTTGCGGCTAAAAGACCACAACCTGCGTGCCGCGGCCGGTGGCCTCGCGCTGGCTGGGCTGGCTGGCGGGCGTCACCCAGCGATACAGCCAGGCGGCGTGTTCCGGCCGCATGTTGATGCAACCCTTGCTCATCGGCGCGCCGAAGTTGTTGTGCCAATAGGCGCCGTGGATGGCATAGCCGCCCTCGGCGAAAAAGCACGCCCACGGCACGCCGGGCAAGTAGCGGTCACCCAGAGTATCCGTCAGGCGGTTATCGCCCATGTACTGGCTGGGCATCTTGGCATACAGGTTGAAATTTCCGGTAGGCGTCTGCGTGGGCAGGCCGCCGGAACTGGTATTGCGCACGCCGGAGGAGATGGGCACGCGCAGCACCACCGCGCCGTTCTCGAAAGCGGTGAGCTGCTGCGCCAGCAGCGAGATCTCGACGCGCTTTTGGCCAGCAGGCACATCCGGGCTGATAGGAGCCAGGTCTTCCGCCGGGATGGGCTGCAGGTGCTCGGCCTTGGCGTAATACTGCACATTGGTCCACGACTCGGTGATCTGGTACCAAGCCGAGCCATCCGGCCCATCCACCTTGGCGGTGACCCAGTGCATGCTGTCAAAGTACAGCAGGAATTGGTTTTGAAGCTGCCAGCCACCTTGCCGCGAATAGGTATACGGCTGGCTGATCGGCACGCTGATGCGGCACAGCATGCCCTCGGCGGGCACTTCATTCACTGGCGTGTTGCTGATCTCTTCGACGATCTGCACAAAGCTGCTGTGCAGGTACCCACCGGCGATCTTGAACCAGGTGGGGTTGTAGGCCGGGCCGCTGAAAGGATGCAGAGCATGCTCAATGTGTATCAGCTCATCACGAAACAGCGTACGCAGCGGACTGAGGTTGATGCGCGGTTGGGCAAACACGCTCGAGTCATAGGTCACGCGGCCAAGTAGCCCCGCCGCCTGGGCGCGGGCCGCGGGCATGCGCCCAGCGGCCAACGCGGCCAGCGAAAGCCCACTGAGCTTGAGGAAATCACGACGAGAAAGAGACATTGAATCAATTTTATCCACAGATAAACACGGATGCGAACAGATACACACAGATCATTCGTATTCATCAGAAGTTAGGCATCTGTGTTCATCTGTGGACTGAGTTACACTACCCGCCATGTTAGCCAGGGTCTACTCCTGTGCCGTGGTGGGTTTGGATGGCGTAGTCGTAGAAGTAGAGGTGGATACACATCCTGGGCTCCCCAAAGTGGTCGTGGTGGGCTTGCCTGACGCGGCTATCCAGGAAAGCCGCGAGCGCGTCGCCTCGGCCATCAAGAATTCCGGCTTCGAATTTCCCCGCAACCACATCACCATCAACCTGGCGCCCGCCAGCGTGCGCAAGGCCGGCCCGGTCTACGACCTGCCCATCGCGCTCGGCATCCTCGCCGCCAGCGGCCAGATCCCGGCCGCCGGGCTGCAGGGTTCGCTGACCCTGGGCGAGCTCTCGCTGGATGGCGCCGTGCGCCATGTGCGCGGTGTGCTGCCGATGGCGGCGCTGGCACGCCAGCAGGGCATCCGCACGCTGTACGTGCCCGCCGTGGATGCGGCCGAGGCTGCTTTAGTGCCGGATGTGGAGATCTTCCCCGTCGCCTCGCTCAGTCAATTGGCCGCCCACCTACGCGGCGAGCAGCCACTGCCACCCTTCACCCCCGAGCCGCACGGCGCTGAAAGCGACGCGCCGCCCGCCTACACCGACCTGCGCGAGGTCAAGGGCCAGGAGCAGGTCAAGCGCGCCCTCGAAGTGGCCGCGGCTGGCGGCCATAATCTGCTCATGACCGGCGCGCCGGGTGCAGGCAAAACGCTGATGGCACGCGCCCTACCCGGCATCCTGCCTGAGCTCAATTTGGACGAGGCGTTGGATGTGACGCGCATCTATTCCGTCTCCGACAAGCTCGACGACAACAGCCCGCTCATTCGCACGCGCCCTTTCCGCGCCCCGCACCACACCATCTCGCACGCCGGCCTGGTGGGCGGCGGCACCTGGCCGCAGCCCGGCGAGATCTCGCTGGCGCACCGCGGCGTGCTCTTCCTGGATGAACTGGTGGAGTTTGCCCCGCGCGTGCTGGAAGCATTACGCCAGCCCATCGAAGACAAGCTGGTCACCATCAGCCGCGCCCAGGGCGCGCTGACCTTCCCCGCCAACTTTCAACTCGTGGGCGCCATGAACCCGTGCCCGTGCGGCTACTACGGTGACCCGCTGCGCGCCTGCACCTGTGCACCGAGTACGGTGACGCGCTACCAAAAACGGCTCTCCGGCCCGCTGCTCGACCGTATCGACATCCATGTGGAAGTGCCGCGCGTGGACTACGAAAAGCTCAGCGATGAACGCTTGGGCGAATCCTCCGCCGCCGTGCGGGCACGTGTGGAGGCCGCCCGCCGCATCCAGCACACCCGCTTCGCCGGGCTGCCCGCACACACCAACGCCGATATGGGCGTGGCCGAGGTGCGCCGCTTCTGCGAGCTGGATGCCGATGGCCGCGCCCTGGTGCGCGCCGCCATGGCACAGATGCAGCTCACCGCACGCGCCTACCACCGCGTGCTCAAGCTGGCGCGCACCATCGCCGACCTGGCCGGAGCGCAAAACGTAACGCCCCAGCATTTGGCTGAGGCGCTACAGTACCGGGCACGGCTGGCCATCTAGGGACAGTGAGCCGTGAAGGGTGAACAGTGATGAGGACCGTTGGTCCCAAGGCAGCCTGCTTGGCTACTCGCCGGTCAGCACTAGCCCTGTCGATTGGATGTATTCCTTGCGTTGCTGCAAAAACGTTTTGATGCTTTCAACCGCCGCCGTGTAGGTTTGCTCGTCCACCAGGCCGCGTTCATTGGCGGCCAGCACCAGGGCCGCGTATTCGTCAGCCTTTTCAACCAGGGCATCGTTTGCAAACACGGCGTCGTACACGGCTTGCAGCTTCTGCTGATACAGAGCCCTAAAGGTGTCATTGGCAATGAAGCGGGTGAGCAGCGTATTGCTGCCACCGCCGATACCGCCACCACGCCCCATGCCACCACCGCCGCCAAACCCACCTTGCTGTAGGTTGTTCAGGTCCAGGTTGTAGCTCACGTTGCCGCCCAGCTTGCTCAGGCTTTCATTGGTATCCCACAGCAGCACGGTCATCTTCCCGGCCTGCTCGTCATAGTACAGGTAGTAGTTGTTGTTCATGCCCAGCATGGAGTCAGTATTGACCAGCATAGCGTTGATCGCCAGATAATTGGCGAAGCCATCCACATCCAGGCGCTCGGGCAGCTCGGCCTCAAAGGTGGCATCGTCTGCTTCATCCAGGAAGCGCGTGAAATCGATCAACGGCTTCATGTCTGCATCGTTCACGCGGGTTTCCTGGCTGAAGCTGTTGGCATAACTGCTGGGCTCCTCACCTGCGTAGCTCAGGCTGGCGCCCACATCGGCTTTGTACAGCACACCTAGCGTGCCGGAGAAATGCTTGGCCAGGTAGCTTTCATCCACCAACGCAGAGACCACATACAGCCGCTCGGCCTCGTCATTCAAGCTGAAGCCGGTGAACACCGTTTCCGTTGCCGGCAGCCCGGCCAGGTTGGCGGCGTAGTTGCTGATCGGCTCCTGCAGCATGGCCTCGTCGTAGGAGGTGCCGTAGTTGCGGATGGCGATGGCGCTGTAGCCTTGATAGGTTTGCCCGTCCACATACTCATCAAACTTGATCATGAACGGGATCTTGATCAGCTCTTCTGAGATCGGCTCGCGGCCCATGCCACCGCCGCCAAACTGAAAGCCGCCAGGCTGCATGCCCCCTGGCCCCTGTTCGGCTCCCTCGGGAGGCGCAAAACCTTCCGGCGGCTGGCCGCCCTGACCGCCGCGTCCTGCTGGCGGCTGGAAACCCTGCATATCCTCGGGCATTGCCTGCCCCTGGCCGAACAGCATCCCTTCAGGCGCCCCACCCTCACCAAAGGGTGGAAGCTGTCCCTCTGGGAACTGTACGCCATCTGGCTGGCCGCCGCCAAACAGGCCAAAGCCTGCGCCACCACCGCCGCCCAGCGCAGTGCGTAGGGAGGCGTTGCCGCGCAGGCGAATACCGACATCGTTGATGCGCACACCATCGATGATCACATCCGCCTGGAAGTATTCTTTCTCGCCGGTCTGCTGGTAGGTAGTGATCATGCTGTCATAGTCGGAATCGGACATCAACACCTGGATCTCGTGCACCAGGCCGTCGTCAAACAGCGCCACTGTGTTGCTCACATCGTTCCCTCCGGCCGTAGACAGCCGGGTGGAGATTGAATTGGACGTTGTGTAGGCAATGACGCGCTGGTTACCGATCACCAGCACCAACGCGGCCATCATCGCCGCCAGCAATAACAGCAAAGGGAGGTTACGCTTCAGTGTCAAGCTCATTTCTTGCTCCTTTCAAAGGCTGGCGGCGGCTTACTGCCGCCAGCCTTTGCTGACTTTCTACAAGTCGGTAGTGTTGTAGCCCGCGATCAGCGAGATCTTGTTATCGTCGTTGAGACTGCGCAGCTCAGACACAAATTCCTCGACCCGATTGGCCTTCTTGAGTCCCACGCTGTAGGTCAGCTCGGTCAATGCGCCGTTGTCCACCGTGTCTACACTGATCAGCTCCGAGCTGTGGGTGTACTTGAGAAACAAGGCGTCAAACAGCTTATCGAACGCCGCGCCACTGGGCACCTGGGTGCGCAGGATTTGCCCGGCGGCCTCACGTGCAAACCAGTTGAAGCGCATCATGATCACGACCACCAGGCTGATCACCACGGCGGCCACGATGGCGAGAAGATAGAAGCGCGTGCCGATCGCCATGCCGATAGCCATGGTGAAGAAGATGAAGCCCACATCACGCGTTTCCTTGACCGCATTGCGGAAGCGGATGATGGACAAGGCGCCCACCAGCGAGAAGGCCCGCGCGATGTTGGAACCCACCACCATCATGACCAACGCCACCACCATGCCGTTGAGCACCAGGGTGAACACAAAGCTCTGTGTGTATGAAGTGCCACGGTGAGTCAGCTTGTAGACCCAGCCGATGAAGGCGCTGAGCACAAAGCTCAGAGCCAGCACCAGGGTGACATCCAACACAGAGAACTCTCCGGTCAGATCCTGAAAAGTAAAAATATCCATTTGTTTCTCCTTACAAAGTTAGTGCGCGCTTAGCGCAAGTTGGGAAAAGGCGGGCACGTTGGCATTGGCCAGATCGATACTGCGGCAGTATTTGCTCACACGCACCGTCTTGAGATTGTGTGCCGCGATCATATCGGCCAGCCAGTACGGCAAGCGTTCATTGACCTTGATTTCCATCACGGCGCGGTCAGGCGAAAGCATCGGCAGCGTAGCAGCATCCTGCAGGCGCAGTTGGTGCACCTGGTAGCCTAGCTGTGTATCAAAGGTGACGCGCAGCCCCAGGTCATACTCGGCGCCGATGAAAGCTTGGCGCTGGTAGCGCACGATGCTCACCGGGCGCAGGTTGTACTCCCACAGGTAGGAATACACTTCGGAAATCAAAGCTTCATCCTCCGCCGCTACGTTGGTTGGTAGCTCGCGCCGGTTGCACAGCGCCAGCGCATCAGCGTAGGGCATCAGCACGCGGCGCTTCTGGGTCACGCGGTCGAGGCGCTGCTTGATCTCTACGAACACCGGCGTGCTTGGGGTCAGCGCCGCACCGTTCTCGTAGTGGCGGATGCGCAGCTTGCGGCGAAAGCGGATGCCGTCCACCTTTTCCCAGTAACAGCGGAAGTCCGGCGAGTCGTAATACAAGCTGGAGAGCGCGTAACTGCCGCGGCTGTGCTCATCCGCCTGCAGATACTTGCGCAGCGCCATCTTGAAGGTTTCCGCCTGCCTGAGGTTCACCAGGTACTTGAGCTCAAAGCGGTTGAAACGGCGAATGGTATGACTGAGATTGTTTGCCATAACTCCTTCCACACAAAAGTTGATGGCTGCAGTCTAAAAACCTGTGCTGTGATAAGGCCAAAAATCTGCTGTGAATTGGCTGTGAGCCAGCTGCCCCCAAAGGACTGTGAATATGCTGAGAAAGCCGCTCTTGCTGTGCACGCAGCGCATTTTCGAGGCAAACTTAGCCATATCGAGTGAACGCATGCCTACCGTACTGATCGTGGACGACGACCCCAAGCTGCTCAAAATGCTGCAGCGCACGCTGACCTATGAGAATCTGGATGTGCTGACGGCCGCCAACGGACTGGAGGCTCTGCCGATGGTGCAGGCCCACAAGCCCAGTCTGATCATTGCGGATTGGATGATGCCCAAGCTGGACGGAGTGAGCTTCATCCAACGCCTGCGCGCCGAAGACAACAAAACCATGGTGCTGATGCTCACCGCCCGCGACGCCATTGAAGACCGGGTGGAAGGGTTGGAAAGCGGCGCAGATGATTACCTGGCCAAGCCTTTCGCCCCGGCGGAGCTGGTGGCGCGCGTGCACGCCCTGCTGCGCCGCGTGCAGGCCGAGCCGCAGAACCAGCCTGCCAGCTACGGTGATGTCATGCTTGACCCGCTGACCCGCCTGGCCCGCCGTGGCGATGGCGAGCTCAATCTGACCCTCACAGAGTTCAACCTCCTGCATCTGCTGCTGCGCCACCCGCGCCAGGTGTTGGAGCGCAGCCACATTCTTAGCGAAGTATGGGGCTACGATTTTGGCGGCAATGACAACGTGCTCGAGATCTATATTGGCTATCTACGCAAAAAGCTGGAAGCGGATGGCCGCTCACGCCTGATCCAAACCGTACGCGGCGTGGGCTACGTACTACGCGAGGAATAATGTCCATTCGGCTGCGCATCACCATCCTGTACACCGCCATCCTGGCGCTGACCCTGTGCATTTTCGGCGCGGTGCTGTATTTCATCCAGGCGCAGTCCACGCTGGAGTCTCTGCGCAGCGACTTGCTATCCAGCGCCAACCGCCTCGGCGAAGCAGTCGGGCGCAGCAACCAGATACTCCACTACCAGCCGCCACTGGGCGGCCAGGCGCCGCCGCTGCCCTTTGGCGAATTCTCCAACGAGCAAGCCTTCCAGGCCTTCCCTGAACGCGAAATTGCCCGGGTGCTGGACGCAAACGGCCGCCTGGTGGCCAGCCCGTTCGGGCGCGAAGGGGATGCGCTGCCGCTGAGCGCCGAGGGGCTGCTGGTGCTGCGGCGCGGCGAAGACTGGTGGGAAACCAGCGAAGTCTCGGGCAAACCCATGCTGATCTACAGCCGCCCCATCGTGGTGGCTGATGAGTTTATGTCCATCATCCAGGTAGCCACCAGCCTGGCCGAGCGCAGCCACTCGCTGCGCACCCTGGCTACCACGGTGCTGGGCACCGGTCTGCTGATCGTACTGGTCGCCTTTGGGGTTGGCTGGGTCTTTTCCGGCGTGATGCTGGCGCCTATTCAACGCATTACGCTGACCGCCCAAGCCATCGGCGACGAGCAGGATTTTGCGCACCGCGTGAATTACACCGGCCCGCAGGACGAAGTGGGTCTGTTGGCCAGCACCTTCAATTCCATGCTTTCGCGTTTACAAAACGCGTTCCAGCGCGTGGAGCATTCGCTGCAAATGCAGCGCGGCTTCGTGGCCGACATCTCGCACGAGCTGCGTACCCCGCTCACCACGTTGCGCGGCAACCTGGGCCTGCTGCGGCGCAACCCGCCCATGCCCAGCGAGGAGCGCGAAGACATCCTCAACGACTTGATCGATGAGAACGACCGTCTGATCCGCCTGGTGAACGATCTTCTGCTGTTGGCCCGCGCCGATGCTGGGCGCGCCCTGGCCAAAGACGCACTGGATGCCACCGAACTGCTCAAAGAGGTCACGCGCCAAACCCAGGTGTTGGACCCTGAGCGCACGATCACGCTGGACTCGCCGGAGGGTTTGCGCATCCTTGGCGACCGGGACGCTTTCAAGCAGGTCCTGCTCATCGCCCTTGAAAATGCCATCAAGCATTCTCAGGACGCGGTATCCATCAGCGCACAGCAGCACAGTGGAATGGTCGAGGTCCGCGTACAGGACCGCGGCCCGGGCATCCCAGCCGATCAGTTGCCGCACATTTTCGGGCGCTTCTACCGCGGCGAGCACGCACAAGCCACCCCTGGTTTTGGCCTCGGCCTGGCGATTGCCAAAACATTGGTGGAGAAGCAAGGTGGCAGCATAGAAATGAAGAGCGCACCAGGCCAAGGCAGCACACTCATCTTGCAATTCCCTGCACAGCCTCACCTCTAGGTAAAATCAAGGCACTTCAACCACTAGCGAGGTGCTATGTCCAAGCAAACTGTTTACGCCCCCAAAGGCATTAAGCCCATGGGTCCTTACACCCCTGCCATCCGCATGGGCGATCTGTTGTTCATCTCCGGCCAGGTAGGTATTGACCCTGAAAGCGGCCAGTTTGTTGAAGGTGGCGTGGCCGCCCAAGCCAAGCAGGTGCTCGAGAACCTGAAGGGGCTGGTGGAAACTGGCGGCAGCGCGATGGACAAGGTGCTCAAGACCACCATGTTCCTCACGGACATGGCCGACTTTGCCACGGTGAACGAGGTCTACGCCCAGTACTTCCCCAGCGAGCCGCCGGCGCGCTCCACCATCCAGGTGGTGGCCCTGCCCGGCGGCGCACTGGTTGAGATTGAGGCTGTAGCTTCAGTGAGTAGTGATTAGGGAGCAGTGAAAAGGAAACTGTAGTTCCAGAGTTATCTTTTATGACTCCTCTCGTCATATGACCCCGCGCGTCAGTATCATCGTGCCGTGCTTCAATGAAGAAGCCACCATCGCTGGCTTGCTTGAAGCCATCCTGGCCCAAAGTTACCCGGTGGAGCAAATGGAAGTGGTCATCGCCGATGGCCTGTCCACTGACGGCACGCGCCAGCGCATCACCGCTTTCAGCCAGCAGCATCCGCAGTTGGCCGTGCGCGTGGTGGACAACCCCGCCCGCAGCATCCCTGCTGGGCTGAACCTGGCGATCGCCGCCGCGCAGGGCAGCACCCTGCTGCGCCTGGACGCCCATTCCAGCCCGCACCCTGAATACGTGGCGCGCAGCCTGCAAGCGCTCGACGAGGGTCGCGGCTGGAACGTGGGCGGCGTTTGGGAAATTCGGCCCGGGCAGGATACCTGGCTGGCGCGCGCCATCGCCGCCGCGGCCGCCCACCCCTTCGGTGTGGGCGATGCGCGCTACCGCTATACGACCCAAGCTGGCGCGGTGGACACGGTGCCCTTCGGCGCCTTCCGCCGTGAGCTGATCGAGCGCATCGGCGCCTTTGACGAGAGCCTCGAAACCAACGAGGACTACGAGTTCAACACTCGCATCCGGCTGGCAGGCGGCACGGTGTGGCTGGACCCGGCCATCCGCTCGGTCTACTATGCCCGCCCCACGCTGGCGGCGCTGGCGCGCCAGTATTGGCGCTACGGCTACTGGAAGTGGCGTATGCTGCGCCGCTACCCGGGTACGCTGCGGCCGCGCCAGGCCATTCCCCCGCTGTTTGTGCTCGGCCTGCTCGGCCTGAGCGTGCTCAGCCTGCTGTGGCCGCCCGCCGCATGGCTGCTGGGGGCCGGGGTGGTATCATACGCACTGCTCTTGCTGGCCGCTGCCCTGCATAGAACGATCCAAAGACGGCAGCCCAGCCTGCTCCTGGGAATGCCCTTAGCGATGATGACCATGCACCTCAGTTGGGGCGCTGGCTTCCTGTGGAGCCTGGTGAGCTCGCGGACACATCCTCCGCGCACACACACAAATGGCACAACTCCGCTCTAAAGACTCAACTCCCAGCCTGCGCCTGGGGCTAAGCGAACGCCGTGTATTGCTGGTCTTTGGCGACCTGGTTATGGCTGCGGTGGCGCTGGCCGTAGGCCTGTATTCCTGGGTCGCTGCTATGGGCTCTCTGAACACGCTGGAAGTCATCGAGTTCCTGCAGGAACGCCCGCCAGATTGGTTCTATTTTCTGCCGCTGATCTGGGTTGTGCTGCTGGTTGAAACCTATGACCCCCACCGTGCCTCCAGCTGGCAGCACACGCGCAACAGCTTGCTGGTGGCCGCTGCGCTGGGCATGAGCATTTACCTGGTCTACTACTTCGCCGCGGACCCGCTGACCCTGCCGCGGCGCAGCATAGCCATCTTTGCAGGCACGGCCCTGCTGCTCACCACATTGTGGCGTCTGCTCTATATCCGCATCTTCAGTTCATTGCAATTTGCGCGCCGCGCCGTGGTGGTAGGCGCCGGCCGCGCCGGTGAGGCGCTGCTGCGCGTCATCGGCGAGATGCGCCCGCCCCCCTACCAAATTGTGGCCTTGCTGGACGACGACCCTGAGAAAAAGGGTAGCGTGATCGGCTCGCACGAGGTATTGGGGGGGAGCGAGCTGCTGGCCGAGCTGATCGAGCAACAGGGCGTGTCTGACATTTTGGTGGCGATTTCGGGCCAGATGCGCGAGAACACCTTCCACGCCCTGCTGGATGCGCAGGAGGGCAGCGCCGAGATCATGCGCATGCCCACTGCCTACGAGGAGTTGCTGGGCCGCGTGCCGATCAATTACCTGGAAGCGGATTGGATGGTGCGCTCCTTTGTGGATGATACGCGCATCAACCGCTTCTACCAATTGGGCAAACGCTTGTTTGATATTGTGGGCGGCCTGGTGGGCGTCGCCATCCTCATTGTGCTCACCCCGATCGTCTCGCTGCTTACCCTGCTCGACACCGGCTGGCCGATCATCTTCTCGCAGACCCGCGCCGGCAAGGGCGGCAAGCCGTACCGCATCATCAAGTTCCGCACCATGCGCGTGGATGCGGAGAAGGACGGCAACCCGCAGCTGGCCAAAGAAGACGATGACCGCAGCACGCGCCTGGGCAAGGTCCTGCGCAAGACGCGCATCGACGAATGGCCGCAGTTCATCAACGTGCTGCGTGGTGACATGAGCCTGGTTGGCCCGCGCCCCGAGCGCCCCGAGCTGATGGAGCATTTCGAGCGCCGCATCCCCTTCTACCGCGCCCGTTTGCTTGAGCGCCCCGGCATCACCGGCTGGGCCCAGGTGAACTACGGCTACGCCGCCACGATTGAAGAGATGAGCATCAAGCTGGAGTACGACCTGTACTACATCAAGCACCGCGGCCCCATTCTGGACCTGATTATTCTGCTGCGCACGCTGGCAACCGTTCTCGGCTTCCGGGGGCGCTAGCATGGCCAAGGTTCTGGTCACCGGCGGGGCAGGCTTCATCGGCTCGCATCTCGTCGCCGCTCTGTTGCAGCGCGGCGACAGTGTGCGCGTGCTGGATAACCTCTCGAGCGGCTCGCGCAGCACGCTGCCCAGCGATGTTGAACTCATCCAAGGCGATGTGCAAGACCCGGCCGCGGCGGCTAAGGCCGTTGCAGGAGTGGAGTTTGTCTTTCACGAAGCGGCGTTCGTTTCCGTGCCCGAATCCATCGAGCACCCGGCCGCCTGTTGGGCCAGCAATGTAGACGGCACGATCACCGTGCTGGCCGCGGCGCAGCGCGCCAGCTGCCGCGGCGTAGTGCTGGCCTCCAGCGCCGCCGTGTATGGCGACAGCCAGGCGCTGCCGCTGGCCGAAGACGCGCCGGCCAAGTGCCTCTCGCCGTACGCAGCCTCCAAATACTTCAATGAAACGCTGGCCCAGTTGTACACGCTGACCTACGGTCTGCCGGTCACTGCGCTGCGTTATTTCAACGTCTTCGGCCCCGGCCAATCACCCAACTCGGCCTATGCCGCGGCGGTGCCCAAGTTCATCGCTGCCCTCGCCGCGGGCGAGGCGCCGACGATCTTCGGTGATGGCACGCAGGGCCGCGATTTCATCTTTGTGGGCGATGTGGTGCGCGCCAACCTGCTGGCCGCCGAGGCGAATTTTGGCGGCGTGTACAACGTGTGCACCGGGCAGGAGACCACCCTGCTCGACCTGCTGGCGGCGCTGTATCCGCTGTTTCCCGACGCCCCGCACGCTACCCACGCCGCCTCGCGCCTGGGCGATGTGCCACGCAGCCTGGGTGACCCGCGTGCCGCGCACGCCGCCCTCGGCTTCCGCGCCGAGACGCCACTGGCCGAAGGCCTGCGACAGATCGTGGAGGCCGCATGAGAGCCTGGATCCGTACCAACAGACTCTTCTTTGCAGACCTGGTGCTGATCGTGGTCGCCATGCTAGGCACCTTCGTGCTGCGCCTGACACCCGAACAACTCATCCTCGACTATCTGCCTACTTTCTTTTGGATGCTGCTGGTTGCGTTGGTCGTGAAACCCATCATCTACAAGCGCAGTGGCTTGTACGAGCGCGTGTGGGCCTACGCCTCCATCGCCGAGATGAAGCTCATCGTACGCGCCGTCACCATCGCTTCACTCATCATTACGCCGGTCATCTTCTTGTTGGCTGCGCTGGGCGTATTCGCCAATTTTGCGCGCTCGCTGGTGGCCATCGACTGGCTGCTCTCGCTGGCCGTGGTCGGCGGTTTGCGCTTCGGCCTGCGCCTGCTGGCCGAAAACCGCAAGGTGATCGAGCAGGCCAGCGGCGTCAAGCTGCGCCGCGCCATCATCCTCGGCGCTGGCGATGCCGGTGCGCTGGTAGCGCGCGAGCTGCAAAAGAACCAGCAGCTCGGCCTCAACCCGTTGGCCTTCCTGGACGACGATCCTGAAAAGCAAGGCCAACGCCTGCACGGTATTCCCGTGGTTGGCACGCTTAAGGATCTGCCCGCCCAGGCAGCCGCCATGCGTGCTGAAGAAGTCATCATGGCCATCCCCAGTGCACCGGGCAGCGTGCTGCGCCAGGCGGCCGAGCTCAGCCGCCAAGCGGGTATCCCCTACCGCACGATGCCGGGCTTGTACGAACTCATCGGCGGCAGGGTCAGCGTCAGCCGCCTGCGCGAAGTCGACATCACAGACTTGCTGCGCCGCCAGCCGGCCCAGATCGACCGGGCGCGGGTTGGCGGCAGCCTGCGCGGCAAGCGCGTGCTCATCACCGGCGCGGGCGGCTCCATCGCCAGCGAGCTCGGCCGCCAGATCGCACGCTGGGAGCCGGCCATGCTGGTGCTGCTCGGCCACGGCGAGAACAGCATCTTCGAAATTCTGTTTGAGCTGCACAACGAGTACCCGCAGCTCGAGATCATTCCTGTGATTGCGGATGTGCGTGACGCCGGGCGCATTACTGCAGCGCTGCAGAAATACAAGCCAGACATCGTCTTCCACGCCGCCGCCCATAAGCATGTGCCGCTGATGGAAGCTAACATTGCCGAAGCCGTAGCCAACAACGTGCAGGGTACGCTCAACGTGGTGCAAGCCGCCGGTGCGGCAGGCGTTGCACGCCTGGTGATGATCTCTACCGACAAAGCCGTGCGCCCCAGCAGCGTGATGGGCGCTACGAAACGTGTAGCCGAATGGGCCGTGCTCGACGCGGCGCGCACGCTTGGCCGCAATTACTCCGTAGTGCGCTTTGGCAACGTGCTCGGCAGCCGCGGCAGCGTGGTGCCGCTGTTCAAGCACCAGATCGCCCAAGGTGGCCCGCTCACCATCACCCATCCGGAGATGGAGCGCTATTTCATGACCATTCCGGAGGCGGTGCACCTTGTGCTGCAGGCCGCTGCCTTTGAAGGCCAGGGCGAGCTGTACATGCTGGACATGGGCCAGCCCGTACGCATTGTGGACCTGGCCGAAGACCTCATTCGCCTCTCCGGCCTGACGCCGGGCGAGGACATTCAAATTGAATTCAGCGGCCTGCGCCCGGGCGAGAAGCTCAGCGAGCAGTTGTGGGAAGCTGGTGGCGAGTACTCGGCGACGACGCATCCGGACATTCGCCGCGTGCAGGAGCCGCAGGCGCCCGGCCGCGAGCAACTGCACGCCGCGCTCAGCCAGCTGCTGGCCATGGCCGAAGCCAATGACAGCTCTGGTATCCTAGCCCTGCTCGGCGAGCTGCTGCCCGGCTCCGAAGTCGGCCAGGCGCCGCCGCCCGCCTTCACCTCGCTCTCGTAATGGATACTGCTACCTGGAACGCCCGCATCGCCCACTTGCCGCGCCCGCATCTGTTGCAGACCAGCCAGTGGGCGCGCGCCAAAGAGCCGTTTGGCTGGATGGCGCATTACAAGACTTGGGAGCAGGATGGCAAGCTGGTAGCCGCGGCCCAGATCCTGCAGCGCAGCGTGCGCCTGCCGCTGATTGGCAAAGAGCTGTGCATGCTGTATGTGCCCAAGGGGCCGCTGCTGGCCGATTGGAACGATGCCGCCTTGCGCGCCCGCATGCTGGCTGGCCTGCGCCAAACCGCGCAGGAGTTGGGGGCCTTCTTCATCAAGATCGATCCGGATTTGGCCTATGGCTACGGCTTGCCCGGCGCAGAGGATGAGCGCGTGGTGCCAGCGGCAGCCGCTTTCGTGGCTGACCTGAAAGCTAGCGGCTGGCGCTACTCCAACGAGCAAGTGCAGATGCCAAATACGATGTTGATCGATATCGACAAGAGCGAAGAAGCCATCCTGGCGGCCATGAAGCAAAAGGGCCGCTACAACCTGCGCCTTTCGCAGAAAAAGGGTGTCACTGTGCGCCGCGGCACTCCGGCCGACTTTGTCACTTTCTACAAAATGTACGCTGAGACCTCCGTGCGCGATGGTTTCGTCATCCGCAGTGAGGCCTACTACCGCGCCGTATGGGATGAGTTCTACGAAGCGGGCATGCTAGTGCCGCTACTGGCCGAAGTCGAAGGCGAAGCCGTAGCCGGTCTCATGCTGTTCGTTTACGGCGAACAGTCCTGGTACCTCTACGGCATGTCGCGCACTCTGCACCGCGAAACCATGCCCAACTATCTGCTGCAATGGGAAGCCATCCGCGCCAGCCGCGAGGCAGGCTGCAAGGTGTATGACCTGTGGGGCGCGCCGGATGAGTTCAACGAAGCCGACCCGATGTGGGGCGTGTACCGCTTCAAGCTTAGCCTGGGCGCCTACGAAGCACGCCACATCGGCGCCTGGGACCTGCCGCTGCAGCCCGCCGTGTACAGCCTGTACACGCAGGTGCTGCCGCGCCTGATCGCCGCTATGCGCTGGCGCGGCCGGCGGGTAACTCGCAGCCAGGTGTTGTCGGGCGAGCCGGGGTAAACATTTGATGATCTGTTAATCAGGTAATCGACTAGTCAATTGGTCACTTAGTCGCTTTGTCATTTCATTCTAATTTTGTCTTTGTGAGGAATGCGCAGCGTAGCTGCGCGGACCAAGCAATCCCCAACCAAATATGCAAGTCGACAAGGGATTGCTTGTGCCAGTCAAAACACACCCAGGGCATAGCATGCTACGCTGCGAAGCAGCGTACGCCCCTACATAAATCACCGTGTCATTCCGAGCGCAGCGAGGAATCCGTATTCAGTTAGTTTGTGCAACAACACATATGTCATAAACCAAACCTCCCCTTGACGGATTCTTCCGCAGGAATACGCTGCGGCTCCTCATGGCTGCGCCGTTCGTTCGGAATGACAGCAAAAAAAAACACCTTGCGGCGTTGGCGAAGCATTCCCCCTAGATCAAGCTACATGTCATTGCGAGAGAGGCCGCATGCAATGCGGCCGACCGAAGTAATCTGCCCACGGCACCTAACGGCTGTCTTGATTGGCCATTCACTTGGGCGGGAGGATTGCTTCGTGTGCTGCTACGCAGCACCTCGCAATGACAATCGCGGCCCAATCCGTCTTTGCGAGGAGTGCGCTGCTGTGCAGCGCCGACGAAGCAATCCCCAAGTTTTTTGCACTTTTCAGCTTGGGGATTGCTTCGCTCATTTCACTCGCTCGCAAAGACAGCAAGTTGACTTATCCGTGTTCATCTGTGGATGCCTTTGCCCACCTTGCCGGAAACAGCCGCCGATACTGCTCACCGATCAAGCCGATCGCCTGTTGGATACGCTCACGGTTCTCAGCGATCTGGTGCCAGCGGCTGGCGCCAGACGGATGCGGCAGCGGCACATACCACACGCCGTCCTTTTCCATCTCCGTACCGATCACAGCTTCTAGCACAATACCGCGGCCGTAGAAGGTCTCGATGGCCATCTTGCCGATGGGGATGATGAGCTTGGGGCGCACCAGCGCCAGCTCCTCATCAAGGAACGGGCGGCACATTTGCTGCTCGGTGAGAGACGGGGCGCGGTCACCGCCGCCAGATTTGTTCTTGCCTGGGAAACACTTGGTCACCGAGGTCATGTACTGCGTGCGGCGAAACCAGTCTTCGTCGATGCCCGCTTCGCCTAGCCATTGGAACAAGCGTTTGCCGCTGCCAGCGTTGAAGGGCCGCTTGGCCACCACCTCGGTCACGCCAGGCGCCTGGCCCACGGTCATGATGCGCGCCTTCACACTGCCGTGCGTTACCGCGGGGGGTTCGATGTAGTAGCCAGCCTGCAAACACAGGCGGCAGGCTCGCATGGCGCGTTGTAACTGCTCAAAGCGCGCCTGGCGTTCGGCAAGTTTCAAGCGGCCGGCTCGCCAGTGATGACTTCGCCGCCGAGCGCCTGCCAGGTGCGCTGGTAGAGTAGCGCGTCGTCTTCCAGGATGGGGCTTTCGCTGAGGATGCGCCCGCCGCAGTCCATATCTTTGAGGGCGCGGAACAGTTCCTCAAGCTTGAAGTCAGACTCGGCGATGGTGAGATGGTTCTTCTCGCCCTTCTCGGTGTAGGCAATGCCGGAGAGGTGGCAGCTCATAGTCTTCAGCGCGTCTTTGCCTAAGGCGTCGCGGTACTTGCTCAGCGCGGCCATCCACTCGTCGTAGCTGTTCATGCTGCCGTCGCCGGCGCGGGCGTGCAGATGGGCAAAGTCGATACACGGCAGCACGCCAGGGATCTCCTTGGCCATCTCCAGGTTCTCTTCCAGCGTACCCAGTTGGCCACCCTTGCCCATCGTCTCGGGGCGCAGGGTGACCGGATTGCGGTTGCGGCGCAGCTCGGCTACGCAATCTTGCAGGCGCGCTTTGGCCAGCTTCATCGCTTCCTCAGACGGTTTGCCGCTGTAGCTGCCGGGGTGAAAGATGATCTCGGTGGCGCCCGCCAGATTGCCGTAGTGCGCCGCATCCATCAGGCGGCGGCGTGCATTGGGCCACTCTTCGAACGTGGCGTTGAGGTTAATGTAGTACGGCGCGTGCACGCTCAGCAGCACATCGGACTGCTGTGCCTGTTGGCGGATGGCGGCGCAGGTTTCTTCACTGACGCGTACGGATTGCACCCAGCCCAGCTCCAGCGCGCCGAGCCCCAATGTGCGGATGTGCTGCACCGCGCCCACGCTGCCGCCGGGCTTCTTGGGCGCCGAGATCGGCGCCCCGACAGTTCCAAATCGAAAGGCCATGCCAGAATTGTAATAGAATGAATCCAGCAATAGAAAGGTAACCCATGACCACTCGAGACGAAGCGCTTGCCATTGTGCACGAACATGTGAAGAACGAGGGGCTGGTGCGCCACATGCTGTCGGTAGAGACCGCCATGCGCCACTACGCCGCCATGTACAACGAAGACGCTGAGCTGTGGGGCGTGGTTGGATTGCTGCACGATTTCGACTGGGAGATCCACCCCACCTTGGAGCAGCACCCGCAAGCCGGCGCACCGATCCTGCGTGAGCGCGGCGTGCCGGAGGAAGTTGTGCAGGCCGTGCTCAGCCACGCCAACCATAGTGGCATCCCGCGCAGCACGCGCATGCAAAAGGCGCTCTACGCCTGCGACGAGCTGACCGGGCTCATTACGGCGGTGGCCCTGGTACGCCCCTCGCGCTCCATTCTTGACGTCAAGGTCAAGTCGATCAAGAACAAGTGGAAGGACCGCGCCTTTGCCGCCGGGGCCAACCGCGAAGAGATGGAAGACGGCGCCCGCGAACTGGGCATCGACCTGTGGGAGCATGCCGGCAACGTGCTGGCCGCCATGCAGGCCAATGCCGCCGAGCTCGGCCTGGTGGGTACCCCAGAGGCCGCTGGCGGCGAACACTAGTCCAGTCGCTTGACACAGCTACCTAAAAGCCCGCCAGTGTGGGCTTTTTTGGTATCCATAAGCCAGCCCAAGGGGGCAAAGCTGGCACGGTACTTGCAAACTTCAGGGGGAGATGTTGAACAATCTACACACTATGGATTCCAGGCTTTGGCACAGCCAATGTGGGTCAGTTAGGCGCACAAGCGACCTGATCGACCTAACCTACCTAACTGACCCAATCTACCTAAACGACCTTGCGAACAAACGCGGGAAGCAGGTGAAGAAATGAGCATTCTTAGCGGAAAAGGCATGTATCTTTGGATCATTAGCCGTGTGGAAGGCGGTGATCCTCAGAAGATCGCCGAGCTGGCCCAGCAAGCCGGGCTGACCCACGTGCTCATCAAGGTGGCAGACCGCAACTACAAATACAACATTGATAACAAGACCGGGCATGACTATGTGCCTGGGGTGGTTTCAGCTTTGCGGGCGCGCGGCATCCAGCCCTGGGGCTGGCAGTATATCTACGGCACCAACCCGGTCGCCGAAGCGCAGATGGCCATCCAGCGCACCAAGGAGTTCAACCTGGATGGCTTTGTGGTCAATGCCGAGGTCGAGTTCAAGCAAAAGAACATGGAGGCGCCTGCCAAGCAGTACATGAAGGCACTGCGTGCCGGGCTGCCCAACACGCCCATCGGCTTCAGCAGCTACCGCTATCCCACTCTGCACCGCCCGCTGCCATTCGAGACCTTCCTCGAATATAGCGACATCAATATGCCGCAGGTGTATTGGATCCAGGCCAGCAACCCCGCGGCGCAGCTGCTGCGCTCGGTGCGCGAGCATCAGGCGCTCAGCGTGTGGCGCCCGATCCTGCCCACCGGCGCCGCATACCCCGATGGTACCTGGAACCCGACGCCCGGCCAGATCACAGATTTCATGCAGGCCTGCAAAGACAACAACATCTCCGGCGCCAATTTCTGGGAGTGGTACTACGCTCGGCGCATCACGGGCATCTGGGATGCGGTCAAGAATTTCTCATGGCCCACGTCGCCCGCCCCCACGCCGGACATCAGCATTCGCTTTCTGGACGCGCTCAACTCGCAAGACCCGGTCAAGGTCACCGCGCTGTATGGCAATGGTGGCGTGCATGTGAATGCCCAGCGCACGGTGCAGGGCAGCGAAGGCATTCTGCGCTGGTACAACTCACTGCTGCGCGAGACTCTGCCAGCGGCGCGCTTCGAGATCACCGGCAGCACCACGCAGAAGAACCTGCGCGTGCTCACCTGGACGGCGACCTCAAGCAAAGGCCGCGTGCTGGACGGCAAAGACTCGCTCGGCATCCAAAACGGCAAGATCGCCTATCACTACACGTATTTCACGGTGAGATAAAAAAAAGAGTGAGCAGTAACTGGTGATAAGTGATTAGTACCTTGCTATAAGTTACTGGCTATTAGTACTAAAGAGTGAGATTTTCCTGATTACTGCTCACTCATCACTATTCACTATTCACCTTACCAATTACTATTTACGGGTGAGTAAGCATCTCTTTGTACTACTAGCCCTCGCCTGCCTGCTTTCCGCCTGCACGCTGCTCGGCACCCATGCCAACAGCCCACAGGCTACAGCCAGCATCACGCCCAGCCCGTTCGCGCCGCGAGCAGCTACGCTGACTCCCAGCGCCAGCCCGACACTCGCCGCCAGCAGCACACCGACGATCACCCCCACACCCGCTCCGTTGCCAGCCAGCTTTCCCGGCAGCCTGCGTGCCGGTGTGCAGCCCGTCGCTTACATCGCTGACCAGTGCACATATCTGGCGCAGCGCTGGGACCCTGCCAACAGCCAGCCCGGCACCGTTGTAGCGCCGCTGATGTATCACAGCATTTTGCGCGGCAACGCCGTGCCCTCGCTCTCGCAAGACATCAACGAGGCCACCTTCTACGCCATCGTGGACACGGCGCGGCGTCTGGGCTTTGAAACCATCACCAGCCAGCAACTGGCCGACTTCCTGCTGCATAACGCGCCCATCCCACCGCGCAGCATGCTGCTCATCCTAGATGATCGCCGCCCCGGCACGGCCCAGGAATACTTCCTGCCGTTATATGAACAATACGGCTGGGGCACTACATTAGGCTGGATCATTGGCGACACCGACTCGCGCACGGGCGAGCACAGCGGCGAGAGCCTGTGGACCTGGATCGAGCGTCTGAACGATACCGGTGTCTTTGATGTTCAGTCGCACGGGCTCAACCATATACCCGTGGTGGGCGGTCTAAGCACAGACTTCCTGCGCAGTGAGCTGGGCGACAACATTCCGCTTCTGGAGCAGCACTTCGGCCAGCGCCCCATCGCCCATATCTGGGCAGGCGGCAACTTCACCGCCGATGGCGTTGCCGTAGCCGAGGAACTCGGATACACGCTGGCCTTCACCGTGTACTCACGTGGGCCGATCATGTTCAACTGGATCCCGCAAGGCGAGCAAGAGCGTGCTATCGGCAACCCGCTACTATTGCTGCCGCGCTACTGGAACTCGGCCGCCGAGCTCAACCTGCAACAGGCGGCGGATGCCAACGATGCCGCCCGGCAGTTTGCCCGCGAGAATTATGCAGCGGAAGCCGCGTGGTTCTCGCAGAACTGTGGCGGCGAGCTGGCGCCGCTGGACGCGGTGTTTGATGACTAAGTTGTGTTTACGGCCTTTCAACCGCAGATGTGCGTGAGGCGTTGCCTCACGCTGCAGATAAAAGCAGATTGTCATTCCGAGGGTAGCAACCCACGGTTAGGAATCCTTAGGCCCAACAAGCCAGGCCAATTCCCGTTGTCATTGCTTCCCGCTCAGAAAAAATTCTCCGCAGACTAGTCGCGGCAAGTCTATGCCCTAAAGGATTCCTCCTCGGCCCGCACCTTTGGCGCAGGCCTCGCAATGACGAGGTTTTGTCATTCGGAGCGCAGTAACCAAAGGTTGGGATTCTTAGGGGTCAGGCCAAGCCCTATTGTCATTGCGAGGCGCTGCGTAGCAGCGCACGAAGCAATCTTCCCGCTCAGAAAAGATTCTAGTGAATAGTCGCAGCAAGTCTATGCCCTAAAGGATCCCTCCTCGGCCCGCGCCTTTGGCGCAGGCCTCGTTCGGAATGACGGGCAGCTATTTGCCACTCTGTCATTACGAGGTGCTGCGCAGCAGCACACGTGGCAATCTGTTTTGCGTCCTAGCAAAAGACCCAGATTGCTTCATCCGTTTCCAGCGCAAGCGCTGGAATACTCCTCGCAATGACAGGCTTAAGCAAAAAAAAACGGCCTGCACTGTGTGCAGGCCGTTTTGAGCTTCAAGCTTACTCTTCGTCGCTGGGCGGCAGCGGCTCCACCGAGGCTTCGGGCAACTGGCCGAGGCCATCGCCGAGGCCGAAGCCAGCCTCGCCCAAGGGCATCTCGCCGAGCGGGGCGCCTAAGGGCGCCAGCTCTTCCTTGCGCGGCTCCGGCTGCGGCAGCAGGTGTGCGTTAGCCTGGTGGCCCGTACCCGCCGGGATCAGCTTACCGAGAATGACGTTCTCCTTCAAGCCGCTCAGCGGATCTTCCTGGCCGCCGATGGCTGCGCCAGCCAACACCTTGATGGTGTGCTGGAAGGACGCCGCAGACAGGAACGAGTCCGTGCTCAGCGAGGCCTTGGTGATACCCAGCAGCACATCCACAAACTTGCTAGGCTCCTTGCCTTCCGCCAGCAGCGCCTCATTCTTGCGGCGCAGCTCCAGGCGGTTCACATAGTCACCGGGCAGCAGGCCCGTGTCACCCGGGCGGGTGACCTGCACCTTGGACATCATCTTGCGGATAATGACCTCAAAGTGCTTGTCATGGATGTTCTGGCCCTGCGAGCGGTACACCTGCTGCACTTCGGTGAGCAAGTACATGTAGCAGGCTTCTCGACCCTGAATACGCAGGATCGAGTGCGGGTTGAGCGAGCCTTCGGTCAGCGCCTGGCCGGCCTCCACCTTGGCGCCGTTCTGGATCAGCATGCGCGTGGTGTTGGGCACTTCGTACTCGATCGAGTCTTTCTGCTCGTAAGAGACGAAGACCTTGCGATCTTCCACGCGCACTTTGCCGCCGTTCTCTGCCTTCAGTTCGGCTTCCTTGAGTGAGGCAAGCACATCGCCAGCCTCTACCTTGGCGCCGTCTTCCACCGCAATGCGGTAGCCCTTGGGCAGCTCGTACTCATCATGCACCATCTCTGCATGCAGAATGCGGATGACACGCAGGTCACTGAAGCGCTCGGACTGTGCCACTTCGATGGTGCCGCTCAGTTCGGCCACTACGGCTTCACCCTTGGGCTGGCGGCGGGCTTCAAAGAGCTCTTCCACACGCGGCAGACCCGTGGTGATGTCAGACTCGGCGGCCACACCACCGGTGTGGAAGGTGCGCAGCGTCAGCTGCGTACCGGGCTCACCGATGGACTGGGCTGCCACGATGCCGATGGCGGCGCCCAGGGCGACCTCGCGGCCGCGGCCCATGTCCAGGCCATAACATTTCACACAGATGCCCTGGTCAGCTTCACAGGTCATCGGGGAGAAGACATACACATCCTGCACGCCAGCGGCCGTCACCTTGCGGGTCTGGTCATGGTCGAGCAGTTCGCCCTTCTCCACCAGCACTTCGCCAGTGTTGGGGTCAGCGATGTTGTGCGCCGCTACGCGGCCGAAGATACGGCTGCCCAGCGATTGGTCAGCCACATCATCTGCCGAGCGCATCCAAATGCCCTCGTCCGTGCCGCAGTCCTCGATGGTGGTGATGACATCCTGCGCCACATCTACCAGACGGCGGGTCAGGTAACCGGCGTCTGCCGTACGCAGCGCGGTATCCGCCAAACCCTTGCGGGAGCCGTGCGTGGAGATGAAGTATTCCAGCGTGGTCAACCCTTCGCGGAAGTTGGAACGGATCGGCAGCGGGATGATGCGCCCCGAAGGGTCAGCCATCATGCCGCGCATACCGGCCAGCTGCGAGATGGAGCTGAAGCCACCCTTGGTGGCGCCAGAGTTGGCCATGGTGGCCAGGTTGCCCTTCTCATCCATGCTCTTGCGCACGGCAACCGCCACCGTGTTGGTGGTCTCTTGCCAGATCTCGATCACGCGCTCGTTCTGCTCCTGCTCGGTCAGCAAGCCACGGCGGAAGTCCTCTTCCACTGCCTGCTCGCGTTCCATGGCAGCCGCCACGATGCCTGCTTTTTCATCTGGAATGGTGATGTCGGAGATGGCGATCGTGGTGCCAGAGCGTGTGGCGAACTTGAAGCCAATATCCTTGACGCGGTCGGCCACATCCGTAGTGCGCTTCTCGTCGCCAGTGACCTCAAGCAGCTCAGCGATCAAGTCTTTGATGCTGCCCTTATCGATCACATCGTTGACGAATTGGATCTCAGGCTCCAGCTCCAGATTGAGCAGCACGCGGCCCACGGTTGTGTCGAGGAAGCGCGTCTCAGCCTGTGCCATACGGTTGCCCTGCTCGTCGTACCAGGTTTCGGCACGCAGGCGGATGGGCGAATGCACATCCAACTGGCCGAGCTGGTACACCATCACCACTTCATCCATATCGCCAAAGACGCGCGGTTGCTGCTTGCCCTTTAGCGGCACAGGCTCCATGGTCAGGTAGTACACACCCAGCACCATATCCTTGGAGGGGCCAATGATCGGCTCCCCGTCAGCGGGCTTGAGTAGATTTTTAGTGGAGAGCATCAGCTCGCGTGCTTCCCATACCGCTTTCTGCGAAAGCGGCACGTGCACGGCCATCTGGTCACCGTCAAAGTCTGCATTGAAGGCGGTGGTCACCAGCGGGTGCAACTGGATGGCGCTGCCCTCGATCAGGATCGGCTCAAAAGCCTGGATGCCCAAGCGATGCAGGGTCGGCGCACGGTTGAGCAGCACGGGGCGGTCTTTGATGACCTCCTCCAGCACTTCGTACACTTCCGGGCGGTTGCGGTCAATGATGCGCTTGGCGCCCTTGACGTTGGCGGCGTAATTGGAGCTCACCAGGCGGGAGATGACGAAAGGCTTATACAACTCCAGCGCCATGCTCTTGGGCAGGCCACACTGGTACAGCTTGAGCTGCGGCCCAACCACGATCACCGAGCGGCCAGAGTAGTCCACACGCTTACCCAGCAGGTTGCGGCGGAAGCGGCCCTTCTTGCCCTTGAGCAGATCGCTCAGGGATTTCAGTTCGCGGCGGCCACGGCGCGAGAGCGCCTTACCGCGTTGCGAGTTATCGATCAGCGAGTCCACCGCTTCCTGCAACATGCGCTTCTCGTTGCGCACGATCACATCCGGCGCACCCAGCTCCAGCAGACGCTTGAGGCGGTTGTTGCGGTTGATTACACGGCGGTACAGGTCATTGAGGTCAGAGGTCGCAAAGCGGCCACCGTCCAGCTGCACCATGGGGCGCAGGTCAGGCGGGATGACCGGCAATACGGTGAGGATCATCCACTCCGGGCGGTTGCTGGAGCGGCGGAAAGCTTCGACCACGCGCAGGCGGTTGGTGGCCTTGCGGCGGCGCTGCTTGCTGCGCGAGGTGCGCAGTTCCTTCCACAGCTCTTCGCTCAAGCGGTCCAGGTCCAGGCGCTCGAGGATGTCGTAAAAGGCTTCGGCGCCCATGTCGGCGCGGAACACCTGGCCGTAGCGGGCGCGCAGCTCGCGGTAGCGGTTCTCGCCCATGAAGGTCATCGGGCGCAGGTCTTCCAGCTCTTCGCGGGTGCGCACCTGGTCTTCGTGCTCATTGCTGGAGACTTTTTCATCCAGCGAGTCACGCAGGTTGCTCATTGCCATCTCAGATTCAGCCTTGATGCTGGCCTTCTCTACCGCAATGCGCTCAAGCTCGGCGTGCTTCTTCTCGCCGATCTTCTTTTCGTTATCTTCCAGGAATTCTTTGACAACCTCTTGCACGCGCGCAAGATGCTTGTTCTCAACCGTCTCCCCAGACTTGACCAGGTTGCCCTTCATGGCGCTGAAGGTGATGGCGGCCTTGCTGGCCTGGCCCATCTGCTCCTGCAGCTTGGTCTCAACGCGCTGGCCTTCTTTGATGACCGGGTCGATCTTGGCAGCCAGCTCTTCGTCATAGCGCGCTTCAATTTCTTTGGTGCGCTCTTCGAGCTTGGCCAGCTTCTCATCACGCTGCTGCTTGGCGCTGGCGATCTGGGCGTTGATCTGCGCGGCGTGCTCTTTCTCCGCCGAGCTGATCTCTTCGTCCAGGCGGGCCAGGGCCTTCTGGCGAGCGTCTTCGTCTACATAAGTGACCACGTACTGGGCAAAGTACAGCACGCGGTCCAGGTTGCGGCGTGAGATGTCCAGCAGCAAGCCCAGGTAGGAGGGCACGCGGCGGGTGTACCACACGTGCGCCACCGGGGCGGCCAACGAGATGTGGCCCATGCGCTCACGGCGCACAGACGAACGGGTGACCTCTACGCCACACTTGTCACAAATAATGCCTTTGTAGCGGATGTTCTTATACTTGCCGCAGTAGCACTGCCAATCACGCGTGGGGCCAAAGATGGCTTCATCAAAAAGGCCATCCTTCTCCGGGCGCAAGCGGCGGTAGTTGATCGTCTCCGGCTTGAGCACTTCGCCATAAGACCAGCTGCGAATGGTCTCGGGCGAGGCCAAGCTGATGCGCAATGCACGCAATCCCTTTGTTTCCATTTGTGCGGCCTCCAACGGTTCGGTTACGGCGAAAAGCGTAGCCTCGGCGTATCTGGCGTCTTCCTCTCCACCCTGGATTCAGACCTGTGACCCAGCCAGATTGGCCAACGCTCGCTTTGCTGTTTAGTTTGAATAATCGAACAATTGTGCTATTTTTGAGACAAACCAAAGCAAGCACTGAGAGGCATTCCTCAAAGCGCTTGCTCGTTCCGCACAGCGTATTCGATTAGTTTCGTGAAAGATTATACCAACGGGAATTGTAGAGTCAAGGAAAACGGCCCGCAAGTGTGAATTAGATTGTACACCTAACCGAGGGGTAACTCAAGTGAGAAGGTGCTGCCCACCCCCAGCTCACTTTCCACCCAGGCGCGGCCCTTGTGGCGTTGGGCGATTGAGCGCACGATGTGCAGCCCATTGGGGGCGCTCTGCCCATTGCGATGCTCAAAGATGATGGGCTGGTCCACCGGGGCGATGCCCACGCCGTTATCCTTGACCGAGATCACCACCGCATCCGGCGCATAGCGGGCCAACACGCGCACAGAGCGGCCGCGCGCGCTGTAGCGCACGGCATTGTCCACCAGGTAATAAATGGCACGTTGCAACAGGGCACGGTCGGCGGGCAGCAGCTTCTCGGCGCCCTCGTTGGGCTCCAGCACCAGCTCGATCTGCTTGTGGCGCGCCTGCGTAGCGGCTTGCTCCAGCACTGTTTGCAGCAACTCACTCAACACCACTGGCTCCAGCTGTAACCCTTGGGCCTCCTGTAAACGGTCGGCGGCCAGCAAGCTGTTCGCCAGCACACGGATGCGGTCCAGATGGGGATAAATGTTTTGCATGAGTTGCTCTTGTTGCTCGTTGAGCGAACCGTGCAAACTAAGCCTGGAGAGAAAACCGCCCATCATGTCCAGCGGCTCTTTCAAGTCATGCCCAATGGCGCTGAGCACTTCCAGCCGGGCCGACTCTTGCTTCTTGGACTGTGTGACATCCAGCAGCGTGCAGGCAAAGCCGAGCAACTCGGCCCCGGCCCACAGTGGGTTGAGCGTCACCTCGTAGGCCACTTGCTGAATGCTGACTTCGGCACGCTGCGGCTTGGGGCCGGCGGTGCGCAACAAAGCCAGCAGCTCACCATCCTGGATGGCCTTGTCCACTGGCGGCGCGGGCGGCAGGTCGGCCCGCAGGCGCAGCACGCGCTGCGCAGCCGGGTTGGCAAAGGCCACATGCAGGCCCGCGTCCAGCAGCAGGGTCGGCAGCGGGTCGGCGGCCAGCACAGCTTCCAGGCGTTGCTGGCCGGTACGCGCCAGCAGATACTGGCGCGCATTGGTGGCGGCGGTGGAGGCTTGCGCCGCCAGCGTTTCCAAGTAGCGCACCGCGCTGCTGCCCGGCTCAAAACGTTGTGGCTCGTCGTACGCCAGCCATAGGGTTCCTAATTGTTTCTTGCCGTCTTTCAATGCAAAGGCCGCCACCGAACCGGGGTACGGTGTGCCCTTATCCACTTTGAGCCGAGCACGTGCCGGGTTACCAACCAGAACCTGCTCGTGTTGCTCGGTCAGGGCGGCCATCTGAGCATCGAGCGCTTCGTAGCGCTCGTGGCCCTCGCCTTTGCCAAAGCTCAGCCCGCTGCCGCCGTGATCACTGAGGAACACCAGGCGCGCCAGCGAAGCGCCACCGGCCAGCGCCGCTTCGAGCAGCGGCTCGATGTGACTGCGTACCTCCAGGCTGGAGGACAGGCCGTGACTGAGCGCCAACAAGCGCTGGGTCTCCTCGCTGCGTGTCAGCACGGCACGGCGCATGACTTCAAATGCCGAGCCTAGCCGCCCGACTTCATCTGTCCCCGTGACCGAAAGCGGGGCACGCAGATCGCCCGCCGCGATGCGCTGGGTCTCTTCAGCCAGCGTATGCAAAGAGGCGCTGACGCGGCGCAGGCTGCCGCGCAGCAGTGCATAGGCTGCCAGCCCCACCAGCAGCAGCACGCCCAGCACGGGCAGCGCCATCTGCACGGCACGCTGTTGGGCCAAGCTGGCCGGCCAGCGCGCCACCACGGCCCAGTTGCTGCCAGGCACCGGTTGGTAGCGCACCAGCACCCGCGCACCATCCTGGGCCGCTTCTTCATACGAGAGCGCCGCCGGGCTGCTTTGGCCGCCATACGGCTGAAGCAGGGCAGCCGCGAACGGGGCTATCACGATCTGCTGCTGCCCGTCCACCAGAAAGGCCTGCGCCCCCAACGCATTGACGCTCTGCAGGCTCTGTACCACCGGCAAAGCCAGCGGATTGCTATGCAGGCTGGTGCGCCCCACCAATACATTGCGCACCTGGTTGTTACTGTTGCGTACCGCGGCCACAAACACTAGCTGTGCCGCCGTGTGCTGCGTGTTCTGGCCGCCGGGCGCAGCGCTCAGGATCTGCAGCGAGACGCCCTGGATCGCCAGCGACACCGCCGCCAATTCGGCCTGGCTGGGCGCAAGGCTCATGTAATTTGCGCTCGGCGCGCCGCTGACGGCCGTGCCGCCCGTATCCAGCAGGCTGAGTTGCTCAAAATAGGGCACACCGCCCAAATGGGTCTGCAGCAAGCTGGCGGCTTGCTCGGCGCTGGCATCCGCCAGGCGCGTGTCCGCCGCCAACTGCAAGATCAGATTCTGGCCGGTCTCGAGCACAAACGGCACCGAGTCGGCTGCGATCTGCACGTTGTTCTCAATACGGTCTGCCAGCAACTGCTGAGACGTGCGCCCGGCCATCCACCAGGTCAGCGCGCCAAGGGCGATAAAGGCCACCAGAGCCAGCGGGCCGAGGGTGAACAGGAAGCGCGCCTCCAGGCTGCGCTCGCTGGGCGCAGGTTGAGCGGGTTGGCTGGCACGCTGCAATTGCGGCCAGCGCGCCAGGGCCAGCTGGAGCACCAACGCGCCCAGCAACAAGGGTGCCGCAATGGCGACGGCCGCCCCAGGCAAGCGCGAGAGCGCAAAGTCGAGGCTGACCAGCATACTGGGCGAAGCCCAGAACAATGCGCTGGCTATATATAGAAGCGGGTACACGGCTGAGAGTAGCGCGGCGGCCACCAATGGCTTGCGCAGCCAGGCAAACAAGGCCGTGCTGTAGTGCTGGCTGCGCAAGAAGGCGAACAGGGCCGCCAACAGGGCCAGCTCTACCGGTGTGAACGGGCTGCGTGTGTCCCAGGCGGCCAGCAACACGCCGCCCAAACCCGCCAACAGCGTGGCGCTCGGCGCGCCGAACCACAGCAGCGCCAACATCCACGGCACCGCCATCAGGGGTGCCAGCAGCGCCCCGCGCGCCGAGACGCCCAGGCCGGGGATGGGCAGCGCGCCGTCCGCGGGCAGACGCACGGTAAACAATAAGATGGAGAAGGGCACAGCCAGCAGCAACGCCAACAGGCGCAGTTGCTGCTTACGCGTCCACAGCACGCCGTGGCCGCCCAGGCGCAGCGCCAGGGCCAGCGTGCCAGCCATCAGCACCAGCCACACCAACCACCCCAGCAGGTCCGCTGGGGTGAGGATATTCAGAAAGGGAAAAGACTGCAGAAAAGTGTAGGTCACGTCCCGTTGGTCAGCTGCGCCTGGCGGGTGCGCACAAGCGCCAGCGCTTCTTCAAGCACCTCAGCCGCCTGCATGCCATCCGATACCAGGGTGATGGCATCTTCGGCAGCGCGCAGCGGCGCTACTTCGCGGCTGCTGTCAAACGCATCGCGCTGTTTGAGTGACTCTAGCACTTCCGCATAGCTCGTGCTGTCGCCGCGCGCCTGCAATTCCTCAAAGCGGCGCTGAGCGCGCTCCTCCTGCGAAGCGGTGAGGAAGATCTTGGGATCCGCTTCCGGCAGCACCACCGTGCCAATATCGCGCCCGGCCATCACCACGGCGCCGCGCAAGCCAATGCGGCGCTGCTGCTCGGTGAGCGCATCGCGCACCCCAGGATAGGCAGAGACCTGCGAAACGTGCGCCTCCACATCCGGTGAGCGCAGCTCCCAGGTGCAGTCCACCTCATCCAGCAGCACATCGTACAGACGCCCGTCCTCTTGGCTGGGCGGGCGCAAGTCAATACTCACCTCACGCGCCAACGCTTCCACGGCCGCCTGGTCACCCATGTTCAGCTTGCGCTGCAGGGCAGCCAGCGTCACGGCGCGATACATCGCCCCTGTGTCGAAATACAAATACCCCAAAGCATCCGCCAGGCTCTTGGCGAGCGTGGACTTGCCTGAGGCTACCGGACCGTCAATGGCGATGGTGAGTTGTTTGGACATTTAGCGGCTTTCTCCACTGGAATTTGCAGCCACGTCCTGCGGAAGCAGGTTCGAGGCTGCCCAAAGAATAATGTACTGGCGCGTCTCAGGCGCCTGGCGATACAGCAGCCAGCCCAGCAGGTTGGGCGGCGTAGACTCCCATGCGGGTGCACTGTGCAACACAAAGCTCTGGCCGTGATAGGCGCTGGCTTCGGCTGGCTCAGCCTCATCCGCAGCGGTGATGATCAGCGAGACGGCGCGGTCCGCCGGCACGCTGGGCAGCTCGCGCAGCAGCCAGGCCAGCTCTGCGCTGTGCATGCGTACATCCACTGACAGGGAGGAGGGCACGCCGGCGTTGTACTCAGACAGATCTTTCAAACTGGCACGCAGTAGATCCAGCTGCCCCGCGGCCGGGCCGGGCGCCCACAGCTCGGCGGCGCGGGCGCTGGCCAGGCTGGCTGGGCGCGTAGCGCCAGCCAGCGCATACAGAGCCAGGCCGATACTGAGCGCCCACACCAGCCCGTGCACCGCCGCCTGGCGAGACCAGCCCAGGCCGATCAGCACACTGGCAACGGCGGCCAACAGCAGCACACCGCCCACAACATAGAGATAGAAGCGCGGCGTCTCTAGCATGAACTCATTGCTGGCAATGCGCGCCAGTGAAAGCACAAGGAAGGTCATCAACACCAACATCAAGAGCGCCTCGCCCCAGGCGGCACGCGGCTCCTCTTGCGGCACGAATAGATAGCGGCCAATGGTCTGTGCCGCCAAGCCCCACAGCGGGATCACGACCCACAACACATCCGCCACCTGGCGACCCGGGTACAGCAGCACGATCGCCAATGCGATCAGAGCAAACAAGCTCAGCAACTGGCCAGCGGTATTGCTCTCACGCCAAGCCAGTACAGCGCCCCACACGCCGAACACCAGGGCGGGCAGGCCGTACCCCAGCAGGGCAAACAACACTTTTAGCAGCGATACCTGTGAAGGCTGCACCCAGCCCTGCAGGAAGGCAGCCAGCGGAGCCGCCAGGCTGCCCAACCCAGAGGGCACGCGTAAGAACAGCGTACTGCCCAGGAGCAATACCGCCACGGCGCTCAAAGCCGCCGGGCGCCAGTTGGCGCCAGTGGGTAACGGGGTGCGCACAAAAAATGCCCACACAAACAGCGCGGCCAACACGCCAACATAGATCGTGGGCGCAGAGAGCAGCGCCAGCCCCGCCAACGCCCCAGCCAAACTGGCACGCTGGGCACGCCACGCCGTCAGTGCGCCGGCCACGGATGCCAGCGCCAGCATATGGCCCGAGGCCAGGCGCGAGATCGCCACCAAGCCGGGATCCAGCGCCAGGCCCAGCGCCAGCACCAAGGCTGTCTTGCGGCCGAGCACATCGCGCCAGGCATAGGGCACCAGCACCAGCAGCCAGCCCGCCAGGGCCGGCCACCAACGCGCAAAGAAGTCGCTGCTGGGCACGATGGAGAACAATAACGAAGTAAGCAGAGTGTAGGCGGGCTGCGCGCCGATGGTGGCCGCATCCCCCTGAGCGATCGTATACGCGGGCAGGGCCGCAGCTGCCTCGCCGGCGTTGAGTGGCAGCAGACCAAGGTTACCGAAGCGCAGGATCAGCGCCAGGAGGGCGATGGCGATATAGGCAGTGGTCTCCAGGGTGAGCGAAGGGCGCGGCGACATAGCCCGTTGATTATAGTCGGCGCGTTTAGCGGCGCGGAGCAAGTTAGCGCGAGGGAACTGCGTAAATGGTGACCGAGCTGTTCTGGAAGACGATTGGCAAACGCGCCTGGAACTTGCCCTCGTTCACCGGGTAGCTCATGCGCTCCAGGTCGCCCACAATAATGTAGCGAATGTTATAGCGTTGCAAGATCTCGCTGGCGGTGACCCAGTCGCCCGTAGCGTACAGCGTTTCGATGGCGCCGATGCGGTCATAGTCCACCTGGCCGCCGCGCCATTGCCCCTCGTGCCCCGGCCAGCCCATCACACCGGGCAGACCAGTAAAGGTGGCGTAGCGCGCGTAGGCGCTGTAGCTGCCGCCCACCGCCTCCACCAACACGCCAGGCTCAGCGCCGTGCAGCCAGGCGATGGCATCACGCGCATCCGCTGGCAAGTAGAGGCTACCGTCCAGCGTCAGCGCACGCTCGGGCGGGCGGCTGGCAATATCTGCAAAGCCGTAGACCGGGTACACAAAGCCCGCGCCGAGCACCAGTACCAGCAGGGCGGCCGCGGCGGCGCGCACCGCGCCGCGCAGCTCCAGCATCAGCACGCTGATACCGAAGGCAGCCACCACGCTCCACAGCAGCCAGGCCTGGTAGTAGAACTTGAAGACGGTGTTCATGCGCGTACCGAACTGGTCTCGTAGATAAATAAACTCCGGCGCGGTGACCAGCAAGGCGGCCACCAGCGCCAGCAACACCACAAAGCCGCCAGCCGTAGGCTGGCTCTGTGGTTTGGCCTTGGCTTCAGCATGGGGCTTGGCCAGCAAGCCGCCCAATACGCCCAGCAGCATGATCAGCGTGAGCCAGCCGCCAGCCGCCGCCACGCGGCGGCGCAAGGACTCAGCAAGCAGGGTTGAGAGATCCGGCGCGCCGATTCCACTCAGGATGGCGCCTCCCAAGGGTGTGCCCGCCAGTAATTGCGCATAGATCCACGAGAGCGCCAGCGAGCCAAGCCACAGCGCCAGCACAAAGCCCAGGCCATACATTAGCGCCTTGGCGAGGCCACTGAAGCCGCGTTGCTTCCACTGCCACAAAGCCCACAGCAACACTGGTACCAACAAAGGCGCAAACATGATCCAGAAATGGGTGCCGCGTGTGGGGTTAATGAGATTCGGCAAAAAGCCGCCCGCTTGCGAAGTGAAGCCGATGAAGAACGGCAAGAACAACAGCACCCCGCCTACACCCACGGTCAGCACGGCACGCACAAAGTCATCTACACGCGCCCGCCAGTGCGTATCTTGCGCACGCGCAGCGCGGCGCAAAGCATACGCGCCTGCAAACACAATCGCATAGATGGGCAGATCCCAAATATTGACGAAGGCCAACGCACCGATCACCAGCGCGGCCAGCGCAAGCGTGGATGGCTCAAGCTGCAAGCCCAGCCAGGGCCGCTTACGCTCCCCGCCGCCGAGGTATACGTTGTGGGCCGCGCCTACCGCCAGCAGCACAAAGGGGATCGAGAGCACATGCGGATGCAGATCGCCCAGCACAAAGGAGAACGCCGGAAACTCATCGATAAGCTCCTGCTCGCCGCCCTCAAACGTGCGGTCATTGATCACGCGCGAGGCGCGCCACCACCACCAGTAGCTGTCAAAGCCACGCGGCTGCCAGCGCGGCTCGCTGGTAGGCCGGTTGACCAATTCTTTGACGTCCAGCCAGGTCCACACCGCCGAGCTGCGCTCGCCGGCTGCATCCGTCTGCCAGAACCAATGGCGCGCGTGCATGATCTCCAGCAGGCCTTCGGCGTTGCCCATCACCAGCATGAGCAGCGGGGCCAGCCCGGCCAGCCAGCGCGCGGTACGCACCAGCGCCGGGCGGTAGGCGGCCAGCAAATTGAACACCAGCCCATAGGCCGCCGCGGCCGCCATGGCAAACACGCTGGCCAGCCCCAGGTTGAAGGCCACGACGCCGCTGATGCCCAGCAGCTTGGCCAGCATAGCTATCATCAGATAGCCAAAGTAATAGTACGAAATGGCATAGCCCGAGAGCCACGGGTCGTGCGGTGGCATACCGGGCGATTGCAAGATGGCGTTGATGAAGGCCAGCTCCATCGGTTTTTCGGTATTGACGATGTCCGGGTTGCTGGCGCGCAGCCACAGCATGAACAAGAACGCCAACGCAAATACCAGCTCCGTCGCCAATATCTGGCTGCGCTGTCCGCGCAGCCAGGCGCCTAGTTGCCCTGCGGGCAGGCTACGCAGCGCCCAGACGCTCAACCCAGCCAGCAGCACCAGCGCGGTGAGCAAGCCAGCCGCGTTGTTAGCGAGCAGGCCAAAGCTGCTCAGCAGCCAGAACGCGTAGCCCCACAGTAGCAGCGCCAGCGGGCGCAAGAAGGCATAGCCGCGCTCCGGCAGTGCGGGCAGCAAGCGATAGGCCAGCGGAAGAGCCAGCCAGCTCAGCGCGGCCAGCAATACATACCAGGAGAGGGCGTTCAGCACATCACTCATGATCAGCGGATCACTTCGTAGACTGTGGTGTCACCCAGGCGGAAGACCTGGCGCCACAGCACGCCATCTTGCGCGTCAAATTTGGCCAATCCCTCCGGCGTGTATACGGCGTGCTCCATTTGGCCCACGATGATATAGCCGACATCGTACTTGGCCAGCAGAGCCTGCGCCTCCACCAGATTGGTGGTCTCGTAAAACAGGTTCACTTCGCCCATGCGGCCCCACACATCGTTGCCCGGCACAAACTCACGCTGCTGGCGCTGGTGATGGTTCCAGCCGAGCACGGCAGGCAAGCCGGTGTTGATGGCGTAGCGCCCACCCCAGCGGTATTCGCTGACGTAGCCTTCCATGATGACCGGCGAACCTTGGATGTGGTCTTGCATCCAGCGGATGGTCTCGTAATCTTCACGCAGGTCCAGCACACGGTCACGTTCGTAATACACCGCGTATTGCATATAGTCCATGCCATCCAGGCTGCGTGGCGAGCCTTCGGTCATGCGGTCATTGATCTTGGCGGTCACGCCCAGCAGCAGGAACAGCGCACCACAGGCGGCCAACGCCGCGCCCGCGCCCTGCCAGATGCCGCGCCAGGTCGGCGTCCATTCTTCCATGGCTTGCCAGCACCACGCCGCAGCCAGGGCGGCGCACAGCGCCAGCAGCGTCCAAGCCTGCATGTAGAACTTGAAGACCGTATTCATGCGCGAGACATCGCCTTGAAGCACCACCACTTCCACGAACAAGGTCAGGAAGACCGCTGTGCCGATGAGGAACAATACGATGCGCTTGCTCTCTTCCTGGCCGGGGCGCAGGAACAACGCGCCGATCCACAGCAACAGTGGCACCAGCAGCCAACCCACGTGCACACCGAGGATGTGCAGGCCAAACAAAACCAGCAATACGGCCAACAGGCCCAAGGGCAAGGCCCATACGTACGGCTCCAGCTTGCGCACGGACGACAGCGGTGTATCGGCCAGCCACTGGCGCGTCTCCCACACCAGCCAGGCAACTACAAAGAACAAGAAGATGCCCCAATGGGTGAAGTAAGGGCCAAACTCTACATGGATGCCATCCCAAATGCGCATTGAGCTATAGCCCTGGCGATACCACCAACTGAACGGCAGATAGGCCAGGTAGCACAGCGCCGCCAGTGCCAATGGGCCAGCCAGGATCTTGAAGGGACGCGGCAACGTATCGCTCTTAGCTTGCGGCACATAGCGCCAGATGGCGTAGCCAGCGGCGATGGCGCCCAGCAGCGCGTAGACCGGCAGGTCCCAGGTGTTGATGGGGCGCAGGCTGCCGATGACGATGCCGCCGAAGGCGAACACCCAGGCCAGCTGCAGCCAGCCGCCCAGCCCGCGGCGGGCACGTGCCGTGCTCCAGCCGGAGCTCAGGATGGCCGAGAGCGCCCAGGCCAACGCCAACACGGTGACCGGCAGCGCGATCATGTGCGCGTGCAGATCAGCATAGGTGAAGGTGAACAGCGGGAACTCGGTGATGGGCGCAGATTCGCCGGGCGCGGGGAAGATGCGCGTCGGGTTCCAGTACCACTCGCCCAAGCCATACGGCAACGGCGCGCCAGAGATCGACAATACAAAACCGCGCAGCATCCACCACAGTTCGGTGAGCTTGCTGATGCCCTCCAGCGCGGCGCCCTCGCCGCCCAGGCGCGCATAGCCCTGCAGGATCATGTGCAGGTTGCCCAGGTTACCCAGCAGCACGGTGCCCAGCGCGGCCATCAGGCCAACGCTGTGCGGCCGCGGGCCGCGCAGCGTAGCTTGGCGTGCCTGCCAGGCTGCCCACAGGTTCCAGGCCACGCTATACGCGCCCAGGGCCAGCATGGCGAACAGAGTCGGCAAGATGAGGTTGTAGGCCACCGAGGGCACAATGCCCAGCAGCTTGACCAGTGAGCCCACTAATACAAAGCCGTAATAGTAGTAGTTAATGTAGCCGCCGGCGAACCACGGGTCATACGCCGGGAAGCTGGTGCTCTTCAACACAGCGTTGAAATAGGCAAAGTCCATCGGCTTTTCGCCGCCCTTGGAGGGGTGCCACAGGTCCGGGTTGCCGAGGCGGATGAGCAGCATGATGACAAAGAAGCCCAGGAACAGCAGCTCCGTGCGGATGAACATGGCGCGCTGGTTCTTCCACTCGGATTTGAGCTGTTCCCATTGCGGGCGGCTGGCCAGTACGCTGAGCAACGCGATCAGCAGCGCGAAGGCCGCCAACCAGGCGCGGCTGAAGCTCAAACCGAGCGAGCCGCCCATCCAGCCGAAGTAAGCCAGCAGCAGCAGGCCGCCCAGACGCGCAAACGGGTAACCGCCATCGCGCAGGCCGGGCAGCGCCCAGCGCACCAGCGGATAGGCCAGCACGCCCAGCACGCCCAGCGCAACGTACCACACGACCAGGCTCACCCACGGCGAGGCATTGACCCACGCGGCGCGGTTGAACAGCTCCGCCCAGGTGCCGCCAGCGCGCTGCTGCTCCAGCCGGTCGGCGGGCAGCATGAGCGTGGGGGGCACGCCGCCCGCCGCCTGCTTCGGCGTCAGGCGGATGGCCTGGTCCACCGGTGCGGTGGCCAGGATGGCGGCCACCGCCGCTGGGTCGTACTCGGCTGTCTTTTGGAAGATAAAGACCTTGGGATGGTCGTATACCGTGAAAGCTTCTTCAGCCCATTGGTCGTTGAACTTCACATTGCCAAGCCGCGGCGCATTCTCGAAGACCTGCACCAACTCGTAACCCAGCTGGCCCTCAAACATGCCGGGCTGCGCTTCGCTGTAGCACCACTGGATGCTCTGCTCCGCCGGGCAGCCCAACAAGGCACGGTAGTACACCACGGCCAGCGGGAAGCGCTCTGGGATGCGCGGCAGGCTGCCCCACTGGCGGTTGGAGGTCACAAAGACATATTCGGCCTTGTCCAGCGTGTCTTGAAAGCGCTGCACTTTCTCGGCGTTTTCATCCCAATAAATTTCAAAGTTCAGCCCGCCCTGATAAATACCGCCAAAGCCATCGTAGCCATCCATCCGCAGCGGCAGGCCATCGTCCCAACTGGTCTCGTTGGCTACCGGCGTGCCTTGCAAGATGGCCTGGCTTTCAGACAAGGCGCTGATCTGCAAGTAATAGATGATGCCCTGCTCCAGAGCTATGGGATGGGCCAGCGTGATCGTCGCCGCCAAACCAGCACCGCCCCCCGGCTGCGCCGTGAAGCTTGTGTCCAGCAGCGAGGTGGCAAAGTCTGGCGAGGTGCCGATCTGCATACGCAGCGGCACGGCGGCCAGGCGCACCGGCTCCTGCGGCAGCAGGTAGAGCACCACCTGGTCAGGGAAGCTGCCCTGCGTCAGCGCGAACTCCAGATCCAGCGCCGCGCCCAGGCTCACCGCCAGCGGCTCTTCCAGCAGGTCTTGCTCTCCCAGGTCAATGCTTTGCGAATGGCTCAGCACCACGCGCTGCAGCACAATGCGCCCCTCGCCAGCGGGCAGCTGCAAATGCAGGTGGTAATTGCCCAAGGGGTCAGCAAAGGTGGTGGCGCCCACCAGCATGGCAACGGGCGTGAGCTCACCGGGGGTCAGGCTGGCGAAGTCGATCACCTGGCCGTAGTCCGCATTGAGGATCTCGCCATCCACACCCGAGCGTACGGTGAGCACGGTCGGCGTCTGCAGTGAGTTGACGTCAATGTGGGTAAGCTCACCGCCCTGCCGTGCCGAGAAGCTGGTGAGCAGGGCTGCCTCCGGGCGGATCCTTATGTTGTACGGCAGCGAGAGCTGCTGGCGCACAGCGCCCGCTTCGCCCTGCAAGTTCAGCGTAAGTGGGCCGGGGATGTGTTCATACACCCAGCGCGAGGCAGCCACGCGCGAGGTGGGCTGGCGGTAGACCTGCACAAACGCCACAGACCACAACAGACCGCCCACCACACCTAACACGCCCAGGGCAATCGCGGCGGGGCGCAGCCAGCGTTTCCATTGTGCTTTGCTGCGCGCTGGCGCGCCCACGCGCCACAACTCAAATACGCCCCACGCACCGATGATGGCTAGCACCGGATACAGCGGCAGGAAGTAGCGCATGGTGGGGTTAAAGGCAGTGGACTGCCATACAAAGTAGATCAACCCCCAGCTCCACACCACGAAGAACGGCTTGAGCCACTCGCCCTTGAAGGCACGCCAGCCCGCCCACAAGAACCCTACCCAGGTGGTGACGGCCAGCGGCCAGCCCAGACCCCAGCGCACAATGTTCTCGAAGCCAAACCACAGCGGGCGGCGCGCCCACTGCATGGAGGGCGGCCAGTCGGCATCGCCGTTCACCTGGGCGGCCAGCTGACGCATGGTCTCGACCCAATCCGGGTTGAGGCCCAGCCCGACAAAGGCATACGGCTGGAAGATACGGAAGGACAGCAGGCTGACGGCGGCGGCCAGCAGGATATACAGCACGCCGCGGCCCAGTTGCGCTTCGAGCTTCTCAGCAGGCAGCGCCGACAGGCGGATGAGCACGGCCAGCGGCAGCGTGAGGCACACCAGGCCGACGCTCACCTTGGAGGCCATGGCACAACCCAGCGCTACGCCGAACCACACAAAGTCCCACGGATTGAAGCGCTTGTCCGCCGGTTCCGTCGCCACGCGCACGGCGAAATACACCGTGAGGATGGTGAAGAAGTTGACGAAGTTATCCACCGTCCAGAAATGGGATTGCTGCACCTGCATCACAGAGAATGCAGAGAAGGCGGCCGCCAGCACGCCGACGCGGCGGTCGAACAGGCGCGTGGCCGTGAAGTACACCAGCAGGATCACGCCCAGATCCATCAGGCCGGAGAAGGCCTGGCCCACCAGGCGCACGTTGGCCTGCATATCCAGCCAATCCACGGCATAGCGCACCATCGTCACCGGCAGGTTGCCGTAGACAAAGAAAGTGAAGCCTACATTGTTGGGGTTGAGCGGCGAGGTGGCCGTGTCAAAATATTCGCCAATGCCGCTGGCGGGCCGCAAGGCAGACACCACTTGGATGAGGAAGCGCTCGTCCGGGTGCAGTTGCTCGCCCTCGGCCCAATCCAGGCCAGTGAAGCGCAGCCAGGCGGCCGCTATCAGGATGAGGGCCAGTGCCAATGTGTACAGCCATTTGGATCGCAGTGTTGTGGTCTTTGGCATGAGCTAGTTATCCGAAGCAACCAGAAACATCAAAAAATCTCGCGAGGGGTCCTGGCTGCTAAAGCGGGTCAGCACACCCTGCGGGAAGAGTTGCTGCAGTGTGCTGGCCGCCAGTGTATCCTCTTGCTTGAGCAAGTACAGCCGCGGCGCGGGCACCGTTAAGGTTTGGCTAAGCTGCTCCGGCCAAATGGCGTAATCGCGCCCCGGGTTGCCGGCTTCCACCGCCACCAGGCGCGTGTCTACCCAATGGGGGTACGCCACTACCCAGGCGCTCTCCAGCGAGCCGAAACTGTTGGCATAATCAGCGATCACCTGTCCCAGCTCTGAGCTGTTCCAGGAATTGGCGCGGTAATTACGCGTATATTCGCCAAATACTAAATTGAAGTTCAGTAATGCGATCAGTACCAGCACACCGGCGCCCAGGATCTGAGCGGCGCGTTTGCCAAAGCCACCCTCCAGCCGTTGGCGCAGGCTGTGCAGCACAGTATCCAACGCCAGCGCACATAGCACAAAGGCGGGGATCCACGCGCCGCTGGCGCGGTTCATAGCCGGGTTCTCCTCCGGGAAGGCCAGCGAAAGCGTTGAAGGCAGCATCAATAAGGGAATGCTGAGCAGCAGGAACATATCCTGCCAATGGCGGTGGCGCACATAGCGCATCACCGCCACACACACGCCCAGCAGCAGCAACGCGGCGCTGAGCGGGTCAAAGGCGGGCGCGCGCACGTTGCCCGCCACCCACAGCGTGCCGCCGGAGTAGTTGAACAGCCCCAGCCCCTTGGCCACATTGCTGGCCAGGATGGCAGCAGCCGGGCCGGGGTAGGCGCGTTCCGCCTGGCCGAGGCGCGTGAGCACACGCTGATTAACGACGGCAGGATTGTCGATCGCGAAACGCAGCAACGGCGTGATCGTCAAAATAGCAACCACAGCCAGCAAGGCAGTGCCGATAATGGCCTGGCTGCGTACCTGCTGGCTGCTGCGGTGCAGCAAAAAGATACCCACTGCGACAGCGGCCACCAAAGGCATGATGCGAAAAGCCGTGTAGCCGTTGAGGCCAATGCCCATGCACAGACCAGCCAGCAAGAAATCATTCAAGGTGCCGCGGCGCAGGCCGCGCAAAAGGTAATACAAGGTGGGCGCGGCCAGGGCCGCATACAAGCTGAAGTTGAGCCCCAGGCGCGAAATTACATTGGGCCAATAGCCCAACCCGGCCAGCAGCAAAGCGAACAAGCCTACCCAACGCCCGCCTAGCTCCTTGCCGAGCAAGTACATGTACCCCAGCGAGACAAACGCCACCAACGCGCTGCTCAGCTTAAGTGTTAGAAAGCTAACGCCAGTACCCAGCAGCCCGCCCACCCAGGAGGCCAAGTAGAAGGCCAGTGGCTCACGGCCGGTGTTGCGCTCAAAAAAGATGGGCGTCTTGCCATTTTGGATGTCGAGCACATCCAACAGCATCTCGGTATGGTCGCTGACCATTTCGGGCGGCGTAACACTCAATAGATGAAAGCGGAAGAAAGCGATGAGGCCGAAGGCCAGTAACACCAGCAAGCTCCAGCGCGAGATGCTGAGCTTGAACTCTGGTTTGGCAAAGAAGGCAGCCAGCCGGGAGCGCCAGCTCGGCCGCCGCGGCCCCGGCTGCCAGAAGGCCAACAGCATGCTGCCCACCGCCCCCAACCAGCACACCACGTTGAGTGTGTTGAAGCGGTTGCTACCACTGAGCAGCAGGGTCAGCACGAACAGCAGCCCGGCCGCCAGCAGCGGCGTACGCCGGAAAGTGGGCGTGCCCTTGTAGACTTCGGCCGCGGGCAGCGCCGTCAGGCTCCACTCGCCCTCGATGTAGGCCCAGGCGGCCAAGCCCGCCGCCAGCAGCAAAGCGCTGGCCGCCAAAGCGACAGCGCCGCCGGGCGGAGCCAGCAGGATCTGGCCCGCCAGAAAGAGCACACACGCCCCCAGGCTGCGCCAGGGGACCTGCGCCAGGGTAAAGGCTGGCGCGGCGGCCTTGGCCCGCCCACGGCGCGGCGTGGCCGCTGGCTTGTGCACTTGGGCACGCGCCCGGCTGCCTTTGCCACGCGGCAACGGCGGGACCGCGGGCGGTTGTTGCCCGCTGAGCACGGCTTTCAAGTAATCGAGGAGGCTGGGTTCTGGCATTAGGCGGACGGCCCATGAAGGCCGGAACTGATTTTATCGTAGGGAAGGATGCTGCGCAGGGTTTATGCCGAGCCGAGAGACTTTCTTCGAAAGCTCATCCCAGCAGTGTGTGCACTTGCCTGGCTCCTAACGGATTCCTCCTCACCGACAGGGCGGCTCGTTCGGAATGACAAAATGAGCCTATGACCAGCAACCGGCACCCTGACAGAACTTATAGGCTTCTGATTGACCAGATCGTAGTTTCACCGCCGGCGCGCCACGTACCATGTGTAGGTGCCTTCAGGGTCTGCACCGTGATTTGCGTGAGCGGCAAACATGCGCTCGGTCAGGCCCAGGTTCATGCGGCTGGGCGAGAGTACCCAGCGCCCAAACAGCTTGCGAGCCACATAGCTGGGCAAGCCAAAATAGTGCCCCCACTCGAGGGCGTGCAAGGCCGCTGGCGGGAAGTAGTGCCACCAGGCCTGCACATCAAAACCAGCTTCGTCCAAGCGCGCCGCCCATTCCTCGGGCGAGAGCATGTTGACGTGACGTGAGATGCGCGTGAACAAGCGCACATAGCCTACAGCCAAGCTCTTGAGGCCGATCTTGCTCAGCCAAATGGCAATCGAGAGATTGTGTGGCCAGCGATGATTGGGCACACAGAAGAGGAACAAACCGCCCGCCCGCACCAGGCGGCCAGTCTCATTGAGCACCTCTTGTAAATTGGGAATGTGCTCCAGCACCGAATTACTGAGCGCGCTGGCAAAGTGGCCGCCGGCCAGCGGGGCGCGGTGGCCGAGGGCCTGCACCAGGCCGCCATACGCGCCCCAACGCTTGGCTTCCTGCAGGGAGACGAAGGCCGGGTCCAAACCAATATCCAGCGTGTGCGCGAACACCTGGCTGGCAAAATGCCCATCCCCGCAACCGAGGTCATAGACTGGTGCGGTGAGCTCAAAGTCTTTGTAAAAATCAGCCTCGACGGCGCGTAACAAAGCACGGAAGTACGGCAGGGCCTGCAGCTGGATCCACCAGTGCTTGTTTTCGCCCTGGCGCGGCGAGGGCGATGTTTGCGCTGGGAGGCTCACGCCGCGCTCCCGGCAAGCTCACGCGCGATCTCTTCGAACAGCGCTTCGTGACGTGCCGCGCAGGTTTGCGGGCTGAACTCAGCGCGCAATGCATCGGCATCGCCGCGGTACTTTTCTGGGTCGGAGAGCACCTCGATCATGTTGGCGGCCAGCGCCTCGGCATCGCCCACCGGCGAGACTAACCCCATGCCACTCATGTGCACGGGCTGGCGCACGCCCGGCAAGGCTGACGCCACCACCGGCTTGCCGTTCATCATGGCTTCGACCTGTACGAAGCCAAAGGTTTCCGTGGAGTTGGTGCTGGGCACTACCAGTAAATCCAAGCCCGAATAGAACGAGGGCATACTGCTCATCGGCAGCGTGCCCAAAAATTTCCACTGGCCAGCCTTTTCATATTCCGCAATTTGTGGGAACAGGCGCTGGGCATAGGCTTCCTCACCCAACACGTCCTGATACTGCCCGGCGAACCAGACGAGTGCATTGGGGAACTTTTCCAGCACCGCAGGTAATGCCTGCAGCAGCACTTCGACACCCTTCTCGGCGGCAAAGCGCGTCGCCATGGCGATGACCGGGCCGCGCCCGCCGGGATTGTGCTCGGCGACAAAGGCCGCCGCGGCGGACTTATCCACCGGGGGTAGCTCCACGGCGGGCGAGATCACGCGCACCTTATGCGCAAAACGGCGCAAATAGGGCGAGTGGCTGGCAAAGTCTTCTGTATATGAAGAGATGCGGTGCGTGAAGCGGGCGGCTACATCATTCATGAAATTGATAACAAAGTTTACGAAGCGATTGAACAAGCCTGATGAGAGGATCAGGTCTGAGTGGTAGATGATGACGGTGGCCTTCTTGAGCAGCCAGCCGCGGATGGCCAGCCCCGCCGCATCAAACTGCGGCAGGTGCAGCAGCAAAGCATCATGCTTGCGGGACTCCTGCCAGGCCAGGCGACCCAGGCTGGGCATGATGACACCCTTGCTGATACGCAGCGCCACCGGCACACGGCGGATGCGCACACCATCCTGCACTTCTTGCAGCGGCAAATCTTTTTCGAACTGCGAGGTGAGCACGGTCACCTCGTGCCCGCGCTGCACCAGCGCCTTGGCCAGGCGCTCCGCATAAATGGTCAGCCCGCTGGTATGCGGGCGGTAATAGGTGAGAACCGTGAGGATACGCACGGCGTCAGTTTATCTCAGAAGTTGTGAATGCAACCAGCTTGGGGATTGCTTCGGGCTGAAAGTCGCATTTTCATGCGACTTTCAGCTACCCTCGCAAAGACAAACTAGACCTGTCATTGCGAGGAATGCGCAGCAAAGCTGCGCCGACGAAGCAATCCCCAAGTAAATTACCAATCACTTGGGATACACATTTCGTAAAGTCTTTCTTTGTGCCCTTTGTGTCTTTGTGGTGAAAGAATAAATATCTAGTCAAACAGCTCGCGGTGTGCCTGCACCCAGGCCACCAGCTCGGCCGTGCCTTGCTCCACACCAATGGTGGGCTTCCACGCCAGCGCTTTCTTGGCTTTGCGGATATCGCTGATATATATCTTCTGGTCGCCGGGCCGGATCGGCCCGTAGCTCACCGGGATCTTGCGCCCCAGCAACTGCTCCAGCAGCGGGCCGCATTCCTTCCAGATCGAAAGCGTGAAATCCGGCCCACCGCCAATATTGAAGGCCTCACCGGCCACCTTCTTGCGGCGCGCAATGGCGGCATCGTACGCGGCGGTCAGGTCACGCACATGCAGCATGTCACGCACCTGCTTGCCGTCGCCGTAGATGCTGATGGGCTTGCCCAGCACCGCCGCGATCACGAACCAGGCCAGCCAGCCTTGGTCCTCCACGCCGAACTGGCGCGGGCCGTAGATACAACTCTGGCGGAACACCACCGAGGGGATGCCGTAGATGCGTGCATAATCGCGCACATACTGCTCCGCCGCACCCTTGGAGCAGCCGTAGGGTGAGTGAAAGTCCAGCTGCTGCGTCTCCGGCAAGCCGTGCGGCAGCTTGGCGTAGCGGTAGCGCGTCTTGCCCGAGAGCAGGCGATGCTCCAGCATCTCGCCGTAGACCTTGTTGGTCGAAGAATAAATGATGAAGGGTTTGTGCCCCGCCTGGCGGGCTGCCTCGAGCACATTGAAAGTCCCCAAGGCGTTGATCTCAAAGTCGCTACGCGGGTCAGTTACCGATGAGGTGACGGCTACCTGGCCCGCCAGATGCACGATGACATCGGCGCGGGCTACAGGCTCCAGCAGTGCGCCGGCGTTGCGCACATCGCCCACCACCAGCTCGAACGACTCGGCGCCGTGCGTCTGGCGCAGCCAGGCCAGGTTGCGCTCGGCGCCTTTGCGCGAGAGATTATCGAAGATGACGACGCGCTCGCCGCGCTTCAACAAGACATTGGCATAGTTCGAGCCAATGAAGCCTGCGCCACCGGTAAGCAGATAGCTTTTCTTGTTTGCCATACGATCAGGCCTGTCGATTAAGCAGCTTGCGGTAAATACCGCCTAGTGATTCGCCCTGCTGCCAGAAGCCAATGATGCCGATGATGCCGGTGATCACAAAGTAGGTCAAATGACCGACGACAGCATACGCCAGCGAAACGGTGGGGTCGGCATCGAAGAAGCTCAACGCCCCCACCAACACCCCTTCAAACACGCCGATGTAGCCCGGCGAAGAGGGTAAGGCTACGCCCAGCGAGGATACGCCGATGCTAAAGAAGGCCCATAGCCACTGCGCCACGGGGAAGAAGGCGCGCATGAGCACAAAATACCAGGCCACGTTGAACAGCCAGGTCAGCACCATCCAGAACAACACCTGGAGAAAGCGCTTACCGTCTTTGAGCGCAGAGAGTCCCTCAGTGAACGAGCCAGCTTTATCCACCAGCCAATCACGCAACCTGGGCCAGCGGCCGGTCAGCCACTCGATGAGCGCCGGCACCTGTTTTGGATTGCTGGCCATCCAAAACAGCAAGGCAAAGCCCACCACCACCAACCCAAGCGAAACATAGGCTGCAGTGCGCGCCCACTCAGCGCCCACCACCAGTGGCAGAGTGAACAGCAAAAAGGCAGCCGCCAACCCGAGATCAAACACACGCTCGACCACCACGGTGGAAAGCGCCTCCCAGAAGCTGAGCTTGGTGCGGTTGCTGATCAGCAGCGCCCGCCCCAACTCGCCCAGGCGAAAAGGCAACACATTGTTTAGCAAATAGGCCTGGTTGAGCACCAGGAAGCTCTCTTTTATAGACGCGCGCTCTTTCAAGATGGTGCGCCACGCCAGAGTGCGGGTGAACAGGGTGCCCATAAACAATACCAACACCAGCGGGAACCAGGTGAAGTCTGCAATGCGGAAGGCTGGCCCCAGTTGGTCAATATCAATGAAGTAAAACAAGCCCACCACGGCGGCCACCGTGAGCAGCAAGCCAGGCAGCAAGCGCACCAGGGTATTGGAAGGTACGGTCTTAGTTTTTGTCATCGCTCAAACGCAAAACCGCCAGGAAGGCTTCCTGCGGGATCTCTACACTGCCCACCATCTTCATGCGCTTCTTGCCCTTCTTTTGCTTCTCGAGCAGTTTGCGCTTGCGCGTCACGTCGCCACCGTAGCACTTGGCCAGCACATCCTTGCGCATGGCCTGCACGTTGGCACGCGAGATGACGCGGCCCTGCGACACGGCCTGGATAGGCACCACGAACATCTGGCGCGGGATCAGATCCTTCAGCTTGGTAATGACCGCCTGGCCCTTGTGAAAGGCCGAGTCTTTGTGCACGATAGTGGTGAAGGCATCCACTGGCTCATAGTTGACATGAATTTCAAGTTTGACCAGCTTGTCCGCGCGGTATTCCTTGAACTGATAATCCAGCGAGGCGTAGCCGCGTGTAACCGATTTGAGCTGGTCAAAAAAATCAATGATGATCTCGGCCAAGGGGATCTCGAAATTAAGCTGTACGCGGTCTTTGCCCTGATAGTCTTGTGAGGTGAAGAGACCGCGGCGGCGTTTGACCATCTCCATCACCGGGCCGTAATACGATGTGGGCGTGAAGATCTGGATGTCCATCCACGGCTCGCGCACCTCGGCGATCTCGCCTTCGTTGGGCAGCTCGGCGGGCGAGTCGATGCGCAGCGTCTCGCCAGATTGCAGCACAACTTCGTACGCTACCGACGGTGCGGTGACGATGATGTCCAGATCGTATTCGCGCTCCAAACGTTCCTGCACGATCTCCATATGGAACATGCCCAGGAAGCCACAGCGGAAACCGAAATTGAGCGCTTGTGAGGTCTCCGGCTCATACACCAACGAAGAATCATTGAGCTGCAACTTCTCCAGCGCTTCTTTGAGCTCCTGGTAGTCGTCGCCCTCCACGGGATAGATGCCGGCAAACACCATGGACTTAACCTGGCGGTAGCCGGGCAGCGGCTCGCTGGCCGGGTTGGCTTTATAGGTCAGCGTATCGCCCACGCGGCACTCCACCACAGATTTGTAGCCGGTGGCCACGTAGCCCACTTCGCCGGTGTTCAGGCTGGCGCCGGGCGTGAGCCGCGGCGTGAAGCTGCCCACTTCGATCGGTTTGAAATCGGCGCCCGTAGCCATGAGGCGCAGGGGGTCCTCCCCCACCACGTTGCCATCCATCACGCGCACATAGGCGACCACGCCTTTATAGGTGTCATAGTGCGAATCAAAGATGAGGGCGCGCAGCGGCGCCTCAGGGTCACCCTTGGGCGGCGGGATGCGCTGCACCACCGCCTCCAAGACGCTCTCGATGTTCAAGCCAGATTTGGCCGAGATCTGCAGTACTTCCTCAGCGGGCACGCCCAGCAGCTCAACGATCTCGGCGGTCACGCGCTCCGGGTCGGCAGCAGGCATATCGATCTTGTTGATCACCGGGATGATTTCGAGGTCTGACCCCAGCGCCAGGTATAGATTCGCCAGGGTCTGCGCCTGCACGCCCTGGGTCGCATCCACGATAAGCACCGCGCCCTCGCAGGCTTCCAGGGCGCGGCTGACCTCGTAGCCAAAATCCACATGGCCGGGCGTATCGATCAAGTGCAGTTCATAGGCCTGACCATCCTGCGCCTTGTACTGCATGCGCACGGCCGAGGCCTTGATGGTTACGCCCTTCTCGCGCTCCAGGTCCATGCTGTCCAGCACTTGAGCCTGCATATCGCGCGCAGATACTGTGCCGGTGAGCTGTAGCAAACGGTCTGCCAGGGTGGATTTGCCGTGGTCAATGTGGGCGATGATGCAAAAATTACGGATGTGTTGCATAGAAGGGAAAGTATAACTGAGCGAGCTAGCGGCTGCGCCGGGGCTGGCGTGCTATCACCGCGCCGCTCAGCGTAAACGCGCCAAGGTCTTCTCGCTGGTAATCTCACGCAACACATCCGCGGCCACCCAGCGCGCCGCCTTGGAATCGAGCTTAGCTATACGTTTAGCCGAGGCCACCGCGTGCTTATTTAGAAACTTGCTGCGCTTACCCAGCTGGCGCAGCGCCCAACTGCTGGCCTTCTTCACAAAATTGCGCTCATCCTCTGCCACGGCTTCAATGGCGGGGAAGAAGCCCAGGAAGGTTTCGTCTGGCTCGTGCTTACGGTGCACAGCTAGCCAGGCCATCATGGCCAAACCGGCGCGGCGCACAAACTCGCGTTTGGCACGCGTCCATTGATAGGCTTTGTCGAAGGCATACGGCGTGGGCTCAAACAGGTGGCCGGTGACCGTGTCACAAATATCCCAGGAATTGAAATCGCGCACCCAGGCATCCATCTGGGTCTTGGTGACCTGCTTCGGGTCATCCACAAACGCTGCTAGCAGGCGAGCTTCGTGGTAGCCGCTCTCCCAAAGTTCCTGCGCCAGCGCGTGATCCTTGCGATGCTGCTTGGCAATGGCGTGCAGCGCCGGGTGCGGCACGCCGAAGGCTTTCTGCGTTGAGATGCCAAAGCGTGCCATACCCGCCAGGTTCTTGTCTGTGCCGAGTGATTTCAGTTGCTTGAGGATAGCTTGGAGCTGTGTTTTCATTATTTCTTTATCCACAGATGAACACAGATAGAAACAGATTTTTGTCTTTATCAGTGTTTATCTGTGGATTAAACCTCAATAGGTCAATAAGTACCCTTGGCTTCGCTCAGGGGACACACTTTAGCCTTTGTGCTCTTGCGGTTTGGCTTTTATCTGTGAGCGTGGGCTATGCCCACGCACATCCGCGTTTATCTGCGGTTAGATCCTTACACCCCAACCAACACCTTCGGGCGCTCAGCCCGCCAGGCATCGCCTTCGGTGGCCGCTTCGTAAGCGCGTGCCGCACGCAGCAGGGTCGCCTCGGAGAAGTCCGGCCCCACCAGTTGGATGCCCAGCGGCAGCTTGTCGCCACTGAGCCCGGCGGGCAGCGAGATGGCCGGCACGCCGGCATGGTTGGCGGGCACCGCCAACTGGTCGGCGTACTGCATCAGCACCGAGTCGCCGTAAATGTCGCCCACGGGGAAGGCGGTGGTCGGCGTGGTGGCGGTCAGCAGCGCATCCAGCTTGTGCGCGCCATTGGCGTCGAAAGCGGCATCGAAGTCACCACGGATCAAGGAGCGCACTTGCAGGGCGCGGTGGTAATACTGCTCGCTGTATTGCGCCGCGCTGACGTACATCCCCATCAGGATACGCAGCTTGGGCTGCGGGCCAAATCCCTCCGCCCGCGTCTTGCGATACAGGTCGCGCAAATCCGTGGGCTTGAGCGCCGTGCGGTGGCCATACTTGACGCCATCGAAGCGATGCAGGTTGGAGGCAGCCTCGACCCGCGAAATCACAAAATAGGCCGGGATGCCATAGCGCGTGTGCGGCATGGGCACATTCTCGATGATGCGCGCTCCGGCGTCCGAGAGCTTGTCGGCGGCGCGCAGCACCGCATCGGCGATCTCTTTGGGCAGCGGCTGGCTGCCGAACTCGCCCGTCTCAGGATCGAAGAAAGTGATCTTGTCGTAATCGGGCGAGAGGCCGATGCGCATCCCCTTCACGCCCTCTTCGAGCGCGGCGGTGTAATCCGAAACCGGCGTGGCCGCCGCCGTGCTGTCGCGCGGGTCTGGCCCAGCGATGGCGTTCAGCATCATGGCCGTATCGCGCACGTTGCGCGCCATCGGGCCGGGGCAATCCAACGAGGAGCCGAAGGCGATCAGGCCGTAGCGCGAGACGCGGCCATAGGTGGGCTTCATCCCCACCACGCCGCAGAAGGCGGCGGGCTGGCGGATCGAACCGGCCGTATCGGTGCCCAGCGAGAGCGCGCCTTCGCCCGCGGCGACAGCCGCAGCGCTGCCGCCGCTGGAGCCGCCCGGCACATGCGCCGGGTTCCACGGGTTGCGCGAGGCGGGCTGGTACGCAGACGACTCGTTGGATGAGCCGTAGGTAAATTCATCCAGATTGACCTTGCCCAGCATCACCGCGCCAGCTGCATCCAGGCGCTCGACTGGGGTTGCCGTATAGGGAGCAACGAAATTCGAGAGAATGCGCGAGGCAGCCGTGGTGAGCACGTCCTTGACCGCAAAAATGTCTTTGACGGTATAGGGCACACCGGCCAGCGGGCCGGGCACTTCACCCTTGGCCAAGCGTTCGTCGATAGCTTTGGCTTGCTGGCGGGCACGCTCTTCGGTGACGGTGATGAAGGCGTGCACCTTCTGCACTTCGTCCGCCGGGCCATCCAGGCGGCCAGGGTCGCCGTCTACGGCGCGCACGCGCTCCAGGGCGGCTTCGGTAGCCTCAAGGGCGGAGACTTCTTTCTTGCGGATACGGGTAGCCAGCTCGTGAGCTGGCAAATCGCAAAGTTCAGACATTATGGTTGTGGCTGTACGGTGACACTAGCTTTGTAGCCAAGCTGGCTCAGCATATCTTTGTGGTCTTCCCACTCCAAGCCGAATGCTTTCACATCAGCCAGCCCAATCCGCGCCACAACATCGCGCAGAACATGGGAGCCATTTTCTTCGGCAAAATCCGCTTCGCGTAGAGCCTCTTCGGCCCAATCAACCAATTCAGCCAAAGACAAGCGACCGTCAAAATAGGCGATCAGTTTCTCAGCGATTTCCTTACGAGTGATCATCATAGTCAGCTCCGTATCCTTCTGTGGCCGTGGTCTTCTGGATACTTTTGGTGTTCTTCAACCAGTGTTCCTGCCTCGTTATAAATTTCTTGCCAAAATCGCAGGGTCTTCTCATCCGAGTCGACCTCTTTTAAGTATATTGCTTTCCAACCGGAACGTCCCGGGACTGTAAGGGAATACCGTCTGCCGCCCTCTGGCAGATCTTCCCAAGAGTCAAATTTGATCTCATTTTGCTCCCGTTTCCGCCCATCGAGCGCCATGCTCAGTCCAGGTCCTCATGCGGGATCTCAGGCACGACAAAATAGCCATCGCTGGTCTGCGGTGCGCCAGCCTGGATGTCTGCCGCTTCGGGCGCTTGCACCTGCGTATCCTTACGCAGCGGGGCGCGCAGCTCGGCCGGGAACGGCACCCCGTGCGCTGCCGAAGGCGTGCCCTCAGGGATGGGGATGGCAGCCAGCTCCTCGATCGATTTGAGCTGCTTGTTCATCTGGTCACGCAGATATTCGGCATCCTCGGCGGAAAGCTCAAGGGCAGCCAGTTCTACGAGATGATTAAAGAGATCAGGGGAAATTGGTTCGGCCATTTCACACTCGCTCGCGGCAGTATACCATCCGAGGCTGGGCGAGCTCCCAATGCTATAATCGCAGCGGCGATCAAAACACATTACGGATGTGGCTGACCGCATCCGGTACGACTCCACTCTACATCTATCACGGAGGCACTCCTCAGATGGCCTATACCCCCAGCTACATCACCGAAGAGCATGAAATGCTGCGCCAGGCAGCGCGTGATTTCGCTCAAAAAGAGATCGCCCCCATCGCCGCTGAGCACGACGAGAGCGGCGAATTCCCTCTCGCCACGATCCGCAAGATGGGCCAGATGGGCTTCATGGGCATCGAAGTGCCGGAGGATTACGGCGGCGCGGGGATGGATACGCTGGCCTATGTGCTGGCCCTGGAGGAGATCTGCAAAGCGGATGCCGCCCACGGCACGGTGATGTCGGTCAATAACTCCTTGTTCTGCCACGGCATCATGAAGTTCGGCACGGAGGAGCAGAAGCAAAAATATGTGCGCGGCGTAGCCAGCGGCGAGAAGATCGGCGCCTATTCGCTCACCGAGCCGATGTCTGGCTCAGATGCGGCCACCATGCGCAGCCGCGCCGTCAAGGACGGCGACGATTACGTCATCAACGGCCGCAAGAGCTGGGTCACCAGCGCCCCGGTGGCCGACTACATCCTGCTGTTCACCATGACCGACCCGGACAAGGGTGCCAAGGGCATCAGCGCCTTCCTGGTGGACAGTGACCAACCCGGCTTTGAGCGCGGCAAGCCCGAGCCCAAGCTCGGCATCCGCGCCTCGGCCACCAGCGAGATCGTGTTCGATAACTATCGCACCCCCGCCAGCAGCCTACTGGGCAACGAGGGCGACGGCTTCAAGATCGCCATGACGGTGCTGGATGCTGGCCGCATCGGCATCGCCGCCCAGGCGCTGGGCATCGCCGAAGCGGCCTACGAGGCCAGCGTGGGCTATGTGCGCGAGCGCGAGGCCTTCGGCGCCAAGATCGGCGAGTTCCAGGGCACCAGCTTCAAGATCGCCGACATGAAGACGCGTATCGAGGCCGCCCGCGGCCTGATCCATAATGCCGCCCTGGCCAAGAACCGCAGCAAGGACAGCGGCGAGCGCTACACCCTCGAAGCCTCGATGGCCAAATTGTTCGCCTCCGAGACGGCCATGTTCTGCGCCCACCACGCCGTACAGATCCACGGCGGCATGGGCTACAGCAAAGAGCTGCCGGTGGAGCGCTACTTCCGTGACGCCAAGATCACCGAGATCTACGAGGGCACCAGCGAGATCCAGCGTATGGTCATTGCTCGCATGGAAACCGGGCTGCGCTAACTCGGCTTCTTACACCTGCCAGAATCAACATCGCCCTGGGTTCCAGGGCGATGTTTGTTTTACTACTTATTGTGACGGCCACACAATGTGCGCGCCTAAAACTTCTGTGGGAGGTAAAAGGTATACGACCTCGGACGACATCGGATACTCATATAGTATTTCTGCTGTAGCCAGATCCACTACCACGGCGCTTTCCACCAGATAAAGATATTCCTCAGGGTGTGTAAATCGAAAGCCCACAAAGGTGGTTCCATCCGGGCTGACGGCCATGGGTAACACATTTGGCAGCGTGTTGGCCAGCTCACCTTCCACTATTGTGAAGGGTATTTCACCAGATGGGCTCCAAGCGGAATAAAGATGCATTTGCGAGTCTATGATAGTAGGGCCGGCCAGCTCTTGCACAAACAACAGATAATCACCTCGCTGCCACAGGGGGAACAGCTTGGCCACATCCGGCATGTAGGTTTCCCGCTCCAGCGGGCGTTCCGTCTGGAAGGTGGCCACATGGGCCAGCAGCTCCATCGTCTCGGTGTCCACCAGATCGTAGTGGTAGCGACCGAGGCTGCGCTGGGAGGATCCATAATCGCGCACCTGCCCCAGCTCTGGAATTACACATAGATACCAGCATGTAGCGGAATTTAAGTCTGGCTGACGACCGTCGTGTGTAAGCAAAACCGCGAGTTTTTCATACACAGGGGAGGGCCAAACCGTCTCCTGGCCTGTGACCAGGTTATAGGTGGCGCGCTGATTGCCAGTTATGTAGCTCACAATGTCTTGTGTGCTGGACCAGCCTCTAACGGCTGAGTTAGCAAACTGCTTCAACTCGCCAGTTTCCAGACTGTATGCCCACGACGAGACGTCACCGCCATTGTGCGCAGTGAAGCTCATCCATTGCTGGCTGGGCGACCAAACCACCGCCTGGCCAAGAGTGCCATCCTCTCTCACTTGCGCGGACAGGTCAATGGCGCGGCTCTCCCCACTGTCCAAGTCGTAAATCACGCCTTCAGCACCAAAACCGGTAGCGTTGAACAACTTGCGACCGTCAGGAGAGAGGGCCATTCTCCACGAGTTCTCTATGGGAACAGTCGCCAAAATCTCCTCGCTGCCTAATTCGATCACGCGGAGGACAAATTGCTCACCCTCATAACCCCACATCGCCAGGCGCGGGTTGGGGCCACTGTAGGGCGGCGTTGGCGTGGGGCTGGGCGCGGCAGTAGGCTCAGATGTGGGATCGGTCTCCGCCGCAGCAGGGCTGGTGGCCGCCGCCTGCGCCGGTGGGCTGGTGGATTCACTGGGCTGCGCGGGCGCAGACCCGCAGGCCGAAAGCAGGAACAGAACAGCAAGGGGGAGCAGGGTGTGTGTGCGCATAGCTGGTTAACGTCCTTTGGCCGCCTTTATTACTAGCCTATACATATATATACACCCACCCCGATATAATCTCCGCATTCTGACCACAAGGAATTTTGATGAAGATCGACATCTGGAGCGACATCGCTTGCCCCTTCTGCTATCTCGGTACCACCCAACTCACTCACGCGCTGGAGACCTTTGCGCACAAGGACCAGGTGCAGGTGGTGCATCACAGCTTTCAGCTGGACCCCAACACACCCTTTGAGCCCGAGCACAGCATCAACGCCATGCTGGCCGCTAAGCGCGGCATCAGCGAAGAGCAGGCCGATCAAATGAACCAGCAGGTGGGCCAAATGTTCGCAGGCCTGGGCTTAACCATGAACCATCATGACGCCAAGCTGGTCAACACGCTGCACGGTCACCGCCTGGTGCACTTCGCCGCCGAGCACGGCCTGCAGCAACCCATGCTGGCGCGCTTGTTCAAAGCCTATTTCACGGACGGGCTCAACACCGCCGATACCGATACGCTGGTGCAGTTGGCCGTGGAAGCCGGTTTGGATCCGGAAGCGGCGCGCAAAGCCCTGGAGTCCGGCGCGTACGCTGCCGAAGTGCAGGCCGACATCAACCAGGCCGCCCAATACGGCATCCACGGCGTGCCCTTCTTTGTCTTTGACAACAAGTACGCTGTCTCCGGCGCCCAGGGTACGCAGGCGCTCAGCCAGGCCTTGGAGCAGATCTGGCAAGAGCTGCACGCCGCTGCGGCGTAATCTGGCCGGGGCGTGCCCTCGCTCCAGCCTTGGGTAAACTATCCCCGGTGACCCGGCTACGCCATCTCGCGTTTTTGCTGCCCGTTCTGCTGGCCGCCTGCAACTTCCCGCTGGCCAGCAATCCTGCCAGCCTGCCTGGCCCGCAGATCGCACTCGTCACCGCCACGCCTACCTACACCGCCAGCCCCTCCCCCACACCCACGCTGACCCCCACCGCCACGCCGGTGCCGCTGCACCCGCTCAGCATTGAGTACCTGCGCCAGCGCGAGTACCCGGCCTCAGACCTGGTGATCGAAGAAACCTTGGCCAGCGGAGACAGCTTCTATCGTTACATTGCTTCCTACATGTCTGATGGGCTCAAGCAATATGGCCTGCTCACAATCCCTTTTGGTGAGAAGCCGGAGACTGGCTGGCCCGTGGTGATCTTCAACCATGGCTACATCCCGCCGGATGTCTATCGCAGCACCGAGCGCTACCTGGCTTATATGGACCGCTTCTCGCGTGCTGGTTACATCGTCTTCCGCCCAGACTACCGCGGGCATGATCGTTCCGAAGGCATCGCCCGCGGCGCCTATGGCAACCCAGACTATGTGATCGATGTGCTCAACGCCACCGCGGCACTCAAAGCCTACCCGGATGCTGACCCCAACCGCCTGGGCATGTGGGGGCATTCGATGGGTGGCTACATCACCCTGCGCGCCATGGTGGTGGACGCGGACATCAAAGCTGGCGTGATCTGGGCCGGCGTCATCTCAGCCTATGCCGATATGGTAGACATCAATGGCCGCCCGCGCTTTGGCACGCGCGGCTTATTGGAAACCTACGGCTCACCCGCCGAGGATCCGCAGTTCTGGGCTTCGATCTCGGCCAACTCTTATCTGGCGGAACTCTCCGGCCCACTGCAGCTGCACCATGGCAGCGGCGATGCCACTGTGCCGGTGTTCATGTCCTACCAAGTCGCCGAGCAAGCCCGTGCTGTTGGGCAAACCGCTGAGCTGTTCATCTATGAAGGGGACGACCACAACATCGTCAATTTCTTCCCTGCCGCCATTCGCCGCTCGGTGGAATTTTTTGACTTGCACGTCAAAGGGCCTTAGCCCAGAAACGCTGGCTTGCGCTTCAGGTCCCCGTTCTCCCAATACCACGCCAGCGTAGTGCGCAGCGCCTCGTCCATCGGCGTGTACTCCAGGCCCAGCTCGCGCACGGCTTTGCTGCCGTCAAACAGCGTGCCCTGTGTGCCAGACTTGTACTGCATCACCGAGACCAGCGGCAGCTTGCCAGTGAGGCGAGACAGCCCTTCCATCAAGACCGCCGTGGCATGTATCATCGGCCCCGGCAAAAACGGCGGCAGCTTGCCGCCGCCCAGCGCCACCACCTTGCCAAAGAAGTCTTTGTACCCAATGTTCTGCTCGGCCAGGATGAAGCGCTCGCCGGCGGCCGCCTTGCCCGCCGCCAGGATGTGCGCTTTGGCCACATCCACCACATACACAATCGCAAACGTGGCGTGCCAGGCCGAAGGCAATGTGCCGTTGAGCAGCGCCACAATCGAGCGGCCCAGCGGCTTAGTGTCCCGCGGCCCGTACACATTCGAAGGATTGAGGAACACAATGTCCAAACCCTTGGCGATGTAGGTCTTGGCCAACTCTTCCGACTCGCGCTTGGAGCGATAGTACACATCCGGCAGCGGACCCTGGCCGCTGGCCTCCGTCACCGTTTGGGTACGCGGCAGGCCAAACACGGCTCCGGAGCTGGTGTGCAGCACCTTGCGCACGCCAGCCGCCAACGCCGCGTCCAGCACATTGCGGGTGCCCTGGTTGGCGGTGTCCAGCATCAGTTGCGGGTCGGCCGTCCAAGTTTCGAACTGCGCCGCGGCATGGTACAGCGTATGCACGCCCTGCATCGCATGGGTCAGCGAGTCCTTGTCGAGCACATTGCCATATACAATCTCGGCGCCCTTCAGATGCTCCCCGAGCGTGCTGCTATGCCGTGCCAACACGCGTACCGGCTGCCCATCCGCTAGCAGTTGCTCCACAATATGCCCGCCAATAAATCCGGTTCCGCCAGTTACCAGGTTCGTCATCTCATCTCCATACTTGTAAGCTGTGCGGAATTATATGCGTCAAAGTTTCAATCGCTTTGAAGATGCTACTAAACCGCCCCACTTGAGCTTGCCTGGCCTAGTGCGCATAATGCCCCTAGGAAAGGCACAACTATATGCGCACTCATTCTCGCATCCGGACTTCGCTGGCCCTGCTGGGCATTCTGCTGGCTGCCTGCGGCAGCAACATTGAAACCAAGCCGCTGGTGGTGGTCAGCGAAACCGCCACCACCCGCACGATTGAGCACACCTTTGGTACCACCGAGATCCCGTCCAACCCACAGCGCGTGATCGCCCTCGGCGAAGAAGGCATGCTGGCCGATCTGCTGGACGCGGGCATCACACCCGTGGCCTCCATCGTGAACCTTCCTGAATATCTGCCGCCGCTGATCTCCCCTGCCGAAGTGGCCGGTATACAGCTGTACTCGTCCAGCACCAACGCATCTGTAGAGAGCCTGGTTGCCCTGCAACCTGATTTGATCATCGGCATGGCTTTCTTCATAGATCGCATTGGGTACGAGCGGCTGGCGCAGATCGCTCCCACGATCGCCGTGGCCGGCGACAACGAAGTGGAGAACTACGCGCAGACCCTGGCTGCGCTCGGCCTGCATGACAAGGCCGAGGCCGACCTGGCCGCCTTTGATGCCGCCCTCGCAGCGGCCCGCGGCCAAGTGGGCAGCCAAGCCAATGTTTCAGTGGTGGCCATCTACCCAGGCAAGAGCGTAGCCGTGTTCACCGATCATCCGCGCACCGTGCCTTGGCTGCTGCGTCAGCTCGGCGTCACCTTGCACCCGGATGGCACGGAAGACAAACTGGGGGCGCGCGATGGCCGCGCCTTCATCAGCCTCGAGCGGCTCGACCTGCTCTCCGGCGAACATCTCATCCTGCTACAAAGCAACAGCGTGGATGGCGAAGCCGAATCCATCGCCGAGGTCTCGGCCAGCCCACTATGGCAGCAGATCCCAGCGGTGCAAGCAGGCAAGGTCACCGTGCTGGACCGCCTGGGCTATCCTGGTTTCCGCGGCGTGAACGCACTGCTGGAAGATCTGGTGGAAGCACTTAACCAATAACCAGCACGATGTTTACTCACATTGAGAAGATATTCACCACAGATGAACGCAGATAAACACAGATGTTTGTTATCTGCGCTGATCACTTTTTATCAATCCAGCCAAGCAAAAAAAGCCCCGCTCTGCGGGGCTTTTTTTGATGAGCGCGGAAGGACTCGAACCTTCAACCGTTGGCTTAAAAGGCCACTGCTCTGCCATTGAGCTACGCGCCCTCAGCGCACTACGCTGACAACTTATCCATTTTATCATGGCTGTCCTAAGTCGCCGCGCCGCCTGCTTGACAGGCCTCTGACGCATTTGCTAGTATTCAACTCCACCCGCCGCTACCTGACCAGGAGAGCCATGAGCAACCTCAAGCCGATTGATAGCCAGAGTTTTGACGGTGAAGTATTGCAGGCCGAGAAGCCCGTACTGGTGGAGTTCGGCGCGGTGTGGTGCCAACCCTGCCGCCTGCTGGAGCCTGTGCTTGAGGAGCTGGCCGGGGAATGGGGTGACACTGTCAGCGTGGTCAAGCTGGATGTAGACGAGGCGGCCCAACTCACCCAGGATTATCAAGTGCTCAGCGTGCCCACCACGATGCTGTTCAAGAACGGCAAGATCGTGGAACGCATCACCGGCTATCAACCCAAGGACAAGATCCAGGGCAAGGTAGAGCCGCATATCTAGCTAAAAGCTATCAGCGTTCAGCTGTCAGTGTCAAAAAAAAGCGAGGTCAGTGGGCCTCGCTTTTTTGTCTGATGTCATTCCGAGGCGGCTTTCTGCAAGGCAGCTCTGACCGAAGACTTGCTAGCCGAGGAATCCTTTAGGGCAAGAAAAGTCAACTTGAATTACCCTGACCTAAAGGATTCCTCACTCGCTATGCTCGTTCGGAATGGCGGGCGCACAAGAAAATAGAGCGGTGCACATGCACCGCTCTATTTGATGGTATCTTGCTGATAGCTGACCGCTAAACGCTACACGCCAGCCGCTGTTGCCAGCGCCGCGGCGCGGCCAGTGTCTTCCCAGGGCAGCTGCACATCGTCGCGGCCAAAGTGGCCGAAGGCAGCCGTCTGGCGGTAGATCGGGCGGCGCAGGTCCAGATCGCGGATGATGGCGCCAGGGCGCAGGTCGAAGTGCTCTTCCACCAGCGCGGCGATCTTCTCGTCAGCGATCTTGCCCGTGCCGAAAGTCTCCACGTTCACGCTCAGCGGGCGGGCGACACCGATGGCATACGCCACCTGGATCTCGCAGCGCTCCGCCAGCCCGGCGGCCACCACGTTCTTAGCCGCCCAGCGGGCCGCGTAGGCGGCCGAGCGGTCCACCTTTGTGGGGTCCTTGCCGCTGAACGCGCCGCCACCGTGGCGGCCCATGCCACCGTAGGTGTCTACGATGATCTTGCGGCCAGTCAGGCCGGCGTCACCCATCGGGCCACCGATGACAAAACGGCCGGTGGGGTTGACGTAAATCTTCAACTCGCCGTCCACCAGTTCCTTCGGCAGTACCGGGTTGATGACATGCTCAATGATCGCCTTGCGAATTTCTTCCGTGGTGATGTCGTCGGCATGCTGCGTGCTGATCAGTACCGTATCAATGCGCTTGGGCTTGCCCTTGGAGTATTCCACCGTCACCTGGCTCTTGCCGTCCGGGCGCAACCAGGGCAGCGTGCCATTGCGGCGCACCTCAGACAGGCGGCGGGTCAGCTTGTGGGCCAGGTACACCGGCATCGGCAGCAGGGTCGGCGTCTCGTTGCAGGCATAGCCAAACATCATGCCTTGGTCGCCGGCGCCCACAGCCTCGATCTCGGCCTCGGTCATCTCACCAGACTTGGCTTCCAGCGCCTTGTCCACACCCATGGCGATATCGCCAGACTGTTGGGCGATCGCCACTTGCACACCGCAGCTCTCGCCGTCAAAGCCATAATCGCTGCTGGTGTAGCCAATATCTTTGACCACCGAGCGCACCAACTGGTCATAGTTGATGTTAGCCTTGGTGGTGATCTCGCCCAGCAGCATCACAAAGCCAGTCTTGACTGCGGTTTCACACGCTACGCGCGAGAGGGCGTCCTGCTCCAGGCAGGCGTCCAGCACGGCATCACTTACCTGGTCACAAATCTTGTCGGGGTGTCCTTCGGTCACGGATTCAGAGGTGAACAGAAGTTTTTCCGCCTGCATAAAA